>NZ_OAOD01000015.1 GCF_900205925.1 Clostridium peptidivorans | reverse complement strand
AGCTACCAACTGCTCCACCCCGCGTTATTTGGTGCCGAAGACCGGAATCGAACCGGTACGGGCTGTTAGGCCCGCAGGATTTTAAGTCCTGTGCGTCTGCCAGTTCCGCCACTTCGGCACATAAGCTTTTGCCGTCTCACGACATAAATTATTATATCTTACGCTTTTACATATGTCAACACTTTTTTTAAAAAAATATAAAAGAGGCTATAAAGCCTCTAATTTACTACTAACTCGAACTCTTTCTGTATCCTCTACTTCTTGAATCCTGATTCTTTTTTACATCTTGAAGTCTTTCTTCACTATCCTTTAAGAATCTCATCATTCTGTCTTCAAAATCCTTAGGTGATGGCTTTTCCTTTTCTCTTTGCCAATCAATTTCCATAGGCTTCATTGACTTTCTTTGTGGTGTCGCCTGCTTTATTGATAAACTTATTTTACCACTTTCATCTACAGAAATTACTTTAACTTTAACTGTATCTTTTTCTTTTAGATGACTTCTGATATCTTTTACATAACTATCTGAAACCTCAGATATATGCACCAATCCAGTTTTGCCTTCAATTTCAACAAAAGCACCAAAATTAGTAATGTTTACCACTGTACCCTCTAGTATGTTTCCTGCCTTTAAGGTCATATTAAAAAAATTCCTCCTTAAAATAAATGTATAATAAATTTAAAATATAACTATTTGTTGCTTATTACAGGAATTTCTCCTTCTTTTATGAGGTTTAGTTTTTCTCTTGCCAGCTTTTCAATATATGAATCACTCTTTGACATTTTAACCTCATCTTGGAGCTTTTGATTTTTTTCCTGTAGATTTTCAAGTTCGGTTTTTCTTTGAATAACTTGTTTCTTTATATTGCCTATTATAATTTGTTGATTTACAAAAATATAACCTGCATATATAAGCAAAAGAAAAAATACTACCTTTTTAAAATTCACATTCTTCTTCATAGATAAAAAATAATTCCTTTCTTAATTATATTTTATCCCTTTATTATATTCTAATGTGATTTTAATGTTTCTTCAAGTAAATTTTATAATTTAATATTATTTTTTTCTTTTAATAGTGTACAACAAAAAATCAATAGGAAACAATAGGATGTTTTTAGAAATTCTTATAAGTTTACCCATATTTTTTAGTATTTTGTATTCTATAGCTAAAATTACTTTACTTAAAAGCTTTAAATATACATATATACCCAGTGCTATTAATAAATAGACGTAAAATCCTATATATGCGTAATTCGTAAATAGTAAAAATATAAAGACTACTACACTTGAGAATATCCAAAATAGCATGTCTTCTATGAATGTTAGTATTTTATTAGTTCCTTCAAATCCCCTTATTATTCTATAAACATCAAATAGTATCCCTGTCAGAACCCCCGAAAGAAAACTGAATATCACTAGCTTTAATTGATGACTAATAGAAATTAACATATACTACCTCTACTTAAATAGTTTTGAAAGTAATTTTTCTTTTTCCTTTTTATTTTCTTTATTCACATATACACAGGAATTTACTATACCATTTATAATAACATCTCCATTTTGTACATCTAGCTTATTCATCTTTAATCCTTCCCCTTTTATATTTAAAGTCCCAAGTGATGTATTTAGTATTATCTGATCTTCATTAAAGCTCACAACCTCTACTATACCACTTAAGGTTAATCTTTTTCTATTCTCTAAATTTAAACTGCTTTTTCCCTCTATCTTAATTTCCTTTTTCTCCATAGAATTCACCTCCAACTTTTATAATATTATATATGCTTTTTTTTGATTTTATAGTACAAAAATAAGGTATAGAATATACAAATACATTCTATACCTTATTTTTATTGACTCTCATTATTCTTCTATATCTTCTTCTCCAGCTATAATTTCATACATATTTTTAGCATTTTCCTTACTTACATGTTCTACAACATTAATTATACGAGCCTTCAAAGATTTATCTGCATACTTTATTTCTATAATATCATTTTCCTTTATATCTGTACCAGGCTTGGCAACTTTATTATTTATGTATACCCTTCCATTTTCACAAGCTTCTTTTGCAACAGTTCTTCTTTTTATTATTCTTGAAACCTTTAAATATTTATCTAACCTCACTTACTCTCCTCCAATAATGTAAAAAACCTAGATTTTCACCCAGGTTTTTATGAATATAAAATGTTTATTATTTATTAACTTTATCTTTAAATTCTTTACCAGCTTTAAATACTGGAACTGTTGATTCAGGTATCTGTATTTCTTCTTTAGTTTTTGGGTTTCTACCAACTCTTGCTGCTCTTTCTCTTGTTTCAAAAGTTCCAAATCCTACTAACTGAACCTTTTCACCTTTTTCTAGAGCTTCTTCAACACTTTCTATAAATGCCTTTAAAGCAACCTCTGCGTCCTTTTTAGTTAGTTTAGATTTTTCAGCCATGCTTGTAATTAATTCTGATTTGTTCACCTTTGTTTACCTCCTTAAATATGAGTATGCTATAAAGTAGCATATTCTTCGTTGATTTGAAAATTCCTTCTTTTTATTGCAGTTTTTTAAGAAAAAGCTATTTTTGTGTTTTTGCTTCCTCCCATAATAAATCCATTTCCTGCAATGTCATGTTTTCTAATTTTAAACTTTTATTAATCGCCGTTTGTTCGATATGATTAAAACGATTAATAAACTTATCTATAGTATAATTTAATGCAAACTCAGGGTCTATGTCAAGAAATCTTGCTACATTTACTACAGAAAATATTAAATCTCCAACTTCTTCTAGTATTTTTTCCCTATTATTATTTTTATATACATCTTTTACCTCATAAAATTCTTCTTTTACTTTCTCAAATGCATCCTCTATTTTATCCCAATCAAAGCCTACCTTAGCAGCTTTTTTTTGGACTTTTTCAGCTCTTATAAGTGCAGGCAAGATTTTTGTTATATGCTTCATTTCTTCTGTATAGGTTTTAAATCCTTTTTCTTTTTTCTTTATTTTATCCCAATTATTGAGTACTTCATTTGAATTCTCTACATCTGCTTCTCCAAACACATGTGGATGTCTTTCTATCATTTTATTACATATAGATTGTATTACATCATTTATGTTAAAAAATCCTTCTTCATTTCCTATTTCAGCATGGAACACAACTTGAAGTAATACGTCTCCTAATTCTTCTATTAACATATCATCATTTTTATTTTCTATAGCTTCTATAACTTCATAACTTTCCTCTATAAGATATTTTTTAAGACTTTCGTGAGTCTGTTCCCTATCCCAAGGACATCCATCTTCCCCTCTTAAAGTTTTCATAATTTCTAGTAAATCGTAAAAATCCTTATTATTATTTAAGTCTTTAGGAATATATATAGATGTTAAATAATCTATCTCCTCTTGTCTATCCAACTCATACAAAGGAATTTCTCTAACTATCTCTAAATCCTTTACTCCTGCCGCCCTTACAAAATATATTTTTGTATCATCTTTATAATAATCCAGTAAGGCTAATTTTATTTCAGAAGCTATAAATTTATTATAAACTTGAGTTATTATAATTCCACTTCTTTTATCTAATAATTGGTTACTTATGTCAAATGCATCTATGATTTTAATACCTTCTATAGGATCTATCTTTAAACTTTCCATAATGGCATCAACAAAGCTCACTGCTGGCAGCAGTTCATATTCTATATTAAGACTTTTACACTTTTCTATAAGAATGCTTACAGACTTTTCAGCTACCAATGGATGTCCCGGTACAGCATACACAATCTGCTTATATTTAGAATGAGTTATTATAAGTTCTTCTGCTATAGAATTATAAACTTCTTCAAAACTTTTACTATTTTCATACTTATCATCAAAAGTATTATATACTATGTTTATATCATCAAGATATTGCACAGTAGGATGCTTAAAGGTTCTTAAAAATATCTTTTCTCCGCTTTTTAAAGTTTCTACCGCTCCTAAAGTTAAAGCACTTTTATCTCCTGGCCCCAATCCTATGATTTTTATCATTACAATTCTCTCCTTTTGTCTCCTCTTAGTCTTTCTCTTACGTACTTATAGTTCATTATTTTAAATATTATAACCAGTATACTATATATTAATAACCCAGAAAATATTGATATTATACATGCAATTCCATTGCTAAGAAATATATTAAAACTTTTTTCATATATAAATATTACTGCTATTATCATCAAAACTGAAGCATATGCTGGTTTTATTATTATATCATAGTAATTTATGTTAATGCCTAGAGACTTTTCTAAAGTTCTTAAATTCATAATTGAAGATATGATATATCCTACTATGGTACCTATAATTGCTCCATATATATTTATATGAGCTATAGGAACCAACATAAATGTAATTATAAATTTGATGATGCATCCAACCATCAAATTTATTACTGGGACTCTATATTTATCTACGCCCTGCAAAATAGATGTAGAAGTTTGAAATATTACTATAAATGGTATTGAAATAGATAAATACCTTAATATAGGGTACCCCTCACTATGGCCTGGAAATACCAATGATAAAATTGGTTCTGCTAAAACAAAAAGACCTAAAAATGATGGTATTGCTACAACCATAGAAAATTTCATAGCAGTTTCTATCTTTTTTATAAGCTCTCCCCTTCTATTAAGTATAAAACATTCAGTTATTATAGGTACCAAGCTTAAGCATAGCCCCATAGATACTGTTAAAGGTACATTAACTAATACAAACGCCTTACCAGTTAATTGTCCATATAATATAGTCGCTTCCTTTCCGCTTAATCCTGCCTCTAAAAGCTTCCTAGGTACCAAGAAAGAGTCAATTAAACTCATTATACTTATAACAGTAGCTCCTATAGATATGGGTATAGCTGTTAATAATAATTTATTTAATACTTCTAGGTTACTTCTTACTCTACCTATTTTTAATTCTTTTCTAACTTTTGTATATTTATAAAATAAATATATAGTTCCAAATATTCCTCCTGCTGTTGCCCCAAAAGCTGCTCCTCCTGCTGAATATTCTATTCCCTTAGGTAAAAGTATTATAGCAAGTCCTACTCCAAATACTACCCTTCCAACTTGCTCTATAAGCTGCGACCATGCAGTAGGAGTCATATATTGAAGTCCTTGGAAAAAGCCCCTAAATGCACTCATTAATGAAATGAACATAGGTGCTAATGCTATTCCTAATAACGAATAATATGATTTAGCTTCCCATCCAAAAATATTTACCAATCTCTTAGAAAAAATTAAAAGAAAAGCTGTAAATCCTCCCCCTATTATAAACATTACCAAAATTGACTTTTTAAATACTTGGATAATTCCTTCCATGTCTTGTACTGCTCTTCTTTCTGATATTAATTTAGAAATAGCTACAGGTATTCCAGATGCTACGGCAATAAAAAAAGTATACAGTGGATAAGACATTTGGTAATACCCTATTCCCTCATCTCCAATTAACATTATTAGTGGCCATCTAAAAAATATACCCAAAAACTTTGCTACAAGCCCTGCAGTTGCTAGTATAAATGTACCTTTTAACAAAGAATGTGTTTTCATCTTCTCAACCTCTCTGAAATCATTCTAACTATTATTTATTTAAGTTTTACAAATATTATTACTTTTATTGAATATTTTATTTTAAATTAGTCAATAATCCCTTATGAACAAAAAATAATAAATGGCAGACGAGCTGCCATTTCAATACTAAAATATTTTGTCATTTATTGTTCCATTTGTTTACCTAAGAAGGATGATGCAGTTTCTGCTAATTTTATTTCTACATCCCCAAACTTTTTCCCTTCTTCCTTAGAAACTATAATTACAGCACCAATTGCATCTCCTTCAGCTATTATAGGTGAAATTACTTGAGACGTATATCTACCTTCTACATCATCATCTGAATTTAAAGGTATAAACTGACTTGCATCAGCTAGAGAAATTGTTTTCCTCTCTTCAATAATTTTTTCTAATTCTTCACTTATCTTTTTATCTATGTATTCCTTTTTAGGAGCTCCACTTACAGAAACAATACTATCTTTATCACATATAATAACTACATTTCCTATAACTTGTTGTAGAGATTCTGTATAGCCCTTAGAAAATTCACTTAGCTCTCCTATAGGGGAATATTTTTTAAGTATTACTCCACCTTCTCTATCTGTAAATATTTCTAATGGATCTCCTTCTCTTATTCTTAATGTCCTTCTAATTTCCTTTGGAATAACTACTCTTCCCAAGTCATCTATACGTCTTACAATACCTGTAGCTTTCATGCTGCCTTACCTCCCTTAAATTGATACTTGTTTGATACAAGTTGTATTAATATTATCTTTCTATTTATGAAATTTTATACACATTTGTAATTAAAAAAGCATATATCCTCCTTAAATTCTTTTTCCCATAAAAATACTTTAAGAAAGACATATGCTTCTTCAAAAATTATATTAAATTTTTTTCATATTTTTCAGTTTCAACTTTCCCTGATTTCTTCCATTCTTCTATTTTATTACTAAAAGCCTTTTGTTTTTCGTCATCAATCAATTCCTTTTTTACTTGTTCCTTAACTTCATCAAAGCTCTTAAACTCTACAGGTTCCTTGTCTGCAAGCTTTATAATGTGATATCCAAATTGACTTTTTACTATTCCAGATGTTTCACCTTTATTTAATTTTACAACAGCATCCGCAAAAGGCTTAACTACACCAGAATACTCCATTTCTCCTAAGTCTCCACCCTTTTCCTTGCTTCCATCTATTGAAACTTCTTTTGCTACCTTTGCAAAGTCTTCTTTCTTATCTAATCTTTCTTTAACCTTTTTAGCTTCTTCCTCTGTATTTACTAATATGTGTGAAGCATGAAATTTAGCTGGTTTCTTTAGAAATTGATATATATTTTCATCATAATATTTTTTTGCAGTAGCATCATCTACTTTTACATCTTTAGTGACTTGTTGATTTATTTTTTCTATAACTATTTGTTTTTTATAAAAATTTCTTAAAGTTTCTTCTGTAGTCCCTATTTTCTTTAATTCTTCTACAAACTTATTTTTATCGTTAGCAAAGTTTTGTTTTATCATATCATTTATTGCTTTATCTACTTGTTCCTTTATGGCAGCATCATCAGGATTAATATTGTAGTCCTTAGCATGTTGAAGTACAAGCTTTTCTTTTATCATTTGATCTAAAACTTGTTTTTTATATGCTAAAAGCTGATCTTTTATCTCTGCATTTGTAGCATAGTTTTCACCATACTGAGCTTTTAATGCATTTAACTGTTCAGATACAATAGGATTTTCATCTAATTCTCCTCTAGTTATTTTTTCACTACCCACTTGAGCTACAGTACTCTTCTTTATTGCTTCAGGTGTCTTTTCTACCATACTACATCCTACAGTAGTAAAGGTAAAAGCACCTATAACGGCTGCGGTAATTACTTTTCTTATGTTCATTATATTATTCCCCCATTTTTCATAATCTTTTTTCATTATAATAATTTTTGATATATAATGCAAATATTTTTACTTCATTTATTTTGTTTTTACTGAAAATTAACTATTATTTTTCATTTCCTTCATAAATAAAATCAATTCTTTCACATCATGCAGCATTTCTTCGTTTTTTATTTGTGATGTTTTTAATGCTATAATAGGTTTTTCTCCAAACTTAAACAATATATTTCTATTATATCTTGTTTTTATACTTCCCCTTATATCTCCTGTCAGATTTTCTACGCCCTGAAACTCAATTAATATTTCATCTTTTCTTTCCTTTATATTTTCTACTCCCAGTTCCTTAGCTATACACCTTATATAGGCTATATCAATAAGATTTTTCACAGAACTTGGTATATTAGAAAATCTATCCTCTAACTCATCTTGTACCTCAATCATATCTTCATAAGAATTTATAGCTGCTATTTTTTTATATACCTCTATCTTTTGAGTTTGATCATTTATATAACTTCCAGGTATAAAAGCATCTACTTTTAATTCAACCGTGGTATCTACTGGTTCCTTGTCTATCTCTCCTTTGAATTGTTTTATAGTATCTTCAAGCATCCTACAATATAAATCATATCCTATGGACGCCATGTGTCCATGTTGAGAAGATCCCATCATATTACCTGCTCCTCTAATTTCCAAATCCTTTAGAGCAATTTTAAATCCAGAACCTAATTCAGTAAATTCTTTAATAGCTTTCAATCTTTTTTCCGCTACTTCAGTAAGTATTTTATCTTTTCTATAAGTTAAATAACAATATGCAATTCTACTACTTCTTCCAACTCTCCCTCTTAATTGATACAGTTGAGATAGTCCCATTTTATCAGCATCATATATTACCATAGTGTTTACATTGTGAATATCCATACCTGTTTCAATAATTGTAGTCGCCACCAAAACATCAAATTCATTTTTCATAAAGTTTATAATGACTCCCTCGAGCTGCTTTTCATCCATTTGTCCATGTGCTACATCTACTCTTACCTCAGGTAGTAACTTTGAAATATAAGATGCCATCTCACTTATAGTTTCCACTCTATTATATACGAAGTATACCTGCCCGCCTCTATTTACTTCCCTTAAAATTGCGTCTCTTATCAACTGATCATTGTACTCTACAACATAAGTTTGAATCGGATGCCTTTCTTCTGGTGGAGTTTCAATTACACTTATGTCTCTTACTCCTACCAAAGACATATGAAGTGTTCTAGGTATAGGGGTTGCACTTAACGTTAAAACATCTACATTCTTTTTAAATTCCTTTATTTTCTCCTTATGCTTTACTCCAAACCTTTGCTCCTCATCTATAATTAAAATTCCTAAATCTTTAAATTTAATATCTTTTTGCAGTATTCTATGAGTTCCAATTAGAATATCTATATTCCCTTCTTTTACAGCCTTCATGGTTTCCTTTTGCTGTGCAGTAGTTCTAAAACGACTTAACATATCTATTCTTACTGGGAAGTCAGAAAACCTTTGTATTAAGTTATTATAATGTTGTTGTGCAAGAATAGTAGTAGGAACTAAAAAGGCTACTTGTTTACCATCCATTACAGCTTTAAATGCTGCTCTTATAGCTACTTCAGTCTTACCATACCCTACATCACCACACAATAGTCTGTCCATGGCCTTATCTGATTGCATATCTGTTTTTATATCTTCAATGGCTGTAACCTGATCTGGAGTTTCCTCATATGGGAATTCTTCTTCAAATTGTTTTTGCCAAACTGTATCCTTAGAATAAGCATGCCCTTTTAAAGTGGAACGGAACGCATATAATTTTACTAAATCCTCAGCTATTTCTTGTATAGATTTTTTAGCCTTGCTTTTGGCTTTGCTCCATTCGCTTCCACCAAGCTTAGTAATTTTGGGTACCTTTCCCTCTCCTCCAACATATTTTTGAACTAAATCCAATTGATCAACCGGAACATACAATTTATCATCTGCAGAATAAGTGAGTTCTAAATAATCCTTTGTATGTCCATCTATATTTAGCTGTTTAATTCCCTTATATACTCCTATTCCATGGTTTACATGTACTACATAATCTCCAGGCTTAAGCTCCGTAAAGCTTTTTATTTTGTTTATTCCTCTTTTAGAACTTCTTTTAGCAAAGCTTTTTTTAGCTTCTCCAAATACTTCTTTATCTGAAATGATGCATATTCTTAAGGTCGGGTACTCATAGCCCTTCATTTGACTTCCAAAGGTAATTACTACTTCCCCATTATGAATCTCATCTATCTTATCCTTATATACACTGTCTATTCCTCTGTCTCTTAATGTATTTACGAGTCTTTCTCCCCTTGGCCTGGTACCAGAAAGTATAATAGTTTTATATCCTCTTTGCTTTTTATCTTTTATATCTTCAATTAGTAAATCAATTTGTCCTTGATAGTTATGAAGAGTAATTTCAGTAAAATTTATTATAGCCTTAGGTGGCAGTAATTTTACGCTTTTAGGAATAGAACTCATAGTTATTACATTATGCTGCTCCAAACTATTCCAAATCACATTTTTAGGAATAAGTAATTCTCCTTGCTTGGGAAGTATATCTCCTCTTTGAAGAAAGCTTTTGTAATTTTCTTCAAATTCAAAATATACACTATTTAGTTTTCCCTCACATCTTTGCACATCATCAATTATTATCATCCAATCTCTAAAATAACTTAAAAACGATGTACTACTATCATAGAAATATGGTAAATAACTATCAATAGCTTCAAAATTCCAGCTTTCCTTAAGGAACTCTAAGTTTTGATTTACTGTAGAACTTAATTTTTCTGCAGCCTCTTTATTATTTTTACTTTTCAAGGTATCTATCATACCTTTTAAATCTTTTTCTATATTTTTGTACCCTCTATCTATACTTTCATTAGATAGTATAATTTCTTTAGCTGGAAACACTTCTATTTTTTGTACTTTTTCAATGCTTCTCTGTGATTCTGTGTTAAAACTTCTTATAGAATCTATCTCATCTCCAAAGAGTTCAATCCTATAAGGCTCTGCTAAAATAGGGGGATATATATCCATTATCCCCCCTCTTATAGAAAATTGACCTTTGCTATCAACTACATCTACTCTTTCATATCCACATTGTATAAGCTTTTCACTAAGTGCATTAAAATCAATTACATCCCCTACCGAAAACTTATACGTATATTCCTTATAAAGCTCATAATCAATATAGCAAGATGCTATAGCTTCAATAGATGAAACTATAACCTTCTTACTGTTGTCAATTATACTTTTTATTACTTTTAATCGTTCCCATCTGAGGTCTCCTGAAATTGCATCTATGTTATAAAAAACTATTTCTTTTGTTGGAAAATAGTATACTTCAGGTACATATAATAGTAAATCCTCATATATATTCTTAGCCTCTACATCGCTATGAGTTAATATCAAAAGAGATTTATCTATTTCATCATATATCCCATTCATCACATAAGCCCTTGCCGATTCAGAAACACCATATAACGCTATAGGAAACTTATTTTTATTTACCCCATTTATTATATTTTTAAACTCTATACTATCTTTTAAAGGTTTAGTTATACCTTTTAATCTCATTTATTTCACCTCAATGACTACTATGCCTTAAAATTATTATATTTGTTCATAGCACTATCTGCACCATCTTTAATGATTGCATCTACTATGTCTATAGTGCAGCTTAATACCTCTTCAATTCTTTCTCTATCTTCTACATGAAATTTTCCAAGTACATGTGAAACCATATCCCTTTCTGCTTTTCCTACACCTAATTTTATTCTTGTAAAGTCTTCATTTCCTAAATGATAAAGTATACTCTTTATACCATTATGGCCTCCTGAGCTACCTTTTTTTCTTATTCTAATTCTTCCAACCTCTAAATCTACATCATCATATATTATTATTATATTTTCATTTTTTATTTTATAAAAGCTTGCTATTTCTCCAACGCTTTCTCCACTTAAATTCATATATGTAAGGGGTTTTAGCAAAATAACTTTTTCCCCATTTAAAAATCCTTCTCCATACATTCCTTTAAATTTTGTCCTGTTTAAATCTATGTTATACCTACTGCTTATTTTGTCAATAGCATCAAACCCTACATTATGCCTTGTGTGTTCATATTCTCTTCCTGGATTTCCTAATCCAACTATTAGATACATGTTATTTCCTCCATAATTTAAATAATACGCTAATAAATATATTACACTAGGTAAAATAAATAATAAAGAGACCTTAAAGCCTCTTTATTATAATAATCACCTGTTTTATTTAATTATTAGTTTTGTTCCTACATTTCTGAAAGAATTAAGTTCTTAGTTATAGTATTGCCACTTCTCCATATTTTTATTGATATAGTATCTCCAATTTTATGATTATCTAATACACCTGCTAAATCTTCATAAGAATTAATTTTAGTCTTATCTACTTCTGTTATTATATCCGTTGGCTTTATTCCTGCCTTGCTAGCTCCTGAACCTTCTATGACTTCGCTTACATAAAATCCTTTAACCTCGCCATTTTTATAACTTACAGCCTGCCCCATTACACCTAACGCCGGTCTCTTAACCTTACCATAGTTCATAAGTGAATCAATAATCGATTTAGCTTCATTACTTGCAATAGCAAATCCCATACCTTCTGCATTAGCTTCTGATCCTATCTTCAAGCTATTTATTCCTATTACTTCTCCATTTTCATTACAAAGAGCTCCTCCACTATTACCTGGATTTATTGCAGCATCCGTCTGTAGCACCTTATATATAGCTCCATCATATTGCATTTCTCTATTTAATGCACTTATAATTCCTGATGTAACAGACCCTGCAAATTCTTCTCCCAATGGATTACCTATAGCAATAGCTAAATCTCCTACTCTTACCTTAGAGGAATCTCCAAATTTTGCAACTGGTAAATTAGTTGCATCTATTTTAATGACTGCTAAATCTGATCTTTTATCTGCAGCCACTAGCTTAGCTGGAAAAACCTTACCAGTTGACAGCTTCACAGTTACTTTCTTTGCTCCACTTATAACATGATAATTTGTTACTATATATCCATTAGGTTCAAATATTATACCTGATCCACTTCCCTGCTCTATATCTCCCCAAAAGGTTTCGCCTTTATTATTTATTCCCACCACAGCAGGCCCAACAGTTTCAGCTACAGTTGTTATAGCATTTTTAGGTATCTGTTTAGTAGATATTTGATTCTGCTGAGTTATAGCACTTTCTTTGTTATTTTGATTACCTTGATATTTTTGAACTATATAAGCTCCTCCCAATGCTCCAGATAAAGCTGAAATCACTATTATTGCTATAGACTTGAAAAATTGATTGCGGTTTCTATTCTTCTTTTTAAACTTAATATTGCTATTTTTTGAATCTACCTCTTCAAAGTTTACATCAGTTACTTCATTATATTTATAATCATCCATCTGTAGTTCCACCCTCCAACTATATAATATTTTTATATGCCTCTATTTACATACAATTTTATAACATAATATTACTGTTTATTTAATTTTAAAGTAAATGTGAATTCTACTCCTCCATCAGGTTTATTTCTAACCCAAATATCTTCACCTAATTGAGTTAATATACTTCGCACAATAGAAAGTCCCAACCCTGTACTAACTTTAGAAGATCTTGCTTTATCAGCTTTATAAAATCTTGACCATATATTTTTAATATCCTCTTCAGATATACGTGGTCCACTATTATAAATTGAAACATGCACCTTATTATTTTTAACTTTAGTCTTCACTTGCATTAATCCAGACTGATTAGAATACTTTATTGCATTATCTACCAAATTTGTAGCCACCTGCGTAAGTCTATCTCTATCGCCTATTACATGCAAATCATCGTCATCTAAATACACTTCTACATTTAAATTTTTTTCTTTTATTTTATTTTCTAATTTTATAATAGTGATTCTTATTATTTCACTTATATTTACATCACCTATATTAAGCTTAAGCTCTCCTGCTTCAATTGCAGAAAGGTCTAAAAGATCATTTACAAGTCTTGCAAGTCTTTGAGTTTCATCCTGAGCTAAGGAAAGGTAATAACTCTCCTTTTCCCTTGGTATGACTCCATCTAATATAGCGCCTATAAATCCCTTTATAGAAGTTAATGGAGTTCTTATCTCATGAGATACATTTGATATAAATTCTCTCCTATTCTCCTCTATTTTTTCAAGAGATTCAGCCATGGTATTAAAAGATTCTGCAAGAATTCCAATTTCATCTTTAGAGCTTAAATGCACCCTTCTTTCCACTTCGCCCTTAGAAATTTTATCTGCCACATAGTTTATCTTTCCAAGAGGCTTTATAATTATCTTTTGGCAAAAATAATAAATAATAAATCCAGATCCCATTATAGCAAGTATTGCAGCTAGCCATATTATTTCATAAACCCTTTCTAATGGTTCCTTAATTTCATTAAGAGAAGTATGCATAACTATAGCGCCTTTAAATACATCATTATGAAAAATCGGAACTACAAAAGTGTGTACTTGCATGGGAAATACATCCGATGATATACCTCTCTTTTCTACATTCTTTCCGCTTCTTAGATCACTTAATTCATCTGTAAGCACTTGCTTCCCTATTATCTTTTTATGTTCATCATTTGACACACTATATACTATACCATAGTTATCTGTAAGCCATATATTAGTAGATAGGTAACTACCAATATTACTAATCATTTCCTCAATTCTTTCATGAGTAGTATTTCCTTCTAAATATTTTATCGCACTTTCGCTTATAAATCGCGATTCGTTAGTCAACTGTTTTTTTCTTTCATTAAAATAGTAGCCTTCAAACCAATAGGATAAGAATGCAGCTGTTACTATAAAACTCACTGCTATAATAGCTGTAAATGTAGCTACCATCTTAGGAAACAGTCCCTTTTTCATTTATTATTTCACCTCAAACTTATATCCAACGCCCCAAACAGTTTCTATACTCCAATTACATCCACCTTGAAGCTTTTCCCTCAATCTTTTAACATGAACATCTACAGTTCTTGAGTCTCCAGGATAGTCATAGCCCCACACTTCACATAGGAGCTGCTCTCTTGTAAAAACTTTGTTTTTGTTACTTGCCAAATAATGCAAAAGCTCAAATTCCTTTGGAGGCATTTTTACTTCTTCACCCTTATAAATTACATTATAAGAATTACTATCAACTATTAAATCTTCAAATTTTAATACTTCCTTATTTTCACTTTCCGAGCTATATCTTCTAAGAACAGCTTTAATTCTTGCAAGTAACTCTTTAGGCTCGAAAGGCTTTACTATATAATCATCTGCTCCTAGTTCTAATCCTAAAACCTTATCAAAAGTTTCCCCTTTTGCCGTTAGCATTATTACAGGAACTTCAGAATCCTTTCTTATCCATTTAAGTACATCTACTCCATCTATATGAGGAAGCATTACATCTAAAAGCACCAACTCTGGTTTATACTCTAAGAAAGCTTCTTGTGCTTCTTTTCCATCATTGCTTACCTTAACTTCGTATCCTGCATTCTCCAAGTACATTTTTATAACTTCACAAATATTATTATCATCATCCACTATCAATACCTTTGCTATTTTACCGTCCATCATTTTATGCTCCTCCTACCTTATCTTATATTTTAAATTTATCATATAGTATAATACTATTAATAGTATATACTTAAATTGTTACAAAATCTTTACTAAAATTTATATTTTTGAACAAATTATAATAAGGCATATATTACGATTGCTCGCAATATATGCCTTTTATAATCATTAAAATTATTATTCTTCGAATAATTTACTTACTGATATTTCTTCATATATTCTTCTTATAGCTTCTGCAAATACAGGTGCCACAGATAAAAGCTTAAATTTATCACTCTTCTTGCTTTCAGGAAGAGCTATAGTATTTAACATTATAAATTCCTTTATAACAGATTCATTTATTCTTTCTATAGCAGGACCTGATAATACAGAATGAGTACAACAAGCATATACTTCCTTAGCTCCCATTTTTAACAATGCACTAGCTCCATTAGTAATAGTTCCTGCTGTATCTATCATATCATCGACTAATATACAAGTTTTATCCTTTATATCTCCGATTATATGCATGATTTCTGATACATTTGGCTTTGGTCTTCTCTTATCTATTATTGCAATTGGAGCATGAATTCTGTCAGCAAACTTTCTTGCTCTAGTAACACTACCTAAATCTGGAGAAACCACTACAACATCATCTCTTTGATCAAATCCATTTTGAGCAAAGTACTTTCCAAGTATAGGAACTCCTAGTAAATGATCTACTGGTATATCAAAATATCCTTGAATTTGAGCTGCATGCAAGTCCATAGTTAAAACTCTATCTGCTCCTGCTGCAGTTAAAAGATCTGCAACAAGCTTAGATGTAATTGGATCTCTAGCCTTTGCTTTTCTATCTTGTCTTGCATATCCATAGTAAGGAATAACTGCTGTTATTCTTCCTGCTGACGCTCTCTTAAATGCATCTATCATGATTAAAAGTTCCATTAAGTTATCATTTACTGGATCATTAGTAGATTGAATTATAAATGCATCTATACCTCTAACTGTTTCATTAATATCTACACATATTTCCCCATCACTAAATTTACTTACACTTGCATCTCCTAGCGGAACTCCTAAAATTTCAGCTATATCTTTAGCAAGTTGTGGATGTGAATTACCGCTAAAAATCTTAATACTTTTTCCGTGGCTTATCATTGGAAAGACCTCCTTAGAATTATTTATTAAATCCTTTTTTAATTACCCATTGTTCCTTATTTACTTGTTTTGCTCTAGCAATAGCTAATGCATCTTCTGGCACATTTTCAGTAATTGTTGAACCTGCAGCTATGTATGAATTATTTTTTACTTCTACAGGAGCTACTAAGTTAGTATTACATCCTATGAATACATTATTTCCTATAATAGTCTTATATTTCTTACGACCATCATAATTCACTACAACTGTACCACATCCAAAATTACACTTACTGCCTACTTCTGCATCCCCTATATATGTTAAGTGTGAAACTTTAGTATTATCTCCAATAGTAGATTTCTTTATTTCTACGAAATCTCCTATTCTTGCAGACTTTCCTATTTTACTTTCTGGTCTTATATATGCAAAAGGACCTACTGTAGTATTCTCTCCTATACTACTTTCCAGTATAACCGAATTTTGTATAGTTACTTTATTGCCAATAATACTACTTTCAATTCTAGAATTAGGGTATAAAATACATCCTTCTCCTATGATAGTATCTCCTTGAATTACATTTCCCGGGTAAATAATTGTGTCGTTTCCAATTATTACTCCAGGTTCAATATATGTGTTATTTGGATCTATTAAAGTAACGCCATTTTCCATATGCTTATTATTTGTTCGTCTTTTCATAATACTTTCTACTTCAGATAATTGAACTCTAGAATTTACGCCCATAGTTTCTTCGAATTCTACTGGTAATGCACCAACCTTAAATCCATTATTTTTTAATATTTCAATTACATCAGTTAAGTAGTATTCTCCTTGAGAATTATTATTTGACAATAATTCTAAACTCCCCAGAAGTTCATGTATATCAAAGCAATACATACCTGCATTTATTTCATTTACTTTTAATTCTTCTTTATTACAATCTTTATGTTCTACTATTTTTCCTACTTCCTCATTCTTTTCCCTTATTATTCTTCCATATCCTGTTGGATCATCAACAATAGAAGTAAGTATAGTTGCTTTATATTGATTTTTTTCATGGAAGGAAATTAGATCTTTTATTGTATTAGATGTAATAAGTGGGGCATCTCCTGTAAATATGGCTACAGTACCTTCCTTACCCTTTAAAAAGTCCTTTGAGCATTTTACTGCGTGACCTGTTCCCAGTTGCTTATCTTGAAATGAATATGAAACTTTTCTAGATGAAGTTCCGTTTTTTACCTCATCTGCTCCTTTTCCAACGATTACATTTATGTCATCTACTTCTGCCTCTTTTAAGGTATCTATTACATGATTAACCATTTCTTTTCCGCATACCTTGTGAACCACCTTTGGTAGGCTTGACTTCATTCTTTTTCCTTCACCAGCAGCTAATATTATAGCACAATTATACATTTTACCACCTCTTATAGGCACATTTTTACATTATTATATATAATAATATAACTTCTTACCTATTATTATATTTTATATGCATATTAATTGCAACATTACCGGATATATTCAGAAAATTGGACAAAATAAAAAGGAGTAATATTACTCCTCCTTTTTACTCTTCTGTAACGTCAGTAACTGCTTCATCCTTTACCTTTTCGTACTCATCTAGAATAGATTTTTGTATTTTTTCTCTTGTCTGAGTATTTATTGGATGAGCTATGTCTTTAAATTCTCCATCTGGAGTTTTTCTACTTGGCATAGCAATAAATAGTCCATTTTGTCCTTCTATAACTTTGATATCATGTACAACAAATTCATTATCAAAAGTTACGGACACAATGGCTTTCATTTTACCTTCAGCGGCAATCTTTCTAACTCTTACATCTGTAATTTGCATAAAAATCCACCTCCACGATGCTTATGATAATAATATTCTCTACGTTTTGCATTTTTCCTTCTTACTTTCAAAAAAAATATATAATTTTTAGAATATTTTACATTTTTATTTTCTTAGATACATTTAAAATAGCATTATCTTCTCCATCTAATCCTTCAAACTCAATAATAGATACGTAATTATCTACTAACTTTTTATCCATTTCTATATTATCTATAAGTACACCAATCCCTACTAAATTACTTTCAAACTCCTTTAGTAAGTTCATTATTCCAAGGGCAGTTCCACCAGCTTTCATAAAATCATCAATGAAAATACAATTACTTCCCTTATTAATAGTCCTTTTAGATAAAGTCATGTTTTGTATTCTATTAGTAGAACCTGATACATAATTTATACTCACCGTTGGTCCCTCTGTTACTTTATTTTCCCTTCGCACAACTACTAATTGAACTCCAAGCATTTTAGCTACTTCATAAGCTAACGGAATACCTTTAGTTTCTACGGTTACTACATAATTTACGTCCTTATTATTAAATGAAGAGGCTAATATTTTTCCAGCTTTACTAATTATATCTGGACTAAACATTAAATCTGTAACATATAGAAAATTCCCTGGTATTATTCTTTCTCTATCTTTTAAAATCATACATAATTCTTCAGCAAATTTTATGCTTTCTTCCTCAGAAACTCCTCCTATGTATCTTACTCCCCCAGCTGCTCCTGGTATAGTTTCTATTTTACCTAAAGAAAGTTTTAATAAAATTTCCTTTATTGCAATTAAATCTTCACTTACTGTAGATTTTGCAGCATTAAACATTTCAGTAAATCTATTCAAATTTATTATCTTATTGGGATTTTCTATAAGTATCTTAGTAATAGCAGAAATTCTTTGATTTCGTGTAAATTTATCCATATATATCACCTAACTATATTAATTACGATTATTCATTATTAAATATTTCCTATTATTCATATTCTATTCTAAAAACAGAATATAATCAATGATATAGTAAAAATAAATAATATTTTAAGTGTTTTTTAATGTTTTTTTGTATATAATTATTAAATGGAATGAAATTTACGAGGAGTTGAGCAAATTGCTACTTGATTTAGTAAAATATAAAGACAAACCTATACACTTTATAGGTATAGGCGGAATAAGTATGAGCGGTCTCGCTGAGATACTTTTAGAAAAAGGTTATGTTGTATCAGGATCAGATATGAATAAATCTAATATAACTGACAAACTTCAATCTATGGGTGCAAAAATTTATATAGGCCATGAGTCAAAAAATGTTGAACACGCAAGTTTGGTAGTATATACTGCTGCGATTTCTGAAGATAATCCAGAGCTTATAAAAACAAAAGAACTTAATATACCTTTAATGGATCGAGCAGAGTTTCTAGGAAAACTTATGAAAGGTCATAAGTACAATATAGCCATATCTGGAACTCATGGTAAAACCACAACTACATCCATGATAACTCATATATGCCTAAAAGCTGATTTAGATCCTACTATCTTAGTTGGCGGAGATTTAGATATTATAAATGGGAATGTAAGAACAGGAAAAAGTGAATATTTTATAACGGAAGCTTGCGAGTATAAAGCTTCATTTTTAAAGTTTTATCCTTATATAGGTACAATCTTAAATATCGATGCAGATCACTTAGATTACTATAAAGATATACAGGATATACAAGATACATTTGTAAAGTTTGCAAAGCTTATACCTAAAGAAGGTTACTTAGTTGCTTATGCTGAAGACCCTCATATGGAGCCAGTATTAAAAGCTTGTACCTCCAACATATTAACTTACGGAATAGATAAGGGCGATATTACTGCTAAAAATATAACTTATAATGAAAAAGCTTGCGCATCCTTTGATGTATTTGAAAATAGCAACAAATTATTCTCAGCAAACTTAAATGTGCCTGGTACACACAATCTTTTAAATTCCCTATCAAGTATATGCATAGCACTTATACTTGATATATCTTACGAAAATATAAAACTTGGAATTGAAAGTTTTGGTGGTACTCATAGAAGATTTGAACTTAAAGGCATTAAAGATGGAATTACAATTGTAGATGATTATGCACATCATCCTACAGAAATCAAAGCTACACTAAAAGCTGCTAAGAATTATCCACATAATAAGGTTGTATGTATTTTTCAACCTCATACTTATTCAAGAACCATAACCTTATTTAATGAATTCACTGAATGTTTTTATGATGCAGATGAAATAATCCTGGCAGACATTTATGCTGCAAGAGAAAAGGATACTGGAATAGTAAATTCTACAATGCTTGGTGATGCATTAAGATTAAAAAATTTAAACTGCAAAAACTTTCATAGTTTTGAAGAAATACTAAATTACTTAAATGGTTCTTTAAAAGAAGGAGATTTGGTTTTAACAGTTGGAGCAGGAGATGTATATAAAATCGGAGAAGATTTTTTAAATAAATAATTAAAAAATAAAAAGTGTAAAACACCTCTAAGCTGGTAACAATAAATATAACAGTATTAGGAGGTGTTTTTCGTGAGAAATTTTTTAATTTCTACTGCTGTAAACATAGTATTAATATTTATATCTTACTTTTTATTTAAAAAACTAATAAGTGGACCTACTCGTCATAAAATATATGAAAAAATCTTTAGTTCCTTTGCTAAATTTGTAATATCCATTTTCGTAATAACTGTAGCAATAACAGTTGTTACTGCATTAGTACTTTATAAAACAAGATTTATTGCTTATGTAAATGTTATAGCACCTGCCTTAGTATCTATATTAGTTGGATTTGTCATGTCACTAGTTCCTACTCGAGGTGCAGGTGATAAAGAGAAAAAGTAATCTTATTATTTAAAAAGAAAGTTGGTTTCACATCAACTTTCTTTTTATAAAAATTTTTCTTGAATTTTTTTTTATTTTCTTTTATAATATATTTGATTATCGGGGTGTAGCGCAGATGGGAGCGCGCGTGGTTTGGGACCATGAGGTCGCAGGTTCAATCCCTGTCACCCCGACCAGTGGACTACCAAAAGGTAGTTCTTTTTTATTATGAAAAATAAACGCCTATCTGTGGTCTTATCTAATTAATAAATAAATTTTGGCTAATAAGTAAATAATATTAAATATTATTTACTTATTTTTATATTGCTTTATACAAAGGGGTGTTTATTAATGCATAAGTCATATCAAGAGTTATTTAAGAAGCTAGTGAAGGCTCACTATGAAGGAAATTTAAAAGCTGAAGTTAATAGTTTACTTATTAATCCAGAGATTAATAAGGATAAATTAGGTAGGATTATATCTGCATTGTGCGGTGTAGAAGTAAAATTTGATGATAACTATATGGATAATCTTACAAAGGCTATAGAAAATTATTCTCCTGCTCAAAGAGTGGTATTTAAAATGGAAGACTGCATAGATGATTGTAAAAATCCAGATGATTGTTTATGCCAGCAAGCCTGTCCCTTTGGTGCTATTCTTCCAGATAGCAAAAGTAAAAAAATATACATAAATGATGAACTATGCTTAGATTGTGGTATGTGCATAGACAGTTGCCCTGAAGGAACCATATTAGACAACTCAGAGTTTATACCTTTAATAAGCCTACTTAAGGGTGGCACCCCTGTAATTGTTAGTGTAGCTCCTGCTATTGTAGGACAATTTGGAGAAGGCGTAACAATACATAAACTTAGAACAGCCTTTAAGAAAATGGGCTTTTCAGATATGGTGGAAACTGCTTTTTTCGCAGATATGCTTACATTAAAAGAAGCTGTAGAATATGACCATTTTGTGCAAGATGAAAAAGATTTTATGATTACTTCCTGTTGCTGTCCTATGTGGGTAGGAATGCTTAGAAAAGTCTATGCTGATTTGGTTAAACATGTTTCTCCCTCTGTGTCTCCTATGATTGCATCTGGAAGAGTCTTAAAAGCAATAAATCCAGATTGTAAAGTAGTATTTGTAGGACCTTGCATAGCTAAAAAATCAGAAGCACGTGAGAAGGATATAGAAGGTGCTATTGACTTTGTGCTTACCTTTGCAGAGATAAAGGATATATTTGATGCATTAGGCATAGATCCTGATGAATTAGAAGAAGATGAATCCTTTGAATATGCTTCTCGTGGAGGCAGATTATACGCACGTACAGGTGGGGTATCTTTAGCTGTAGGCGAGGCTATAGAAAGGCTATTTCCAGAAAAATATAAATATTTGAAGACTGTTCAAGGCAATGGAGTGCGTGAATGTAAGGACTTACTTAATAAATTAAAAGCTGGAGAATTTGCAGCTAATTTTATTGAAGGAATGGGTTGTATCGGAGGATGTGTTGGAGGCCCTAAAGCACTGCTTCCTCATGAAGAAGGTAGAAAACTTGTAAATAGTTTTGCAGATAAATCAAAAATTAAAGTAGCTGTAGACAGTGAGTGTATGGGTAAAATACTTCAAAAAATAAATATAAGCTCAATAGAGGATTTTAAAGATACCGTCAAAATAAGAATATTTGAACGTGAATTTTAAATGATATATTTCATTACTTCATGCTATAATAGGATTACTATAAAAACTATTGTAGAAAGGATGAAGTAAATGTTTAAGGATATCAAGGCTGCTATATTTGATATGGATGGTACTTTGATTGATTCCATGTGGATATGGAATAATATAGATGTAGAATACCTAAAGAAACGTAATATAACCATTCCTTCAGATTTAAAAGAAAATATAGAACATTTAAGTTTTAGTCAAACCGCAAAGTATTTTAAAGACAGGTTTTCTCTTGAATCTTCCATAGAAGAGATAACAAATGAATGGAATGATATGGCCTTAAATCAATATACTAATGATGTAACTCTTAAATCTGGAGCTAAGGAATTTTTAACACTGCTTAAATCTAATAATATTAAAATAGGCCTAGCTACAAGCAATTGTGACATGTTACTACAGGCTGCCTTAAAAAGCACAGGAATATACGATTATTTCGACTGTATTACTACTACGGGTGAAGTTTCAAGAGGTAAAAACTTTCCAGATGTATATCTACTTTGTGCTGAAAGGCTCGGAGTGTCCCCTGAAAACTGCATAGTATTTGAAGATATACTACCTGCAGTAATAGGAGCTAAAGCTGCAGGAATGAAAGTGGTAGCAGTTCATGATTTATATTCTGAACCTCAAAAGGAAGACTTAATGTCTCTAGCAGACTTATATATATATAAATATGATGATTTAACTGAAGCTGTTTAATAAAAACTCGTGCAAAGTCACGAGTTTTTTGTATATAAAAAATTTACATGAATAAGATATAATTATAAATAATTATATGGAGGCCCATATGTTTGCCTTTCTATTTATAATTCTTTTGTGTGTATCACTTTATATTTCATACTACTTTAATAATAAAATTTATGTTCAAAAAAGGCAGCTAATGGTACTTAAAAAACAATATGAGGAATTGAAAGAATCCTATAATACGAAAGATAAAACTTTAAATACTATAGTAATAAAATACAAGACACCTATTTATTCTAAGGTAAAAGTCAATAGCTTTACTTATATTCATCTATCCCCTTTGAATGACTCCCCTGTACTTTTCACTTTAAATCCTGAAACTGTTATAAATGTACTAGATATGGGGGAAATAAACGATACTCTTTGGCTTGAGGTCTTTTTCCCACAAGATGAAAGAATTAACAACAAGGGATGGGTCTTAGAATCTTCCATATGCTGGATTGATGAAAATAACCTAGACATTACAACCGATATGACTACTCTATAGTTTTTATAGGGTAGTTCTATTATTGTACTATTCATTATGGTATACTACAAAAGTATCGAATATCAAGGAGGTTTTTTTAATGGCAAGCAAGTTTTATTTATATAAAGGTCGTGGAAGAAAATCTGAGGCAGGTCATCCTTGGATATATTCTAATGAAATTGAAGGCTATGATGGAGATTACGTAAATGGTGATATTATAGAAGTTTATAATTTTAGAAATGAGTTTATAGGCAAAGGTTATATAAATGATGCATCAAAAATTGCTATACGTATAATGACTAGAGACATCAATGAAGAAATAAATGAGGATTTCTTTAGAAAAAGACTAAAAAATGCATGGGAATATAGAAAAAAGGTAATAGATACCTCAAGTTGCAGATTCGTCTTTGGCGAAGCAGACTTTTTACCAGGACTTATAATAGACAAATATGAAGATTATTATGTGATACAATCACTTGCTTTAGGTATAGATAAATATAAAGATATAATAGTGAACATATTGAAAGAAGAATATGGTGCAAAGGGAATATATGAAAGAAGTGACGTGGCCGTAAGGGAATTAGAGGGAATGGAACAAACAAAGGGATTTCTTACAGAACCTTTTGATACTAATGTAATAATAACAGAAAATGGAGTTAGATATCACGTTGACTTAGAAAATGGTCAAAAAACAGGATTTTTTCTTGATCAAAAGGAAAATAGAAATGCAATACATAAACTTTGCAAAGATGCAGATGTATTAGATTGCTTTACTCATACAGGTTCCTTTGCGCTTAATGCAGGTATTGCTGGAGCTAAGAGCGTACTTGGCTTAGACATATCAGAGCTTGCTATAAAGGATGCCACTAAAAATGCGGAACTTAATGGTCTTTCAGATGTAGTAAAGTTTGAATGTCATAATGCTTTTGACGTTTTACATAAATGGGCAAAGGAAGGAAGAAAATATGATGTAGTTATATTAGATCCCCCTGCCTTTACAAAATCCCGCTCCACTATAGATGGTGCAGTAAGAGGCTATAAAGAAATAAATTTAAGAGGAATAAAAATGGTTAAACCTGGTGGATTCTTTATAACCTGTTCCTGCTCCCATTTTATGAATCCAGAGTTATTTAAGCAAACCATAGCTGATGCTGCAAAGGATGCACGAAGAACTTTACGCCAAGTAGAGTTTAGGACTCAATCTTCTGATCATCCTATATTATGGACTTCTGATGAGTCCTATTACCTTAAATTTTATATATTCCAAGTAGTTTAAAACTAGTCAATAGATATAGTGCCATTAGCATATTCAGGTACTATATCTATTATATCTTTTTTACAACAGTATATTAAATCCTCTTGTAAATTAAGTTCCTTTATTCTCTTGAAGTGACTTGCATTTTCTATGAACTCTAAGTTTGGGTTTTCCTTATATAAATAATGAGCTGTTTTAGCTATATCAGTTAACTCTACATCCACGTACCTAACTAAGCATTCTATTATGTAACCGCTGCACAAAAAATCATCTATGGAAAACTGTCCATAGGTTCCTGCATTTACTATTACAATATCATTATTTAGTTCTATGAGTTTTTTTGCTATAGCCTTAGCATTTATTAGAGCTCCTATTAATATATTTCTTGCTCCCTCACTTCCCTTAATTGCTCTAGTTCCATTACTAGTCGTTATTACAATCACCTTATCTTTGACCATTTCACATGTATATTCTAGTGGAGAATTAGAGCAATCAAATCCTTCTATTTTTAGAGCTTTTCTCTCTCCACCAAGTATATGTGTTTTTCTGGTCTTATTTACTATATTTAGCGCTTCTTCTATAGACACCACCGGAATAACATTCTTGCATCCATTATTCATTGCTGTTACTATAACAGAAGTAGCCCTTAACATATCTATAACTACTACGGATTTATCAATAACCTTTTCTCTTTTTATATCATCTGCCGATATTATTAAATCCACCTTCATCTTAACACCTCCATCTAGACTCTTTCTAAAGTAAAAATACTACATAAAAAACTATTTATATTATGCACCTTTCACTACCTCCTAAAATATAGTCAATTGACTTTCCTTATCAAATAAGTGTATATTTTGAGGCAATATAGCAATGGTCACTTTATCTCCTGATTTTGATTTTGATGAGCCATTTACCCTTGCAGTAAAATTATACTTTAATTTGCTTAAATATAAATAAGTTTCTGCACCCATAAGTTCTGTTACTTCTACATCAGCAGAAAATACTGAATCTGGGTAACTTTTAATTGATTCTTCTTTATCACTTAGGTGCTCTGGCCTTATACCCATAACCACTTCTTTACCTATATATCCTCTGTCTTTTATCACTTCAGTTTTATTCTGCGATAATAGCACTTTATCTTCTCCAAATACTACATATACTTTACCGCCGATTTCCTCTAGATTGGAATCTATAAAATTCATTTGAGGACTTCCTATAAATCCCGCCACAAACATATTTACTGGATGCTCATATATGCTTTGAGGATTATCTACTTGTTGTATTACACCATCTTTCATTACTACTATTCGCGTACCTAACGTCATGGCCTCTGTTTGATCATGAGTTACATATATAAAAGTAGTTTGTAATTTTTTATGCAGCTTTGCTATTTCTGTTCTCATTTGAACTCTAAGCTTTGCATCTAAGTTGGATAAAGGTTCGTCCATTAAAAATACTTTAGGATTTCTAACTATTGCTCTTCCCATGGCAACTCTTTGCCTTTGTCCGCCTGATAATGCCTTAGGCTTTCTATTTAATAGATGTTCAATATCAAGTATTTTTGCTGCTTCTTTAACCTTTTTATCTATTTCAATTTTTGGAACTTTTCTAAGTTTAAGCCCAAATGCCATATTATCATATACAGTCATATGTGGGTAAAGTGCATAATTCTGAAATACCATTGCTATATCTCTATCCTTAGGAGCTGTATCATTTACAAGTTTATCTTCTATATATAATTCTCCATTGCTTATTTCTTCCAGGCCCGCCACCATTCTTAAAGTTGTAGATTTTCCACATCCCGAAGGTCCTACAAATACTATAAATTCCTTATCATTTATATCTAAGTTAAAATCTTTTACTGCTGTAACATTACCTGGGTAAACTTTATACATATGTTTTAATGATAAACTAGACATATAATTCCCTCCTAATAACTTTTAATATATAATATTTTACCACCTAGGCAATATTTACTCAATTTACATAAATTTCAAAACTATCGATAATTTTTTGTATTGTAATAAATTCCTTGGTGTAAGTTCCTTTTCTGAAGGTTTTTATCTATACCATTTAATATCTCCCACTTTTTTAAACTCCACTGTGGACCTATAAGAAGATTTCGGGGCGAATCTCCTGTAAGCCTGTGTATAACAATAGTTTCTGGAAGCATTGCAATTGACTCACAAATTATATCTATATACTCTTCTTGTTCTAAAAATTTTAATCTGCCTTCGTCATATAAGCTTACCATAGGAGTATCCTTCATTAAATGAAGCAGATGAAATTTTATTCCCTGGATATCTTGATGTGATAAATACCTTACAGTTTCAAGCATATCCTCTTTTTCTTCCTCTGGAAGTCCAAATATTACATGTGTTACTACATCTATATCTCTTTTCCTAAGTTCATTTAAAGCTTTTTCAAATACTTCTAGAGAATATCCCCTATTAATTATTCCTGCTGTTTTTTCATGAATTGTTTGTAATCCTAGTTCTATCCATAAATAAGTTTTTTTATTGATTTCACTTAATAAATTTAAAACTTCTTCATCTAAGCAGTCAGGTCTAGTGGCTATAGCAAGCCCTATTACTCCATCTTCCTTTAATGCTTGATTATATTTTTCTCTTAATTCCTCTATAGGAGCATATGTGTTAGTATAAGCCTGAAAATATGCTATATATTTTCCTTCCTTCCATTTATTTTTCATCATTTTTTTTCTATCTTCAAATTGATTGGATATAGAAAATTTTCTATCTCCTGCAAAATCCCCAGAACCTCTTGCACTACAAAACACACATCCTCCACTGCTAATAGTTCCATCTCTATTAGGACATGAAAATCCTGCATCTAAGGATATTTTAAATATTTTATCTCCAAATTTATTTCTAAGAAAATAATTTAAACTATTATATCTTTTGTCTCCAAAATTTTTCATATATACACCTCTTATTTTTTTAAGTAATAAGGTACTCATAAATATTATAATTTATGAGTACCTTTCTTTCAATTAACTCTACATCTTTGAAGGTTTAAATTCTTTTAAATCCAACTGCCATCTTCCTATATATTTTCCTATAGCTTTATCAGAATTTGTACGTGGAATAACCTCGTAATTTAGTACTCCTTCACAAAAACAGGAATATACTATATCAACCTTATCTATTGGATAGTTTTGTTCAAATTCATAAGGTATTAAATCCCCACCTTCGCTTGTATACAATCTTATGCATTTCCCTCCACTCTTTTTTGTATATTGTATAAGTATATATTTTTCATCTGCCGAAAAAGTTAAAAAGTCTATTTTGGCATTTTCTAATATATCAAGAGGCGTAATTTCCTTTCCTATGGGTTTTTCTCTTAAGCCACCTGCACCTGCAGCTGCACCGCCTTGTCCTTGACCTCCTTGACCACCTTGGCCTCCTTGCTCTCCTTTTCCTCCTTGCGTTGGCATACTTTCATCTATTTTTACAAGTCCAGCAAAAGAATATCTATCATTGTATGTAGTTACCGCTATATCATATCCATGAAAGCTAAATGACATGGATCCATAATTATCCTTAGGCACTAGTATCTTGTGAGTTTTTGCTTTGTCATCCTTTGCAAATGCGTAATTTGGTAGCCCCGATGTATCTATAATTAAATTTGATTCTACATTACTTTTACTTTTTAATCTTATTTGACTTTTATCTGCTCTAGCTTCCTTTTCTGAAGTGCTTTGTATGGCATCTATCTTATATTCCTTTTCTTCATGTATTACTTTTATAGAATATTCATCTAAGGATGCATAAGGCTGAGTTTCATTAGATCGAATCACTTTAATTTTAAAAGTTCCTGAATTACCAACCTCATTAACTTCTTCTATATTATATCCTTTTATTTTTAATGGTTGCTTTTCTGTAGTTTTGGTTGTTTTAGATAACTTTTTTGAATAAAACTTGTTTGCTTTTTCATAATCCTCTTGCATCAAATACTTTACGTAGTTTTCCGCAATGCTTTCCGCTGCCTTTATATCAAATTCCTTGACTGGTTCATCACTTTGCTTATTTTTAGAAGACATAAGCCCACAGCCGCATAAAGATATACTAACTAATAAGCTTAAAATCACACTAATACATCTTTTTATCTTCATATGAATTCCTCCTTCCTCTTGCAATATAGTCTTTCACAAAAATAAATTTTTAGTTGAAAAATCATTTTTTTATAAATTATATATATACATATATAGAAAAGTATTTTAATAAAAGGAGAAGATATGATTAAAAAAATGATCACCACCTTACAAATTTCTGCAGTTTTTATAGGCACTATTGTGGGAGCTGGACTCGCTTCTGGTCAAGAAATCAAACAATTTTTCTCAACTTATGGGTATAAAAGCTTTATAGGCATATTTATATGCTGTATGTTATATATATCTACTTACTATATAATAGTGAATTTATCTCAAAAACATAATTTAAAATCTTATAATGATTTGATAATGCTTATAAGTCCAGGTTTGCTTGGAAAAGCTACACATATATTTACTACATTATTTTTGATTAGTAGTGCTTCAATTATTCTTGCAGGAAGCGGCGCTTTAATACATCAGTACTTTAATGTTTCAAAATGGGTTGGACTTATTATCATGGCTTTTCTAGCAGTTATTTTTCTTTTTCGTGACACCAAAGGTCTTATAGAAATAAACTCAATTATAGTTCCTTCATTATTTTTAGTAATAATAACAGTATTTATACTATATCTTTTCTTTTATGACAATATGAATATATCGTATGTAAAGAGCATTAAACCCTATAAATCCCCTTGGGTACTTTCGTGCCTTCTTTATGGCAGCTTTAATATATTATCATCTAGCGGAGTAATGGTACCTTTAAGTAGGGAAATAAACAATTTCAAAATGACTTACACAGGAGTAGTTATAGGTGCTTTAGGACTCACTATACTATCATTTATAATAAATCTTTTATTAATTTTAAATATTCCTTATATATTTAATTACGAAATTCCACTATTATATGTTTCTAATAGATTTGGAGGAGCAATTCAAGTAATGCTTTTAGCTATTATTTGGCTTGAAATGTTTTCTACTGAAGTGTCTGATGTATTTAGCGTAAGCAAGACTTTAGAACAAAAATTTAAAATTCCTTATAAAATCGCATGTTTTCTTATACTAACTTTAGCTATCCTAATTTCTCAAATAGGATTTGTAAATCTTATAACTTTTTTATATCCAGCCTTTGGAGCTGTAGGGCTAATATTTATAGTACAATGCTTTATATTTTATTTTAAAAATAAATGTATGTTTTAAAATAATAATATTTGCTGTATAATTATTATTTGTAATTAAAACAAATGAGGTGTTTGATTTGATGAATATACTTTCTCAGTGTAAGTTATGTCCAAGAAATTGCAATACAAATAGGTTAAATAGTGAAAAAGGATTCTGTAGAGCAACTATAAATCCTAAGGTAGCTCGAGTATCTTTACATCATTTTGAAGAGCCTTGTATTTCTGGGACAAAGGGTTCTGGGACAGTATTTTTTTCAGAGTGTAACTTGTCTTGCGTATTTTGTCAAAATCATTCAATTAGTCAAAAGCATGTAGGAAAAGAAATATCTATAAAAAGACTTAGTGAAATTTTCTTAGAGCAACAAGAAAATGGTGCTCATAATATAAACCTTGTGACTCCTACTCACTATGTTCCACAAATAATAGAAGCCCTTGATATATCTAAAGCTAGTGGCCTTTATATACCTATAATATACAATACTAGCTCCTATGAAAATATAGAAACTATAAAGTCCTTAAAAGGATATATAGATATATTTCTTCCTGATTTAAAGTATTACAATGATAAATTTGCCATAAAGTATTCCAATGCTCCTAATTATTTTAAGCATGCCTCACTTGCTATTGAGGAAATGGTAGCTCAAGTGGGTAACTGTGAGTTTGACGAAAATGGCATAATAAAGAATGGGGTTATAATAAGACATATGATGCTCCCGGGACTATTATTTGACTCAAAGAAAATAATAGATTATATTCATAATAAATTTAAAGATTTAGTGTATGTTAGCATAATGAATCAGTATACTCCTTTAAATAAAGCTAAGGATTATCCTGAAATAAACAAGCCTATAAATCCTAAAATATATGAATCATTTATAGATTATTGCATTTCTATAGGAATTACTCAAGGCTTTATACAAGAAGAAGGTACAGTAAAAGAAAGTTTTGTTCCAAAGTTTGATATGAGAGGTGTCTAAAAACCTGTAGATAATATTATCTACAGGTTTCTTGTATCTCTTATCTGTTTAGTCGTTATAATATTCATTAACTTGAATAATGTACACCCTAAAAATATAGCTCCTATTACATCTACAAAATAGTGTTGCTTTATAAATAAAGTAGACATGATTATTAATGTGGCTAGCACACTACAAGTTATTTTTGTTCCTATCTTTACTTTATAACTTGCATTTACATACATAGCAACTAATAATGAATTTAAAACATGAATACTTGGGAAACAATTGTAAGGATTATCCCTTTGATATATAAATGCTACCAGCTCTGAAAAAACATCTTTTTTTGCTATTATAGGTCTTGCCACATGAGATGGATAGAAATAAAACACTCCATAGCTTATCAACATTCCTATTGCTAAGCTGGTTAAGAGTTTAAAGTAATTATCCTTATCTTTTATACAAAGATATAATAAAAACCACGCTACATAGGCATACCATAACACATATGGTACTACAAAAAAAGCATTAAACGGAATGATGTCATCTATAAATGTATGCATAACAGCTGCCCCTTCACTTGGTCTATTTAAAATAGGATATATCATACTTATAGCTGGAATTACTAAACTAAACGCCGCTCGTTTTGATATTTCCTTCCATTTGCAAAAGAGCACATTATGAAGATGTTCCATAGGAAAGCTGCTGTAAATAAAACTTATTTACTATAAAAGCAGCCTTCACCTCCCATTCATTATTATATTATGTATTTAGAAAGTTCTCCTTTAAAGCTTTCTGTAACTTTCTTGAATTCTTTAATATTATTAATAAGTTTCTTTAATTCATTAGTATAGCTAGAAACATTAGCGCTTACTTCTTCAGATGATGCAGAATTTTCTTGTGCAATAGCTGCTAAGGATTCTATATTTTCAAATACACTTGAAATTAAATTAGCTTCATTATTTAATTCATTAATGGTCTCTATCATAGAAGATGATACAGTTTTAACTGAAGTGGTCGCTTCATAACTTATATCCTTAACATTTTCCAAATTTTTAGTTTCACCTTCTAATATTACATATTGTGTATCTATTTCTTCAGAAAGAATTTTTGTTTGTTCTGCAAAGCTAATTAAATTAATATTAATTTCCCCCACAGCATTTTTAGTTTCTTCTGCAAGCTTTCTTACCTCTTCTGCAACTACTGCAAAGCCTCTTCCTTGCTCTCCTGCCCTTGCTGCCTCTATAGAAGCATTTAAAGCTAATAAATTTGTTTGTTCAGATATTTGAGATACCATAGAAACAATATTTGTTATATCCTTAGCCTTATTTTGAAGCTCTATTCCTTTATCCCTTACTTGTTGAAATTTTTGAAGGTTCAACATAATATTTTGACTACTATTTACTACGTATTCATAGCTAGTGTTAATTTTATTGATTGCTCTTTCAAGCTCTAACTTATTACTATTTTCACTGTTTACTATTTTCTTTAAATTTTGTATATTATCACTTAGCACAGTCACAGCATGCTCAGTATTTTCAGCTTGACTTACAGCACTTTCTGCCACTTGATCTACAACTCCAGATATTTCTTCTGATGTTTGATTCATGAAACTACTAATATTATTTATTCTATCTGCAAATGTATGCATTTCATCTGTAACACCTTTAAATCCTACAAAATCAGCTTTTATATTTCTTTTATATTGTTTTAAAAGTGCAAATATGTCTTCGAAACTATCTCCTGTCACAATGTCTCCGTCTTCTATGTACTTATTACTTACTATCTTTTCAATTTCTTCTTTTATTGCCTTCTTAGGTGCCATTAACATACTAGAAGCTATATACGAAAGCACTCCATTTATAACTGATATAGATAATACTTTTACAATATTGTTTGCTCCAATAAATCCTAATGTGCTTATTAAAGATGTTGCAAATGTAATTATTCCTACTTTTATTCCTATGTCCTTTATAAATCCTAATGACATAATTTTATTAAATCTATAAACCTTTTTGTAATATATATCATTTTCAAAGGTTAATTTAAGTTTTAGAGAATTTTTATCTCTTTCAACTTCCTGTATTTTTATATTTTCTTTAAAAAACCTTATGCTTCCTTCTGTAAGTCCTAAGAAATAATCGAACATTCCCCTATCAGATTTATAGTAAAATATAGCCTCATTGCTTGAAATAGGTTCTATAGTAACCAAAGGTGGTTTTGCCCCTGGGAATTTCTTAGTCATTACCACATGCACATCAAACATTGATTTAAAAAAGGAATATAAATTTTCATGTTCAAAAAATGCTGGAAAATCATTATGAAATGCAGTGATATTATCTATCCCTATACTTTTCCATAATTCTTTTTCACTTATATTATTTTCATCAGCTATATATTCTATTACTTTTTTTACTTGAGAATCCTCTACAGTTTCCACAGGAGAAAATATCTTACTCCTATTCCATCCCACAGTTTCCATTGCCTTATTTACTACTTCATCTTTATAAAGATTTCTACAAGTTTTTAACCATGTAGCAACTATTGTACCTTTCATTAACCTTCCCCCTAATAAATATATTAAAATACTGTTATCCTATTGGATAAAAAATCACTTTTATATAAATTATAACTTATTATTCATGTTTTTACAAAATATAATGGGTTATAATTTATATGATATTATAATAATCATAAATTAAAGAATTTACTTTGAGAGGTGGAAGTTTGTTTAAATCTAAGAATTTACTAATAATCTTTTTAATCATACTCACTTTTATACTGTTCTTCCCAAGAAAGGTTACTCATGCAGTGGTAGCTGGAAAATATAATCAATATACGAAAGTATACATAAATAATAAACTTCATAAAGTAAAGCTACCAAAAACTTTTAATATGGGAACAGTCTTAAGCTATAAATATAACTTTATAGGTATATTTTCACTCAAGGAGGAATTGCCTTTAAAGGAACGTGTAATGAAAAAAAATATTGATAATTATGATCTTGAAAAGAAAGGAACTATGTCCCTTGCATCTAAATCGCAGTATTACTTTTATGATGGCAAGATACTTGTTCCTTCTGATAGCCAAAAAATATTAGTAGGGAAAAATAATTTAAATATGTATCTTGATAATATAAATAAATTAAAAACATTTATAATCACTCCAGAGGATTATACCAATATGAGAATTGCAATATCCACCACTGGGTTTTCATCTATTTATCATTCAACTATTGAGATAGAATGTTTATCTTCTGCTCTACTCTATAGTCTAAGAGAAGATTTAAATTTATATGTTTCGAAAAATAGTAAAATCATTATAACTTCAAAGACAGTTTTATTAAATGATAAAGAAATAAAATTTAAAGAAAGACTTTATATAAAAGGAGAAAACCTAAAAGTTAATTCTATAAAAAGAGGTAGTCCTGATTTTATTCCTTCTTATAGTGGAATTCTTGAAATAACTTCTGAAAAAAATAATAATTTACTTATGATTAATGAAACCTCTTTAGAAGATTATCTAATTAAGGTTGTTCCCTCTGAAATGCCCACTACCGGAGGCTTGGAATCCTTAAAGTGTCAAGCTATCGCTGCAAGAACTTATGCATTATCCGATATGCTACAATGCAGATTTGCAGAACTTGGATTTTATGTAGATGATAGTACTCAAAGTCAAGTTTATAATAATACTCTTACTAACTCTATAGCAACTGAAGCTGTTAATTTAACTAAAGGAATAATTATGACACATAAAGATCAGCCTATAGACGCTAAATACTACTCAACCTCCCCTGGCCTTGGAACCTTATATGATGACGTATGGTTTAAAAAATATGGAACTTCTGAAAGTAAAAATTATTATTTTACAGGATATTATATTAATAATATTAATAAGCTACCGGTGAATGAAGAAGAGTGGTTAAATTTTTTTAAAAGTTCAAAATATGATGCAATAGATTTAGAATCACCTTACTTTAGATGGAATGTAGAAATTAAAAAAACTTCACTTGAAAAATCGCTTATAAAATCACTTAAGTATTTATTTGAAAACAGAAAAGATTATGTAGCTATAAAGCCCAACAATTCATCTAAAGACTTCCCTGAACTTAAAGAATTAAAGGATATTAAAGTAATTAACCGTAGCAAGTATGGAAATATAATAGAAATAAGCTTTATATTCTCTAATGCAACAGTAAATGTACAAAATGACTATAATATTAGAAGTGCTATAAGACTTAATAAAGATTATACAGGTGAAATTATACCTATTATAAGACATAAAGGCGAACCTCTAGTAAATAATAAATTTTTACCATCCTCATTTTTTTCTATTGAGAGAGTTAATGATAATTTTACAATATACGGTGGCGGATATGGTCATGGTGTAGGTATGAGTCAATATGGAGCTATGGCGCTATCCCGAAGTGGGAAAGATTTCAAAGCCATCCTAAATACCTATTATAAAAATATAAATTTAACTAAATTATATTAAAAATCTCCCGGAAAATTTTCCGGGAAATTTTTTAAGCTTCTTCTGGATACATGGCAGTTGGTATAAAATTTCTAGTTCCTGCCCTATATGCTGGCGGTACAAAAATACCATTTTTAAGCTCACTATATTCTATACCCCTTAGTTCTGCTATTTGTGTAACTCCTACATATATATTTGATATACTATACCAAGTAGCATAATCTACTACTCCATTAGGTGGTAAATTAAATATCTGTTGAAATACAGATACAGACCTTGCAGTTTCTGGACCAAATATTCCATCTACTCGTATCTTCGGAATAGCAGGATAATTTTCTGCTATTCTATTTAAATAAGTTTGGATTGTTCTAACATCAGTTCCTCTACTCCCTTGGCGTAGCGGTGTCCCAGGATAAGATTTAGGAATACCTTCTACCTCTTTTGCACGAGTTAAAGATAAGTCACTACCATAAAAATTCGTTAATATTTCATATGGAGTTCTTCCCTGATCACCTAGGAATTTACTACCCCATTGTGTAAGCCATCCTGGACATTGTACATTCACGCCATCACAGTACTGAGCAAGTAGTGGCTGCTTCCTATCGGGTCTTTTCATATAGGTTGCAAACAACTCATCTACAACAACACTTATCGTATCATATATATTTCTACCATAATTAAAGGCATGATCAAAAGCAGTAGAACTTGTAATATCAAAATTTTTTCCCTTGCCTCTATACCATTCTGTGTATATTCTGTTTAATGTAAAAGATATTATACACATAACATTTGCCCTAATTGTATTTTCTGGCCATGTAGAAAATATTTCACAAGATGCCACATTTTTAATGTAGTCCCTATACCTCACATTATAATTAGGTGCCGAATCATCATCAGGTCTTCCAGCATGAACTACTATAAATTCAGGAACTACAGGTTCAGGCAAAACTACAAATCCTGTAGGTGGCGGTGGATCTGGCCTATTGGGATCTTCTGGTATCTTGGGCAAGAAATTTCCAACTAATGTATTTGGCTGAACAGTTATTGTTTGCTCTACCTGTACTTGCCTTGTAGCCTGAGGAATAAGATTACTTTGTTGAAGTGCAACCACATCTGGAAACACTTGACACCCCTCTATGAATTGAGGCACAAATCCATCTGCCTCAATCCTAATATCATATAAACTATATGGAAGGTTATTTGTAGGTGCCTGCGAATATTCTAGTGGAGGAGCTGTAAGCTCTAGTTCTCCTGTAATACCTGAAGAACCACTTCTAAGTACTTTGGGAGCTTCTCTTGTAAGCTGTGAACTACTTGGAAGTATAGTTACTCTTGCATTATCTACAGGTGTAAGTGTATTTCCTCTAAAAACTTGAACTTTTAGCCTACCTATGGCCATAACATTACTCCTATATCATTTATTCATTACTATAAATATGAAATAATGTTTGATTTGTTGCCATTTATTTAATTTTTATTTTAAAGAATTATTTCTAATTTATTTAATTTTGCTATTACCTTTAAGCTTTTCTTTTCTATAGTTTCTGTTCTTACACTTCCTGAATTACTTATAAGCAAAACTTTATTACTATCTAAAGTTTTTATTTGTCTTATCTTTCTTTCGTTTCCATATTCCACAAGACATATGGAATTATTCTGTACTTCATTAGTTAGATTTGCAAATGCTATATCTCCTTTAGCAATTCTAAATCCCATCATTTCATCATCTTGTATTTGTAAAAATAACACCTTATCTTGTGGAAAACCTTCTATTTTATTTTCTATTAGAGGCATTTTCTTATGCCCTAACATTTTGTTTAACTCATATGAATATACTGGTATATTTTTAATAACAGACCCAAAGGCTTCATTCCATACATCATTTATCTTTTCCTTTTTAGGTTGATATTCAAACTTAGTTTGTTTTTCCTCTTTATACACTTCTTCCTCAAAGGACATAGTTATATCATTTAAATCTTTTCCTAAGACCTTACCTATTCTATCTATAAGAGATTGATTTATAACCTTTCTTCCACTTTCAACTTCATTTATAAATCCTTCTGCTACTCCAAGTTTTTTCCCTAACTGTTTTTGTGTTAATCCCTTTGCTATTCTAATCTCTTTTATCTTTTCTCCTATTCTGCTCATAGTATCACCTCGTAAAATTATCCTTATTTATTTTTTTGTTTTTTAAACCATTCTCTTTCTTCAATTAAGTGTTCAAGTAAATTTTCAAAAGTCCATTCTATAGAAGTTGGAGTAATTACTGCTAATATAGGTGAAAAAGAAAATGTTGTTCTTATAAGGTTTATAGTATACTTTAACTCTGCATCAGTAAAGTTACTAAAAAGAATTACCTTTTCTTCTGGTAAATTTGCATTAAACACTTCTAAATTTAAACCACCTAATATGTCTTTAATCGTCATTTTACCCATATCATTTTTAATAATTTTGTGTTTTGGCAAGTTATACTCAGATGCTATTTTTTTAAATGCATTAGTTTCTTGTTCATTTAATCCATATATTAATATCATCTTATCATTTTCCAAAATCAAGCCACTCCCTTCCTTTGTAATAATTATATAATATTAGGTCCTTATTTTCATTATTAATCATTATACATTATTTATTATTTATTAAAAATATATTTCAGAAATTACTGATAAGAATCATTGACAAAAATTATGGCAAGTTGTAAAATCAAGCATATATTTTTTATGTAGCTTATCATATAATGTAATCATAATATCAGTTATTTTAAGGAGGCCAACTATGTTAAAAGATTTGCTGTATTTAATACCACCTACCATGCATTCAGAAGAGAGTTTGCGCTCAATACTAAATTCCCATACTGAAATAAAATTTGTTTCATTTGTAGGAATAGACCTTTCTGGTAATGATACTGATGAAAAGATTCCAGTTTCGCTTTTTTTAGACGACATGTCTACCTTTTTAACAGGTGGAGTGCAAACAGATGGTTCTTCTGTTTTCTTTCCTGGAATAGCAACTTTAAATAATGCAAAAGTTGATATGATTGCAGACCTTGATATTAATTGGTTTGTAGACTATAACTATGAACATATAGATTCTGAAACAAATAATCCTGTTGGTACGCTTAGAATACCTTGCTTTTTATATCATGAAAATAAGCCAATAGACTCAAGACACATTTTAAAAAGTTCAATTGAACACATTAAATCTTCTCTTATGGAATTACTTAAATCTCACCCTTATGTACTTTCCGAATTTAATACTACCTTTGACGATATAGAAGATATAGTAATAACTTCTGCTACAGAACTTGAATTTTGGGTTAAAACCCCTAATGATAAAGCCGAAACAGAAGAACTTTCAACTTCTCAAGTACTTCATGAACAATACTGGACTAGAACTAAGGGTTCTGTAAGAACAGCTTTAGAGCAATCTTTACTGCTTTTAGAATACTATGGACTAGAGCCAGAAATGGGTCATAAAGAAGTTGGTGGAGTAAAAGCTAAATTAGATGATAGCGGTAAGCTAACTCACATAATGGAGCAACTTGAAATAGACTGGAAGTACTCCTCCCCTCTTCAAGCTGCTGATAATGAATTATTGGCTAGAATAGCTGTAAAAGAAACTTTTAGACGCAATGGCTTAGATGTAACATTTCTTGCAAAACCAGTAGATGGAGTTGCAGGTAATGGAAAACATGTTCATGTAGGTATTTCCCTAAAATTAAAGAACGGAAAGAGAGTAAACCTATTTGCTACAGATAAAAACCACTTCTTAAGTAGCATTGGTTACTCATCATTAATGGGAATGCTTAAAAACTATGAAGTAATAAACCCATTTGTTACTTCCACTAATGATTCCTTTAGAAGATTAAAACCTGGCTTTGAAGCTCCTGTTTGTATTGTTACATCTATAGGTCACACAGTAGAAGTTCCTTCTAGAAATCGAACTATACTAATAGGTGTAATAAGAGATTTACAAAATCCTTTAGGTACAAGATTTGAGTTAAGAGCTCCAAACCCTTTTACTAATACTTATATATGTATTTCTACTTTATATCTAGCTATGTTAGATGGAATTAAGTATTCCGTGTTAAACAATAAATCTCAAGATGATTTATTAAAAGAGTTATCTAAAAATCCTGGCGAAGAAGCTGATTACTTAGAAAAAGATAGAGCTTATAGAAGTGAAGAAGATGTCTTTGAAGACTTTACTGAAGAAGAACGTGAAAATTTCTTTGGAAAAGTTCCTGCAACAGTATATGAAAATTTAACAGCATTTGAAAAATATCCTGAAAAGCTAGCTGTTTTAAAAGAAGGAAATATATTAAGTGATAAAGTTGTTAACAGCTTTAAACTATCAACTATAAATAGATGGGTTACAGAAATAACTAATAGACTTATAAATAATTATGCAGAAGAAATAAGAAGTTTTAAGAGACTTCATTCAATGGACACTGCATTGGATTTAGATTTATCTAACTGGATGACTATTAATGAATTAAGACAATATCTAATGAAAGATACTTATACTACTAAGAGCTTATTTACAAGAATCAAAGATGCTGCTGATAAAAAAGATTATGCTCAAGTTTCTGAATTACAACTTGAGTTAGATGAAAAAATTAGTACACTAAGAGGACTATATTCCAATTACAAGAAAAACCTTTTAGATTTTTAATAAACTGCTAAGAAACTTGGTATAAATAATAATTAAGGTAGAAAACCACCTAAGGGTAATTTTCTACCTTAATTATTATCTATAAAAACACTTAACACCTCTTAATATTCTCTTAGTGGGAATGATTTAACAATCATTTCTTTTTTATTGTTAATAGGCTTCCACAGTTCAATTCTATCAACTGTTGCCATTTTGTTTACATTCTCCATTTTAGTAACTTCACATGCTGCATTATATTCCTTATTACTCCATTCCCTTGCAGCATAATTTGTATTAGCTAATGCTACATGCAAATCCCATTTATCTATATTTTCTCTAACATTAAATCCAGATAGCTTAAGAATTTCATTTAAATTTCTACTGATTCTTATTGCATACCCCTTATTCTCAATTTTTAAATTAACAGATTTATAAGGCGAATCAAAACACAAAGCACCATCTACAGAAACTTTAAACCTCTTATATGGTTTTAATATATCTTGAATTATAGGTATAAGTTTTTCTAAGTTAGGATTATCTATAACCTCTAATGTCAAATGTATCGCAGGAGTACTACGATATATTTTATACTTTTTAGATATTTTCCTCTGCATTTCTTCCATTGATTTTTGTGATTCTTCATCAAACAAAGCAACTAAATAATATTTCATCTTTTTCCCCCAATTATAGTATTTATTAACTCTTAATAATATTAAATTACACATGCATATAAAAAATCCTTCGTGGGAAAATAAATTTGTCAATTATATCAAAAATATTATTGGCATTAGTATAAAAAAATATGTAGGAGGGATTATACTATGAGACATGATCATAATGATAGTATAGCATGTACAGTTGATGAGTGCAAATTTCACTGTAAGGATGATAACTATTGCACTCTTGATCAAATTAAAGTATCAAAGCACGAACCTGTAGCCACTACTGTTGAATGTACAGATTGCGGTAGTTTCCAAAAAGAATAATAATTTCCTTTAAATCCAAAGGTTTTATATAATTCCTTTGGATTTTTAATTTTTTTTTTAATACGCTTGTAGATATTTTAAAATTTCGTGTTAAAATAATATGAAATTATGATATAATAGGGGTTATGAATAAATAATGATGAATTTTTCAATTTACATTAGTAAATTTACATATAAATTAAAAATTTATAGATAAGGATGGATGCGGGGATGGAAAAGTTAGTTATTAATGGTGGTAAACCCCTTTTTGGAAGCATTGATATTAGTGGTGCTAAAAATGCTGCAGTAGCAATATTGCCTGCTGCAATAATCGCTAGTAAAGGAACTTGTTATATTGATAATATTCCTAATATAGAAGATGTTCATTGTATAGAACGAATTATAGAAAACTTAGGCTGTAAAGTATCAATAAAGGATAATTCTGCTATTATAGATAGTACAACTCTACATAGCTATAATGCTAATAGTGAAGACGTGAAAAAAATGAGAGCCTCATATTATCTTATAGGTGCTTTACTTGGTAGATTTAAAAAGGCAAGAGTTGAAATGCCAGGGGGATGTCCTATAGGTGTAAGACCTATAGATCAACATATTAAAGGTTTTGAAGCTCTTGGTGCAAAGGTTACTCTTGAAGATGGTGTAGTAACTGCAGAAGCAGATAAACTTATAGGAACTAATATTTTCTTTGATGTAGTTAGTGTAGGTGCTACTATTAATGTCATGCTTGCTGCTACCTTAGCCGAAGGTATAACCACACTAGAAAATGTAGCTAAAGAGCCTCATATCGTAGATGTAGCTAACTTTTTAAATAGTATGGGTGCAAATATAAAAGGAGCAGGAACTGATATTATAAGAGTAACTGGCGTAGAAGAATTAAAAGGATGTTCTTATAGTGTAATTCCAGATCAAATAGAAGCTGGGACTTATATGATTGCTGCAGCCGCTTGTGGTGGAGACGTTACTGTAAACAATGTTATACCTAAACACTTAGAATCTATATCTGCGAAACTTATAGAAATGGGTGCAGAGGTTATTGAAAATGGTGAATCTGTACGTGTTAAATCTGACAAAAATCTAAAGGGAGTTAACATTAAAACATTACCTTACCCAGGATTCCCAACAGATGTTCAACAACCTATGAGTACTTTATTATGTATTTCTAAGGGGACTAGTATAATAAATGAAAGTATATGGGAAAGCAGATTTAAGCATGTGGATGAGCTAATAAAAATGGGAGCATCTATAAAAGTAGATGGTAGAGTTGCCACTATAGACGGAGTTGATAAACTTAAAGGTACTAAAGTAGAAGCTACAGACTTAAGAGCAGGAGCTGCTATGGTAATAGCTGGATTAATTGCTGAAGGAATTACCGAAGTGGTTAATATTGAACACATTGATAGAGGTTATCCTTATATTGAAAATAAATTTAATAAGTTAGGTGCAGATATCAAGCGCATATCTTATTCCTAAGGCAAGGTGAATTAACGTATGTTTTTTTGTTCTTTATATAGTGGTAGCAGTGGAAATAGTATTTTAGTTTCTACAGATAAATCAAAAGTATTAATAGATGCAGGATTGCCTGGGAAAAGTATTGAAAATGCTCTGTCAAGTATAGGTCAGGCTCCCAATGAAATAGATGCTATATTTGTTACTCATGAGCATACAGATCATACTAAAGGTGTTGGAGTCTTATCAAGAAAATATGATATTCCAATATATACTGATGCCCTTACTTGGGAAGCCATGAGTAAATCAATAGGAAAAATCAAAGAAAAAAACATAAAAATTATTGAAAATAATCATGTAAATATCAAAGATATGGACATTTTAAGCCACAGAATATCTCATGATGCTGCTTCCCCTCATGGGTATTCTATTTGTAGCAATAATAAAAAGTTTTCCATTGCTACAGATTTAGGTTACTTTTCTAAGGAAGTTGAAGAAGCTCTAAAAGGTGCTGATGCCATATTACTTGAAAGCAATCATGATGTTGAAATGCTAAAGTTTGGTCCTTACCCTTATGTTTTAAAAAGAAGAATATTAAGCAATGAAGGCCATCTTTCTAATGAAGATTGTGGTAAAGCAATCCTCAACATAATGGATGGTAGCTTTAAAAAGATAATGCTTGGGCATTTGAGTAAAACTAATAATTATCCTGAACTAGCTTACGAAACTGTAAAAAATATTCTTATAGAAAATAACTTAAAATTAAACAAGGATATCGATTTACTTATGGCTGACAGAAGTGCACCCACTAAATGTATAGAGTTTTAAAAGGGGTGAAGTTAATGAAAAAGTCTATTATCTTATCATGTTCTTTTATGATACTTTTAAGTTTTACATTTTCAGGTTGTGAAAAAACAGATGCTTTAAGTTCACAAAATAAGCAAAAAGTGCAGAAGTTCACTTTGTCCGAAGCTGATAAAGATACTTTAGAATTAAATTTGTACTTTAATTCGTCTAAAGATAATAAGAAAGTAGCTATTACTAAGGAAGAGCGAATTATTAAGGAAAATGAACTAATTGGAGAGATTATAGTTCGTGAGCTTATAAAGGGTCCTGCGGTAAATAGTAACCTAAGCCCTATTTTACCTAAAAATACAAGACTTTTAAGTTTTTCTATTAATGATGGAATTGGATATGTAAATTTAAGCAAAGAAGCCATTATAAATATGTCTCCTGTGGCTGAAGAGGCCTGCTTAAGAAGCCTTATATGGTCACTTACTCAAGTGCCTTCAATTGAAAAAATTAAGATATTAGTGGAAAACAAGCCTGTTGATACTTTAGGTGGCAATTTCAATATTTCTAAGCCTTTAGGAAAGTCTGATGTGGAACAATTAGAAAAAAGATAAATATATTTTTGCAACTTGCTTTTAATTGAAATCTTTAACTTTTTTTATTATAATATTATTGTAAAATTTTATATTTTTTACAAAAGGAGAATGGATATGAGTTTATATACAGAATGGACAGATATGGTTGTAGATTACGTTAAGACAAAAGGTGAAGCTGCCTTTTGGAAGGAATATGGTGCTGTAGAAAAAAATATATATACTAAAATACTTGCCAATCATACAAAAGAAATTAGCGGCAAACTAGAAGATTTAGCTAATGATTTTAATACTTCTACAATATTTTTTATGGGATTTATTGATGGAGTAAACGATAGCCTAATTAATCCTCTAGATTTAGAAGCTATAGACGCCAACACAGAATTAAATTTAGCTATAGACTTTGACAAATTATACTTTAACATGTTAGATGCTAAAGCTGATTATCTTTATGCTCTTCCTCAATGGGAAGCTATATTCTCCCCTGAAAAGAGAAAAGAAATCCGTAATCAGTGGAAGGACTCTAAGGTAATAGTTAATAACAATAAAGTAGGAAGAAATGATGCTTGCCCATGCGGAAGTGGTAAGAAATATAAAAAGTGCTGTGGTAAAGAAGCTTAATTAGTGATTAATTATTAATAACCAGCATTGATAGGTTTTAATTGAAAGTCGGGTTATCCCCGACTTTCTGTATTTTATTTTAAATTTAATGACTATTAGGAGTAGCCAAAATGAATATTACAATAATAACTGTTGGTAAACTAAAAGAAAAATACCTTAAAGAAGCAATAAATGAGTATTCTAAAAGACTTAGTAAATATTGTAGTCTTGAAATTATAGAAGTTGCTGATGAAAAGACTCCCGAAAATGCTTCACCCAAGGAAGAGGAAAATATTAAGCTTAAAGAAGGTCTATCAATTTTAAAACACATTAAAGACAACATGTATGTAATTGCCTTAGATTTAAAAGGTAAAATGATTTCATCTGAAGAACTTGCTGGATTTATAGAAGATCGCGCTCTATCAGGTAATAGCCACATAACCTTCATTATTGGTGGTTCTTTAGGTATTTCTCAAGAAGTTTTAAGTAGGTGTCATTACAAATTGTGCTTTTCCAAAATGACCTTCCCACATCAATTGTTTAGAGTAATGCTTTTAGAGCAAATATATAGATCTTTTAGAATAATAAAGGGAGAACCCTATCATAAATAACTGCAATTTTTTAATCACAAATTGAAACAATATAATATGGACATACCAGTTATATTACTCTTAAGGAGACGATTCTATGAAAATATCACGTGAATGCATTCACTGTCTCGCTAGACAAGCAGTAGAAATAGCTGAAGAAACCACAAGCAATGTAACAATGCAAGAAGAAATAATCAAAAGATCTTTCAAGGAATTAGCAGAAATGGACTTCAATGAAACGGCACCTGAAATTGCTTTTAGGATGCATCAACATGCTAAGAATATTACTAGAATTATTGACCCATATGCAAGATTGAAAGAACAGTACAATGAAATTGCTAAAAAGATTTATGAGAGAATTATTGAAGAAAGATGGTTAGATAAAGCAGAAGATCGCTTGGATATGGCCTGTAGGCTGGCTATTGCGGGAAATATTATAGATTTTTCAGTTGGACTAAAGCTAGAGCACTCAGATATTGTTAAGTCGGTTGAGGACAGTATCAAGCATGATATTTTTGGTACTGGAACAAGTGCTCTTCGAGAAGCAGTAGAAAAGTCAAATAATATTATGTATATTGCTGACAATGCTGGGGAAATCATATTTGATAAATTTCTATTAGAGAATCTTCCAATAAACAAGGTTACTTATGTGGTAAAGGGAGGTCCAATAGTTAATGATGCAACAATGTACTATGCAATAAATACAGGTGTTGCAGACTTAGTAAAAGTTATCGACAATGGACATGCTGCGCAAGGAACAATATTAAAAGATTGCTCAAGTACATTTAAGAGTGAATTTAACAAAGCAGATCTTATTATAAGTAAAGGGCAAGCGAATTTTGAAACATTGAGTGATATTAAAGATAAAACTATATTCTATCTATTGCGAGCAAAATGCAGTTCAGTTGCTTCTGCTATCGGGTGTAAACAAATGGATTATGTGCTTACAAGTTACTAGTATGGTGCCAGCCACAGCACTTAAAAGCTTATTAAAAAACCGCAGTTAGAGCGGTATGAAGAGCCTTAACCATTAATATTACCTGGCTAAGGCTACTTTTATAATCAAAAATATCGCATCATAAATAGCATCAATTATAAGTAATGATTAATTTAGATTATCACTATTATTTTATATTGTTAACATCCCTTAAAATTTTCTCAAACTTTTCGATAGCTACAATTCGTTCATTACATTTCTCGCTATCTAAACATATATTAAAGCCTATGGATTTATAGGCACCTTCTCCAGTATTAGATGTTTTACAGATAGATGAAACAAAGGCTACTTCGTTTTGGCGACCTACATGATTACAAAGTGAACACATATGAGTGTTGCTAGAACTATAACTTGGAATTATGCATACCATACCTACAAGTTTATCATTCATATTGTAAGCTAGAAATAATTTTCTACTGGATTCATCAATCCAACCTAAATACACATTCTTTGAATCCTGTGCATTTAAGTCGGGTAATTTAAAATTCTTTTCTTTTTTAAACAATCTATTAATTTCTGATTTTGTAATACTTGGCATTCCGTATACATATTCATTCAACTCGGCTAAATACTTATCAATGTGCAATGGATCATTTATTCTACTAATATCAAGTATCTCTTTTTCTTCTTCGGATAAACTTGTAAAAAGACCTAATATTTTATTATGTGTATATGCTTTATTTACTTCAATAACATTAATATCTATACAACCTACGAAAACATTATATAAATCATGTAAACATTTCTTTATATAATTATACTCATATTTTTTTATAAAAGCTTTCATAAAGTCCAGCACCTCTTTTCTAATATGCGTAATTTTTATTATTCATTTAAGTAAATAATACCTTACTTCAAGCTTCATTTTACTATAAGCCAGCTAACCAAAAGATGATTATTATTACTCTAATTGAAAGTAACAATAATCATCTCGATTTAAAACATACTACATATTCACAATCATTTTACTTCTGAACATTGTCTTAAATTAAAAATGATATCTTTCATTAGAATGCCACAATGAAATCATAACATATTTCAAAATAAGTATTCAATCTAATAAATAATTCTGTAATGATTATGAGCATAGACGTTTCTCTTGACCTATTATTCTTCTTATACTCTTTTCTGACAGGTAATATTCTTGAGTTAGTACATTAATAGTAGTACCATTAATGTATTTTTTATAAATTTCACTATTTCTCGCCTTAAGGCTGTTCTTTATACCACTCTTTTCTCCCCAAGCTTTATGATTTTCATTTTTTCTGGGTACATAAAGATATTTTCCATCTACATATTCTTGTATTATTTTAAGAATCTCCTCTGGTAACACATCTTGTGCTTTTACATACTTCATTTCCTTACTCCTTCACTTCTATCATAGTATTAAAGCAAAGAATACTAAAAAGCTATGTGTTACAGAGCCTAAAACATGTACGCATTTCAGCTAACTTAACAGCTTAGGCCCCAAACAAAGCATAGCTGACTTTGTTGTAGTCTTTGCAAGGAGCAAGTTGATTTACAGCTGAATGTATCACAGACCTTCATAAAAACACCTCCAATACGTCACGCCTATTATATCATAATTAGTGTAGACTTTTATAAATACTTATTTTAATTACTTTCAGTAGAATATGATGTATAATATATTATAAATTTACAGAATTATTTTTATATAGAAAAGTGCACTTGTAATAATTGTTTTAATAAAAATTAGTATTATCCTCAAATTATTAAGGATGGTGACAATATGGAAGAAAGAATATTAGTAGTAGATGATGAAAGAAGTATTGCTGATGCAATTGCTTATGCTTTTAAAAGAGAGGGATACAGCGTTGAGACAGCCTATGATGGAGAAGAGGCATTAAATAAAATAGAAATCTTTAAACCACATGTGGTTATTTTAGATGTAATGATGCCAAAAATGAATGGTTATGAGGTATGTAAAAAATTGGATGATAGAGAAGATTTGGGCATTGTTATGCTTACTGCAAAAAACGATATTGTAGATAAAGTATTAGGCTTAGAATTGGGTGCGGATGATTATATAGTAAAACCCTTTGATATAAGAGAAATATTAGCAAGAGTAAAATCACTGCTTAGAAGATTAAATAAAAATGTTAATGACTCTGAGGCTGATGAGATAAAAATTAAAGATCTAAAGATTATTTTAAAGCAAAGAAAGGTTCTTATAAAAGAAGAAGAATTAGAATTAACCCCTAAGGAATTTGATGTGCTAGTGCTTTTATTATCAAATTTAAATAGAGTATATACAAGAGAAGATTTGTTAGATTTAATTTGGGGAATGGATTATTTCGGCGGAACTAGGACTGTAGATATTCATATTCAAAGGCTTAGAAAGAAACTGCAAGATCCTTACCAAGATATAATACAGACTGTATATAGGGTAGGATATAAGGCTGTAGGTGGAATCTATGAAAATTAGCATAAAGATTAAATCTAGTGTTTTTTTGGCAACTCTTTTAATTTTGACTGTAAGTATACTCAGTATTTTAGTACTTAAAGGAATAAAAAATAATCAAGAAAAGCAGCATGAAGAGTATTTAGCACGTCAGGCCAAAATTGCAAATACATATATTAAACAAATATATCTTACAGATTCTATAAAGAATGAAAATGAATTTTTACAAAAAAATGCCCATGAGCTTGTAAGGCAGTTAAATTCAATAAATGGGATGCGTGCAGTTATATATGATATGAGTGGAAAAGAAATTGTTAGCTCTATGGCCTTTAATGATACAACTAAAATTAAAGAAATACTTTCTCATGCACTTAATGGGAATATAGCCTATGAAGTTAAAGATAACACTATAATTTATATCGCTCCACTATATAAAGACAATCAAATAGGAGCAATTAAATTTGAGTATTCTATTGCAAATGATATTGATTTTTACAATGATATTAAATCTCTTTTTATTAGTATAGGATGTGTCGTATTTATATTTAGTTTTATTGCAGGATATTTTTACTTTAATAGATATGTAGAGGTTATTTTAAGGCTTAAAAAAGATGCTCTTAATATTAAGAGTGGATTATATGATAGTATCCTTCCATGTAAACGAAATGATGAACTTGGTGAATTAAGTGAAGTACTTTATTATATGAGCAATGAAATTGAAAAAAATATCAAAGAAATCAATGATGAACAACAAAAATTAAAATTGGCACTAGAAAAAGTAAAAAAATTAGAAAGGCAGCAGAAAGTATTTATAGGTAACATTACCCATGAATTTAAAACCCCTCTCACAGTTATAAAAGCATATTCTGATTTATTAGATATGTATTCTGATGATCCTAACTTACTTCAGGATGCTAAAGCTAATATAGCAAAGGAAACTCAAAGACTTTATGAAATGGTAGAGAAAATATTGTATTTATCTTCGCTTGAGAAATATGATTTTGAGCTTCAAACAGAGAAGCTTGATATCAAAGAAGTACTTGAGGACATATGCAGCCGCATGAAAGGAAAATCACAAAAATTTAATATTAAAATGATAACGAATATACAATCCGCATCTATTTTGGGTGATAAGGAAAGTTTGGTTCATATCTTTACAAATCTAATAGACAACGGTATAAAATATAATGAACCTAACGGAAATCTATTTATAAACAGTTATATTAAAGATAAATATGTATGCATAGAAGTAATAGATACAGGAATAGGAATTCCAAAAGAATCAAAAGAAAGGATATTTGATGCTTTTTATACAGTTAATAAGGATCGCTCGAAAAAATATGGTGGAGTAGGTCTTGGACTTTCAATTGTAAAAGAGTTAATAGAGAAACAAAACGGAACTATTTCTTTAAAAGATAATGAACCAAAAGGTACAACCTTCTTAATTTCTTTTCCATTTTTATAAAAGTTTACAGTATTGAAACAAGTAGATATACTTTTGAAAAATCAAATTGATATAGTAAACTCATAAGAGATTTGGAGGGATTAAACATGATAAAGAAAAGATTATTAATATTAACAGTAGTTGTATGCTCTTTAGCGGCATCAGCAATTCCAGTACTTGCACACAAACAATTAAAAGGCCAAAATATAATTAAAATGGGAGATAAAAAAATACATATTGTAAAAGACACAAAAGATATTTTAGCAGATAATGTTACTGCATCTAAAATTAATACTTATGAAGGATTAATAGGATATGATTGGTTATCAGAAAATAAAATGCTTGTTTCAAAGGAAAATAAAGAATTAGATCCTATAAAAAATAACCTTGGAGAATTTAAAGTGCAAAGTCTTTATTCATATGATTTAAATTCTAAAACAGAAAAAAGTATTGCTGATAAATCAAAGCTACAAAGTTATGCTATTTCTTCACCTGATAAGAAACATGTATTTTATGTAAATGATTTTGAAAAAGAGAATATGGGATGTATTACAGATTCAGAAGGGAATATAAAAGTTAAGATTAATGAGCCGTCTATGGATATGGCTGATTTAACACAAGCTCAATGGATTAATAATGAAGAATTAATTATGCCATATATGAATATTAAAGGCTTTTACATTGTAAAAATTGATGGAACTTCGACAAAAATAGCAAATGTAGAAAAAGAACAAATGGCAACAGGAGATGCACCAAACTTCCATAATGAAGCCCTTTTTAATGGAATGTGTATAATGAATCCAGTAATGGTTGGAAATAAGATATATTATAGAACACAACAGCGTGAAGAGAAAAAAATGAAGGTTTATGATATTAAAACAAAACAAACTAAAGAATTCACTAACGAGCAAATTTTTAACTTTAAATTATCTCCTGATAAAAATCACTTTATTATGGAAGTAAATTATCCTAATAAACAAAATAATGCTTTAATAGTAACAGACTTAAATGGTGAGAATGTACAAACCTTAGATGAAGGATTTATATTTGGTGAGAATTGGTCACCAGATGGAACAAAGGTATCTTATATATCCAATGAAGATGGAAATGAAGGTATTTATGTAGTAGATATCAGAACAAAGAAAAAATCATTAATTTCTAAAGGGGAGTATTATACACCTTCTGCATGGAGTCCATCTGGTAAAAAAATAATGGTTCATAGTACAGAACAAAAAGATGGAAGTACAGTTGATATTACAAATATAATTACTTTAGATTAGTAAACCTGTGGATGGTTTATTATATCAGCTATAATGAGAGGAATTATTTATAAATGAAAAATCATATGACAAATAATCAAATAATTAATGTATCTATATTAACAATAATTTTATATTGTGGCATATCTACACTAAGACATCCTGTGGGTTGGGAAGTAATAACATTAATGATTTTACCCCTATTATATAAATTATCAATGAAAATTAATAGTTTAAAAATAAAGTCAGTTACAAGTATTGTGTTATCTATAACCTATGGATTACTTTCCACATTCTTTTTAGCTCTTTGTCTTTTATCTGGGTTTATAGAGCACTCAGATTTAATGATTTCACTAAGAAACCTGGGAGAAAATAGTCCATTAATCTTAGGTTATATGATATTGGCATTTGTAATTTATAGAGAATGGCCTAATACTCGTTGTACCAACATAAAGTAATATTCCTTAAAATGGGCTGTATCAAAATAATTTAAAAAATTATTTTGATACAGCCACACATTTCTATTATCTTATTTTCTACAGCTTTATATATTTTCAATTTGCCAATCTATAGGCTGCTTACTTATAGATATAAGAAATTTATTAGTCTTAGAAAAGGGCTTACTTCCAAAGAAACCTCTATGAGCAGATAGTGGACTTGGATGAACAGATTTTATTATGTAATGCTTTGAATTCTTTATTATATTAACTTTAGATTGAGCATTTTTTCCCCATAATATAAAAACAATAGGCTCTTCCCTATTATTTAATAAGCTAATTACCTTATCAGTAAAGTGTTCCCAACCCATACCCTTATGGGAGTTTGCCTCACCTGCTCTAACTGTTAACACAGTATTAAGAAGCATAACCCCTTGGTCAGCCCATTTCTTTAAGTAACCATTATTGGGGATATAGCAACCTACATCACTATTAAGCTCCTTATAGATATTCATAAGAGAAGGAGGAGCTGGTACACCTGGCTTTACAGAAAAACTCAAGCCATGAGCCTGATTAGGGCCATGATATGGGTCCTGACCTAATATAACCACTTTTACATCCTTATACTCTGTATAGTGTAGGGCATTAAATATATCATACATATTTGGATATATAGTTTTTGTTTCATATTCATTTATTAAAAACTTTCTAAGTTTTAAGTAGTAATCCTCTTTAAATTCATCTTGCAATAAATTTTGCCAATCATTTTTTAATATTTTCATGTCATCACCCTGATATATTATATCATAAAATAGCAGCCATATCCCTGCTTAAAAGATATGACTGTTTTAATTAAAACTTTAAAATACTGGAATAGATGACCCCTTAGTTGTTTCCTTTATAAGCTTTTTAGTTTCATCAGTTTGATACACTTCTACTAGTTTTTTAAGCGCTGCATTGTCTTTATCCTTAGTTCTTGCAGCTATAATATTAAAATAGTTTTTTGCACTTTCCTTTTTAGTATCTTCAACGTATATAGAATCCTCTAGTGGAGAATAACCTGCTTCTACTGCAACACCATTATTAATAGCTGCAGCCGCTACATCTTTTATGGATCTTGGAATTTGTGTTGCTACAAGTGGTATTACTTCAAGATTCTTATGATTTCCCACTATATCTTTAACAGTTGGTGTGATACCTGATCCCTCTTTTAGTTTAATTAATCCTGCTTCTTGAAGAAGTAGAAGCGCCCTTCCACCATTGGTTGCATCATTAGGTATGGCAATTTTATCTCCATTTTTTAATTCCTTTAAGTCCTTTAAATTACTTGAATATATAGCCATTGGTGCTAAAACAGTATTTGCGATGGCAGTAAGATCTAAATTACGATCTTTTTTAAATTGTTCAAAATATGCCGCAGTTTGAAAGGCATTTGCATCTATTTCTCCATCATTTAACGCCATATTTGGTCTTACATAATCACTAAAGCTTACAATTTTAAGCTCTATGTTTTCCTTTGCCAATCTCTCTTTTACATTATCCCAAACTTCATGATCATCCCCTGTAACCCCTAATTTTATAACCTGTTTCTTATTTGCATCTGCAGATGCCCCTTTTGATTGTCCACATCCAACAAATGCTGTAGAAGTTATTACTACCCCTAATACTAACGCTGCTAATCTTTTTATTTTCATTATTAAAGCCCCCTTAAATTATCTTAAATATTTTCATCTTATTAATGACTTAACTTCTTTAATAAAAAATCACCAAAGCTTTGTATTCCATTAACTAGGATAAGAAGAATTATTATAGTAGCTACCATAATGTCAGTTTTAAAGTATTGATAGCCATATCTTATTGCAAAGTCTCCTAGTCCACCCCCTCCTACAGTTCCTGCAACAGCTGAAAATCCTATTAAGCTAACTGTTGTAATTGTTAGAGCATAAACGATACCTGGGAGTCCTTCCTTTAATAAAATCCTGTAGATTATCTCAAAAGGACTTGCCCCCATGGCCTGTGCTGCCTCTATTATCCCCTTATCAATATCTAAAAGAGCTGATTCAATTTGCCTTGCCACAAATGGAACAGACCCAAGTACTAGTGGAACTATGGCACCCTTTAATCCAATTGTTGTTCCGACTATAAGTCTGGTAAAAGGTACAGCTGCTGCTAAAAGTATTACAAAGGGAATTGAACGAAATATATTTATTATTTTTCCCACAGTACTATAAATAGCATTATTCTCAAGTATATTTCCTGGCCTTGTTACTACAATAATTGTTCCTATTATTATTCCTATAGCAGTTGAAATACTTCCTGCTATGACCACCATAAGTATGGTTTCTCCTAATGCCTTCATCATATCAGGAAAGAGTTCTACTACATTCGGCATAAAGGTATTCAGAAGTTCTAGCATTTTTAATCACCTCCACATAAATATCATTTTGTTTTAAATGATTCATTGATTGAATTATTCCTTCTTTAGAACCATTAAATTTAACAATTAAGTTTCCTATAGGCACCTCTTGAATCAGCTCGATATTACCAAATAAAATACTTGCATCAACTTTAAATTTTCTAGAAACCTTTGAAATAAAGGCTTGGCCTGTTTTTTGACCCATAAATGATATTTTTGCAATTACTTCCTCTTCAGTAAGCTCTCCTATAAATGATTCCTTATCTAAAACTTCATAAATTTTATCATAATGAAATACTGTAGATACAAAATTCTTAGTCATTTGTGCCTTAGGATTTACAAATATCTGAAGAATATCTCCTTCTTCAATAACCTGTCCACCCTCCATTACCGCTACCTTATGGCATATTTCTTTAACAACTTCCATTTGGTGAGTAATGATAACTATTGTAAGACCTAATTTTTCATTTATTTGTTTTAAAAGCTTTAAAATTGATCTAGTTGTTTGAGGATCTAATGCTGAAGTAGCTTCGTCACATAAAAGTACCTGTGGATCATTTGCTAGTGCTCTAGCAATTGCAACTCTTTGCTTTTGTCCACCACTTAGCTCTCCAGGATAAACTTTAATTTTATCGCTTAATCCAACTAATTCTAAAAGATTTTCTACTTTTTCTCTAATTTGCTCTTTAGCAAGGCCTTTTCCTTTAAGAGGATAAGCTACATTTTCAAATACATTTCTACTTCTCATAAGATTAAAATGCTGAAAAATCATACCTATTTTTTCTCTTGTTTTTCTAAGTTCCTTTGGTGATAGTTTAGTTAAATCCTTGCCGTTTACAATTACCTCCCCAGAAGTAGGGGCTTCAAGCAAGTTGATGCATCTTATGAGAGTACTTTTTCCCGCACCGCTGTATCCAATAATACCCATAATCTTTCCAACTTCCACATGTAAGTTAACTCCCTTTACTGCTTCTATTTTATGTTCTTTAGTTTCATAGATCTTCTTAACATCCTTTAAATAAATCATTTATTTCCCTCCTAAAACAAATAAAATAAAAAATCCTCTTTCTCAAATGAGGAAGAGGATAAATTTAATAAAAAAAGCCCCATGGAAGGGCCGCTTTTAAACTATTACCTTCCCTCATCTTTCAGACTAATGTCTGCAGGATTTAGCACCTTGCTTTGCAAATAAGCATTGCTGGTTGCTGAAGCTTCATTGGGCCAGTCCCTCAGCTTCTCTAGATAAGGATTTATATTCGATTTTTAAGTTGGCATTTTCTGCTTGAGACTTATTATATTATCCTATTTTTTAAATGTCAATAGAAATTTTTATTTAATAGTTCCTATGTAAACATAAATTAGCATAATATTTTATTGAATTGATAAACTAATGGTTAGAATAGATGATAGAAAGGATGAAGTCTATGTATTCTAACCCAAGTATTTCTGTTTACAATGAAATAGGAAAACTAAAATGTGTACTACTTCACTGCCCAGGGGAAGAAATTGAAAATATAGTACCAGACTATTTAAGAAGACTTTTATTTGATGAAATTGCCTATTTAAAGCAAGCTCGCAAAGAGCATACTGAATTTGCGGACATTTTAAAAAAAGAAGGCGTAGAGGTCTTATATTTGATAGATTTAATGGCAGAAATTTTACAATATCCACAAATCAGGCAAGAATTTTTAACGGAATTTATGGAAGAAGGCGGAGTTGTTACATGGGGCTTACAAGAAGCTCTTATGGAATTATTTAATCCATGTTCCCCTCACGAACTTATAAGAAAATGTATATCAGGAGTTCGTAAAGAAGAGCTTAGGCATATTAAACCAAAATCCCTAGGAGACATGGTAAAAAACCCCTATCCATTTTATTTGGATCCCATTCCAAATCTTTATTTTCAAAGAGATCCATTTGCCTCCATTGGAGGAGGGATTTCTTTAAATGTTATGGCAAATACCACTCGAAACAGAGAAACCTTATTTGCTAAGTATATTTTTAACTATCATCCTAGGTTTAAAGATGTAAACCGTTGGTATAATCGAGATAAAACACATCCTATTGAGGGTGGGGATATCTTAGTTCTTTCTGACAAAATATTAGCTATAGGTATTAGTGATAGAACAGACCCAATGGCTATTGAAAGATTATCACATAAGCTTTTAGCTTCAGATGAATCCTTTGAAGTAGTTTTAGCTTTAGATATTCCAAAAGCAAGGGCATATATGCACTTAGATACAGTATTTACAATGGTGGACTATGATAAGTTTAGCATATATCCAGGAATTGAAGAACCATTAGATGTATATAGCATAACTAAAGCTAAAAATAATGAAGTACGTATTAATTATGAATGCGATGATTTATGTGACATATTAAAAAAATACCTAAACTTGCCTGCAGTAAATTTAATAAGGTGTGGGAATGGAGATCCTATTGCAGCTAGTAGAGAGCAATGGAGTGATGGAAGTAACACTTTAGCTATTTCTCCTGGAAAAGTTGTCTGCTATGACCGTAATTATATTACAAATGAAGCACTTAGAAAAAATAATGTAGAAGTATTGGAATTTCAATCCTATGAACTATCTCGTGGACGTGGCGGTCCTAGGTGTATGAGTATGCCTATAGTTAGAGAAAAGCTGTAGATAAATATTAAGCTTTATATTAATAATGATCTATTTAAAGTTACATTTTTATTATAATATCTATAATTGCTAGTATCCTTTATCAATGTTTTTTAATAATATAAATGTATAGTAATAAATTAAAGGATTTTTAAATGTTTTATAAAGGCGATTTCCATATACATTCTACTGCATCCGATGGTGACCTTACTCCAACTGAAATAGTACGCCTTGCCAGTGATGAACATATGGATATAATATCTATTACAGATCACAATACTATATTAGGTATAGATGAAGCTGTTAAATCAGGTGCTAAATTTGGAGTTACTGTAATTCCAGGCGTTGAACTATCTACACGCCATAAGAATAAAAGTGTTCACATATTAGGTTATTTTAAAGATGATAGATATAAAGATAAGAATTTTGAAAGATTTTTAAGACTTGTGAAAAATCACAAGGCAAGGGATGCAAAACACTTAATAAACCTAAATAGTGGTATTAATAAAAGTAACTATAGGCTATCCGTTTATGAAGGAATTAGGGCTCTAAAATTATTTGGAGCAATAGTAGTTTTAGCCCATCCAATTCTTATAAACAAAAATTGTCTTACAGAAATTATTAATATGCCCTTTGATGGTATAGAAGCAAAGCACTTTAGACATACGCCTAGCGATATAGAGTTTTTCATAAAAATAGCTGTTGAAAGTGGATTGTTTTATACTGCTGGTTCTGACTTTCATACAAATAAGCAAACTAATTTAAAGCATGGACTAATCGGAGACATATACCTAAATTCCCGGGAAATAGATAAGTTTTTAAAGATACTGTTTTAAATTATAAAGTCGCCTAAATGGCGACTTTACATATCTTTTGGTATTCTTAAAAATATTTTACCTATACTACACTCTATACAGTCTTCTTTTATTAATATTTCTCTACTTCCTAGCACTTTTTCATCTAGATTTCTATTTCTAGCACGAATTGCTTCAAAGACCTTTTCTAAATCCAATTGCCCATAGCCCCATTCAGGATTGGGATAGATATCCCCCTCCCTTCTTCTTGCCCCTCTTATAAAATAAGTTCTCATCTTCCCTACATAAAGAGTAGGATCATTTCCATCTACTAGTCCCCATTGAAATAGTAATGCACAAGCCCCAGCATAAACCGCTGCTGCCACACTGCTGCCACTAACTGTAGTAACCCCTCCTCCTACTGCCGTAGTTTTAGCATTTATACCACCAGCTGCTATATTAGGGACTATCCTTCCGTCCCTAGTATATCCTCTGCCAGATTCTACAACTATTGCATTAGTATTCTGATTATAAAAGGAAGCTACTAATACTTGCCTTGCAGTAGATGGTGTTTGAACTGTAATAAGAGGTGTAGGATTTAAAAATCTCGTTCCTTCTTTAACTAATGGCTTTTGAGGAAGCCATGCATCATATCTTCCATCTAAAACAATGTCTCCATATAGTATAAACTTCCATACTCCAGGTCTAGCATTTTCAATTCGTATTACTATCAACTCATCTCCTGTTAACGCTTCAGGAAGTGAATATTCTACAAATATCTTGCTTCTTTCAAATACTAAGTTTATCTGTTCTACTTCTTGAAGCTTAGCTGGAATCCTATCTATGGTTTCCCCCGAAGGCGATACTATACCTATAGAAAATACATCAGGCTTTCTTACCCATATTTCAAAAACTAAGCTTCTTTGTTCTGGAGCCATATTTAATTCAATAACTTTTCTATCACCCTGTTTTTCTAAAGTTCCAGAAGTATGTCCGTTTTGGTCTCCTTCATTTCCAGTACCTGTTACCACTGCTATTCCTCTTACTTTTGAAACTTCATCTATATATCTTTCTATAATTGTATTTCCATCACGTGGTCCAGAATTGGTTCCCAGTGGTATAAAAATCACTGTAGGTTTGTTTAATGATCTTGCTACATTATATACGTACTTTATTGCCGTTATAATGTCCGTCCCTTCATACACAGGTACTGGAGTTGAAATGCTCGCTATTCCCTCATCTATAGCATCAGCACTTGCCTGTCTAAGCTTTACAACTATAAATTGCGAGTCAGGAGCAGTACCTATAATTTCCTTATTATACCCCCTTGATCCTATAAGCCCTGCCATTTGCGTCCCATGTCCTATAATATCTCTTTCTCTTACAATGCCATAGGGATCTCCTTGATTTTTTGAAATAGTTATTGCTTGATTTATTTGTGTCCTATTATATTCAGTACCATAATTAAATCCCTGTGGATGGGGTCCCCCATTATCACTTTGATCCCATATACTAAATATTTTTGTTGTATCGTCCTCGTATATAAACTCTTTATTTAAATAATCTATTCCCGTATCTATTAGTCCTACATATACCCCTGTACCTAATAAATTGAGATATGGATTTACATGAAATTGATATATATTTGCAGCTTCCTGAGGCTGTATTTGCATTAAAGTATATAAAGCAGTCCTATCTACAAAGACTATTTCTGGTATTTTTAAAATTTCTGCTTCCCTACCTCGTTCTACCGATACTATTGCATAATTTTCATCTAAAATTGATACACCTGCATAGGGCACTTGCTTAAGTCTTGCAACTATATCCCCATCATATTCTACAAGATAGTTTAAAAAAATTGGCTCTGGATTAATTTCTTGAACTTGAGGAGATGTTTGACCCTCTGTTGCTGGCTGAGCTCCTTGCTGCTCACGGATTAGCTTATTATCATAGTTATTATTTATATTCAATAAATCACCTCTGAGAAGTTTTAATGAATCAAAGGATGCTTGTGCACACACCTGCCCATAACCCCAAGTAGGGTTAGGATAAACAACTTGAGGCCTACCCCTTCTTGCGCCACGAACAAGATAATATTTAAGCCTTTCCCCATGTAAAAATGGGTCATTTCCATCTACCATGCCCCACTGCATAAGAAGTGCACATATTCCACTTACATTAGGAGCTGCCATAGAAGTTCCACTTTTAGTGTCTAACCTTCCACCAGGTATTACAGACTCAATATTTTCCCCTGGGGCTACTAATTCTGGTTTTATTATATCTGTACTAAGCTGTCCTCTCCCTGAAAAGCTTGAAATTGTATTTGTAATTCCATTATAACTTCCTACAGAAAATACACTTTGTACAGTAGCTGGTATACCTATAGTAAAGTATACATCTGGTTCCAAAAAACTTGTGCTGGGGTTTAAACCTTGTGCTATTGGAAGCCATATATTATATCTTCCTTGGTATTCTCCTCTAGATGTAATATTAAGCTTCCAAATTCCTGATAGCAAAAAATTTCCTGTAGGTATTAAGCTTATTGTAATCTCTCCATTCATATTAAAAGGTTTAGGTCCTGTATAATAAATATAGTATTTATCTTGCCCTATTGTTCCTTCTTTGTATCCTTGTACTATGCTAATTTGTTCTGAAACTATTCCACTTGGATTTACCATTTGTATAGTAATATCATTTAATACAGGCTTATATAATTGAAATATGATCCCTCTCTCATCTGATGCTATGTTCAAAGGTACTGTTTGACTTTCTTTTAGTTCTCCGCCTGCATGATGTGCCCTATCACCTTCATTTCCAGCTGCAACTATAAAACTAATTGGATTTAATCTGCATACAGTATCAATATATTGTTCAAACAAAGTGCTTCCCGTATGGGACCCATCATTAGTACTAAAACTTAAATTTATTACTAACGGCTTATTAAGTTCTACACCTTTTTCTAAAAGAAACTTTATTGCTCTCATGATTAAAGTATCCTTAGTATAATTTATTTGTCCTCCTGCAGTTATCTTAACCATTGCTATAGAACTTTCATAGGCGGCTCCATAGTTTTCTCTAGGGATTTTTCCGCCAGCACATGCAATACCAGCCACATGAGTACCATGCCCAAGAGTATCCCTTTGTTGGACTATACTAAATGGATGTTCAGATTGAAGTGCCCTATTTATATCTTCCCTATTGTATACTACTCCACCTTGAGATAAATCATATATATAATCAATCCTTGTTGTCCCATCTTCTTTTATAAATGCAAGACTTGTATAATCTATACCAGAATCTATAAATCCCACTAGTGTTCCCTTACCTGTTAATCCACTGCCCCATAGCGGCGGAACACAAGAAGCTCTATTACTATTTAAGTCCGCAGTAAATAGAGTTCTCGGAAGCTCTAAATATTGTATTCCCCTTATTTCAGATACTCTTTTAATATCTCCTACATTTAAAATTATAATTCCAAAGTTATAACCTAAATCCTCAAATGTCCCTCCTATAGCTGTAACCTGCCTAGATATTTCCCCAGGTGATACATTATATATTACAGTTAATTCTACTTTTCCAGTTAAAAATTGTTCATTTTTTGATAGCTCAGCTAGTTTTCCCAAAATGCTTTCCGGTACATTTATTAAAAGATTTAATAAACCATCAGACTTTATAAGTATCCCCCCAAAAATTGTTTATCAAATTATTTTATGATTAATGGTCTATACATGTTACAATATAATAAAATATTTAATAATATTTGGGAATTAACTTTATACGTACATAATATATATAAAATACAATTAACCTGAAAGGGTGATAAAATGACATCTTCTAAATACTTAATAGTGTTATCCTTTGATGCTATGTCTTCAGAAGACTATCACTATATGAAAGACCTTCCAAACTTCAAGTTTATTTTGAATAATGGTACCCATATAGAAAAGGTAACTTCTGTATATCCAACCCTAACTTATCCTGCTCATACATCTATTATTACAGGTATGCTACCTAAAAATCACGGTATAGTAAATAATACATTATTTCAACCTGGAAGAATGAGTCCTGATTGGCACTGGTATAGAAAATATGTAAAGTGCCCTACCTTATATGATTTAGCTAAAGAAAATGGATTAAAAACTGCAGCACTACTTTGGCCTGTAACTGCTGGTGCTAATATAGATTATAATCTTCCTGAAATATGGCCAAATAAATGGTATGAAAATCAAGCTCTAGTTTCTCTTTTAAGCGGAGCTCCCTGCTATATACTTAAGTTAAATGATAAGTTCGGTAAGTTAAGAAAAGGAATATCTCAACCATTCTTAGATGATTTTATACTACAGTCTACCTTGTATACTATTAAAAAAAAGAAGCCTAATTTGCTTTTAGTTCACTTTACAGATGTAGATACCAATAGGCATTTATTTGGGTATAACGCTAAAGAATCTATAGATGCTATCCACCGCCATGACTTTAGATTAGGTGAAATATTAAAAGCTACTAAAGATATAGGGATATATGAAGACACTACATTTGTTATACTAGGTGACCATAGTGCATTAGATGAACATACCATAATAAATATAAATGTGTTATTTAAAGAAAAGGGACTAATTACATTAGATTCAAATGGACGCTTAAAGGATTGGGAGGCTTACTTTAGCAGCTGTGATGGAAGCGGCTATGTTTATTTAAAAAACCCTCACAATAGTCATTTAATTAAGAAGGTTGAAGATATACTTTTAAATTTTATAAAAAGTGGAGATAGTGGAATAGAAGCTTTACTTAATAAAGACCAAGCAATAAGCCTAGGTGCTAATGATAAATGTTCATTTATGCTTGAAGCTAAAAAAGGATATTACTTTTTAGAAAAATATACTGGAAGCATTTTTGAGAAAATAGATGAATCCCTCATAGGAGTTAAAAAACACTATACAATGGCTACTCATGGGTACTCTCCTTTAAAACCTAATTACAGTACAATATTTACGGCTATGGGGAGAAATATAAAAAAAGGCGGAGTAATTAAAGAAGCTAACATTGTTGATGAAGGCCCTACCCTTGCTAAAATAATTGGCATTTCAATGAAGAATACCGATGGAAAAGTAATTGATGATTTATTTATTTAAAGTAATGTATCTTATAAAGTTTAGTGACTCTTATCACCTATTTGCATTTTTATAATAAACTAATAGTATATTAGCACTTATCACATTGGAGGTATAAATGTCATCTTTAATACTTTATATAAGTGCTGGAATTTTACTTATATTATCTTATTTTAAAGATAAAAATAAAACTAAAAAAGCACTTATTAAATCCCTGAAGTCCTTTGAAAATATAATGCCTCAATTTTTAGGGATAATATTTATAGTTGGAATAATGCTTGCACTGCTTAAACCAGAAACTATATCAACCTTTATTGGCAAGAATTCTGGAATTTTTGGAGTATTTTTATCTTCAATAATTGGCTCCATAACAATGATGCCAACCTTTGTTGCTTTTCCAACTGCTGACATGCTTCTTAAAAGTGGTGCTGGCTATGCGCAAGTTGGAGCACTTGTATCTACATTAACACTGGTAGGAGTAATTACTTTTCCCTTAGAATCTAAATACATTGGTAAAAAAGCTGCTTTTTTAAGAAACTTTGTAGCTTTTTTATTTTCCTTTATAGTAGCATTTGTCATAGGGTGGTTTTTAAAATGAAGTTTACTATAATATTAAAAAGATATAGGTTTTTTTTATTTGCTATTCTTACTACTATCTTGCTAACTTTCTTTAATAAAAATATAGGTTTAAAATCATTTACTATAGCACTGTCGAGTTTTAAACAAATGATTTCAGTACTACCTCCAATAATGATAATGCTAGGACTAATGGATTCATGGGTTTCTAGAGAAACAATGATGAAGTATATGGGGAAAAATTCGGGTGCTGTAGGAATTCTACTTTCTATACTTATAGGTTCTCTTGCTGCTGGTCCTATGTATGCAGCCTTTCCTTTTACAACTGTATTATTACAAAAGGGTGTACGATTTAGTAATATACTAATATTTATGAATGCTTGGTGCGTCACAAAGATATCAACATTTTTATTTGAACTTACAGCTTTAGGTTATAAGTTTACCTTTGCAAGACTTTTTATAAATCTCCCTGGCATAATCCTCATGGGCTTTATAATAGAAGGACTCTTATCCCATGATGAACTTGAAAATATTTATTTAAATGCTGGAAACACTGATAAATAAAAGAGGCATGTAGTAGTATTTAATACACTGCATGCCTTTTAAACTTATAAACTTTTGTATATTTTATTTATCCCAACATTCAATATTCTCCAAATTAGGAATGCTATTTTTATTAAAATGAGGATCCTTTCCTTGTTTAAATTGAACTTCGTAATCCTTTAATGCAGCAAAAGCTACTTTACCAAGCATAGCAATAGCACCTAGATTTATAAGTGCCATAAATGCCATAAATAAATCAGCCATATCCCAAACTATTTGTACTTTAGCTACTGTTCCAAATATAACCATGCCAAGTACTGCTATTCTATATGCCAAAAGCCATCCCTTATTTGCCTTAATAAATTCAATATTTGTTTCTCCATAATAGTAATTTCCAATTATAGAGCTGTAGGCAAATAAAAATATACATATTGCTATAAATGTATTGCCCCAACTTCCTACCTGTGAGCTCAAAGCCTTTTGAGTAAGCTGTATTCCTGTTAAATTAGGCTCAGTATAAACCCCTGAAAGAAGTATTATAAATGCTGTACAACTACATATTAAAATGGTATCTGTATATACTCCAAGTGTTTGTATAAATCCCTGTTTTACAGGATGAGTAACCTCTGCAGTTGCAGCTGCATTAGGAGCACTTCCCATACCTGCTTCATTTGAAAACAATCCTCTTTTTATTCCCATCATAATAGTGGTACCTATGGCAGCTCCCACAAAAGGTCTTATGCCAAAAGCGCTAGTAACTATAAGATTAAACATATGTGGTACTAAATTTATGTTTCTTATGACTACAAATAATGCCATTAATACATATGCCACTGCCATTACAGGTACTATAGCTTCTGCAGCTTGTGCTATTCTTTTTACTCCTCCAAATATAATAATAGATGTTAAAATTATTAGCCCTATGCCTACTATAAGCTTATTGACGCCAAAAGCTCCTTCAAAAGCCACAGATATGGTATTGGCTTGTACTGAATTAAAAACTAATCCAAAACTTACTGTTATAAGAATGGAAAATATTATACCAAGCCATCTCTTATTTAACCCTTGTTCCATATAATATGCAGGGCCACCTCTATATCCTCCATTACCATCCTTAACCTTATAAATTTGTGCTAATGTACTTTCTACAAAACTAGATGCTCCTCCTATGATTGCTATAACCCACATCCAAAATACTGCTCCAGGGCCTCCAGCGGCAATAGCAATTGCTACCCCGGCCATATTACCTGTTCCAACTCTTGAAGCTGTGCTTATACAAAATGCTTGAAATGATGAGACATGATTTTTATTTTTTTGTGTTATAGCCTTTCCTGCACCTTCTCCTAAAAGTTTAAACATGGTTTTAAAATATCTTATTTGAACAAATCTTGTTATAAAACCAAAGTATAAACCCACGCCTACAAGAACTGCAATTAATACATAAGACCATAATATATTATTTACTTGACCAATGGTATTAGTTAAAAACTCCCCCATATTCTTTCCTCCTGTTTATTTATTATAATTAAAATTATATCAAACAATTTATAAAAATTTAATCTTTTTTATTGCTATAGATGTTTTTTTGAATATAATAATTCAAATATTTCACAAAAATTTTGTAGATAATAATTTATATATAAATATATAATATTAATATATAATAAATAATAAATAGCGTAATTAATTATATTAATATATTCTTTAATATATTTTTAGGAGGTAACTATGAAATTATTACTTACTAACGACGATGGCATACAATCCTCAGCATTACTTGCCTTAGCAAAAGAATTAGAAAAGGAACATGAGCTTATAATAGCAGCTCCAGATGCTCAAAAAAGTGCAACTGGGCATTCTATAACAATTGAAAGTCCTATTATAATACGACCAGTAAGTTTGGAAGGAATCTCATCAAAGGCATATAGCATAAGCGGTACTCCTGCAGATTGTGTAAGAGTTGCAATAGATAAGCTTGCAAGTGATAACTTTGATATGGTTATATCAGGAATAAACTTAGGAACTAACCTAGGAACTGATGTACTTTATTCTGGAACTGTATCTGCTGCAATAGAAGCTGCTATTTACAAAATTCCTTCAATAGCTATTTCTTCGGAAGTCCGCAAAGATAAACTTTGCTATGATATAGCTGCAAAATTTGCACCTAAAATTTTAGATATAGCAATTAAAAATGGAATTTATAAAGATTTAGTTTTAAATGTAAATGTACCTTGTATTGAGGAAGAAGATATTAAAGGAATAAAGGTTTGCCCCATAGGTGATAAAACTTATGACAATTATTATTTAGAATCAACTACTGAAAGCAATGAAATTTCAGTACTCTTAAGAGGTACCTTAAATGGTAATATAGGGGAAGGTACTGATAAATTTTATTTTAATAATGGTTACGTAACTATTACTCCACTTCATTATGATTTGACTAATTTTAAAATATTACATGAAGTTGATAACTGGTTTAAATAAATAATCTTATTAAACTTTACCTTGACAGAAAATATTTGAATTATTATAATTATTAGATATAATAATATATAAAAACTATGATAGGAAGAGTATGTATCGGATATAACCAAAGCGAGCTGATGATGGTGTAAGATCAGTGTGAGGCCTTTACAGAAGAACATCCTTGAGTTTCTAACCGAAATTTTACATAAAAGTAGGCTTAGAGGTTCCCAACACCTTATAGTTGGCATATAGATTTTTCTATATAGTTAAGAGGCCTTTTGGCAAATTGGGTGGTACCGCGAATATAAGACTTTCGTCCCTTTAGGATGAAAGTCTTTTTTTATTTTTACAAATTATTTATAACATATAAATAAATTTTTACATAATATAATTAGATACAGGGAGGATAAATATGGAAAATATATTAATTAAACAACTTTACAGAGAAACAGAAAAGTTTACAGACAAAGAAGTTAGCATATCTGGATGGATAAGAACTCAAAGAAACTCTAAAACATTTGGTTTTATAGAATTAAATGATGGAAGTTTTTTTAAAAACGTCCAAATAGTATTTGATGATAAGCTTGATAACTTTGCAGAAATTACAAAACTTGCTATAAGCTCATCCTTAACAGTAGAAGGAAAAGTAGTGGCTACACCTAATTCAAAGCAAGCTTTTGAATTACATGCTTCAAAGATAATAATTGAAGGACTTTCATCTTCCGATTATCCTTTACAAAAGAAAAGACATACTGTTGAATTTTTAAGAACTATAGCACACTTAAGACCAAGAAGTAATATGTTCTCTGCAGTATTTAGAGTACGTTCACTAGCTGCCTTTGCTATACATAAGTTCTTTAATGAAAGAGCCTTTGTATATGTTCATACTCCAATAATTACTGGCAGCGACTGCGAAGGTGCAGGAGAAATGTTTAAAGTTACCACTTTGGATTTAAATAACATTCCTAAAACTGAAGATGGTCTTATAGATTTTTCACAGGACTTTTTTGGCAAAGAATCAAATCTTACAGTAAGCGGTCAGTTATCTGCTGAAACCTATGCATTAGCTTTTAGAAATGTATATACCTTTGGCCCTACATTTAGAGCTGAAAATTCTAATACTGCAAGACATGCAGCTGAATTTTGGATGATCGAGCCTGAAATGGCCTTTGCAGACTTACAAGATGACATGGATTTAGCTGAGGATATGGTTAAATATGTGATTAACTATGTGATGGAAAATGCTCCTGAAGAAATGGAGTTCTTTAATAACTTTGTAGATGAAGGTTTATTTGAAAGATTAAATAATGTAGTGAGTTCAGAGTTTAAAAGAATTTCCTATACTGAAGCTGTAGAACTTCTTAAAAATTGTGGAGAAAGCTTTGAATATCCAGTTGAATGGGGAATAGACCTACAAACTGAGCACGAAAGATATTTAACAGAAAAAATATTTAAAAAACCTGTATTTGTTACTGATTATCCAAAGGATATAAAGGCCTTTTATATGAGATTAAACGATGATAATAGAACAGTTGCTGCTGCTGATTTACTTGTTCCTGGCATTGGAGAAATAATAGGTGGAAGCCAAAGAGAAGAACGTCTTCAAGTACTTGAAGAAAGAATGGAAGAACTTGGACTTAAAAAGGAAGATTACTGGTGGTATTTAGAGCTTAGAAAGTATGGTGGTACTAAACACGCTGGATTTGGCTTAGGCTTTGAAAGAATAATAATGTACATCACTGGAATTTCTAACATTAGAGATGTTATACCTTATCCAAGAACTACAGGTTCTGCTGAATTTTAATAAATAACTTTTAAAGGGGTAGTTTAATGGCTTTTTTAGATGCCTTAGGAAGTGTATTTAGCATAGTAATAATGATAGCACTTGGGTATTTTCTTACACATAAAAAATGGATTGATGAAGAAAATGCTAAGGTTTTTGCAAAATTAATTACCAATATAGGGCTTCCTACTATGATGATAAATAACTTAATGACTAACTTCGACAAGGCAAAACTTTTAGATGCTGGCAAGGGGCTATTTGTTCCCTTTGCCTCTATCGCTTTATCTTATCTTTGTGCTAAGGTCTTTTGCCGTGTATTTAGAGTAAGAAAGGGAAGACAGGGAACATTTCAATCTATATTCTTTGTATCAAATACTATTTATATGGGACTTCCTGTGAATCTAGCTCTCTTTGGAGAACAAAGTGTTCCTTATGTACTTTTATATTATATAGCAAATACTACATTTTTTTGGACAATCGGAGTTTATGAAATAAGTAAAGATGGAAAAATTGGCGGAACTAAGTTATTTTCTAAAGCTACATTAAAGAGAATAATTTCTCCTCCACTTTTAGGCTTTTCCTCGGCAATAATATTAATTCTTTTAGGAATTAAACTTCCAAGCTTTATATTAGATAGCTGTAGATATTTAGGAAATATCACTACACCTTTATCTATGATTTTTATAGGTAATACTATTTATTATGTAGATTTAAAAGGAATTAAAGTGGATAAAGATATGATTGGAGCTCTCTTAGGCCGCTTTGTAATTTCCCCTATATTAGTTCTTCTTATTATTCTTATTTATCCACTTCCTCCCCTAATGAAAAACGTATTTACTATACAAGCTGCAATGCCTGCCATGACTAATACAGCTATTATGTCGAGAATTTATGATGCAGACTATAAATATGCAGCTGTTATGGTTGCAATTAGCACATTACTAAGTATACTTGTTATTCCTATTTATAAGGTTTTATTAACCTAATGTGAAGTTAAGAAACACCGATTTTCGGTGTTTCTTTTATTTATTAGTGATTTGACTGAAGAAAATCGTTTTCACATTTCATTTAATCCATTTTCCACGTATATATAAATTTTTTTTTATGTAACCGATTGCTGTATCTTTAACTTTTTAAGAAGTTTATATAAAATATATTATGTAACTAAAATCTTAAGAAGAGTATATAGAAAGGCGGCCTTACAATATGAATCTTAAAAATCTTTTTGTAATGCAAAAAAAGCTGGATGAGTATATAATAAACCAACATAATCTTCAAGATAAACCTCTTTTGCCGCAAAAGTTACTTGCACTTCAAGTTGAAATAGCAGAGCTTGCTAATGAAACGCGTTGCTTTAAATATTGGAGTACTAAAGGTCCATCTTCAAAAGATGTTATCTTGGAAGAATATGTAGATTGTCTTCATTTTATATTAACAATAGGCCTTGAAAAAAACTATACTGATGTATCACTTACTATACCTGATGTTAGCCTACAGGCAGATATAACAGATAAATTCACAAATTTGTATATAGATGTAAATGACTTTATAATTTGCCCTTCTAAAGACCATTATCAAACTTTATTTGAAGACTTTCTTTTATTAGGAAAATATTTAAGGTTTACAGATGAAGATATTGAAAAAGGTTATCATAAAAAAAATTTTATAAATCATCAAAGGCAGGTTATTGGATACTAAGAGGTAGTTTTTAACTGCTTCTTTTTTTTATAATTACATTCTCCTTTGGTTACACTAAAAAAAAGAGGAGAGTGATCAATTAATTATGCTAGGAGTAATTTTTTCAATAATTGCAGGAATAGCTATGAGCTTTCAAGGAGTATTCAATACAAGACTTGGTGAAAAAATAGGCATTTGGGAAACAAACGTATTTGTTCAAGGTACAGGATTAATTGTTACTTTAATAGCGCTTCTAATTTCAGGAAGTGGTAGTTTTAAAAACTTACGTGAAGCAAATAAGTTATATCTTACTGGTGGAATACTAGGTGTAATAATAATATATACAGTTATGATGGGAATAAAATCACTTGGTCCTACCTGCTCAATTGCAACCATATTAGTAGCACAGTTAACTGCAGCTGCCATCATAGATGCCTTTGGGCTCTTTGATTCCACACAAATTAAATTTGGCTTAACAAAAATAATTGGAGTTGGAGTTATGATTATAGGAATTATTATATTTAAATGGAAATGTTAAATACTTGGGAGGTGCATTTTGTGCCTCCTAAGTATTTATTTTAAAAATTTATATAGTTTTTATCACATATATGCCCTTTCCCTACTATAATATATAATGGAATAAATTTTAAGGAGTACCTTACTATGCATTTTTTTAAAAGTAAATTAAGCCCTGATTTAAAGGTACTTGTAAAAAATAAGCTTTATAAAAGCTTAAGAGTTATCATTCATTGTAAGCTATTTCAAGAAAAAATAGAGGGGAAAATAAAAAGCTATAGAGGCCATGTTATTCATTCACTTCCTAATATAAATTGTATTGTAGCTAATTTATCTCCTAATGCAATAGAAAGACTATTGGAATTTCCTAGTATAAGTTATATAAGCTTAGATACAATAGCTTTTCTTTGTGCTAAAAGCATATTAAAGTCAAATGGATGTGCTTTACAAAGTAATCATAAGCTTACTGGAAAAGGAATTACCATTGGCTTAATTGACAGTGGAGTTTATCCACATGCAGATTTAGTAAATCCTTATAATAGAATTAAGTGCTTTATTGATTTGATAAATCAATATAAGCATCCATATGATGATAATGGACACGGGACCTTTATAAGTGGCATATTATGTGGCAATGGTTCTGCATCTAAAGGGATTTATCGGGGGGTAGCTATTAATAGCAATTTATATTGTATAAAAGCCTTTGATGACTTAGGAAAAGGTTATGTATCTGATATATTATTTTCTTTAAATAAGCTAATAGAAGAAAAGGATATTTATAACATAAAGGTCATATGCTTACCTTGTGAACTTCATGAAAACAATGAATTTATACTTTCCTTATTCTCTAAGTTATTTCAAAAGGCAATTGATAATGAAATAGTTATTGTTGTCCCTTCTGGGCATAATGGAAACATAGAATGTTCTATAAGAGGTATAGCAACTTTATCAAATTGTATAACTGTAGGCGGAATTGATGCCTCTTCTGATGATTTAAAGGCTTATGCTAATTCATCTTCAGGACCTGTAGGTAAATTAGATAAACCTAACTTATCTGCATCTTGTGTAGATATATGTTCTCTAAATTCTAATATAAACTATATATCTGAACGTAATAACAGGCGTATATATCCTAAGTCTTTAGATGACCCCTATATCACATATACTGGTACTTCCTGTGCAGCAGCCTATATATCAGGGCTTTGTGCTTTATTATTTGAAAGTAATCCCGATCTTACATTTAAAGACGTTACTTCTCTTTTAAAAATATCTTGTAATATGCTAAACATTTCAAGGTGGATACAAGGTGCTGGAGTAATAGATATAGAAAAATTACTTCCATAAATCACTAAGGAGTAATACAATCTTATATTGCATTACTCCCTAATAAATTAAACTTCTGAATAAACACCCATATTTCTAAATTTATCATATCTTTTTTGTAACAACTCTTCATCTGATAATAAAAGTAATTTATTAATTTTGCTTATTAAATTTACCTTTAACTCTTCAGATAAACCTTCTACATCTGTTGAGGCATCTCCTGATGGCTCTCTTAATATTTTATCTATTATTTTAAACTCTTTTAAGTTTTGTGCAGTTATTTTCATTATCTCTGAAGCTTCTTCAGCTCTTGAAGAGTCCTTCCATAATATACTTGCAAATCCTTCAGGGGATAATATAGAGTAAATGGCATTTTCAAGCATCCATACTTCATCAGCTACTGATAAAGCTAAAGCTCCTCCACTTCCACCTTCTCCTATTAATATAGAAATAATAGGAGACTTGATCTGGCTCATTTCTAAAATACTGCTTCCTATAGCTTCTCCCTGACCTCTTTCTTCTGCCCCTATACCTGGATAAGCCCCTGGTGTATCTACAAAACAAATAATAGGTCTTTTAAACTTTTCAGCTTGTTTCATGAGCCTTAGTGCCTTTCTATATCCTTCAGGATTTGGCATTCCAAAATTTCTTTTTATATTTTCTTTTAAATCCCTACCCTTTTGCTGAGCTATTACTGTAAAAGGCATGCCATTTATAGTAGCTATTCCACCTATTATGCATCCATCATCTCCAAAGTATCTGTCTCCATGCATTTCCACAAAATTATCAAATATATTATCTATATAGTGAAGAGCAGTAGGTCTATTAGCTTTTCTTACAAGATTTAACTTTTCCCAAGCCGTTAATTCATTATATTCTTCAGCACTTTCCTTACTGTCTTCATTGTTTTCAATGTTATTAATACCCCTAATGTGATTACCTTTATGAACTTTTACTAAATACCCTAATGCATTTCTTAAATTTTTTCTGTGGACTATTTTATCTATAAATCCACGTTTTAACATAAACTCAGCTGTTTGAAATCCTTCTGGAAGCTTTTCATTAACGGTTTGTTCAATAACCCTTTTTCCTGCAAAACCAATAAGTGCTCCTGGTTCTGCAATTACTATATCTGCCACCATTGCAAAACTAGCAGTAACTCCTCCTGTTGTAGGATTTGTAATTACAGATATATATAGTAATCCCTTTTCCTTAAATCTTGCTAGCGCTGAATTAACCTTAGCCATCTGCATTAGAGAAAACATTCCCTCCTGCATTCTAGCACCACCTGATGCTGTGAAAATTATAAGAGGTAATCCTTCTTTAGTCGCAAATTCAATTGCCCTTGTAAGCTTTTCTCCTACTACAGATCCCATGCTTGCCATCAAAAATCTGCTATCCATAACACAAACTACAACACTTTCTTCATTTATACTTCCTATTCCTGTGACAACAGCTTCGTTAAGTCCTGTAGTACTCTTTAAAGATTCTACCTTTTCTTCATACCCCTTGAAATCCAATGGATTTAAGGTTCTTATATCCTTATTTAACTCTTGAAAGCTTCCTTCATCTAAAATAGATTCTATTCTTTCATATGCAGGCATCTTAAAATGATACTTACAAAAGCTACATACTTTATTATTTTCCTTTAAATCATTGATATATATTATTTGCCCGCACTTTTCACACTTTTCCCACATTCCTCCTGGAATATTAGGTTTTTGTTCCTCTTTATCATTTACTGATGTATTTAAATTTTGAGTACTTACGGTTATATATTTAGTCTTTTTAAATAATCCTTTAAACACCAAAATCATCTCCTACATTAGGTTTCTACTTACAAATCCTGTATCATAGTTTCCTTTACTAAACTCCTCATTATCAATGATCTTAAAGGCATACTCTATATTAGTTGTAAGTCCTTCTATCAAAAATTCACCTAATGCTCTTCTCATTTTATTTATAGCTTCATTTCTATCTTTTCCATATACAATAAGTTTTCCTATCATTGAATCATAATATGGAGAAATGGTATATCCTTCGTATATTGCACTATCTACCCTTACGCCCAATCCCCCTGGCATAAATAATCCATCTATTCTCCCTGGACATGGCATAAAGTTTTTCGAAGGGTCCTCTGCATTTACTCTAAATTCTATAGAATGCCCTTTTATTTCAACATCTTCTTGTGAAAATTTCAATTTCTCTCCTGATGCTATTTTAATTTGCTCTTTTATCAAATCTACCCCAGTAATAAATTCAGTTATAGGATGTTCCACTTGTATTCTTGTATTCATCTCCATAAAATAAAAATTCATGTGTTTATCTACTAAAAATTCTATGGTTCCGGCATTTTTATAATTTACATATTTAGCTGCTTTTACAGCTGCCTCTCCCATTTTACTTCTTAATTCTTCAGTCATTATTGGACTTGGAGCTTCTTCTAAAACCTTTTGATTTCTTCTTTGAATAGAACAATCTCTTTCTCCTAGATATACCACATTTCCGTAGTTATCTGCAAGAATTTGAATTTCTATATGCCTAGGATTTTCTATATATTTTTCTACATATACATCATCATCTCCAAAGGCTACCCTGGATTCTTCTCTTGCTGCAAAAAACGCATCCAATAATTCTTTTTCTTCCCTTACAATTCTTATTCCTCTTCCGCCACCGCCTGCTGATGCCTTAATCATAACTGGATATCCTATATTATTTGCTATATCCTTTATATTTTCTTCCGTAATTTTTTCTTCTACTCCAGGGATTACAGGGATTCCTGATTCTATCATCATTTTTCTGGCATTGGATTTATTACCCATAGAGTCTATGGTTTCAGCATCAGGGCCTATAAATGTTATGTTACATTCGCTGCACATTTGTGCAAATTTGCTATTTTCAGATAAAAATCCGAATCCAGGATGTATTGCTTCTGCACCGGTAAGTACTGTAGCACTTAAAATATTCTTTACATTTAAGTAACTATCCTTTGACGCAGGAGGTCCAATGCAAACTGCTTCATCTGCCATTTGAACATGTAGGGCATCTTTATCTGCAGTGGAATAAACTGCAACAGTTTCTATTCCCATTTCTCTACATGCTCTTATTATTCTTACTGCAATTTCTCCTCTATTTGCTATTAATATTTTCTTAAACATATAATCACCCTATCATAAACATAATTTCGGCTTCCGCTACTTTCTCATTATCTACTAATGCAACGGCATCTCCAACACCAAAATTTCCTCTTAATTTAGTAAGTTCTACTTGAAGCTTTAAAGTATCTCCTGGTACAACCTTTTTTCTGAATCTAGCCTTATTAACTCCTGCAAAATATGGAGTTTTGCCCTTAAATTCCTCAAGACTTAAAACTGCTACAGCACCAGCTTGGGCTAAAGCTTCAATTATAAGCACTCCTGGCATAACAGGATTGCCTGGAAAGTGACCTTGAAAAAAGTTATCATTCATGGTAACATTTTTTATTCCTACTACTCTTTTACCTGGTTCTAATTCCTCTATTTTATCTAAAAACAAAAATGGATATCTATGAGGAATTGTTTCCATAATACTTCTTATATCTAAACCTTCCATAATAGCCTCCTAGGTTACTTATATATTAAAGCTTTTTTATTTTTACTATTTCTTGGCCGTATTCAACCATTTCTCCATCTCTTATAAGAACTTCTATTACCTCACCATTTACTTCACTTTGTATCTCATTCATAAGCTTCATTGCTTCAATGATACAAATAGTATCACCTATCTTTACTTCTTTTCCTTCTTTTATAAAAGCATCTTTATCTGGTGATGGTGAACTATAAAAAGTACCCACTATAGGCGAAATAATAGTATATATATTTTCATCATTCACTGTTTCCTTTTTTTCCACAGCTAAATCTCTACTTACTTCCTCATCAAGAATATCATAGCTTGATGAATTGACTACAGGTGCTTCATTTTTAATAACTATACCTTGTGAATCCTTTTCCATCTTTATTGATATTCCATTTTCTTGAACCTCAAGAAGTTTTATATTAGAACTACTCATTACCTTAATAAGTTCAGTAATTCCCTTAAAATCCATTACTTATCACTCCATTTTTTAAATAAAATAACTGCATTATGTCCACCAAAACCTAATGAGTTTGACATTGTATATTCAAGTTCTTTTTCTCTTCCCTTATTTGGAACACAATCTAAATCGCATTCTTCATCAAAAACTTTATATCCAATGGTTGGAGGTATAAAACTATCTTCCATAGCTTTTATACAAGCTATAGCTTCTACCGCACCTGCTGCTCCTAAAAGATGCCCTGTCATAGATTTAGTGGAACTTACCGGTACTTCCTTAACCTTGTCACCAAATACTAGTTTTATTGCTGCTGTTTCAAGTTTATCATTAACTTCTGTTCCAGTTCCATGAGCGTTAATATAAGAAACCTCTTCTGGTTTAATATTAGCTTCTTTTAACGCCATTTTCATGGCTCTTGCAGCACCTTCTCCTCCTGGTGCTGGAGATGTTATATGATAAGCATCACAAGTTGAACCATAGCCAACTACTTCACCATATATATTTGCTCCTCTTTTTAATGCATGTTCTAAGGATTCTATAATAACTATTCCTGCTCCTTCTCCCATTACAAATCCTGCTCTTTCCTTATCAAACGGTATTGACGCTCTACTTGGATCTGCACTTTTACTTAAAGCAGTTAATGTTATAAATCCTGCTACTGAAAGAGGAGTTATAGATGCTTCTGTTCCTCCTGCTATTATTACATCTGCTCTTCCTGATTTTATCATTTCAAATGCTTCACCAATGGCATTTGTACCTGTGGCACAAGCAGTAACAACTGTTGTACATATATTTCTTGCTCCAAATCTTATAGCAATATTTCCTGCTGCCATATTACTTATAATCATTGGTATAAATAATGGATGTACTCTACCCGGTCCCTTTTCTACAAGATTTCCATGTTGCTTTTCAACAGTGTCTATTCCACCTATTCCAGAACCTACAACTACTCCAAGTCTATCCTTATTTATAGCTTCTAAATCAAGCTTTGAATCTTTCATAGCTTCTTCAGCAGCTGCCACTGCAAACTGTGAATACCTATCCATTCTTTTAGCTTCTCTTTTATCAATTACATCTTCTGGTTTAAAGTCTTTAACCTCTGCTGCTAATTTAGACTTAAAATTTTCTGTGTCAAATGCTTTTATAAAATCTATTCCACACTTTCCTTCTTTTAAACCATTCCAAAAATCTTTAACATTATTTCCTAGGGGAGTTATAGCTCCCATCCCTGTAATTACTACTCTATTTTCCAAGCTATATCACCATTCCTCCATCTACATTTATAACCTGACCTGTTATATACGAAGCACTATCAGAAGCTAAAAACGCCACTAACTCTGCTACATCTTCTGCTTTTCCAAATCTCTTAAGTGGTATACCCTTTATTGACTCCTCTTTAACCTTATCTGATAAGCCACTTGTCATATCGGTTTCTATAAATCCAGGTGCTATTGCATTTACATTTACCCCTCTTGATGCTAGTTCTCTAGCTACACTTTTAGTAAGACCTATTATTCCTGCCTTTGCAGCAGCATAGTTTGCTTGACCTGCATTTCCTGTAATCCCTACCACAGAAGACATATTTATTATTTTACCATATCTTTGCTTAACCATTATAGAAGATACATGTCTAATACAATTAAATGCACCCTTTAAGTTCACATTTATAACATTATCAAAGTCTTCTTCCTTCATTCTCATGATTAATCCATCTAAAGTTATACCTGCATTATTTACAAGAATATCTATTCTTCCAAACTTATTTATTGTTTCCTTTATTATGACTTCTGATTCATTAAAATCACTTATGTCTCCTTTAATAGCAATACATTCTACGTTCATGGCTTTGATTTCTTCAACTAGTTCTTCTAAATTATTACTACTTCTATAGTTAATTACTATATTAGCTCCAAGGCTTGCAAGTTTAAAGCATATTGCCTTTCCTATGCCTCTACTTCCTCCAGTAACTATAGCAACCTTTCCTTCCAATGCCCTATTCAAACTAACAACTCCTTTTTTAAGTTATAATGGAGCAATTTATCATGCTCCATAATTAATAGTTTTTAATTTTCTATCTATTTTCTTTACAAAAGAACTTAAGGTTTTTCCAGGTCCAATTTCTATAAAGGACTCTACACCTTCTTCTATCATTTTTCTTGTACTATGTTCCCATTTTACAGAAGTCATAACTTGAAGTCTTAATGTTTCTCTTATACTATCTTCATTCATATATTCCCCTGTAACATTTGTTATAACAGGTACATTAGGCTTTGATATTTCTAAATTTTGTAGTTCCTCATAAAGCTTATCTGCCGCTCCTTTTAGCATAGAACTATGGAAAGGTCCACTTACAGGAAGCATTACAGTTCTTAATGCTCCCTTTTCCTTAGCTATTTCACAAGCATAACTTAAAGCTTCCATTTCCCCGGCAATTACTATTTGGCCAGGACAATTAAAGTTAGCTGGTTCTACTATGCCTTTTTCCTTAGCTATTTCACATACTTCATAAATTTGTTTTTCATCAAGTTTTAATACTGCAGCCATTCCACCTATTCCATTAGGAACAGCATCTTGCATAAATCTTCCTCTTTTTTTTACTAAAGCTACTGCATCTTTAAACTTAATTGCTCCTGCCGTAACTAGTGCTGAGTATTCACCAAGGCTTAATCCCGCTACTATGTCAGGTTTTATTCCTTCTTCTTCTAATAGCTTTAATGCTGCAATACTTACAGTTAAAATAGCTGGTTGAGTAAATTCTGTACTGTTTAATTTTTCCTCAGGACCCTCAAAACATAACTTTGCCATGTCAAAACCCGAAGCATAACTTGCCTCTTGAAATACTTCCCTACACTTAGGATAATTCTCATATAAATCTTTACCCATTCCTATATATTGAGCTCCCTGTCCTGGAAAAATGAAAGCTACTTTACTTGAATTACTCATACTTATCTCCTCTTTATCTATCTTATATCTTTATTAATCTTTTCTACTAAACTTACTAAATCAAACATTTCCTCTATTATTTCTTTACAGGTTTCCTCTTTATTTATTAGTCCAGCAATTTGGCCTGCCATAAAGGATCCATTATCTAAATCTCCCTCTTTAACTGCCTTTGTTAATGCACCTTTTCCTAGTTTATCAAATTCTTCAGAAGGACCATTTTCTTTTTCTAAAATTTGAAACCTTCTTGTAAGTTTATTTCTAAGTACTCTTACAGGATGACCTGTACTTCTTCCTGTAACTACAGTATCTATATCTTTAGCATTTAAAACCTTTTGCTTATAATTTTCATGTATATTACATTCCCTAGCAGCTAAGAATCTTGTTCCTACTTGTACTGCTACTGCTCCAAGCATAAAAGCTGCTGCTACTCCTCTTTTATCACCAATTCCACCTGCTGCAATTACAGGAACATTTACAGCATCTACTACCTGTGGCACTAATGACATAGTCGTAAGCTCTCCTACATGGCCACCTGATTCGCATCCTTCTGCTATAATTGCATCTGCACCTGCTTTTTCCATTCTTTTTGCAAGTGCTACTGAAGCTACTACTGGAATAACCTTTATATCGTGGCTCTTCCACATTTCCATATACTTTCCTGGACTTCCTGCCCCTGTAGTTACCACTTTTATTTTCTCTTCACAAACTATCTTTGCAACTTCTTCAGCATTTGGACTTAAAAGCATTATATTAACTCCAAATGGCTTATCTGTAAGCTCTTTTGCTTTTCTTATTTCTTCTTTTACAAGTTCTATAGGCATATTGCCAGTAGCGATTATTCCAAGTCCTCCCGCATTAGATACAGCAGCAGCTAAAGTACTATCTGCTATCCACGCCATAGCCCCTTGGATAATTGGATATTCTATACCTATCATTTCACAAAATTTATTACTATTCATAATCGACCTCCCAAATTTTAATAGTAAAAGGCCTTATTTTATTCTTCTATTTTGCTTTCTACAAATTTAACTGCATCGCCTATAGTTTTTATTGCTTCTGCATCTTCTATTTGAAGATTGAATTCTTCTTCAATTTCTATAACTATTTGGAAAAGGTCTAGTGAATCTACTCCTAATTCCTCAAAACTAGTTTCTAAAGTTAGGCCTTCCTCTTCTACATTTAATTGTTCTACAATAATATTTTTTATTTTTTCAAAAATCATTTTAATACCCTCCTCAAATTTAAATATACTTATTTATATAGCCCATTTTATTAAAGTTCCACCCCAAGTAAGTCCTCCGCCAAATCCTACTAATATCAATTTATCTTCTTTTTTAATAAGATTACTTTTATTTGCTTCATCTAGTGCTATTGCAATACTTGCTGCAGATGTATTTCCATATTTGTGTAAATTTACGTAAAATTTATTCTTATCTATATTTAGTTTCTTTCCAACATGCTCTATTATCCTTAAATTAGCTTGATGTGGAATTACATAATCTACATCATCAATGGTTAAGTTATTTGATTTTAATAATTCTTTAATTGTTTCATTCATAGCCCTTACCGCAAACTTAAAAACTTCTTTACCTTCCATGGATAAAAATAATTCTTCATGAATTAAATTTTCATAAGATCCCTTAAGCTTTTCATTAAAGTATTCATTATTTATCTTTAAAGGTGCAGCAGTACAACTTAAAAACTTGCCACCTGTTCCATCTGATCCAGTATGAAAGCTTATTATGCCTTGTTTTTCGCTTTTTCTTACAATAGCTGCACCAGCTCCATCACCAAATAATATACAGGTACCTCTATCATTCCAGTTTAAAATTTTTGATAGTGTTTCTGCTCCTATTACCAATGCATTGTTTACAGCCCCTGTTTTTATAAATTGAGATGCGATATTTAATCCAAATATAAATCCTGAACAAGCTGCTGAAATATCAAAACAAGTTGCTTTACTTGCTCCTATTTTTTCCTGAACAATACATGCAGTAGAAGGAGTGTAACAATCCGGTGTAACTGTAGCAACTATTATGAGATCAATGTCTTCAGCAGATAAGTTAGAACTTTTTAAGGCATTAAGTGCTGCCTTTGCTGCAATATCTGACGTATTTTCATTAATTGAAACTCTTCTTTCGGATATACCAGTTCTACTTCTTATCCACTCATCATTTGTATCTACGAATTCAGAAAGCTCTTTATTAGTAACTATTCTCTCTGGAACATAGCTACCTGTTGCTATAATTTCTACCTCATTCATTTAATTACGTCTCCTTCTTTTAATTTTTTATGTCGTAATGACTTTTAAAGAAAGTATTTAATTTTTCAAGAGAATCCATAAGAACTCTTTCCTCTTCATCCTTAAGTCCTGATATGGTACTTTTAACCATATCTAAATGAAACTTTTGATGAATTCTATAGGCAAGCTTTCCTCTTTTAGTAAGGCTTATATATACATTTCTTCTATCTTCCTCTGATCTATTTCTTTCTACATAGCCCTTTCTTACTAAATGATTAATTGCAGTTGTTAGAGTTCCTACAGTAATCCTTAATTCTTGTGCAACTTCAGACATAGTTCTTTTACTATACATACCTATTGCATCTATAGTATGTATTTCAGTTACAGATAAATCCTTAAACTCTCCAGATTGTAATGCATTTTGCTCTATAGTGAGGATGTCATTGAACAATTCCACCAGTAACTCATTTAGTATGCTAATTGACTTGCTCATACTCCATCACTTCCTTAATAAGATCATTTATGAGTTCTTTTACCGTAGTTAATTTAGTTATTTTATACCCATTACTTCCAGTAAATATTAACCCATTTTCAATGTTTCCCTTAACCGCCTCCATTAATGCATTAGATATGCAATATATGGTAGTTTTAGGGTCACATTTTCTTAAACAATTATAACATTTATCTATTTTAGGTCTTTCTTCACTTACACTTTTTATAAATGAATTTTTTATAGCTCTTCCTGGCATTCCAACTGGACTTTGAATTATTTCTATATCTTCCTTTTTACTTTCTATAAATGCTTTTTTGTAATTTTCATGAGCATCACATTCATAGGTTCCTATAAATCTAGTACCCATTTGCACTCCAGAAGCTCCAATACTTAAAAGTTCTGCTATATCTTTTCCTGAATATACTCCCCCTGCTGCTACAACAGGTATCTTACAATTATGCTTAGATTCATATTCACTTACAGTATCCAGTACTTCCTTTAATATATTCTTTAAATCATATTTTTCTATAACTTCTAGTTCATCTCTCTTAAAGCCAAGATGTCCTCCTGCCTTAGGTCCTTCTAGTACTATTAAATCTGGGATATAATTATGTTTTTCCCCCCATAACTTTAATATAACTCTAGCTGCCTTAGCTGATGAAACTATAGGTGCTATTTTAGTAGTGCTTCCTTTTACAAGCTTTGGCAAGACAGTTGGTAATCCTGCTCCTGATATTATAATATCTATTTTTTCTTCTACTGCTGTTTTTACCATGTCCTCGTAATTATTCATAGCTACCATTAGGTTTAGCCCTATAACTCCCTTTGGACTTAGTTCTTTAGCTCTTCTTATTTCTTTTCTTAAAGCTCTAATATTAGCCTCTTTGCTATTAGATTTAAAGTCTTCCTCTCTAAATCCTATCTGCACCCCAGAAATTACTCCTAAAGCTCCTTCATTTGCTACTGCTGCTGCAAGAGTTGACAAGGAAACTCCTATTCCCATGCCCCCTTGTATAATAGGAACTTTTAAGGTTAGATCTCCAATTTGCAAAGGAGGAATATTCATAAGCTCCCCTCCTTACTATTTGATATTCAAATATTTTGATAGTCAAAGTATATATCTAAAAAAAAATAAAGTCAATAAAATAATTGAAAATTTACTCAAAAACAGAGTATTTTTTTTCCACATTCTTGAAAAATATCACTACTATGGAAGTTAATATCAAGTATATAAATGCTGCTATAAAAAAAGGTGTAATAGTAAAATCTCTTGAAAGAATTTGCTTAGCTGCTCTTAATAACTCTTCCATACCTATGGTTGCTACTAGTGCTGTATCTTTTACTAAACTTACACTCTCATTACAAGTAGCAGGTATTACTCTTTTTACTGCTTGCGGTATTATAATTCTTCTCATAATTTGTGAATAACTCATTCCTAAAGCCCTTGCTGCCTCATATTGTCCTTTATCTATAGACTGAATTCCAGCTCTAAATATTTCTGTAAAATATGCTGAATAATTTAATATAAAAGCAATTGATGCTGCCGTAAAACGAGATAATTTCACTCCTGCAACTGGAAGGCCAAAGTATACAAAAAACAATTGGAGTAAAAGGGGTGTTCCTCTAAACACCCATGTATAAACTCCAATTATTCCTTTTAGTATTTTATTATTTGAAACCTTCATAAGTGATAATATTACTGCAACTGGTATAGAACATAAAAATATTACAGAAAATAGTTTAATTGTTACTATACTTCCCTTTAATATGAATAGTACTGATGATTGAAGATTATCCATTTATTTCACCTCTATTTTTCAATAAGATCCTTTCCAAGCCACTTCTCTGATATCTTTTTAGCTGTTCCATCAGCCTTCATCTCATCGAGGATTTTATTTACTTCATTTTTAAAACTTATATCTGATTTTCTAAATCCTATTCCCATTTCTTGTGCTTCAAAGCCCTCATCTAATACTGTATATACTCCTGGCTTTTTAGTCATATAGTATCTTCCTACCATTTCATCAATAACTACTGCATCAACTCTTCCTATTTGCAAATCCATAAGAGCCTCTGCATAATTTCCATATTTTTTTAACTCTTTAAATGAATTTAAAACTTCAGGCTCCTTTTGTACTGCATCTTCACTAGTACTTCCCATTTGTAATGCTACTATTTTACCCTTTAAATCTTTCTTAGATTTTATACTTGAATTTCCCTTTACTATAATAGCTTGTCCATCAAGCATATATGGACTTGAGTAATTTATTTGTTCTTTTCTCTTTTCAGTAATACTTAATCCATTCCATATAAGGTCTATATCTTCATTATTTAAACTCATTATTATTCCATCCCATTCAACTGGTTTGAATACTGCCTTAACTCCCATTCTCTTTGCTACTTCTTTTGCTAAATCTATATCTAGTCCTACGATTTCACCTTTTTCATCTCTGAATCCCATAGGTGCAAATGTATCATCAAGTCCTACAACAAACTCACCCTTTTGCTTTATTGCTTCTAAAGATTTATCTTCCTTGCTGCTACTTCCCTGTGATGATGAACATCCTATCATGCTAAAGCTTAATATCAAAGCTGCTGCTCCTAATAAAAATCTCTTCTTCATAATTAATCCCCCTATGCTTTTAAAATTTATAAACTTATTATACTTTAGCATGATAAATTTGTAAAGCGCTAAATTATTAAAATGTTCATTGTTTTAATATTTTTTTAAATACGGCTCCGGATTTTGTGGAATATTATCTTTTCTTACTTCAAAATGAAGATGAGGTCCAGTACTCTTTCCCGTGCTTCCTACTTCTCCAATTTTCTCACCTGCATCTACCAAATCATTTTTATTAACATTTAAAACACTACAGTGACCATATATTATAACAGTGTCCTCTCCTATATCTATCTTAATTACTTTTCCATATCCATCTTGCCACCCCGAAAATATAACCTTTCCCTTTCTTACCGCATATATAGGAGTCCCCGTAGGCGCCGCTATATCTATTCCTTTATGCATCCTTCCCCATCTTTCTCCGAAGCTAGAGGAAATAGTTCCTCTTGAAACTGGTATCCACTTATCTCCTTCTTTATAACCCTTTATATCAAACTTTATAGACCAATTGTTATCATGATCTGTAACTATATTTGAAACATAATGTGTTAAGTCCTTTATCTCTGAATAATTTACTCTTTTTGGTTCATATGTAATTTTACTATTTAGCTTTACTTCCTCTACTTCCTTTACGTCACTTTCCTTTATAGCTTTTTCCTTTACCATATCAAGCAACTTTTTAATTTCAGATTTATCTTTAACTAATGCAACTTCTCTACCATCTGATTTTACAGATATAACTTCAACCATATTAATATCTGATTCTTGCATAGTACTACTAGAGGTATACTTCGCTTCTTTTGATAACTCCTTGCTGCTTATGACATAAGCCGTAGAAGTAAAAGTTATACTTATTGAGAGCACCGCAATTATTAACTTTCTGTTCATTCTCTATTTTCCTTTCTATTTTCCCTATATGCTATATTAATGTATTTTTAACCAATTTTTATTTATTATATGCGTTTTTTATAAATTTATTATTATTTATTATTTATTATTTATTTAATATAGTTATATCCTATTTTTTAGCTAAGTTATCAAGTATTTGTTATTGAGATAATAAATATACTTTGTTATAATTAATTGAAGTAAAATAATTAGGAATTTTTAGGAGGCTTATAAATGAGTACATTTGTATTTAAAAATAAGCATTCCGAGTATACTCCTGTAAGCAATATATTTATAGATAAGTACATGCCGAAAGCCCGTGGAGAGTTTGTAAAAGTATATCTTCTTGGGCTAAAATATTGTGTATCTGGAGAACTTGGAGTAAATTCCAGTATAATGGCAAGTAGTCTACACTTACTTGAAACAGATGTACTTAATGCTTGGAGTTATTGGAATGATGAAGGACTTGTGAAGATGATACCTGTAGATAATATGGGAAACTATACCATAGAATTTTTGGATATTACAACTTCTATATCAGCAGAAAATGAAAATAATATAAACTTACTTGAAGAATTAAATAAAAACTCTACTAAAGATATGCTTCAAGATATTGAAAAACTTTTAGGAAGACCTCTTTCTAGCAAGGAAATGACTATGTATATAGGTTGGATTAAAGATTATGCATTTTTACCTGAAGTAATACTTCTCCTAATTCAATATTGCGTTTCTAAAGGCAAAACTGACTGTCGATATATCGAAACCATTGCAATTGCTTGGTATGATGCTAATATAAAATCCATTGAGGATGCACAAGCTTTTATAAAAAAACATGAAAATAAATGGACTAATATGAGAAAGATCCTAGCTTATTTAGGAATAAAAGATGGAGAAATAATGAAACCTCAAGAAGAAATGCTAACTAAGTGGTTATATACATATGGCTTTAGCATGGATATAATACATAGAGCTTGTGATATATGTTTTCAACGAATAAATAAAGCTGACTTTAAATATATAGATGGAATTTTAAATAGTTGGCAAAGAGACGGTATTAAAACCTTAGAAGATATAGACAAGAAAGATAATAAAAAGACTATTAAAAAGAATAGTTCTTACAAAGTTAAAATGGATAGTTTCAATAGTTATGATCAAAGAAATTATAATTTTGATGAATTAGAAAAGAAATTGTTAGGATGGGATAAATAATGCTTAAAGTTTATCATGAAAAAGTTCTTAAGCTTTATGAAAATATAAGGACACAAGAGGAACAGGCTCTTTTAAAAAGAAGAGAAGAAATAGAAAAAAAACTCCCCGAAGTTATAAAATTGGAAAAAGAAGTAGGAAAGCTTTCCTTAGAGCTTTCCTTAAATATATTAAGGGGTAGAGAAGATATAAATTCTTATATAAATAGTCAAAAGGAAAAAATAACAGAATTAAGAATAAGAAAGTCAGAGCTGTTAGTTTCTAGCGGATATTCTGTAGATTACCTAGAATTACATTATAAATGTACTAAGTGTAAAGATACTGGACGTATAGGCAATATTCAGTGTAGTTGCTATAAACATAACTTAGTAAGAATATTATATCAAAACTCGGAATTAAATGTTCTTCTTAAAACTAATAACTTTGACAATTTTAGTTTTGAATACTTTTCTACCAATGCAGGACCAAATGAGCCTGAAAGCCCTAGAAAAAACATGGAGAAAATAGCAAATAATTGCTGGAATTTTATAAATAACTTTTCTAATACAAATGAAAACTTGTTGTTTTACGGTGATTCTGGAACTGGGAAAAGTTTTTTAGCTAATTGTGTTGCAAAAGAGCTTTTTGACAACGGATATTTAGTTATATATAGAACAGCAGTAGATTTAATTGAAAACTTAAAGGAAATACGTTACAGAGATAATGATGAATTAGAAGATTTACTGTTAAATTGCGACTTATTAATAATTGATGACTTAGGTACTGAACCTATGACTGAATTTTCTAAGGGAGAATTATTTAACTTATTAAACAGAAAGCTTCTTAAAGGTAAAAAAATGATTATTTCTACAAACTTTACTCTAGAATTAATTTTAAAGACATACTCGGAAAGAATATCATCTAGATTACTTGGGAATTTTAACTTATATAAATTTTATGGTGATGATATAAGAGTAAGAAAAAATGTAGCAAGAAGAAAGTAAAAAAGTAAGGTATACATTTAAAATGTATACCTTACTTTTTAGCTCCAATAAAAAAAAATGGTGGGAACAACAGGGATCGAACCTGTGACCCTCTGCTTGTAAGGCAGATGCTCTCCCAGCTGAGCTATGCTCCCATATTATTGGTGACCCCTACGAGACTCGAACTCGTGTTACCACCGTGAAAGGGTGGTGTCTTAACCGCTTGACCAAGGGGCCTTATTTATTAAATTAATGGAGCTGGCAATAGGAATTGAACCTACAACCTGCTGATTACAAGTCAGCTGCTCTACCGTTGAGCCATGCCAGCAATATTATGGCGACCCAGAAGGGACTCGAACCCTCGACCTCCGGCGTGACAGGCCGGCACTCTA
>NZ_OAOD01000048.1 GCF_900205925.1 Clostridium peptidivorans | reverse complement strand
TTGAAAACTTCAATTTTACAGTCACGAGATGTGTTCCCTACCTTTGTAAGTGTTGCTTTAAAATCAACCATATCCCCTACATAAATGTCCTTGTAACATTTAACATCATGATATCCAAGACAAAGTGACTCATCACCATCACATAAAATCATTTCTTCTGTCTCAACGTCTCCGATGAAGTCAAACTGACGTCCAATTGGCACTAATCCATCTGGATTGTTAGCATCTGCTGTTGTCATGTTATAGCTTAAAAAAGATACTTTTCTCATTATGATATCCCCCTATTTTGACGTGACTGCCTGTTAAAGCAGCCACGTTCTATATTGTGTATATACTTAATTTATCCGATGACTACCTGCCGTAAGACTCCCACTTCTACCAAAGTAAGAGATAACGGCAGCTACGTCCCTGGATAACGATTTCTAAGCTTCACCTGGAGTAAAAACTCCATCTGAAGCCAAGAACTCTGTTTATATTACACCTTCTGAACTTAGCTTTTTAAGTTCTTCTTCTGTAAGTCCGAAAACTTCTGCATTATGTTGTCCTAATAATGGAGATGAAGTTTCTACGCTACCTGGAGTTTCTGAAAGCTTTATAACACAACCCTGGAAATACTGATCCCCTGCTGTTGGGTGCTCACAATGCACCATCATTTCACGAGCCTGAATATGTGGATGCTCGATTGCTTCCTTAATATTTAATACTGGACCGCATGGGATTCCTGACTCATCCATTACGCCTTCTATTTCGCTCTTTGTGTGATTCTTACACCAGTCACGGATTAAATTTTGTAAGTCAGGTATATAGTTTTCGCAGCGCAAAACGTTTGTTTTATAGCGAGGATCCTCTAGAAGTTCTTCCTGTCCGATAGTTAAGCAGAATTTTTGGAACAATCTGTCATTGCCTACCCCAAGAGCAACGAAACCATCCTTACACTCATATATATCGAATGGAGAAATAGATGGGTCTACATTTCCGTTACGTTCTGGGATAAAGCCGCCTACTGTGTAGTTTACAATTGCATTTTCAAGCAAACTGAAGATTGTATCTATCATTGCTACGTCAACATGCTGGCCCTTACCTGTATTCTTACGGTCGTAAAGAGCTATAAGTACCCCTACTGTTAAGTAAATACCTGCAACGTGGTCTGCAACAGAAGGACCAACCTTTACGGGGTTCCCATCCTTAAAGCCTGTAAGGTTAACCATACCACCCATAGACTGTGCTACGATATCATAACAAGGACGGTGTGTGATTGGCCCATACTGGCCAAAACCTGAGCCTGAAGCATAGATTATAGTTGGGTTAACCTTCTTTACAGATTCATAATCAATACCAAGTTTCTTTGTAACACCACCCTTGTAGTTCTCAACTAAGACATCAGCATCCTTAACAAGGTCATAGAACATCTGTAACCCTTTTTCAGATTTAAGATTAAGAGTCACACCCTTTTTGTTACGGTTCACGTAGCAGTAAAAACCACTTTCACCGCTATTCTCATCAATTGGTCCCCATTCACGGCACTGTTCACCATTAACTGGTTCAATTTTTATAACATCTGCACCATAGTCAGCTAACATCATTGTACAAAATGGTCCATTTAATGCAGAAGTAAGATCAACTACTTTTATACCTTGAAGTGCTTTCCTCATTTATAAACTCCCCCTATATTCGTAATTTGTTAATATGCCTCGTAAACAAACTGAACCACTGTTGATAATGGTGGATCAGGTAGTACATCTATAGAACTTGGGAATGGTGGATCTGCAGGAACTTCAATAATCTTAAAAGAACGAACTTCAATTAATGCACGGTTTCCCTCTATGTTCTTAATTCTCGCAATATACTCCATGTAGTCACCTGCAAATGAAGGCGCATAAAGACGAACCTTCTTTACCTCAACACAATGACCAGTGTT
>NZ_OAOD01000016.1 GCF_900205925.1 Clostridium peptidivorans | reverse complement strand
AGAACACAAGGTTGATAGGTCAGAGGTGTAAGTGCAGTAATGCATTCAGCTGACTGATACTAATAGGTCGAGGGCTTGATCTAATTATTACTCTGTGCAATTTTGAGAGAACAACTCTCTAAATATGGTTATGATGAATAACCTAAAAAGGAAACTCCTCAGCGTAGCTGATGAGTACTCTATATCTAGAAAATCGAAGATTTTAAGAGCTAGAGCATCTGGTGATTATGGCTTGAAGGTAACACCCGTACCCATTCCGAACACGAAGGTTAAGCTTCAAAGCGCCGATGGTACTGCCGGGGAGGCCCGGTGGGAGAGTAGGTCGTTGCCAGATAAACAATCCTGAGCTGAAAAGTTCAGGATTGTTTTATTTTTTGAAGTATTAAAAGTAGGCTAGAAATGAAACAATGTATTTCCGAGGAAACAAAGTGGTAAAATGCAGGGCAAAAGCTCTGCATTTTTAATGTGAAATAATATCATGACAGTATAATTAAATTAATATATCGTATTGATAAATGCTTGAATCTATAAGGATTTTTTATTGTGGTAGCTAATTTTGTGATAAAATTAAGTGGCAGTATAAAATCAATTGATAGGGAAATAATTAATTATGAAATAAGCAGGGAAAATAATAATTGATTGGATGTAAATGGGAGGAACTATAAATGAATGAAGTATTAAAGGTAATTAGAGAAAGAAGAAGCACAAGAATGTTTAAAAGTGAACAAATAAAAGATGAGCAGCTAAAGGAAATTTTAGATGCTGGTATATATGCACCAAGTGCTACAAATAAGCAGCCTTGGCACTTTACAGTAATTCAAAATAAGGAAATGATAGATCTACTTAGTAACGGATTTAAGGAGCTAGCAAAGAAATCAGACAATGAATATATTAAAAAATTTGGAGAAAATAAAAATTTTCATGTGTTTTACAATGCTCCAACTGTAATACTTATTTCAGGGGATGAAAGTAATCAGATGGCAGTTGTAGATTGTGCTGCAGCTACTGAAAATATGCTATTGGCAGCAGAATCTTTAGGAATTGGTTCCTGCTGGGTTGGATTTGTAGCTTACCTATTAAATAGTGAAGAAGGTAAGGAATATTTAAAGAAATTAGGAATTCCAGAAGGCTACAAACAAATACACTCCGTAGCTTTGGGTTATAAAAAAGTAAATATAACTAATGCACCAGCAAGAAGAGAAAACATAGTAAATTATATAAAATAAAAAGTGCCATGTACATGTATTCGTTTATAAAAAAAATATGATAACTACAAAATAGAGTAAATATTTAAGGACAGGTTTTGACTTTCTGCATAAAATGCAGAAGTGGTTGATGCCTGTCTTTATTAAGTTCCAAGTTATAGTTAAGTATAGTGAAAACTATCAAAATAGCTATATGGAATTTTGGGGATAAAACAAATTATAAATGTTAGCAAATCTTTAAAATCTATGTAATTTTTTACAGTGACGTAACATAATATAATACAATTACAAAAGTAAAGTAACGTATTAAAGGTCGCTAGCAAAGCTTTTAGGTCTTTAAAGTAATTAAAATTTCAAAAGGGGGAAAATTCATGTTAAAAAAGAAAAGGAGAGTTTTGGCCTTAATGGCAAGTTTCTGCTTGGGAATTTCGCTATTTAGTGGCTGCGGAAAGTCTGAAACTAAAGAAAGTACGGTAAAAGATTCTTTAGTGGTAGCAACAGCCTATGATGCAAAATCACTTGATCCACATGTTGTTAACGATGTTGCATCATCAAATGTAATGACTCAAATTTACGGGACACTTGTACAGATGAATGAAAAAAATGAAGTAGTGCCTATGCTTGCAGATTCATTTAGTCAGCTAGATGAGCTTACATATGAATTTAAGCTTAAAAAAGGCGTGAAATTTCACAATGGTGAAGAAATGAAGGCTAGTGACGTAAAATTTAGCCTAGAAAGAGCTGCAAAATCAGCACTTGTATCACATATTTTTGGGGATATAGATACAAGCAGCTTTAAAATGCCAGATGATTATACAATATCATTTAAAACTAAAGCTCCGTCATCTGGGTTTCTTGCAGGTTTAACACACTGTGGTGGAAGTATATTAAGTGAAAAGGCTGTTACAGCAGCTGGAGAAAAATATGCTATGAGTCCTGTAGGAACTGGTCCATTTAAATTTGTTAGTTGGACAAAAGGCGATAGAGTTGAACTTGAAAGATTTAATGACTTTTATGGGGATAAGCCTAAATTTAGTAAAATGACTATAAGAGTAATTCCAGAACCTACAAATAGAGCAATAGAACTTGAAAGCGGCGGAGTAGATATAGCTTATGAAATATCATCTAACGATATAAAAAGAATTGAGGAAAATGAAAAATTACAAATTGCAAGAATAATTGATAACTCAACTCAATATTTAGGATTTAATAATCAAAAGAAGCCATTTAATGACGTAAAGGTTCGTCAGGCAATTAGCTATGCTTTAAATACAAAGTCAATTGTAGAAACAGTTTGGAGAGGAGTAGGAAAGGTTGCAGTTGGACCAATAGGACCAAATGTACTTTATTCAGATAAGAGCCTTCAGGTGCATGAATATAATGTTCAAAAGGCTAAAGAATTATTAAAGGAAGCTGGATATGAAAAGGGATTTAAGACAACTATTTGGACAAATGAGAAAAAAGAAAGAGTTGATATGGCAACAATAATGCAGAGCCAATTAAAAGAAGTTGGTATAGATGCTGAAATAAAAATTCTTGAGTGGGGGGCATACTTAGATGGTCTTTCAAAGGGTGAGCATGATATGTTTATCATAGGCTGGACATGCCAGACTCCAGATCCAGATTTAGCAGTATATGCACCTCTGCATTCATCAAAAGCTGGTACAGGCGGTAATTATTCATTCTTTAAAAATGCCAAAGTTGATGAATTAATAATGAAGGGTAGAGTTATGAAGAATTCACCAGAAAGAGAAGAAATATATAAAGAAATTCAAAAGGAAGTTAAGGAACAGGCACCTTGGGTATTCTTATCAAATGGTGAGCAAGTTGTTGGTACTAGCAAAAGTGTAAAAGGCTTTGTGCCAAGTCCATTTGGATATCATGTACTTTATAATGTTAGTTTTCAATAGAATATAAAAAATTTAATAGGGGTATAGAAATATACCCCTTAAATCAAATCATTAAAGTATTAATGAGGGGAGGAATAAATTTGATAAAATATATAATTCGTAGAGTTGTTTTCCTTATACCAGTAATTATTGGAGTAACCTTTATTGTATTTTCATTAATGTATATAACTCCAGGAGATCCAGCAAAAATAATCCTTGCAGAATCAGCGCCAGAGGCTTCTGTTCAGCAGTTGAGAGAGGAGATGGGGCTTAATAAACCCTTTATAGTTCAATATGGCAATTATCTAAAAAATTTAGTAGTGAATCAGGATATTGGAAATTCCTATGTAACCAAAAGACCTGTACTAAAAGAATTGGCAGATTGTTTTCCTGCAACTTTTAAGCTTGCAGCATTATCTATGGTATTTGCAATTTTGCTGGGTATTCCAATAGGAATAATATCAGCTGTAAAGCAGTATTCGTGGTTTGATTCTGTTTCTATGATATTTGCTTTAATAGGAATATCAATGCCAGTATTTTGGCTAGGATTACTTTTAATACTTCTCTTTGCAGTTAAACTACATTTATTTCCGGCATCTGGCTTTAGTAGCCTAAAGTATATGATTTTACCAGCGGTAGCACTTGGTGCACAATCAGTTGCAATAATTACCCGTATGACACGATCCAGTATGCTTGAGGTAATAAGACAAGATTATATTAGAACAGTTAGAGCTAAGGGACAAAAAGAACGAGTGGTTATTTTAAAACATGCACTTAGAAATGCATTGATACCTATCATCACAATAATTGGACTTCAGTTTGGGGGATTACTTGGAGGTGCGGTACTAACAGAATCAATTTTTTCAATTCCAGGCATAGGAAGATTGATGGTTGATTCTATTAAAATGAGAGATTTCCCTGTAGTACAGGGGGGAGTTTTATTTATAGCAATAGCGTTTAGTATTGTAAACTTGCTGGTTGATTTACTATATGCCTATGTAGACCCAAGAATAAAGTCTCAATATAGTTAATCAATTAAAGGGGGTACAAGTAGATGAGTGGAGTTAATATAGAAATAAATAAGGAAATGAATAAAACTACCAAGAAAAGAACTAGTCAGTTAATGGAAGTATGGAAAAGACTTAGAAAGAACAAACTTGCCTTGGTAGGGCTAGGTATAATAGCAATTTTATTGTTAGTTGCTATTTTTGCAGATTTTATAGCACCCTATGCATATGACAAACAAAACCTTGAAGCTACTTTTCAGTTCCCAAGCTCAGAGCATATTTTTGGAACAGATGAATTTGGAAGAGATATTTTCAGCCGTATTATTTATGGTTCAAGGATATCCTTAGAGGTTGGATTTATTGCAGTTAGTATTGCTGTAATTACGGGTGGTGTACTGGGAGCTTTAGCTGGATATTATGGTGGTATGCTAGATAATATAATAATGAGATTTATGGATATACTGCTTGCCATACCACAAATACTTCTTGCAATATCAATAGTTGCAGCTTTAGGTCCAGGACTTATTAATCTTATGATTGCAGTTGGTATTTCGTCTATACCAGGTTACGCTAGAATAGTAAGAGCCTCTGTATTATCAATAAAGGATCAGGAATTTGTAGAGGCTGCTAAGGCAGCAGGATCTAGTAATACGAGAATAATTTTTAAGCATATTATTCCCAATGTTATGGCACCTATCATTGTGCAAGCAACTTTAGGTGTTGCACTTGCAATATTGACTGCAGCAGGTCTTAGCTTTATTGGGCTTGGAATTCAGCCACCAGCACCTGAATGGGGTTCAATGCTTTCCGGTGGAAGAGGATATATAAGAGACTATTGGTATATGACTTTGTTTCCTGGACTTGCAATAGTTATCACAATATTTGCGCTTAATGTTTTAGGTGATGGTCTAAGAGATGCATTAGATCCAAAACTTAAAAATTAGGTTCTAAAGATTAGGAGAGTGATGAGATGAGTAATAGTGAGAATTTATTAGATATAAAGAATTTAACTATTCATTATAAAACCGATGAAGGAACTGTTCATGCTGTTGATGGTTTAGATTTATCTCTGGGCTATGGCGAGACACTCGGATTTGTAGGGGAAACTGGTGCAGGTAAAACTACCACAGCACTTGGGATAATGCAGTTGATTCCAAATCCTCCAGGAAAAATAGTCAGCGGAGAGATATATTTAGAGGGTGAAAATTTACTTGAAAAGTCAGAAAAGGAAATGCGGGATATACGTGGAAGTAAGATTGCTATGATATTTCAGGACCCAATGACTTCTTTAAATCCAGTTATAACAGTTAGAGAACAAATAGCAGAAATGATTCAGCTTCATGAAAGTGTTACAAAGGAAGAGTCTTTAAAAAAAGCTGAACAAATGCTTGAAACAGTAGGAATAAGAAAGGAAAGAGCTAAAGATTATCCCCATCAATTTAGCGGAGGAATGAAGCAAAGGGTTGTAATAGCAATAGCACTTGCATGTAATCCAAGTCTTTTGATTGCTGATGAGCCTACAACTGCTCTGGATGTTACAATACAGGCACAGGTACTTGACCTAATGAAGAACTTGAAAGAACAGTACAAAACTTCAATGATTATGATAACTCATGATCTTGGAATTGTAGCAGAAATATGTGATAAGGTAGCTATTATGTACGCAGGTAATGCTGTGGAATATGCAGATAAGAGAAGCTTGTATTTAAATCCTCTTCATCCATATACAAATGGATTATTTGATTCCATACCTGATTTGGATAGGGATCAGGAGGAGCTGCCAGTAATTAAGGGATTAACACCAGATCCTACAAATCTTCCATCAGGATGTGCTTTCCATCCAAGATGTCCTAAAGCAATGGGAAAATGTTCATTAAGTAAGCCGCCTAAGATAGAAGTAGAAAAAGGACATTTTGTAAATTGTTTTATTTATGAGGACAATAAAGAAAGTTAGAAGGGAGGATAGAAAATGGCAGAGAAGTTATTGGAGATTAACAATTTAAAGAAATATTTTAAAACAAAAAAAGGGATGCTTCATGCAATAGATGATGTTAGCTTTTATATCAATAAAGGAGAAACATTGGGGCTAGTTGGAGAATCAGGCTGTGGAAAATCCACAACAGGAAGGGCAATACTTCGTCTTCATGAGCCAACTAGTGGACAAGTAATATATAATGACGAGGACATAGTTAAATATAGCCCCAGAAAAATGAAAGATATGAGAAGAAAGATGCAAATAGTCTTTCAAGATCCATATTCATCATTAAATCCAAGAATAACTGTTTCAGAACTTATTGCCGAACCTCTTTATGTAAATAGAATATATAAAAACAATGCAGAAATAGAGGCTAGAGTTAAAGAAGTAATGGAAACCGTAGGACTTGAAGAAAGGTTGATAAATGCGTATCCGCATGAGCTTGATGGCGGAAGACGACAAAGAATAGGCATAGCAAGAGCCTTAGCGCTGAAACCAGAATTTATTGTACTTGATGAACCTGTATCTGCACTTGATGTATGTATACAAGCTCAGATATTAAATTTAATGAACAGTTTGCAGAAGGAGTTTAATCTTACCTATCTATTTATCTCTCATAATCTCAGTGTTGTTAAGCATGTAAGCGATAGAATAGCAGTTATGTACCTTGGAAAGATAGTGGAGCTATCAGATTATAAATCTATATTTAAAAATCCACTGCATCCATATACTAAGGCTCTTTTATCTGCCATACCAATACCTAAGGTGGATGTAGAAAAGGGAAAAATTATCCTTGAAGGGGACGTACCGAGTCCTGTAGATCCACCAGATGGATGTAGATTTTATGGTAGATGCAATTGTAAGCATGATATTTGTAAGGAGAAAACGCCTGAGTTAAGAGAAATAGGAAATGAAAGGTATGTTGCCTGTCATTTTGCAGGTCAATAAAATATTTAGGAGGCATAAAAGTTGAATATTGATATGAAATATGTAAAAGACCTTATGGCGGAGATTTTTAGTATTCCAAGTCCTGGAGGGGATACATCAACTATAACTCAAAGACTAAGAAAAGAATTTGAAGGCATGAATATACCTGTTACTACCACAAGAAAAGGTGCCATTATGGGCACAATAACTGGGGAAAATGATGAGGAGCATAAGCTGATTTCTGCACATGTAGATACATTAGGTGCAATGGTAAAAGAAATTAAATCTAATGGTAGAATAAGGCTTTCAGCCATTGGCGGCTATGCGTGGACTGCTTATGAAGGAGAAAATTTAATAATAAAGACTATGCAAGGTAAGGAATATACAGGTGTTTTACTTCCTGATAAAGCTTCTATACATGTTCACTCCGAGGAAGTCCGGGAAACTCTAAGAACAGAAGAAAACATGGAAGTAAGAATTGATGAAGATGTACATACAAAGGAGGATACTCTAAAGCTTGGAATAAGAGTAGGGGATTTTGTTGCTTTTGATACAAGAACAATTTTTACTGATAATGGATATATAAAATCAAGATATATTGATGATAAAGCCTGTGTTGCTGTTTTGTTTGGTGTGTGTAAATATTTAAAAGATAATAATATAAAACCTAAGAATACAGTACATTTCTTTTTAAGCAATTATGAAGAAATGGGACATGGGGTAACAGCAATACCTGAAAAAACTGTTGAAATGCTTGCACTGGATATTGGAACTGTAGGAGAAGCACATACCTCAGATGAACACTGTGTAACTATATGTGCTAAGGATAGTCGTACACCCTATGATTTTGGATTTAAAAAGAAGTTAGTTGAACTTGCAGAAGAGGGAGGCATTGGCTACAGAGTTGACGTACATTATAGATATGGTTCTGATGCAAGCTTATCAATACTTCAGGGTGTAGATGTAAACTTTGCTTGTATAGGACCAGGAGTGGATGCTACTCATCATTATGAAAGAACTCATATGGATGCTATTGTAAATAACATTAAATTAGTTATTCAGTATATTATATAGTGCCACCCACATGGCAAGTGGCAAGTCTTTTGTTTGGGGGCCAGGCCCCTGGGTTAAAATGGAAGTTGTGCCAAGTAGATGGGGACATAAATATGCCAAGTTAAAAAAGAAATAGACACTTTTTAAAATGATCTAGTTCTTTTTTAACTATTCTAGTTATTTTAATATTTTCAGCAAGTATTACTTAGTTAATTGTTCTATGATATACTCAAAACCATGTTCTCTATAGTCATTCCAGAATTTATCACGATCTTCTGGGAACTGTACGGGTTCACTTAAACGCTGTTGTTCTGTAAAAGATTCTTCTTTTGGACGCTTTTCGTATTTTAATTCTTTGCTGCATTTTTGAAGAAGCTCAGCACCTTTTTCATTATTAACTAAAATTACAGAAACTCCTTTTGTATCCATCCATTCAGGAGCATACTTTTCAATTCCCCAATAGTCTGCAATAGTAATATCTGATGCGCGGTGTATATCTGTAAATTGACACTCTGAGCAAGAAGGACGCGTAATGGTCTTTGCACCGAAGAAAAGCTTGTAAAATCTTTCATCGTTATGGATATCTTCACTGCTTGAAGTTTTAAACAGAAATGTTTTATTACTATTTTCTCGACTCCAGTCAATTATTTTAGATCTAAATTGAATATCTGTTAGTTTTCCACCATGTTCTTTTTCTAATAACTTCTTATAGTCCTCCCAAATTAAAGGGCTAGGAATACTATGGCAAATCAAATCGCATACATATAGATTTTCAGTGAGTGGTGAATCACCCATATATGCTCTAAGTCCTGCATCTTGACAAGGCGTTCCAGTAAATAATACTGTTCTTTTATCCATTAAGTCTTTTTTTATTTGCTCAAAAATATTCCCTATATTGCTCTGTACATATTTAGATACTCTCATTCGGTTTCTACCTTCAATAGTTTCAGTTCTTCTGTGCAATACACGGAAGTCATCATCATAATCAACGCCATAAATTACTCCACCTTCACGAAGTATTACATCGGAAAGTGCTGTGAAAGCTCCTCCAGATGTAGAATTCATAAGAACTTCTTCTGATTTATGCTTGGCTACTAAAAATGCTGGTTCAGCTTTTTGTTTATAATTTCCCTCACAAATTAAAGGACAAATGTTTACGCATTTGTTGCAATCTACACATAGTGATTGGTCTATAACAGGATACAAAAATCCTTCTTCATCTGGTTTCATATGAATTGCCTTTGTAGGGCAAGAATTGTAGCAAGCACTACAACCAGAGCAATATTCTTTCTTTAAATAAACTTTTTCCATGATAAATCTTCCCTTCTTTGAAAATGTCATTAACAGCTACTCTGATAGATTCTATTATACCATATTTTAGGGAGCAGACACCTGGAATAAAGAGCTATTTTTAAAAGTTGCTAACCCTTCCTGCATTTGTTTTGGGGGCAGACCCCTGGGGTAAAATGGGAAAAATAGATGTTGATTTCAAGGTAAAATTGGAAACATATCTCAGACGTTAAGAAATTCTTAAGATTTATGTTGGGCACTTATTAAGATTTAGTTGATATCATTATTTTAGAGTTAGCAGTAAGGGATGTGTTATAATATGGATAAATTAACGTGTTGAGGTGAGTGGGATTGAATATATTGGTTTGCGATGATGATAAGGAAATACTAGATGCCATAAAGATTTATTTAACAAATGAAGGGTATACAATATTTAAAGCTTCTAATGGAATAGAGGCACTAGAAATAATTGAGGAAAAGGAAATACATCTTGTTATAATGGACATTATGATGCCTAAAATGGACGGACTCAGAGCTACAATGAAGATAAGAGAAAACAATAATATACCAGTGATAATGCTTTCGGCAAAAGTTGAGGACACGGATAAAATAATGGGATTAAATATGGGAGCTGACGATTATATAACTAAGCCATTTAATCCATTAGAATTGATTGCAAGGGTTAAGTCTCAGCTAAGAAGATATACAACCTTAGGAAGCCTTGAAACAAAAGATAATGTATTTAAAACAGGAGGACTTGTAATAGATGATGAGAGTAAGATTATAACTGTAGATGGGGAAGAGGTTAAACTTACGCCAGTACAATATAAGATATTAAAGTTATTGACTGCAAATGCGGGGAGAGTATTTTCTATAGACGACATATACGAGAAGGTATGGCATGAAGTTGCCTTTAATCCGGAAAATACTGTAGCAGTTCACATAAGAAAAATAAGAGAAAAGATTGAAATAAATCCTAAAGAACCAAAATATTTAAAGGTGGTGTGGGGAATTGGATACAAAGTGGACAAGATATAGTCATTCATTAACAACTAAGATAGTTCTTTTTATAATGGTCATTGCATGTTTTACTGGCGCAATAACAATTTTTATGAATTTAATAAGCACTAATAATGATGATTTTGGAGTAGTCTTTGAAGATAGCTATTATCAAAGCTCAAAGTTTATAGAAGAGAGCAGTAGTGTTATAGATGTATTAACAAAAATAACAGTGAAATATAAAAATCAGGAAAATGTTTCAAAGGGCGGATGTATAACAGAGGATAGAATTCAAAGTGAGGTAAACAACAGCAATTTATATTGGGAGTTCCAGGATCATTCTAAGCTGTATAATCCTAATTTGAGTTATGAAGAAAATTATAAAAAATTTAAAGAGATTTATGCTGATAAAATTTCTCAAATAAAGAATGATTTAATAAAGGAAGACTTAAAGAATTATAATGTATGTGTTCAAAGATTAAAAAATCTCAACGGAGTTATGTATTATGCAAGTGATGGTACAAATACATTAACAAACACTACAGATACCAGCAGAGGATATTTTGAGTCTTTTCCTTCTTATATGATATATGATAGAGTTCAAGAAAAGTTATATCCAAAAGAGATATGGAATAACAAATCTAATGACAGAAAGTATAATTGGATTTCATCAAATGTTAATGAATTACATCAACAGGATTCTGTTATATATATTGGATTCACGAATGAGTATTTGAATCCAGCAATTGAACAGTGGCAACAAAGCAGAGTAATTATTAATAGTAGTCTTTATGAAATAGCAGGATTTTTACTAGGATTATTGGTATCATTTATATGTTTAATACTTATTACAGGTAGAAGATTCTTTGGGGATAAAGACATAAATTTAAATTCTTTTGATAAATTATATAATGATATTAACTTAGCTGCATGTGCATTCTTAATAGCACTATGGGGGATAGCAGTAAATGCCATAGGTATTTATAATGTCGGCAAGATTGTAATTCCATTAACAATTTCCATAGGTTCACTAGGATTGATTTTAGTATTGACATTAATTAAGCATATCAAAAATAGAACATTCATAAAGAATACATTGGTTTATAGAATATTCTATAGGGTATTTAAGTTTGTAAAAGAAGTATATAATAGTGGAAGTTTTGCTGTAAAGGTTGTTTTAATAACCATAGGATATCCAGCATTAATTGCCTTAACTTTTTTCATGTTTCCAATAACAATTGGAGCAGCGGTATGGATAGCGTTTAAGAAGGTAAAGGAATTTCAGTTAATAAAAGAAGGGGTAGAGAGAGTAAAAGATGGTGAGCTGAACCATAAAATAAACCTAGAAAGTAAGGGGGAACTTGGTAAACTTGCCTCAAATATTAATAGTATAACAGAGGGATTAAACAAGGCAGTTGAAAATGAGGTTAAAAGTGAACGTTTAAAAACTGAATTAATCACAAATGTATCTCATGATATAAGAACTCCTTTAACTTCAATTATTACCTATGTAGATTTACTCAAAAAAGAAACAGATAAATCAAAGGCGGATGAATATATAGAAGTACTAGACCAAAAGTCTCAAAGACTTAAAATATTAACAGAGGATTTATTTGAGGCTGCTAAAGCTTCTAGTGGAAGTATTCCAGTAGAATATGAAAAGATAGATGTTACTTCCTTAATAACTCAAGGTCTTGGGGAACTTAATGATAAAATTGAAGAACTAGGGTTAGAATTTAGGCTAAATCATCCTAAAGATAAAGTTTATATTAAAGCAGATGGGAAATTGTTTTGGAGAGTTATAGAAAACTTATTGTCCAACATATTTAAATATGCTCTTACAGGCTCAAGGGTATATATAGATATTGAAGAATTAGAAAGTGAAGCAAGGATAGTAATTAAAAATATTTCTGCTTATGAATTAAACATCTCTGCAAATGAACTAATGGAGCGTTTTAAAAGAGGAGATGAATCAAGAAGCAGTCAAGGCAGTGGACTTGGATTATCCATAGCTAAAAGTCTCATTGATATTCAAAATGGAAGCTTTCATATAGAAATAGATGGAGATTTGTTTAAGGCTATGATTGAAATGCCAAAATTTTAGGGGCCAGATCCTTGGGTTAAATTGGGAAATTGGAAAGCGCCAGAAAAATTATAATTAAACTTGTGAAGTTTGGATTAGATAGTAATGGTTTAATAGCATTATTAATATCTGTTTAGATATTAATAATGCTATTTTTAAATTTGAATTTGCTTTCCTTATAAAATCCTTATAATTATGATTTATCCTTTAATTATAAGGAGGAGATATAAAATGAAGGATATTATTTTAGAAACGAAAAATTTAGGTAAAACATTTAAAAAGCAAGAGGCAGTAAAAGAGGTATCGATTACAGTTCCAAGAAACTCTATTTATGGTCTCCTTGGACCAAATGGAGCGGGAAAATCAACTTTGCTTAAAATGATTGTAGGTATGCTTAAACCTACATCAGGTGAAATCTTATTTGAAGGTCATAAATGGAGAAGAAGGGATTTACAAGTAATTGGTTCACTTATAGAGGCAGCCCCACTATATGAAAATCTGACCGCAGTGGATAATTTAAAAGTTCGCACCACAGTACTTGGACTGTCAGATGCAAGAATTGAAGAAGTTTTAAATATAGTAGGACTTGAGGATACAGGGAAAAAACGAGCAGGCCAGTTTTCTATGGGAATGAAACAGCGATTAGGGATTGCAATTGCACTACTTAATAATCCCAAACTATTAATATTAGATGAACCTACCAATGGACTTGACCCATTTGGAATACAGGAGCTAAGAAGCTTAATAAAATCTTTCCCGCAAAAAAATATTACAGTCATATTGTCAAGCCATATATTAAGTGAAGTAGAACAGATAGCTGACCATATTGGGATTATATCTGGTGGTATTTTAGGCTATGAAGGGGAACTAAGAAAAGGGGAGAACTTAGAAAAACTTTTTGTAGAAATTGCTGGAAAGTATAGGAGGGAGGTATAAAGATGCTTCAGTATTTCTTATCAGAAAATCTAAAAATAAAAAATACTTTTTTAAAGAAAATCGTATGGATAATGCCAATATTGACTGTTTTGCTTTCGTTTTTTCTGGCAGCAAATTATTTTCAAGTTGATAGTTATAACTGGTGGTATGCTATGATGCTTCCAGGATCAGTTTCATTAACTTGCGCACTTTTAAGCAAGGTAGATGGCTCTATGAAAAACAGAGCTGTACTAGCACTTCCAGTTGATTTAAAAAAAATATGGTTTGCTAAAGTTTTTGTAGGAATAAAAAATCTTTCCATATCCTGTATAATTATTTTTTTAAGTGTACAGTTAAGTCCGCTTGTTATTGATAGGCAAGTAATAGGGGAAATTTCATTTTTAAATTCATTAGCAGCTACGATATTACTTATTATTACATTTATGTGGCAGATTCCATTATGCATGTTTCTTGGAAATAAGATAGGTATTTTTTTAACATTGCTAATAAATGTGCCTTTGAATATTATATTTATGATCTTATCTGTTAAAAAGTACTGGTGGGCAATACCTTTTTCATATCCAGCTAGACTTATGTGTCCTGTTTTAAAAATTCTTCCTAATGGATTATTAGCAAAGCCAAGAAGTGAGACCTTTACACCAGAATTGCTTAATTACTCATCTATACCCTTTGGCGTCTCTATTTCTATCATTTTATTATTAGCTGTTACTTATTTTACAGCTAGATGGTTTGAAAAGCAGGAGGTGGTATAATATGAGCACAATTTTAAATATGATAAAGGCTGATTTTATAAAGATGAAGAATACTCCCTTTTATTGGATTCATATTTGTATTCCAATTATAGGGATAGTTATGTTCCTATGGTACTATTCTTTTTCAACCTGGAATGCAGTAAGTAAAGTTCAAGGGTATGTACAAGCAGTTTCAATAATATTTCCTATATTAATAGGAGTTGTGTGTTCCATGGTTGTAGAACAAGAAGCCATGGCAGGTGGATTTAAAGAAATGCTGGGAACAGCATATGGAAAACAAAAGAGCCTTTTTAGTAAGATAGTATTGATGCTGATTTTGGGTTTTATTTCTACAAGTGTAACTGTAGGAGGTTTCTTTATTGGATTTCAATATATTTTGCAGCAGAACGTATTGCCTATAACTTTTTATGAAGATATAATTTTAATTATATTCGGAAGCCAGATTTTTATATATTTATTTCATATATGGTTAAGCTTTTTATGGGGAATTGGAGCATCTATAGGAGTTGGGATATTTGAAAGCTTATTTTCTGCTTTGGTTATTACTGGACTTGGGGATGGAATATGGCAATGGATACCCTGTGGATGGTCAGTTCGATTTTGTGATTATTTTCTTATAAAGTGGTATAGTTTAGAAGGAATAACTAAACAAGCAGCTGAGATTAAATCTGGAATTGTAAATAGTGTTTTATTAACTATTTTGTTTGGATTATTTTTAGTAATATGGTTCAACTTTTATGAAGGCAGAAAAGAAAAATAATTTTAAGTTTGGGGAAATTTTCATTATTAACAGGGGGAGTTAAAATGGCATATATTTTGGCAATAGATGATGAAGAGGGAATACTAAGCATCATAAAAACGGCATTGGAAAGAGAAAGACATAATGTAGATACGGTGTCTAATCCAACACTTTTATCTAGAAATCAATATCTTAGATACGAGTTAATACTGCTTGATGTGATGATGCCAGAAATTGATGGGTTTTCACTATGTAAGGAAATCCGTAATATAGTAGACTGCCCTATTATTTTTTTAACAGCAAAGACTATGGAACAAGATGTGGTAACAGGGTTTAGCTTAGGCGCGGATGACTATATATTAAAACCCTTTGGAATTAATGAGTTAAGAGCAAGAGTAACTGCCCATTTAAGACGAGAACATAGAGAAAAACAAAATGCCTTTTTCATTTCTAATCTTAAGTTTTATATGACGTCAAAAGAAGTTTATTTTAATGATATGTTAGTTTCTTTTACAAAAAGTGAATACAATATTTGTGAGTATTTGGCTATCAATCATGGACAAGTATTTTCTAAAGAACTTATATATGAAAAAGTTTTTGGGTTTGATGGGAATAGTGATACAACAGCTATTGTGGAGCATATCAAGAATATACGAATGAAGCTGAAAAGTATAGGAATGAATCCTATAGAAACAGTTTGGGGAGTTGGATACAGGTGGAAATAATTAATAGGCAAAAAAATATTGGCAGGATTTTTGCACTTTACATCATTTATTTTTGTGCAGCTACAATTTTATTCGCAATTTCAATTTTTGTTTTATTTGGATTTATGCTACAAAATAAAACTATTCTGCCTGCTAATTATTGTGAACAATACATTGAACAAAAAAGAAATGATATTGCCAAAGCTAAAGATGTGAGGCCACTAATACCAGAAGAATGCAAATATGCAGTTTATAATTTAGACGGAAAATTGGTTCAGGGAAATGTTTCAGAAGAAAAATCTTTGGATATGTGGAAAATTCTTCAGGACAATAAAACGAAAGAAGGAAATCACTTTTATAAGATAATACAAAGAAAAAATGAAATTTGCATAGTAGAGTATAGTTTGATAGCTAAGTTTTCTAATCCAATGCTGCAAAAGTATATGCCCAATGCTGAAAAATTTTTTTTATTACAATATATTATTTTGTTTATTAGTGAAGTCATTATTTTTTCAAGGTGCTTCCGTAAAAGATTGTCAAAAGAAATGAAAATCATAAAGGACACTACAGAAAATATACATATGGGAAACTTGGAGTTTCAAATAAAGTACTCAAATATAATTGAGATTAATGACATACTTTCTGCATTAGATAAGATGAAAATGGAATTACAGCAATCCCTTAATAAACAGTGGAAGATGGAGCAGTCAAGAAAGGAACAAATGGCAGCACTGGCTCATGATATAGGAACTCCATTGACAATTCTTAAAGGAAATGCAGAGCTTTTAAACGAACTGGATTTAAATTCGGATCAAAGTACATTTGTTAAAAATATCTTAAGTGAGAGCAGTAAAATGGAAGTATATATGAAGTCATTAATTGAAATTATTAAGTCAGAAAGAGAAACTGTAATTCAGAAAAAAGAGATAGATTTGCAAAACTTTATTGAGGATATATCAGAAGTTGGACATTCAATGGCAAGGGATAAAAGAATTGAATTTATAAGAAGAATTGGAGAAATTCCAAAATATTTTTTAGCAGATGAGATAGCATTGCAGCGTGCAATAATTAATGTTATATCCAATGCTGTGGATTACAGTCCTGTAAATGGGAAAATATTATTTCAAGCTGATATCAATAATGAACATATAAGGTTTATAATTGAGGATTCAGGGAGAGGATTTACACAAGAAGAATTAAATTATGCTACAGAACAGTTTTTTCAGGGTAATAAGAGCAGAAATTTAAAAAATCATTATGGTATGGGATTATATATTGCAAGGGAATTTTTGAGACAGCACAATGGAAATTTATATTTAGCAAATTCCAAAGAAACCGGCGGTGCTAAAGTTACTTTAGAAATACCAATAAATTAATTATAAAATATTTTTTTAAGTTAACGCTGTAAATTCTATTAGGTTAGAATCTACAGCGTTAATTTTAACTTCTAACAAATAACAATAATCTTATATGGTGTGGTTTGGGCTGGTATACTTCTTGTGGTAGCACCATAGACAACAATTAGATTTCGATTTGCAGGGCTTTCGGTAAAAGATTGATCATTTCTCAATAGTATTTTAGTATGTGGTGAAATGTTTAATTTTAAGTTACCATCACTACTTATTAGCGCTGAGTTAAAATAGTCTACTTTTACATTTTGAACCGCTGTATCTTTTGACATAACAATTGCACGAAGCTGTGGTGGGTAAATTAAAGGCACAGGTGCATTTGCATCATAAAAACCAGTGACATTATCTCCTAGTGTCAATGTTACGTGATCAACAAAGTAAGTACTTGGTGTCACCACAAAATTAACTATATTTCCATCTTTATTTTCTACAGACATTATTTTATTACAGCCTACTCTTTCTTCGGTTGTTGTCATAAAATTATCAATCATAGTAATAGTACCAGAAAAAGATTTGAAAGTTGCCAATTCTTAATCCTCCAAATTTAGTTATATACTTTAATATATGAATTTTGTGGAACTTGTGTTAGCTTTAAAAGAAATTATTTGTGTAGATATTTGCATGGATCACCTTAAGCAATGAAGCCCCTGGCAGAAGTGCCGAGGGTTTTCCTATGCATAAGTCTTATAAAAAACTCATAAATATCTCCATAGCAAAAAAAGTCCATTTAGAATAATGTAACAATTAATATTAGGAATTCATCTGCAGCTACATACAGAAAAATGGAGTAAATTATTAGTTTATGTAGAATATGATGGATAATTTACCAAAACGCATGTAATTGATTATATAAAATTATTAAAACGAGTTTGTAATAATAATTATTAAATAGTATAATAAATTATATAACTATTATATGTAAATAATAAATATTGTTCTAAATGTGGCATACAATAGCAAATTCAGCAATTAGATAACTTTTAAATGAAAAAGTCATTGTATAGATTACCTAGGGTTAACAAGTTTCCATTGCTGTAATTTACCAATAAGTTGCATTTATGAAATTGTTTTAATTATGAGGAGGTATATTTATGTTTTTTAAGACTACAGAACAACATGAAGATTTTAGGTTAAAAATTAGACAGTTTGCTGAAGAGCAAGTTAAACCAATTGCATTTATGTTGGATCAGGAAAATAGATTTCCTTCAGAAGTGGTTCATGGACTAGCTGAGATGGGAGCAATGGGAATTCCATATGCAAAGGAGTATGGTGGAGAAGGTCAGGATGTAATCAGCTACGCAATTGCCGTTGAAGAATTATCAAGAGTTGATGGTGGTACAGGTGTAATTCTTTCTGCTCATACATCTTTAGGGACATACCCCATTGCTGCCTATGGAACAGAAGAACAAAAACAAAAGTACTTGATCCCGCTTGCAAAGGGAGAAAAGCTTGGTGCATTTGCCCTCACCGAGGAAAATGCCGGTAGTGATGCTGGTGGTACTGAAACTACTGCTGTCTTGGAAGGTGATTATTATATCTTAAATGGTGAAAAGATATTTATCACCAACGGAGGCGAGGCTGATACTTACATTGTCTTTGCTGTTACTACACCTGATATAGGGACTCGAGGAATCAGTGCCTTTATCGTAGAAAATGGCTGGGAAGGCTTTACTTTTGGTAAACATTACGACAAGATGGGTATTCGTTCTTCTGCAACTGCAGAGTTGATTTTTAATAATGTGAAGGTACCTAAGGAAAATTTATTAGGTAAAGAGGGAGAAGGTTTCAAGATTGCTATGTCCACATTGGATGGCGGGCGTATTGGTATTGCAGCTCAAGCTCTAGGCATTGCACAAGGAGCTTATGAGAATGCATTGGAGTATTCAAAAGAAAGAGTTCAATTTGGAAAACCTATCTGTCAGCAGCAAGCTATTGCTTTTAAGCTAGCTGATATGGCTACAAAACTTAGAGCAGCTAGATTGCTTATTTACAGTGCAGCAGAACTTAAACAAAATCACGAGCATTATGGTATGGAATCTGCTATGGCAAAACAATATGCTTCAGATGTCTGCCTTGAGATAGTTAACGACGCTGTTCAAATATTTGGCGGAAGTGGTTATCTTAAAGGTATGGAAGTTGAACGTGCTTATAGGGATGCTAAGATTTGTACAATATATGAAGGAACTAATGAGATTCAGCGTGTGGTTATTGCTGCGAGTATCATTGGAAAGATGCCCAAAACCGAGCAGGTAGGTAAGACTTCACGTGAACCTGCCACAGGTTATCGTAAGAAAGTAATCTATAAGGATGGAACTCTTGAAGAAAGAGTTAATGCTCTTGTGGAAGCTCTTAAGACAGATGGCTATGATTTTACAGTTGGAATTCCTATGGATACTCCTATAAGCAAGGCTGAAAGAGTAGTTAGTGCAGGGCTAGGCATAGGGGAAAAAGAAAATATGAAGCTTATAGAAGATTTGGCAGTACAAGCTGGTGCAGCCATAGGTTCTTCCCGTCCAGTAGCTGAAACCCTTAAATATGTACCACTTAATCGCTATGTTGGTATGTCTGGTCAAAAATTTAATGGAAATCTTTATATTGCCTGCGGTATTTCTGGTGCAGGTCAGCATTTGAAAGGGATAAAGGATGCTGCTACAATTGTTGCTATAAATATTGATCCTAATGCTAAAATATTCAAGAATGCAGACTACGGTATTGTTGGAGATTTAATGGAAGTCTTACCACTGCTTATTAAAGCTTTAGACAACGGAGAAGCAAAGAAGGAAGCTCCACCAATGAAGAAGATGAAGAGAGCTGTTCCGAGGAAAGTTGTTCCAACTTGGAAACATTATGTATGTAATGGATGTGGTTATGAATATGATCCTGGCGTTGGTGATCCAGAAGGGGAAGTAGCTCCAGGAACTCTATTTGAAAATATACCAGAAGAGTGGACTTGTCCTGCTTGTGGTGAAGAAAAGGATATGTTTATAGAAGTGTAGCTCCTATAAATGAACACAATAATATGTTTTTAGTGTAAAGGAGGATTAATCAATGTATTGTGTTAGAAAAATAACTGAGGATCTTTATTGGGTTGGTGGTAACGATCATCGCCTTGCTTTATTTGAAAATATTCATCCCATTCCAAGGGGTGTTTCATATAATTCTTATTTACTTTTAGATGAAAAGACAGTACTTTTTGATACAGTGGACTGGTCAATTTGCCGTCAGTTTCTTGAAAATATTAAAGGGGTTTTAGGAGACCGAACTTTAGATTATATGGTAATAAACCATATGGAACCAGATCATGCAGCATGCATTGAAGAAATTGTTCTTCGTTATCCAGATGTAAAGATTGTATGTACCGAAAAAGCTTTCATGTTCATGCATCAGTTTGGCTTCCAAATTGATGACAATATAACACAAGTTAAAGAGGGAGATACTATGTGCTTTGGAAAGCATAATGTTGTATTTGTATCAGCTCCAATGGTACATTGGCCAGAAGCTATGGTGACCTATGATACTACCGATGGTGTATTGTTTTCAGCTGATGCCTTTGGATCCTTTGGTACTTTAGATGGTAAGCTCTTTAATGATGAGATGAACTTTGACCGTGATTGGCTTGACGATGCCAGAAGGTATTATACAAACATTGTAGGAAAGTACGGACCTCATGTTCAAGCTCTTTTAAAGAAAGCTAGTACTATTGACATTAAGATTATATGTCCGCTGCATGGGCCAGTATGGCGTAATGATTTGGGATACTTTTTAGATAAGTACAGCAAGTGGAGCAGCTATGAACCTGAAGAAAAGGGTGTAATGATTGTATACGCAACAATGTATGGGAATACAGAAGCTGCTGCTACTGATTTGGCAACAAGGTTAGTTGAAAAAGGAATGACCAATGTAGTTATGTATGATGTTTCAAAAACTCATGTGTCCTATTTAATTTCTGAGTCATTTAAATATAGTCATATAGTTCTTGCTTCCGTAACCTATAATTTAAAAATTTATCCACCAATGCTTGGTTATATTATGGATATGAAGGCATTAAATCTTCAAAAACGTACTTTTGCCATTATAGAAAATGGCTCATGGGCTCCTCAATCAGGCAAATTAATGCATGAACTTATAGATGAGATGAAAGAAATGACTATTTTAGATAATGAGATGACAGTGACATCATCATTGAAAGATAGTGATGAGGATTCAATGGATGCTCTTGCTGATAGTATTATAGCATCAATGAAATAATTTAATATTTAAAAGTAGTAGCTAACTATTTGCTTAGGGAGCTACTATTTTTTTGAGATTTTTCCCACATGCAATACTGATTTGGAACAATTTTTATATTTTCCCATAGTTATGGTATAATAAACAGGATTGATTTTTGGCAATTAATTATTTCTTTAAAAGAAAATGTTTGGAATTTTTTAGTTGAGGGGGAGAGTTATATGGGAAATGATGTGACTGTTGAAATAAAAGATCTTCGCATGAGTTATGGAGATAAAGAAGTTTTAAAGGGAATAAATTTGGAAGTGCATAAAGGTGAGGTTATAGGTTATATAGGCACTAATGGAGCTGGAAAAAGTACAACAATTAAAATAATATTAGGCATCGTTGAAGGGTATACAGGAGAGGTAAAGGTTCTAGGACAGGACATATCCAAGGATAAATTAGAGTATAAAAGGAAAATTGGATATGTACCTGAGGTTGCTGAAATATACGACAATCTTACTGCAAGAGAGTATCTTACTTTTATAGGAGAACTGTATGGAATGAATGGTGAAATGGTAGATAAGAAAGCTGAAAAGCTTATGGATATATTTGGCATAGGTGATTCCTATAATTCAAGAATTAGCTCTTATTCTAAAGGTATGAAGCAAAAGGTTTTAATCATATCAAGTTTACTTCATAATCCAGACATATTATTTTGGGACGAACCTTTGAGCGGATTAGATGCAAATAGTGTAATGATTGTAAAGGAAATTCTTGCTCAGCTGGCAAAGCAGGGTAAAACTATATTTTATTCATCTCATATAATGGATGTAGTTGAAAAAATAAGTAATAGAATAGTGCTATTAAATAATGGGGAAGTTGTGGCAGATGGCAGCTTTCAGCAGCTTAAGGAAAGCTCAAAAGAGGGATCTTTGGAGCAAATATTTAATCAAATTACAGGTTTTAGTCAATACGAGGCCATTGCAGAAGAATTTGTATCAATAGTTGAAGAGGTGTAATTCAATGGAAGATTTTAAGATTTTGAGATTTTTAGATAAGTTAAAACCTATATTTGAAAAGCTTGGCGTTGACTATAGGGTAATGAGAAAAATCCTTCAAACGAAATTACTGATGGATGGAAGAAGAGTACCAACGGTTTTTGCTAGTAATAATAAAAATAAAGAAGATGATGGTAATAAATTTTTAAAATCTCTATGGATATATATTTTTATGGGATTAATATTAATTCCCTTTGTAATTATGAAAAATAATTATATATATCAGATGAGTATTGTATTTGTAATAGTTATGTTTTTCGTTATGACCTCTTTAATTTCGGATTTTTCTTCTGTGCTTTTGGATATTAGAGATAAAAATATAATAGGGACAAAACCTGTAGATCCAAAAACATTGAGATTGGCAAAGACTATTCACATTTCAATATATATGTTTTATATAACCGCTGCTTTAGTAGGGCCAGCACTTTTAGTGAGTTTATATGCCCAAGGAATAGTATTTTTCGTTATTTTTCTTTTTTCTATAATATTATTAGATTTGTTTATTATAGTACTTACATCATTGGTATATTTTTTGATTTTAAGATTTTTTGATGGCGAAAAGCTTAAAGATATAATTAATTACATTCAAATAATCTTAACAATAGTACTTTCAATAGGATATCAATTACTAGCAAGATTATTTAGTATAGTGGACTTAAAAATTCAATTTACCCCAAAGTGGTGGCAGTATTTTATAGCACCTATCTGGTTTTCTGCACCATTTCAAATGATTAAAAAATCAGAGGTAAATAGCTACTATGTAACGTTGACCATTATGGCTATTGTGATTCCAATTGTATCAATTGTAATCTATACAAAGCTAATGGCTACTTTTGAAAAGAATCTTCAAAAGCTGAATAATAACCATGAAAACAATAAAAAAGCTAAAAGAAAACCAATTGAATTACTTTCAAAGATATTATGCAGAAGTAAAGAGGAAAGAATATTTTTTAGGTTTGCTTCTGATATGATGAAAAATGAAAGAGAATTTAAGCTTAAAGTATATCCTTCATTAGGATTTTCTATAGTGTTTCCTTTTATATTTTTATTTCAGCAGCTTGCAATATCTAGTATGAAAGAGATTTCTCAAGGCAAGTCATACTTTTTTATATATTTTTCCGGCATTATGCTATCTACCATTATGCTTATGATTAGATATTCTGAAAGATATAAAGGAGCATGGATTTATAAAGCCTTACCAATTAATAATGTTTCACATGTATTTAAAGGGACAATAAAAGCCTTTATAGCAAAGCTATTTTTTCCTATGTTTTTATTTCAATCTATAATTTTTATTGCTATATTTGGAGTTAGAATAGTACCTGATATATTAGTAGTATTTTTAAATATGATGATATTTAATACCTTATGTTTTATGGCAGCGGAAAAATCCTTACCATTTTCACAGCCCTTTGGCTCAGCACAGAAAACAAATGGATTTGTAAATTTCATGTTAACCATAGTACTTGGTATTTTGGGAGGAATTCATTATAAAATAACCAATATAAGTTACGGTTCATATATATATTTATTTTTATCATTTATAGCAAGTTTTGTGATCTGGAAAGTGGCATTTAATGTCTCGCCTAAAAAGGCTGTGAGCAAATCAGCAGAAATGTAATAATAGATGATCATGTTACTATTTAATACATTTTAATGAGTTGCTATTATAATTTAATACAGTTAATTTGGAAGTTTAAGTTCATTAAATATTGGGCGATATAAAAAGTGTTGCAAAATGTATAATAAGAAAATAGAGATAAAAATAAGCATGGCTTTATAGCACATGCTTATTTGTTTTATTATTTTGTGTAATTATCAAAGTAACCTTGGATGAATATTATAGGAGTACCTTTATCTCCACTTCCTGAAGTTAAGTCGGAAAGTGATCCTATAAGATCAGTAAGCTGTCTTGGAGTAGTACCTTGGGATTCCATAGCACCTACAAGATCTGCTTCTTTATTTATAATATATTCTGAAATAGCTTTTTTAAGTTCTTCACCTTTTAAGTCAGCAAAGTTATTGTCAGCAAGATATTTTAATTTAACTTCGCTAGGTGTACCTTCAAGTCCTGATGTATAAGCTGGTGATACAACTGGGTCAGCAAGTTCCCAAATCTTACCCACTGGATCTTTGAAAGCTCCATCGCCATAAACCATAACTTCTACAGTTTTACCTGTCTTTTCTTTAAGCACTGCTTGTATTTTATCCACTACAGGCTGACAATTACGTGGGAAAAGCTTAACACTTTCTTCTGTTGATTTATTTGAACCTAAAAGACCATAAGCTTCATTATAGCCACTGCCATCAATGGATGCTGATAAAATATTGTCTAGGCTGTAAATTTTATCTCCGCCATTAGCTTTTAATATTTTTTTAGTTCTAAATCTTGAATGGATATCACAAGTAAGAACATTTTTTGTATAATTTAAAATAGTTTTTGGGTTATTTGAGAAGATAACTTCACATTCAGTGCCATACTCTTCGATTAAAGATTTATAATAATCAATATAGTCAACACCAGTAAAAGTATGTTTTTTATATCCAAAATGACCACGGAATTCTTCTTCAGTTAAAACATCTGTCCAAGGATTAACTCCTTTTTCATCAAGCTCGTCTATATCTACTAAGTGATTACCTACTTCATCAGATGGATAGCTAAGCATTAAAACAATTTTCTTAGCTCCTTTTGCAATACCGCGAAGGCAAATAGCAAAACGGTTACGGCTTAAAATAGGGAATATTACTCCTAGAGTATCGTCTCCAAACTTTGAACTTACATCCTTTGCAATGTTATCAATAGTTGCATAATTTCCTTGAGCACGAGCTACTATTGATTCTGTTACAGTAACAATATCCTTATCATTAATAGAATATCCTTCTACTTCAGAAGCTTTTAATACAGTGTCTACAACTATTTCAGCAATATCGTCTCCTGTTTTGATAATTGGGGCACGCAGACCTCTAACTACAGTTCCAACAATTCTTTCCATTTTATATCTCCTTAATTCTTTTCAATTTATATAGAATTTATATTTAACACTTATACTTGTAATATACAACATTTTTATGATATAAGTAAAATAAATATATATAATAGAAGATATAAGGAGAGCTTATATGATAGGTAAATTAGATTTATATAAAGTTTTTTGTGAAGTAACTAAGTATGAAAGTTTTTCTAAAGGAGCAAAAGCACTGTATATGACCCAGCCTGCTGTAAGCCAAGCTATTATGCAGCTGGAAGAAGAGCTTGAGGTACGGCTTTTTACAAGAACATCTAGAGGTGTAGTTCTTACTAATGAAGGGAGACTACTATTTGAGTATGCAAATTCTGCTATAAATTTAATTAATGTAGGGGAAGAAAAACTATTAGAATCTAAAAACATAATGCTAGGAGAGCTAAAGATAGGGGTAGGGGATGCTATTTCACGATATTTCTTGCCACCATACTTAGATAAATTCCACAGTGAATACCCAAGTATCAAGCTAAAGATTGTAAACAGAACAACTTTAGAGCTTTGTTCCATGTTAAAGTCAGGAGAAATTGATATTGCAATTTGTAATTTCCCCATTGAAGACCCTTCTTTAGAAACAAAAAGATGTATGGATGTGCAGGATATTTTTGTTTGTGGAGATAAGTTCAAAGATACACTGTCCATGCCTTTAAGTTTTGAAGAATTATCAAAATTACCGTTGATACTGCTTGATAATAAATCAAATTCAAGACGATATGTAGAAAAATATATCTTATCAAAGGGGATTGAAATCACCTCAGAAATTGAGCTTGGATCGCACGATTTGTTATTAGAATTTGCAAAAATAAACTTAGGTTTAGCCTGCGTTATTAAAGAATTTTCACAGGAATACTTAAAAAATGAAATTTTATATGAAGTTAAAACAGTGGAAGAAATACCTAAAAGAAGTATAGGAATGTGTTTTTCAAAGAGCGTGTCCCTTTCTCCAGCTTCCAAAAAGTTTGTGGAGATATTAGAAAGTGCCACCCACATGGCAAGTGGCAAGTGAATTATATTATGGTATAATTTTAGTGGCAATATTATAAGGATAAAGAACAAAAGGGAGGTGAGACGGAGTGATTAATAGCAATTTATTATTAGATGTGGGCAGTAATATTAGGTTAAATGAAATTGAATTTACTGTAGATGGATATATAGTTTTTAAAGATTCTGATGGCACAAAGTGGATTGAATATAAGCTAAAAGCTAAGAGAGGATTTCAGGTTCAATGGCTAAGTGTGGACAAAGTAAATGATGAATATGCTGTTTATAGTGAAGAATCATATAGTGAAGAATTTCTAGAGGAAAATATTAAAGCTAATGGATATAAAGAGGTAGATAACAGCTCAGCTAAAGTAGTAGATTATAGGGGAAATGTAGATGTAGACTTAGGTGAGAAAGTATTTTATAAAGAATATGAAGATAGTACAGAGGAGTTATTAATATCAATAGAAAATTGGGATGGAGAGCAGGAGTTTTCAAAGGGATATTACATAGACAAAAATGACATTGAAAAATTAGACTCAGAATTTAATAATAAGTACGACATTGATACAAATGAATCAAATGAACTTGAAAAAGATAAAGGAAATGCAGGAGCTATAGTAGGAATTATTTTAGTGATTATAACAGTTATAATATCTTTAAGAGCTTGTGGATCAAATAAACAGGATAAAAGTTTATCTAGGTTTATAGAATCAAATAGTAATTTTCAATATGAGACTTCTATAACTTCAGATTTAGATCAGAAAAAAAAGGCCAATGTATATTCAACAAGTAAGACAATAGAGGAAGCAGCTAAGTTGCTTATAGAGGGTCTAAAGGGAAATATAGAGGATGTTCAAGAAAATAAGGAAGATAGCACAGTAGCAATAATGACAAAAGATGAGATGGCATTAATTTATTTAAGTGATAATTCGAGGACATTGATACAAGTAAGCTTACGAGAATATGTTTATTCCAGCAGAAATACAGTGTACAGGGGAAGCCATAGGACCAATCGCTTTTATAGAAGCTATTATTATAATAGGGGATATAACAAAGACAAAAGTAGGTACAGTAACTCACCAAATGGATATAGTGATTATAATGATGGCAGCTTTACACCAAATGATAGTAATAGATACAAAACATATTCTAATAGCATAAGGCAAAGTAGTGTAAATACTAGATCGTCATCGGGAGATGGAATTAGTTCAGGTAAGTAAAGAAAGGGGTTTTATAAATGCAGGACATAATAAGTACTTTAATATATTGTGGAATAGGAATAGTTTTAATGAGTTTAGGTACTATCTTAGTTGATGTAGTTATCCCATGCCACTTTCCAACAGAAATAAAAAATAGAAATGTTGCAGTTGGGTATATAACGGCAGGTATATCTATTGGAGTAGGGATAATTCTAAAAAGTGCAATAATCTCTCCAGAGATAGCAGGGGCAACTGCTACATTATTAGAAGGAATAACTGAGACAATAATATATTTCTTTGTTGGAATTGGTGTATGTATTATAGGATATTTATCTATACAAGCAATGAATAAAAAATATAATTTAAATAAGGAAATATCCGATGGAAACCCTGCAGCAGGTTTGATGGTTATGGGGCTTTTTATAGGATTATCCATAGTAATAAGTGGAGTTATTTATTAAACTGTGCAGGTGATATAAATGAATGAAGTTAAAAAATTTAATTATAAATTATTAATGCTCACAACTTTAATAATTTCAGGATGTTCAATTATTTATGAAGTATTAATTAGTTCAGTGAGCTCCTTTTTAGTTGGAGATAGCATAAAACAATTTTCAATAACAATAGGATTATATATGAGTGCCATGGGACTAGGTTCATATTTATCTAAACATATTAAAAAGAATCTTTTTGATTGGTTTGTTGCTGTAGAAATAGGTGTAGGAATACTAGGGGGAATAAGTTCATTGGTGCTGTTTCTCTCAAATATTTATATTGAAAGTTATGAGCTTATAATGTACATAGAGATAATATTTATAGGGACACTTGTAGGTCTTGAAATACCGCTACTTACAAGAATTATAGAAGATAATACAAAAAATTTAAGAGTAACTTTGTCCACTATATTTAGCTTTGACTATATAGGAGGATTAATAGGATCTATAGCATTTCCATTACTTCTGCTTCCTAAGTTTGGATATTTCACCACTGCTTTTTTAGTAGGAGCTTTAAACATAATCGTTTCAGCTATTATAATTTATGGGTATAAAGAATATATCAAAAATATAAGAAGCTTCAAAGTGATATCAATGGTATTACTTATGATAATGATTTGTGGAACAATTTTTTCTGATAATATAGCAAGTTCCATAGAAGGAAAACTTTATAGAGACAAGGTAATTTTATCTAAGCAAACCAAATATCAAAACATTGTAGTTACAAAACATAAGGATGACCTAAGATTATTTATAAATGGTAATATACAGTTTTCAGCTAGTGATGAATATAGATATCACGAAACCTTGGTACATATACCAATGAATGCAGCTAAGAAGGCAGAAAAAGTTCTTATATTAGGTGGAGGAGATGGACTTGCCGTTAGAGAGATACTAAAATATCCACAGGTAAAAAAAATTACATTAGTTGATTTGGATGAAGAAATGGTTAATCTCAGCAGGACAAATCCTCATATAGCAAAGCTAAATGAGAACTCTTTAAGTAACAGTAAGGTTGAACTTGTATATAATGATGCCTTTAAATTTATTGAAAATTCTAAAGAAATATATGATGTAATAATAGTGGATTTACCTGATCCTAACGATGAAAGTTTAAACAAGCTATATACCAATGTATTTTATAGGCTATGCGGTAGTCACTTAGCACCTTCAGGAGCTATGGCTGTACAGTCAACAAGTCCATATTATGCAAAAAATGCATATTGGTGTATAAATAAGACCATAGAAGAAGAAGGCTTTAATGTAATTCCATATCATGTGGAAGTACCAACCTTTGGTGACTGGGGCTTTCAGTTAGTAACTAAAGCACCTGTAGATATTAAAGATATTAAAGTAGATGTGAATACTAAGTTTTTGAACAGTGAAACGGTAGATCGATTATTTATGTTTAGTAAAGATGAAATGGTTAATAAGGATAGCATAAACACAAATACCTTAGTAAAACCACAGTTATTAAAGTATTATTTAGAGGCTGTGAATGTATGGAGATAAAAATGTCTCATATTTGATTAGACTTATATCATAAACTATATAGTTAATTAAAATTTTATAGTTTGGTGGGATTTATTTATGAATGTTAATAAAGAACTCAAAGACATGCTTAATGATTTTTCAAAGTTAGAAGAGGTAGAAGGTATTTTACTAGCAGGATCGCATGCTACAAAAACTAATGATAAAGATTCAGATTATGATATTTATATTTATGTGTCTAAGGAAATACCAATAGAAAAGAGAAAAATAATTACTGACAAGTTCTGTAGTTATATGGAACTAAATAATACCTTTTGGGAAACAGAAGATGATGGAATGTTAAAAGAAGATAATATCCCTATAGAAATTATATATAGGGAATTAGACTTTTTTGATGCAGTATTAAATAGAACCTTAATAAAATGTGAAGCGGATATAGGATATACTACCTGCTTTTGGGCTAACCTCATAAATTCAATTATATTATATGATAAAAATGGTAAGTTAAATAAGCTGCAAGAAAAGTACAAAGTAGCTTATCCATATGAATTAAAGCAAAACATAGTCAGAAAGAATTATCCTTTATTAAAGCTTCAAATGCCTGCATATTATCATCAAATTGAAAAAGCACTGAAAAGAGATGATTATATTAGCGTAAATCATAGAGTAGCAGCTTTACTTGCAAGTTATTTTGATATTATTTTTGCAATAAATGAAATGCCTCATCCTGGTGAAAAAAAGCTGCTTAAGATTATAAAAGACAAAAATCTTAAGGTACCATGCAATATGGAGATGAATATTAATAATATTTTAAAGTTTTCATCTTCAAATAATTCATCTATATTGTTGGAAATAGACTCACTAGTCAATAATTTGGATACGCTGCTAAAGAAAGAAGGGCTGTGGCAAGAATGGATAAAGAATTAAGTTTGCTAGTATGATTTATGAATGGTAGAGGTGAGTTATGAGGAATAATTATAAAAGGCTCTGTGCAGTTTTAATTAGTTTACTATTTTTATTAGTAGGATGTACTCCATCTACTAAGTCTTATATTGCAGAAGATCGAGATGAAAAATGGATAAATGATATTGCATATATAGAAAAAGCACTGCCTAAAGTTCACAAAAACTTATATTTTAATATATCAAAGGAAGAGTTTATAGGCCAATTGGAAGAGCTAAAGAAAAAGGTACCAGCTTATTCAGATGATCAAATAGAAATAGAGCTGAGCAAAGTAATAGCCAGTGTAGGAGATAGTCATACAGGATCTAGTATTGGAATGGAAAAGGCATATCCTATGGGACTTTATTGGTTTAATGATGGCATCTATATTACGAATACAATAAAAGAATATAAAGAGTTATTAAATGCTAAAATCATAACACTAAATGGCAAAAAAATAGAGGAAGCAGCAAATAAAATAAAGCCTCTTTTAGCTGGATCAAATGAGAATTGGTTTAAAACTCAAGTTATGTATTATATACCTATACCAAGTGTACTTCAATACTTTGGAATAAGTAAATCAGATGAGATTGAATTAAGCGTTCAGCTAGCAACTGGTGAAGTAAAGAATATAAAGATGAAATCAATAAAATATGAAGACTGTGTACCAATTGATATAAGCAGTAGTCCAAAACCACTTTATAAGACCCATGCTAATGAAGATTATTGGTATGAATATTTAAAGGACGAAAAAATACTGTATATTAACTACAACAGCTGCGGACAAATGAAAGAAAAGCCTTTTGAGAGTTTTTCAAAAGAAGTGTGGGATTTTGCTGGAAAGCATGAAGTTAAAAAACTTGTATTAGATATAAGAAATAATAGTGGAGGTTCATCAACTATTTTAAACCCATTTATTAAAGAGCTTAAAAAAAGCAGCTTTAATGAAAAAGATAAATTATATGTTATTATCGGAAGAGACACATATTCTTCAGCTATACTAAATGCTCTTGATTTAAAGAAGGAGACAAAAGCCTATTTTGTTGGAGAAAATACAGGAGGAGAACCTAATCATTATGGAGAGTTGAAGACATTAGAACTTCCAAATAGTAAGAAAAAAATTCGATACTCTACAAAATATTTCAAATGGACTGAAGAAAATTTAGATACTATAAAGCCAGATAAGCTTATAGAAGAAACCTTTGAGGACTATAAGAAAGGTGTAGATCCAGTGCTAGAATGGATTAAAGAACAATAACTATAATTTTGAAATTTAGTCATGGTGATTATTTCTTAGGAAATATAACCATGACTTTTTTTAAAATGGAACTCTAAAATGAGGTCCCTTAGTTCGTCTTTTAAGAAGAAAGTTTATCTATCGTAAATTTACAATGCTTAAACATAATCTTTGTATTGCGACGTAAAAATACCGTAAAACTCATTTTGATATGCTCCCCTTAAGGTAGACAGATTAAAAAATTTTTATTTTTTAATCTGTCTACCTTAACAGGGGGCAGTTCATTTCTGAATAATACGGTATTTAAGTAAATTATTTATTTTTTTATTTAGTATCGATAACCTGCTTTGCCATTTTAACTAATTCATCTTGTGATATGTCACAATCAATTGCTAAGAAAGAATAGTTAATTCCATCTTGCATCCAATTTAAATATTGGACTTTAGAGATTTCTTCCTTGTCAGATCCAAAGCTAAATACATATTTACCAGACGATTGATCCTTCTTATCTTGTTCTGTCAATTTATAATCTCCTGGCACAAGCTTGTTAGCATATGAATGATAATATAAATCTATACCGTTATAAGTATTAACAACAGTCGCTTTTTTTGAGTTTTCACCCAACCTTCCATTTTCCATAGAAAGGCTTAATTCATAATTCCCTTTTTTATAAGTAAAATCAAGTGTTTTTGTTTTTGCTACAGAATTACCTTTCACATCAAACCCTTCATCATTTGTAGTATATCCATTTGCAAAGGTATATCCGTTATTGAATTCCTTAACTAATTTAGGATTAAATCCAAGATCCTTCTTTACTTGTTCTACTGTAGGTATATTAGTATAAGTTGGTATGTTACTTCCGTGTGAAGTTATAGAGAATATTTTTCCTGCAGCAAATACAGTTGTTCCTATTGCCATAGTGGCTACTAGTGCAATTATAACTCTTTTCTTAAATGATCCCTTTTTATTTATTTTTATGTTTTCCATTTCATCAGTCTCCTTTTGATCTGGTAAGCTGTTTAATGTTGCACTTACCTTATTTTTAAAACTTTTTGGGGTATCTGGAAAGGTATTATTCCAATTATAATTATCCATACATTGCCTCCATATGCTCTAGCTTCATTTTTAATAGTTTTCGTCCTTTTGCTAATCTACTTTTTACAGTTCCTGCAGGTATTTTTAAAATCTGTTTAATTTCTTCTACCGAATATCCCTCTACATAATGAAGAACAATTGTAATACGAATACGCTCTGGCAATTTCTGAATAGCTAAATATAATTCTCTATAATCCTCTTTATCATCAGCTTTGACAAGCTCAAAGTATTCTTCATAAGGTACCGTTGAGCAATCTTTACGCTTCAAATTATAACATTCATTTATAAGGATTCTAACAAGCCATGTTTTAAAATATTGTTCTTTCTTTAGTGTACCTAATTTATCATAAGCTTTTAAAATTGCCCCCTGAACTGCATCCTCACAATCTTCATCATGCATCAAAATTGATTTAGATACACGGTATAAAGTAGATTCAACCTCGAGAACTTTATCTACAAATTCATCTTTATTCAATTGACTTCCTACCTTTCTTTCTTTGCAAATTGTAGCGCTACTTTTTTGCCTTACACTAATTAGATGCATAAATCTACCAAATGGTTCATTTAATTTTCATTTAAATTTAAATTTTTTATAATATGTAAAACTAACTTTATTTTCATGATAATTTAATACAACGCTGTAAGCCGCATCTTGTAAATCAATCGCAAAACAAAGATACCATAAAATCTATTTCTGAATAATACGGTATCTTAAGAAATTATTTGAATAGTAGGTACTTTACATAGATTTGATTTTTAAATTCATCTGTTCATTTATTTTATTATACTGTATAAGTTTGTAAAGTTTCATAATAATACAATTAGTCATATAGAAAAATTAAATTATAAGAAAGTTTTAAATGTATATTGACATATAGTGGAATAGATTATATTATAAATACATAGTATCAAATTGATATTATCTATAATATAATAAGTAAAGAGGGGATATCTTGGATAAACATTTTATAGATAAAGAAGAGGAATTCTTAAGAAATTACAATGAGGATGATTATAAGAGACCAAGTGTTACAAATGATATGATAATATTCACAACCGATGATAAGGAAGAAGACAATCTTCGAAAGGTGCCTAAAAAAGGAATGCAGGTTCTTTTAGTTAAAAGAAATGATTATCCTTATATAGATAAGTGGGCCCTTCCAGGAGGCTTCGTTGATATAAAAGAAAGTTTAGAGGATGGTTCTAAGAGAAAGCTTAAGGAGAAGACAGGGATAGATAATGTTTATACTGAGCAGCTCTATACCTTTGGAGATGTTCATAGAGATAAAAGAACAAGAGTTATTAGTGTAGGAAATATGGCTTTAGTAGAAAAGAGCACTATAAGATTTAAAGAAGCAGATTCAGAAAATAAAAGTGAATGGTTTTGGATAGATAAAACTCTTATTAGTTCTGAAAAACATGAACAATATGTAGAAAATAAACATCTCTTATCTCTTAAATCCGTTGATGAAAGAGTAGAAATTAATTATGAAGTAACAGAGAAAATCGAAAGAAATATTTTTAGGAGAAAGGAAACAATATATAAGTTACTGGATAACTCTACAGAGGAGTTGGCTTTTGATCACTACAATATATTAGATTATGGAATAGATAGATTGAGAAATAAAGTAGAGTATACGCCAATTGCCTTTAATCTTTTACCAAGAGTGTTTACTGTAAAGGAACTACAAAATGTCTATGAAGCAATAATGGGAAGAGAAATTTTAAACTTCAGAAGAAAAATGGGAGAAATGATTATAGAGACAGATGAAAAAATTGAGGGTAAACCCTTTAGACCAGCTAAGGTATTTAAGTTTAATGAAAATTGGGAGCATAATTTTTAAAAATGAGGAGGATATAAAATGATCTGTTTTAATGGTGAGAGGATAGAAGTTAAGAAGTTCCCAAATGGTGAAGCTTTAATTCATAGTGAAAATTTAAAGCTAAGAAATGATAATAATGAAATCAAAGTTAATTTTGAAAATGATGAGGATATAACTCATTTAATATTTTTGAAGGGTCATTTAGATGAGTTAAAAATAAAATGTAATTTAGTACTTCCCTATATGCCTTACAGCAGAATGGACAGGACTGAAGGAATAATGATTTTTACACTAAAGCATTTATGCAGGCTAATTAACAGCTTAAACTTTGAAAGTGTAACAATTTATGAGCCCCATTCAGATGTATCCACAGCATTACTAGATAGAGTTAAGGTAATAAATATGTCCAAAACTTTAACTGAAGAGCTCTTAAAGGAATTAAACAGCGGAAAAGATACAGTATATTTAGTTTATCCAGATGCAGGCGCAGCAAAGAGATATGGGAAGGAAATAAAATATGCCAAGATTTTAACTGCAAATAAAGAGAGGGACTTTAAAACAGGATTTATAAAAAAGCTGCAGATTAATGGGGAAGTGGAAAGTAAAAATTTTAAGGCAATTATTGTGGATGATTTATGTTCAAAGGGAGGTACTTTTGTGCTGACAGCTTCCAAACTAAAGGAAATGGGAGCAGGGGAAATATACCTGGTAGTTACTCATTGTGAAAATACAGTTTTTGAAGGGGATTTATTAAAGGGTGATTTAATAACAGGCATATATACAACCAATAGTATTTTAAGTAAGGATCATGAAAAAATTAGGGTGTATAAAATTTAAGGGGGAATTTATTATGAAGAAACTATTAGTAGTTATTGACTATCAAAGGGACTTTGTAGATGGAACGCTTGGGTTTGAGAAAGCAAAAACATTAGAACAGGGCATTTATGATAAGGTTAATAAGTATTTAAAAAATGGGGATAAGGTAGTCTTCACCTATGATACCCACTGTGAAGAATATTTACAAACTAGAGAAGGTAGAAATTTACCAGTGGTACACTGCATCAAAGATACCAATGGTCATAAGCTCTATGGAAAAATAAATGATTTTTCAAATTTAGAAAATACACTGCATTATGAAAAAGAAGGCTTTGGAATATCTCCAAAGGATATGATTAAATTAGCCAGTGAATTAGGAGAGGATATTGAAGAAATTGAGATAGTTGGAGTTGTTACAAATATATGCGTAATTAGCAATGCAGTACTATTTCAAACTCAATACAGAAATGCTGATATCATAGTGGATGCAAGTCTTTGCACCAGCTTTGATGATGCACTGCATGAAAAGACATTAGATGTAATGGAAGGTTTACAGGTAAAAGTAATTAATAGGGGGAAATGATAATGATAAACCCATTTTTACTCACAGATTTTTATAAAACAATTCATCACATGTGTTATGCAAAGGGAATGACTAAATTAGTAAGCTATTGGACTCCTAGAATGTCTCGAAAAGAAAATATGGATAAGGTTGTTATGTTTGGCCTTCAGCCTTTTATAAAGAAGTATTTAATTCAGTATTTTAACGAGAACTTCTTCCAAAGGGATAAGGAAGCTGTGGTTTCTGAGTATAAAAGAATTATTTCTAAAACCATGGGAGATAAAGCAGCGGACACAAATCACATTGAAGCTTTGCATGATTTAGGATATTTGCCAATACAAATTAAAGCTGCAGCAGAGGGCTTAAGGGTAAATATTAAAACTCCAATGATTGAAATTACCAATACCCATAAAGATTTTGCATGGCTTGTAAATTATTTAGAAACCTTTATGAGCTGTAATATATGGCAGCCAATGACCAGTGCCACTATTGGCTATAGGTACAGAGAAATAATAGAAAAGTATTTTAATCTTACTGTAGAAAAGGGCGATGTAAGAAAAGCTTGTGGAGATTTTAGTATGAGAGGTTTTAGCTCCTTAGAAAGTGCAGAACTTAGTGGTGCAGCACATCTGCTTTCGTTTTTGGGAACGGCAACAATACCTGCAATTAGCTATTTAGAAGAATATTATAATTGCAATGTAGAAGAGGAATTAGTTGGACTAGGAACTCCTTCTACAGAACACAGTGTAATGTGCAGCTACGGTGAAGATGAGTTTGCAGCTTACAAGAGATTGATCACTGAAGTATTTCCAAGTGGAGTTTTGAGTATAGTATCTGACACCTATGATTATTGGAATGTCATAACAAATATACTTCCAAGATTGAAAGAAGATATATTAAAAAGAGATGGTAAAATTGTTATTAGAGGGGATAGTGGCGATCCAGTAAAAATAATTTGCGGAGATAAGAATGCAGCAAAGGGTAGTGAAGAATATAAGGGAACTGTTGAGCTGCTGTGGGATATATTTGGCGGAGAAATCAATTCAAAGGGGTATAGGGTTCTAAATAGTAAGATAGGGACAATTTATGGAGACAGCATAACGGTGGAAAGATGCGAAGAAATTTGCAAGGGGTTAGAGGAAAAGGGCTTTGCAGTAAGTAACTGTGTCTTTGGTATAGGTTCCTACACCTATCAATACAATACTAGAGATACCTTTGGATTTGCGTTAAAGGCTACTCATGCAGTGATAGATGGGGAAGAAAAGTTTATCTTCAAAGCTCCTAAGACAGATAAATATAATTTTAAAAAGTCACAAAAGGGAATGTGTTATGTGTATAAAAATGAAGAAGACATTTTATATAAGGATGAATTAACTATAAAAGAACAAGCAGAATATAAGGATAATTTATTAGAAGTTGTATTTAAGGATGGTGAAATAATAAAAGAATATTCGTTATCGGAAATAAGAAACAGACTTCACGGAAGCTTTTAGTAATGGTTTAATATAAGATATAAAATTATTTTTGCTATATTGATGGGAGGCATAAAAAGATGAGAAAAGATTTTAATAGAGATATGGAATGTAAAAATATTATAAGTTGGATCAGGGAATACTTTAAAAACCAGCCTGGAGCTAAGGGTGCTGTTATTGGAATTAGCGGTGGAAAGGATAGTACTGTAACGGCTAAGCTATTAGTTGAAGCTTTAGGAAAAGAAAGAGTGTTTGGAGTGCTAATGCCAAATGGTGAGCAAAAGGATATAGAGGACAGCTTAAGGGTTGTAAATATTCTTGGAATAAACTATAAAATTGTTAATATAGAAAAGGCGTACAATGGATTGATAGAGGGTATTGAAGAAAATACTTTATCTATTGATGCTAAGATAAATATCCCTCCAAGACTTAGAATGACTACCCTGTATGCAATTGGAGCCAGCATGAACTATCGAGTATGCGGCACGGGAAATAAATCAGAAGCCTTTGTGGGATATACAACAAAATGGGGTGACGGCGCTTTTGACTTCAATCCTATAGGAAACTTAACTACTGATGAAGTTGTAGCAATTGGAGACTTCTTAGGATTACCTTATGAATTGGTGTATAAAACTCCTAGTGATGGATTAAGCGGAAAATCTGATGAAGAAAAGATGGGTATTTCCTATGAACAAATTAATGAGTATATAGAAAACGGAAGCTGCGGAGATAAGGAAGTAGATGATAAAATTAGGCTGAAGCATGAGTATAGTGAGCACAAGAGGAGTTTACCGCCAAAGTATGAGGGAGTGTAAAAAACCAGAAGCTGAATAGTTATTTTCTAGATGGATAAGATTAAGGAAGCACTTGCAATATGCTTCCTTTTAAAAAGTTTATTTGAATAATAATTGTGAGAAACAGAAACATAAATAGTAATATGAGAAGAATTAAATTAGAATTATAAAACCTCCTTGTAAATGGTTGCTTATTACTTCCATTTAATCACAAGGAGGTTTTCTTTTTTCATTATTAAATTATTACCAATTATTGAGTGTCAATATGGAAGCATTTCTTTAATGCAATACCTGAAGATTGACTCTACTATTTTTTTATTTTTAAAATTTATCTTATATTATGAATAAATTAATTTATATATATAATTATATATAAATTAAAACAAGAATAGATTCATAATTCTAAAAATTATTGAAATACTTTCATTCATATGTTAAAATATCATTAAAATGTATGTGAATTACAAAAATAGTGAACTATGTATGAATGAATTATAAAATTCACAAAAAGTAGTTCATTAAAAACAAAAGCAATATTATAAGAAAGGGGTTATAAAATGGGGGAAACTAGCAAGAAAGTAAAAGTAGATAGAAAGGGAGGATTTTTAGATTGGGTTGAAAGAGTAGGGAATAAACTACCTCATCCAGCTGCAATATTTGTTATTTTAATTTTTGCAATAATTATTATTTCTGATTTATGTGCTAGAGCAGGTGTAAGTGTACAATTTAATATGGTTGATAAAACAAATGGGGGAACTAAACTTACGGATATAAAAGCAGTTAGTTTGCTTACTGCTGATGGTATAAGATATATGTTTACCAGTGCAGTTAATAATTTTACAAGTTTTGCACCATTAGGAACAGTTTTAGTTGCTATGCTAGGAGTTGGTTTAGCAGAAGAGACAGGTCTTATTCAAGCAGTACTTAGAAAAGCAGTACTGAGTACTCCTAAAAGTCTTGTTACAGTTATTGTTGTTTTACTTGGTGTTATGTCTAATATAGCCTCAGATGCAGGATATGTAGTTTTGATTCCATTAGGTGCTATAGTATTTTTGGGTTTTGGAAGGCATCCAATTGCAGGACTTGCTGCAGCATTTGCAGGGGTATCTGGTGGATTTAGTGCAAACCTCTTAATAGGTACTACAGACCCACTTTTGGGTGGAATAACTACAGAAGCCGCAAGACTTATAGATGCCAGTTATAAAGTAGCTCCTACTGCAAATTATTATTTTATGGTAGCATCTACATTTTTGATAACTGCAATAGGTACTTTTGTTACTGAAAAAATTGTGGAACCTAGATTAGGTAAATATGATAAAGCTCCAACTGAAAATGCTACTGAATTGTCAGCAGAAGAGAAAAAGGGATTAAAGTCAGCGGGAATAGCTTTTGCAATATTTATGATAGTATTACTTGCATTAGTGGTTCCATATAATGGTATACTAAGAGATCCTAAAACACACGAAATTATAGGACATACTCCATTTATGGATGGAATAGTACCAATAATAGCTTTATTCTTCTTTATACCTGGTGTAGCTTATGGAATTGCTTCAGGTAAGATAAAGAATAATAAAGATGTTGCTAACTCTGTTGGAAAATCTATGGGCAAAATGGGTGGTTACCTTGTATTGGTATTTGTTGCTTCACAATTTGTTGCTTACTTTGGAAAAACTAATTTAGGAACAATTTTAGCAGCTAAAGGTGCAAAGTTCTTAAATTCTACAGGGCTAACAGGAATTCCACTTGTTTTATTATTTACTATATTAACAGCTTTTATAAATTTATTTATGGGATCAGCTTCAGCAAAATGGGCTATAATGGCACCGGTATTTGTCCCAATGTTTATGGCTATAGGATTTTCACCAGAATTTACACAAGCTACATTTAGAGTAGGAGATTCTTGTACAAACATAATTACACCATTAATGGCATACTTTGCTCTAATAGTAACCTTTGCTGAAAAGTATGATGAAGATGCAGGAATAGGTACTTTAATATCTACGATGCTTCCTTATTCAATGTTGTTTTTACTTGGATGGTCTATACTTTTAATAATATGGTATTCTGCAGGCATACCTTTAGGACCAAATGCTCCAATTCATATACCAATTCCTTAATTTGGATATTTTTACTGTGATATTAGTAATTTGTTCAATTGAATTTTAATTATTAAATTACTGCCAGTTATTGAGTGTCAATATGGAAGCATTTCTTTAATGCAATGCCTGAAGTTAAATAAGCTTGGTGCAATTAAAATCTAGATTGCTGGCTATGGGGTATAACAGTAGCACAAGCCTTTATATAGAAAGGGTATAAAGTTTTTAGGTGATTCCTTAGTATTAACTAGTTTAAATATAGTTGATGCTAAGGAATTAGTGCTTTAAAATATAAATAATAGTAAATTGAAAACTAGTATAGTAATAATAACAAATTACAAAATTTCATAATATATTCCATATTGTTGTAGAAATGTGTTATAATTTCTATAATGGTAGGCTGCAGCCTATCAAGAAGTAAGACAAACGATGATATAAAAACATATAAACAATAAAAAGATTTTATATTACTTGTAAAAAGCGGAGGTAATTCTATATGAATAAGAATATTGAGTCTTTAACTTTAAACAGTGGAGCTATAAAAAATAAAGCATATAATAATTATAAAAAGTCAAATAGAGAATCCTTTCAAAGTATTTTTAATAAGGTTATGATGGATAATGAGGAAAAAACATCTACAAACAACTCTGATACTTCTGAGAGAACAAATATATCAAATGTTTCTGATACTGAAGGATTACATCAATATTATGAAGATCAATTAGAACATAAATCAGATATGGCTGTAGAAAGATTAGCCTCTTTTTTTGGAATTGGCAAGGAATTGATGAAAGCAGTGTTAAAAAGCTTACATATTAATCCTGAAGACTTAGTCGATCCATCCAAAAAAGATGAAATAATAAAAGCTATAATAAAGAAATTTGGATTAGCTAAGGATAGGTCAGAGGCTCTTTCTGAATTAATAAAGGAATTTTAGAACAAGCAGTCTTACTGATAATGAGGCTGTTACTCAGATATTAAAAGGGGGTCTCATTTTTATGAGATCCCCTTAGTCTAACTGCTATTTATCCGATCGCTACCATTGCTAACACCCCCATCGCACTCTGTGAAAGCGACTATCACCAAATCATAGATTTGGGATATCTGCTTTTCTTCAAAGCGGGAGATAAGCACTGATACGCGCCTGGATAAGTTCTTCTAAGGTTCAGATGGAGAAAAGGTATTACTTATAAGCAAACTCCACCTGAACCTAAGAATCACTTGATAATATAATCATTGCAACAATGATGGTAGCAGCAAGGCTCCAATCGGCTAGGTCGATAATTCCTCTGCTGTCGATTTTCATTTGTTATAATCCTTCTTTTTTATATGATAAGATTATAATTTTTTACAAGGCGAAGATGAGAACTAAGAACCCATACATTTAAAGTATTATTTTTAGGACTGTTATTACTTACAATTGCTACATTTCTTGATATGATCTTTCCTATAATTAATACCCAATTTATATATGTACTTATAAGAATATGTTTTACATTAGGAACTATTATTTATATATTAGGTGTAATACTATGGAGTAACTATACAAAGAGAGTTATTGAAAAGTTTGGAGAACTAGCTTTAAAGGATTCTATGACAGATATATTTAACAGAAAAGGAATGGACAAAGTAAATAAAATAATTTCTGAAACAAACAACCCTTTTTATTTTGTTATTTGTGACCTTGATGGAATGAAGAAAATTAACGATAAATATGGTCATCTACAAGGAGATAAGTATATTATAAGTGCTACTAAAATTATTGTAGATGTAGTGGGGCAAAAATGATATGTTGGAAAAATGATAAAGAAAATGAAAACTTTAGCTTAAGTGAAAAGGCTAAAGTTTTTTTATTTGAAGAACAGGAAATAAATATCTTGTTTTAAAATACGACAAAAGATGATAAAATATTTATGACCTATTATTTAAGATATTACAAAAAGGGGAGAAGCAATCATGAATTTCAACAAAGGAAAGAAAGATAAATTATTTTTAATGCTTTTAGACAGTTCTGCCAATTTAAAAGAGGGAGGACAGTATTTTGTTGATTTTAAGATCAAGGAAGAAAAGCATCTTGAAGAATTCAAGACAAAAATGAAGGAGTATGAGCATAAGGGCGACTTTATAGTTGATGAAATAATAAAGGAATTAAATAATAGCTTTATTACTCCAATTGAGCGTGAAGATGCTTTAGAACTTGCGGTTCACATGGATAAAGTTCTTGATGGTCTTGAGCACTGTGCAGCTCGTTTCTATATGTTTAACATATATGAAATACACAGCTATATGGTTGAGTTTAGTGAGTTATTGAATAAATGCATAATTGAAATACATAACGCTGTAGAATTGCTTTCACATAAGAAGCTTACAGAAATTAGACAGCATTCAGTTAAAATAAAAGAATTTGAACACAAGTGCGATATACTTGAAAGAAAGGCAATAAAAGAGCTCTTTGAAAAGGAGAAGGATGTAATTAAACTTATTCAATATAAGGAGATATATGAACTTCTTGAGAATACTGCGGACGAATGCAAAAAGGTTAGTAAAGCCCTTGAAACAGTAGTAATGAAGAATGCGTAAGGAGAAATGAGATGAATACAGCATATATTGTAATCGCTTTAACCGTTGTTCTTGCATTAGCTTTTGACTTTATTAATGGTTTCCATGATACTGCAAATGCAATTGCAACAGCTGTATCCACACAGGCATTAAGTCCAAGACGTGCAATTATAATGGCATCATTAATGAATTTTATAGGAGCTATAGCCTTCACTGGAGTTGCAAAAACCATTGCAAAGGATATAGTAAACTTGGACTCTATACCAAACGGATCAGTAGTTATACTTGCAGCACTTGTTTCAGCCATAGCTTGGAACCTTATTACATGGTACTTTGGAATACCAAGCAGTTCATCCCATGCACTTATAGGTTCAATTGCAGGTGCAGCTATAGCAGCAGCAGGGATATACTCCATAAACTTTAATGGATTTACATCAATAATTAAAGCACTGATTTTATCACCAATACTTGCTTTTGTAGTAGGATATATTATGTTTACTATTTTTAAGAATGTATTTAAAAACTTAAATCTTTCTAAAACAAATATAGGATTTAGAAGGGTTCAGGTTATTACAGCTGCAATTCAGGCTTTTGCTCATGGTACAAATGATGCGCAAAAATCCATGGGAATAATAACAATGGCACTTGTAAGCAACAATTTGATAAGCTCTGGAGATATCCCCCTTTGGGTACAGTTAGCCTGTGCTACAGCAATGGCACTGGGTACTTCCGTTGGAGGATGGAGAATAATTAAAACAGTTGGAACACAAATTATGAAAATAAAACCTGTTAACGGTGTGGCAGCAGATTTATCATCAGCTCTAGTAATATTTGGAGCATCTAAAATTGGTCTGCCAGTTAGTACAACTCATGTTATATCATCTTCTATAATGGGTGTAGGTACATCCTATAGAGTAAGAGCAGTAAAGTGGGATACAGGAAAAAGAATGATAATAACTTGGTTTATTACACTTCCAATATCAGCAGCATTGGCTGCAGTTATATATATGGGTATGAGTATGTTTTTATAGTGCCACCCACATGGCAAGTAGCAAGTATACAAAGCATCTGCAATATTGCAGGTGCTTTTTTTATATATAACTTTACTGAGGACATTATATTGTAATTTTTGAAAGTCAGGGCATGAAGGCAATAACAAGTTTGAACTTGTAGTAATATTGTGGTAAATTTAAGGGGGAAAAGTAGTATTATGGGGAATATGTATGAGGAAGTTACAGAGTAAAACCAGCGGTAGTACATAACACTTGTACACAGGATATTGTGGGACAAGCTGATATAATAAATTTAACATTTATATTTAAAAGGAGTTGAAGTTATGGTAGATAAAAATAAAGAAAACGATACCAGCAAAGAAAATTTAATGCTTGATAATATGGACTTTTCAAATAGTGAGTTCATAACATACTTTAGAAATTTTTTAGATGAAAATTTAAATGGGTTATTAAAAGAATTAAATCAGGAGTATTGTTTAAAAGAAGTGGAAATTAAAGGTGTACATGCAGCTTGGATAGACACTGCAAATTCTAATAAAAATAAAAAAGTTATGATATATCTTCATGGTGGATGTTATATGTATGGAAATGTGAAAAATTACTGTACAATTCCTGTTCAACTTTCCAGTGTTACAGGAATAAAGGTATTATCAGTTAATTATGGACTAGCTCCTGAAAATCCGTTTCCAAAGGCTCTAGAGGATGTACTGAGCATATATGAATACTTACTGGAAGAAGGATATAGTTCAAGTAACATTGCTATTGTAGGGGATTCGGCAGGTGGAGGCCTTGCTTTAGCCACTGTATTAAAGCTAAAAGATCTTAAATTAGATTTACCTGCAGCTCTAGGATTATTTTCACCCTGGGTTGATTTAACGTTAAAAGGGGATACAATAGAAACTTTAAAAGAATATGACCCTATATTAAGTAAAAAACAATTGGAGGGATCGGCAAAAATTTATGCTGGTAAAGAAGAGATGAATAATCCTTTAATTTCTCCTATTTTTGGTGATTACAAAGATTTTCCGCCTATGATGATTTTAACTGGAGGTCGTGAGATTTTACTAAGCGATTCAATGAATTTAGCAAGAAAAGCAGCACTTAGCAAAACTACTGCGGATCTTATTGTATGGGATAACCTCTACCATGTTTTTGCAGCAGATTCAAATCTTCCTGAAAGTAAAGAAGCAATAGAAATATTAGGAGCATTTTTGGCAGAAAAAATGAAATAGCAGGAGAAAATAACTTAAGCATAATATCAAGGTAAGCATAATATGCAACGACAAAGAAAGTAGAAAAAAACGTGTTTAGGCTGTTTATAATCAATACTTTATTAACGTAAAAGCATCTGCAAATTGTAGGTGCTTTTAAGGGGATATAAACAAATTTTAAATAAGAAGGTGGAATCTTGAATAATTTATACACTCAGACAGAAGAGCAAGTTCTTTATGATAAAAAAGAAAGTGTATATGAATTTCGCAAAGGAATTAGTAAAGGTATACCTATTGCAGTAGGATACATTCCTGTTTCATTTACATTTGGAATGATGGCGGTTAATGGTGGAATGCCTATTTGGATTGCTATTTTAATATCATTAACAAATCTCACATCAGCTGGGCAATTTGCAGGAGCGACTTTGATAATAGCTAATGCCTCAATTTTTGAAATTATATTAACCACATTTGTAATTAACATTGGATATATGTTAATGTCATTATCACTTTCTCAAAAGATAACATATGAGATGCCATTACTTCAAAGAAGTATTATGGCTTTTGGGATAACAGATGAAACTTTTACGGTGGCTTCTTTAGAGAAAAAAGAAATCACTTTTCCATATATGATGGGACTTATTACATGTCCTTACTTTGGATGGGCATTAGGCACTGCACTTGGAGCAGTAACAACTTCTATGCTGCCTAAATCTCTACAAAGTTCTTTGGGAATAGCGTTATATGCAATGTTTCTAGCACTCATCGTTCCAGCAGCAAAAAAATCCAAAGAAGCATTAGTGGTTATAATTATAGCAATTTTTGTAAGCTCATTATTCAAATGGGTGCCATACATAAATAAAATATCTGGTGGATGGAGTATTATTATTGCTACCATTATAGCAGCAACTATAGGGGCACTGCTTTTCCCAAGGGAGGATGATGAACTTGAATAAAGTATTAATTTCAGTGCTATTAATGGCAGTTGTTACATATCTTATAAGAGTTTTTCCTATAGCAATTTTTAAGAAAAAAATACAGTCAAAAGTATTTAAATCTTTTTTGTATTATGTACCATTTGCTGTACTAGGGGCTATGACTTTCCCAAGTATAGTATATTCTACTTCAAACTTGTATTTTTCAATAATTGGTACTGTAGTTGCACTTGTTTTAGCATATTATGAAAAAGGGCTATTAAAGGTTGCTATGAGTGCAGTCTTAGCTGTATATTTTTGTGAAGTGGTGTTTAGTAAGTTATAATCTGAGGTGATGTTTTCCATAAATTGAAAGTTTATGTTATAATTTCAATATAGTTATATAATGCTCTATTACACACTTGTAAAAAGATGACACAAACAAAATAGAAGTTTGATAGCATACTTCAACTGAATATGTTATCAAACTTCCATGTGTAAACAAAGTTTAGATTTTGATAATATTTTTCCAAATATGGTGGGAGTGGAAAGCTTTTAATATGCTTAAACGATTTAACTTCAGTTTTAATTGGACTTATTCCAATAATTATTTCGTCAACTCCAATAGTATTATGTGCTCCGACAAATGGTTCTACTTGAAGTTTAACTAAAAAATCAAAAGAGCGATATTCAGGTCTCTCTATTTTTAAAAATTCTATTGCAAATAAATCATATTGAAGTAATTGTCCATACTGTTTAGTTACTTCATCTGTAATATACGGCTCAAGAAGTGTTACAATTATATCTTTATATAGTTCTTCTACTGAGCCTTCGGTAGGAGTATATTTGTAAGGAATACCATGCGTAGCATCATTATGTGGTTCAGTAGTAAGTGCATTAGCATTAGTAGAAAAACAAATTAAATATATTATTAAACAAAAAATAATAGATGCTTTTTTCATTTTTTATTACCTCTCTAAAATAGTTATCTTTAATAGTATATAATAATATGTTTTTTTTATAAGTTAATAGCATCACAACTTTCTTATCTTGTTACGAAAGAGTAGAAAATTGCACAGTAAACTAAAAAAGGGGATGATATTATTATGAAATTTAAAATTGGAAATATGAAATCAAAAGATATAGTAAATAAAATTTTATTATTGGGGTTAATATGTTTTATTATTGTTGTATTAAATATGCTCAGCGAGTTTTTACTTTTACCAGGAACTACTGGAGAATCTTTAGTAGTAAAAATCTATGATTTTATACAGATAATCAGTTTTATTAGTATACCTATTATAGGTTTAATTTTGTTTAAATTACTATGTGAAGTATTATATAAATTGGTTAGGGCATGTGAAATTATTATTGAAAGGTATGATAATAAATAAGCCTTACAGTCATACACAAATTTCTTATCTTACCATGCAATAGTAATTTATTATGAAGGAGTTTTATAAAAAAGTTAAAAATAATAGTTCATAGCTCAGGTAAGGAAGCTCCTTAAAGATGTTTAGGGAGCTTTTAGTTTTTATTAAGGAACATTATGGAAATATTATGATACACTTATTATAAGTACAGATATCTTACCTTTAAGGGGGGAAGTTATGAAAAGTAAAGAAAAATTCTTATAGGTATACCTCTGTGTATAATAGGTTGTATATTTTTATATATTTCAAAAAATGAAAAATATAGTTGGATAAGCTGGATTTTTTTATTACTAATTATTTCTTCAATTACACTTCTAGCAAATTCTTAAAAAATATAATTGTATGTAAGCTTTGAATTATAAAGATTGGAGTATTTGTACTATATTTGTTGTAAGAGAAGAGAAAAAAGTAGTATATCAGCAGAATTATAACAGAGTAAGGAGGATAAGAAATTGGATAAAGATAAGAGAAGTAGAGTATTTAAGAATATATTTCATGCAATATCAATATTTGTTATTATCACAGTAGGGATTATTTTCTTTACAAATTTATCAATTGCTCCTGTGCCAGAATATAAAAGAAATATATCTGAAACCAATGCCAAAATAATAGTAGATATTAATGATAAGAGTGAAACTAGAACTCCTATTATTAGAACTTATAAAGAGGAAGAATATAATAAACTTGATGAAAATAAAATTAAAAAGATAATGAGTGTGATATCTGGAAATATAGAAGGAGATATTCCAGCCATCGAGCTTAAAGGAGATAAAGATGTAATATATATATATTTTATTAAAGACAAGGAAGAGGTAGTTCCAGATAATATACCTGAAATAGAAATAGAAGTTCCAAAAGATGAAGTTGATACTGCTCCTTATAGTACAGAATATCATAAAATTATAAAAGATAAACTAAATATTGAAGACGGAAAATATAGCTATAAACTAAAACGATATAGAACCCAATATGAAAAATACTTTATGCATTATAATATTATTAAAATTAGTTATGAATTAGATGGAGAAAGATATATTTCTATATTTGGATTAAATACTACTAATGTTGAGGATGGAGTAGATTTTTTTGATAACGAAGAATTAAATCAACCAAAAGAGCCAGAATTATAAAAAAATTAAGTGAAGACGTATTCTTCATAAACTATGACTTTAAAAGAGCTTAAAGAATTAAAGAAAGAAAGGGCAAGGATCAAAAAAGAGAATGAAATCTTAAAAAAGGCTATGGCCATATTTGCAAGGAAGTAAACTCTGTTATAGAAATAATTGATCAAAATAAAGATGTGCATGATGTAACCACACTATGTGCTGTTATTGGTATACCTAGAAGTACGTACTATAAGGCTAAGAAGAAGACTATATAGAGGGATGGTATAACCGCCAAAGAATTCATGGGAGTATTGGATATATTACTCCGCATCAATGTGAAATGATTGCTAGAAAAAAAGTTGCTTAAAAGTTCGATTTTTTGTGTCTAAAATATTGACATAGATCCAATATTGTAACAAGATAATGGAGATACACGATATGATCAATTAAAAAATTATTAATCATGATTTAAGCTTGAACCTCACTTTCCATTGGTAATTTTTTTGTTGTAAATTAAATATAACTCCAAATAATTTTGGGGTTCAAGTTTAATATGAATAAAATTAAGGGTTTTGCCAAAGTTTCACCGAAGAAACTTAGAAAAAATCATTGATGATGAAAGGAGTATTATATGAATATTCAAAAAACAATTGAAAAATTAAAAAGTGAGGGGTTCGCAGTTTCGTATTTTGAAACAGGAGCTGATGCAGCCAAATATATTACAACACAACTTGTTGGGAAAAGTATTGGCATAGGGGGTAGTAAAACTGTTGAGGCTCTGAATCTATTTGAAACACTATCACAAAATAATGAAGTTTACTGGCACTGGAAACAACCAGCTAAAGAAGCTGTGGAGAAATCAGCTAGGGCTCAGGTTTATCTTACTTCCGCTAATGCTATTTCAGAAACTGGCGAGATTATTAATATTGATGGAACAGGAAATAGAGTCTCTGCTTTGATGTGTGGACATGAAAAAGTGTATATTATTGCAGGTACAAACAAAATAGCTGATGATTATGAAAGTGCAATGTGGCGTGCAAGAAATATTGCAGCACCACTAAATGCAAAAAGACTTGGAATAAAAACTCCCTGTGCTGTAAGTGAGGAAATGAAGTGCTTTAATTGTAACAGTCCAGCACGTATATGTCGTGGAATTTCTGTACTTATGCAAAAACTCAATGGTAATGCAGAAATGGAAGTAATTCTAATTAATGAAAATCTTGGATACTAAGTCAGTTATCCAGATATTCAGACCATGTAGTAATGTTATAAATAATCTCCTCTGAAAACAACTTCGTAATATTCTTAAAATATTCATTAAGGGAAGGTTTAAGCTTCCCTTAAAAAATGTTTAAATATCAACACTATATTAAAACATGCCCCCAATTTTTAAATGTTTCCAAGGAGTTTAGCCAAATAAACGGATTTCATTTGTTTACTTGCCATTGCCTTTTGAACAGGGGAAAGTTTAAGGATACTTGCAAGTATAGCAGCCATGGCTTTATGACTCAAATGAGCCTCATTATCAAAAATTAAGTTTTGTAACTGGCCCTTTTCTATTGCAGATAATACTGCTCTATGTACAGTTGTTACAGGTGTAATAACACTTTCCTTTCTACGAACTAGCTTAATAGCATTAACTTTGCAATTCCTTACGCAAACCCCGCAGCCAAGGCATAAATCTTCGAAAAGCTCAGCTATTTTAAAATTAGGTTTTTCTACGGAAGTTTCCTTTAATTTAATTGCTTCCATAGGACAAACTTTAGCACATTTTCCACAGCCTATACAGCTATCTATATTTATACTAGGCAAATAACTAGTAGTATTTACAGGAACTAAAAATCCAAACTTCTTTGCAGATACAAATGCTTCACAATGGCATTTACAACAATTGCAAATGAAGTTAGGCTGCTTTTGAACATTTTCTCCACATTGTACTAGATTATAGTCATAGGACATATTTAAAATGTCTAGAGCTTCAGAAGCATCTATTTTTCTAGCATAATTATGCTTTATAAGGGTATAAGCGGTAGTAGAAAAGCTTAGACAATTTTCCATAGGAGCATAGCAGTCATCTCCTAAATGGTGAGCTTTATGCCTGCAGTAACAAGTGCTGACACCAATATGTTTAGCATTTTTTATTATGTAACTTGCTTTTTCATAATCTAATATATCTATAGAATTTTCATCATTAAAAACCCTCTCTTGAACAAAGACCCTGCCGAGTTTTGTTTCTGTACCCCAAAATAAATCTCTAGAAAAGTCATTCTCCACATTAAGATATTGATGAAATAATTCACTAAGAACCTTTTGATCAAGATTGGTACCAACTCTCATTAATGCAAATTCAAAAAAACCAGCCATTGGAGGAGCCATCATATATTTTTGTTCGCCGTCATTTTCACATTCAAGATCTAAAATTAATGCTTTAGAAGCTAATGATTCAAGGATACCCGCAGCTTTCGCTTCACTAACGCCCCACAGCTTACCAGCAGTTTTTATATTAAATGATTTTATAGGTAATTTTGCAACCAGTGCCGCTTCTTCTTTAGTAAACATCATGGATAAGATTTTATAAAGTGTTTCAGATGGTGGAGCGCCCTGTGGAAACCTATTTAGCCTTTCCTCTAAACTTTTGTAGGCATCTTTTCCAACTATATGTGACATGTTTTTACCTCCATTTAATAGTTAACTATATAATTGCATATGTTGGTAATAAATGCAATAAGATGTAACATTAATAAATTATAGTGGAAGTTTTTACATTTTATCCCAGGGGCCTGGCCCCTAAGCAATTATGTAAAGCGAATAAAAATCTCTTTTTAATTTCATACTAATATTGAAAAGTATATAGTTATGAAAGGAGAGATAAAATGCAAACAGTACATTGTAACGTTTCAGGACTTGTAAATTCTGAAAGTAAAACTAAATTGCGTAATGCATTGGATGAGATAAAAGGAGTGCAGGAGGTAGCTATAGATATTGCTAGAGGAACAGTTGAAGTAGAATATAATCCACCAGCAGATCCTCAGCAAATTAAAAACTGTATCGAACATACAGGATACCAAATTCAATAGTGCCACCCACATGACAAGTGGCAAGTTTATAAAGCATCTGCAAAGTAGCAGGTGCTTTTTTATTAGAAGAATTTCAATTGATTAAATTGAGAGGTTTGTTAAAATGGTATATGATGGGGTTAATACTACAAAAGGAACTTATGAAAGGAGAAATCATGGAAGAAAGAAAAATTTTCTTTAACTTTAGAGCTTATGAGAATATAAAACAAGCAGAAGACAAGTTGAAAAAGAAGAAATAATTTTGTTAAAAAATATTGCTAACTATGTTAAAACGGAAGAGGTATATAAATGGAAAATGTAAATAATTTAATTCAACAACAATTACCGCATATAACAACCAATACATTAATTTTAATAATCATGGCTATTATTGCTTTTTATATTTTAATAAAAGTAATAAGTAGTGTAATAAAAATAATAGCCTTAATAGCTATTTGTTGGTTTATATTAATGTCAGTTCAAAGTACAAATATTATAAATATTCCTTTAGTAAAACAAGCTTACGGTACAATAGAAAAAGTAATTCCTTCAAAAGAATTGTGGACAAAAGCTTCTGGCTATGTTGAAGATGCAAGTAAAATGAAGAAAGTTATTGATGATTTTAAGAGTTCAAAATAATAAAAAAGGCATCTGCCCATAGATAGATTTCTTTTCTAAATGTATAATTAATGATTAGATTTAATATTTTAAAGAGCTTCTTAAGGATTTAGGGGCTCTTTTTCTTTTTCTTGAAAATGTTTACAATTTATCCCAGGGGCCTGGCCCCAAGGGTAGACCCCAGGACAAAAATTACTATATAAATTCCATAATATTATCCACAAGCAAAAATTTTGTGGTAAAATAGAATGGCGAGTATAAAATATGAACGAAGTATTAAATCAGCATTAGGAGGATAACAATGAAAAAATTTAGAAAATTAGTTCCGTTTTTATTGATTTTCACACTATTAATTGGATTATATGGGTGTGGAACAAAATCACCATCTGACACAACTAAGGAATATTTAGAACAAGTTAAAAAAGGAGAAAATGGTGACTTTTCAAGTTTATTAAATAAAACCTTTGATAAGGGTGAAAGTAAAGCAGCAGAAACAAATAAAGATGAGTCTAGTAAAAAGTTAACTGAATCAATGAAAAAATTAACTTATACTATAAATTCTGAAAAGATAGAAGGGGACAAGGCTACTGTTAATGTAAAGGTAAATGGTCCAGATGTTGCAGGTGTAATGGCAGATTATATGCAAAAAGCTTTGGCTGCAGCATTTAACGAAGCATTTTCTGGTAAGGAACCTACTAAAGAAGAAACTGAGAAAGTATATGACAAATTACTTATAGAATGTTTCAATAACGTTAAATTTACAGATAGAACAGGAGATATTTCTCTAACTAAAGTAGATGGCAAATGGAAAATTAATGGTGACGATTCATTAACAAAATTGCTTATAAACATAGATGCTTCAGTATTTGATTCAAAATCCGGAGAAGATAAAACTACTAAAACTAAATAAAGTAAATGGCATTAAAATAAAGATGAGCATGGGCTTCTATAGCACATGCTTATTTTTTATGTAAATTTTAATGAAAACATTGGTTCTACCAAATAAGTTATTCCTAATATAATTGATTCATATTTTAATGTTCCCATTAAATTTATAACTTTCTCATTCTCTAATCATATATCCACACGATTTCCTTTAATATAGATTTTATAAATTAAATTTCTCTTTATATGATAAAATACTACTTAAAAATACAGTTAAACAAAGTACACTTGTTATGGAAATTACTACAGTTACTACTTTAGCTGATGTAGTTACTGGTACTATATCGCCATATCCAATAGTAGTAAAAGTAACTTATGGTAGAAAGCCTAAAAGCTAGAGACTAGTTATATATCATTAGTGAAATTATTTAATAATTAAGTATAATTTTATGTTGGAGATTATTTTTAGCAGGAGATAAGGTAAGGATATATATAGTTATGATATAATAATGAGGAAATTAAATATTAATAAGGAATTGTGTGGGAATATAATATGTATAAAATTTTGATTGTTGAAGATGATATGGTAATTGCAAAATCAATGAAAAATATTTTATGTGATTGGAATTATGAAACTGAATTTATAGTTGATTTCAAAGATGTTATTGCACAATTTGTCCAGTTTGATCCACATCTTGTGCTTTTGGATATATCTTTACCGTTTTTCAATGGTTATCATTGGTGCAGCGAAATTCGCAAAATATCAAGTGTACCTATAATTTTTATTTCCTCTATGTCTGAGAACATGAATGTTATTATGGCCGTAAATATGGGTGGCGATGACTTTATTGCCAAGCCTTTCGATTTAAATATTCTTGTAGCAAAGGTTCAGGCACTACTCAGAAGAACATATTCTTTTGGAGGAAAAATGGACGTAATAGAGCATAACGGTATAGTTTTAAATCTTAGTAGTGCAATCCTCGAATATAAAAACAATAAAATTGAACTTACGAAAAATGAATTTAAGATCCTTCAAATTTTATTTGAAAATATTGGTAAAGCCATCTCGCGGGATGATATTATGACAAGGCTTTGGGAAAGTGATAGCTATATAGATGATAATACTTTAACTGTTAATGTTACTCGTCTGAGAAAAAAGCTCGCAGATGCTGGCATTTGTGATTTTGTTAAAACAAAAAAGGGTATGGGGTATATGGTGGAATAATATGAAAAAAAAATCTTTTTTACGGATTGTATTATTGTATATTATAGATCACAAGAAAACAATAGTAATGGACAGTGTTTTTCTTTCTATATTTTTTATGATTTTTTCTTTATATTCTTTACCCCTTGAGTCAATTGTATATGCACTTTTTTTATCAGCCTGTGTGGGGACTTTTTTCATAGTTTATGATTTCATTAAATATTATAAAAAACATAATGAGCTATGCATTCTTGAAAAACAAATCAGCACGGGGTTAGATAAAATCCCATCAGCTAACAATTTGATTGAAGCTGATTACCAAAATATTTTGAGGACACTTTATAATCAAAGTAGGGAACTGATGTCAAAGATAGATATTAAGCACGCAGAAATGATAGATTATTATACACTTTGGGCACATCAAATTAAAACTCCGATTGCTGCAATGAGATTACTGATGCAAAGTAATCACACTGAAGAAAATAAGGAGTTGTTAACACAAACCTTTAGAATTGAGCAATATGTTGAAATGGTGCTAGGCTATTTAAAAATAGATGGTGCAGCATCGGATTTACTTCTTCAAAATTATAGCTTATTAGATATTGTAAGGCAGAGTGTTAGAAAATATGCTTACATGTTTATTAGAAAGAATATAGTACTTGAGCTAAAAGAAATGGATTGTACTGTATTAACAGATGAAAAGTGGCTGGTATTTGTAATTGAACAAATACTTTCTAATGCTCTAAAGTATACAAGCAGTGGGAAAATATCAATATATATGGAGGATACTGAAGTAAAGGTACTTGTAATTGAGGATACAGGAATAGGTATTGCAGAAGAGGATTTGCCTAGAGTATTTGAAAAGGGTTTTACTGGGTATAACGGACGAATGGATAAAAAGGCAACTGGAATTGGACTTTATCTTTGCAAAAAGATATTAGATAAGCTTTCACATAAAATAACCATTGAGTCTAAGATTAACGTTGGGACAATAGTAAAAATCGACCTTTCTTCCATAAAAACTATAATCGAATAAACCTTACATTAATGTAAGGTTAAAAGGAGAAATGTAAGGCAAAGTTATGGCTGGACATTTCTCTTTTTCTTATAATTAGAGTATAGTCAAGTTGATGAGGAGGAAAAAGCATGAAGTTATTAGAAGTAAATAATGTAAAAAAAATATATACTACAAGATTTGGTGGGAATCAAGTTCAAGCGCTAAGCAATGTAACATTTTCAGTAGAAAATGGTGAATATGTTGCAATTATGGGAGAGTCCGGCTCAGGAAAAACTACATTGCTTAATATACTGGCATCTTTAGATAAGCCTACTAGTGGTGAGGTTTTACTGCAGGATAAAAACATTGTAGCAATTAAAGAAAGTGAAATAGTTGCATTTCGTAGAGATAATTTAGGGTTTGTATTTCAAGATTTTAACTTACTTGATACATTTTCTTTAAAAGATAATATATTTTTACCGCTTGTTTTATCTAGAAAGTCCTATGAGGAAATGGAAAGAAGATTAATGCCTATCGCTGAGAAATTAGGTATAAAAGATATATTAGAGAAGTTCCCATACGAAGTATCTGGTGGGCAAAAGCAAAGGGCTGCTGTTGCTAGAGCTTTGATTACAGCACCACAGCTCATTTTGGCAGATGAGCCAACAGGGGCCCTTGATTCGAAAGCTACAGACCAGCTATTAAAATTATTCTCCGAAATTAATAGGCAGGGACAAACCATCGTTATGGTTACCCATAGTACTAAAGCAGCAAGCCATGCAGGAAGAGTACTTTTTATTAAGGATGGAGAAGTATTTCACCAGCTTTATAAAGGTTCAATGTCTAATGAGGAAATGTTCGAAAAAATTTCAAATACACTTACAGTCATTACTACTGGAGGTGGGATAAATGAGTAGACTATTTTATCCCAGGTTAGCGGCAATAAATATTAAAAACAACAGTAAGACATATTTTCCATTTATCATTACCTGTATATGTACCATAGCAATGTTTTATATAATGCATGCTCTTTCAATAAATAAAGGGTTGGAGGGTACAGGTGGCTCTGAGAGCTTAAAAACCATACTACGTTTAGGAACAATAGTAATAGGAGTTTTTTCAGCTATATTTCTTTTTTACACAAATAGTTTTTTGATCAAAAGGCGTAAAAAAGAAATCGGACTGTATAATGTGTTAGGTCTTGAGAAAAAGCATATTGCTAAGGTGCTGTTTTTTGAATTCATTTTTACTTCAGTCTTTAGTTTAGCAGTTGGACTTATTTGTGGGATCATCCTGAATAAACTTATGTTTCTTCTGCTTTTAAAGATTCTTAATTTTAAAGTATCCTTTGGCTTTTATGTTTCATTACCATCTATAATAAAAACTTTAATCCTTTTTATAGGTATTTTTTTTGCAGCCTTGTTGTCAAATTTAGTTCAAATTAGAATGTTAAAGCCTATAGAACTTCTAAAAGGTACACAGCATGGAGAAAAAGAGCCAAAAACCAAATGGATTATGACTATTATAGGTGTGATAGCTCTTGGTACTGGATATGGAATTGCACTAAAGGTTCAATCACCACTCTCGGCTTTAAGTTTGTTCTTTTTCGCAGTTATTTTAGTTATGATAGGGACCTATGCCCTTTTTACAGCAGGAAGTATTGCAGTATTAAAGGCTCTTAGAAAAAATAAAAGGTTTTACTATAAGACAAGTAACTTCATCTCCGTTTCTGGAATGATGTACAGAATGAAGCAAAATGCAGTGGGACTTGCGAATATTTGTATCTTAAGTACTGCAGTGCTTGTGATGCTTTCCACTACTGTTGCTTTATATGTAGGAATGGAAGATGTTATAAAAACCAGATTTCCAAGAAATTTAGTAATGAGTGCTTCACAGATTACAAACAGCCAGGCACAAAAGCTAGATGAAATCTTAGAGGTTGAAGCAAAAAATACTAATATAGGCATAAAAGATAAACTTAGCTATTGGGATAATAGCTATGCAGCTATAAAAAAAGATGATAAGTTTCAATTATCAAACGAAAAAGATCATAGCTCAAATGTTTCCGTACTTACGCTTATTCCTATTTCTGATTATAACAGATTGGAAGGAAAGAATATTACCCTTGCTGATGATGAAGCAGTCATTTTTTCAAAAGTAAAGAATTATGATAAGAATAACATTACCATTGAAGACAAAACCTTTAAGATCAAACAAGCATTAGATAAACCTGTATCAGCATTAGAAAATGATATGGAAGATATAGTAGATACTTATGTACTGTTTGTAAATGATATAGATGTATTAGGAAAAGAGGGACATAAAGAGTATTCAATTGGGACTAATGTTCAAGGCACAGATAAGGATATCTTATTCCTATCTAATAAGTTGAATGATAAATTTAAGAAAAATAACATAAAAGTCAATATTGATAGTTCTGCAGGCAGCAAGGAAGACTTCTTTATGGTATATGGTGGTTTGTTCTTTTTAGGTATCTTTTTAGGTGCATTATTTTTAATGGCAACAGTGCTCATAATTTATTATAAACAAATATCTGAAGGATATGATGATAAGGAACGCTTTGAGATCATGCAAAAAGTAGGAATGAGTAAACATGAAATAAAGAAAACTATTAGAAGTCAAGTATTAATGGTATTTTTCCTGCCTCTTGCTGCTACAGTAATCCATATTGCTTTTGCATTTCCGATGATTACAAAGCTTCTTGCAGTTCTAAATTTGAAAAATGTATCTTTATTTATGCTCTCCACATTAATGACAATCCTTGTTTTTGCAGTAATTTATGCAATTGTATTCTCTTTAACTGCGAGAGTGTATTATAAAATTGTTGAATAAGTGGTACTGATTAATACAATTTCAGAAAATGTTATTTATAGCTGATTTATAATATAAAGTAGTGGATTTCAAAGGTCACGCTTTGCCTCCACCAAAAAAATCACGAACCGCCTTTAGGTAGCTTAAAGGGTTGCCTACAGGCGATTGTATTTTTTTGTTTGTGAGGGTAGCTCCACCGGCTATATCAAATTTCAGAAAGATCCAGCAGGTAAGTTCTTAGAGGCTCTAAATAAATTTAAAATAGAATCGATAAGTATAATTACATAAAGAAATTTTGTATCACGATAATAATATAGATATTTAATTCTATGATTATTTTGTATTTATATGTATAATATTAGAATGTACGATAATTATTGGAAGTGATCAATAACTATTAAGAATAGCAAAAAGATTGAATTAAGGTGGATTGAATCTATGAAGACTAAGGAGGAAACTAAGAAATGAATGAAGAAAATATAATATTAAACTATCAGAATAAAATCAATAAGCTTTTATTTATATTATTAATATTAGCATTACCAACCATATTAATTATGACTATATTTCATATTTTTTCTGGCTATCATGTGGTAGCAATGGAGTTTATAGCATTAATTATGGTAGGAATAGCCTTATTTAGAAAAGTAAATACAAAGATTGTAACACTATTAGGCATGTTAGCAGTTATTATTATAATTGGTACTTTTTCTTTCGATAAACCTGATCAAGCAGCTGTATTTTCTTTACTTGGGCTTGTACTTGCTTCAATCTACTTAGAAAGTAAGTTTTTGATCATAATAGGGGCTGTTAGTATCATAGAAATCAGTGTAGTGCAGTTTTTACATCCCATTACATTAGATGTCTTTGCAATTAATTTAGCCTGTTATCTATTTTCTTGTGTAGGATTATATTTTTTAACTAAATGGGGTCATAGCTTTATGGCTTTAGCAGAGAAAGAAAAACATAATGTTAGAGAATTCACAAAAAACCTAGAAAAAGCAATGGAGACCATGAAGCAAACTTCAGCAACTCTTAATGAACAGATTGGAGATTGTAATGAAAATATAAAAACGATAAAAGACAGTAGTAATGCATTTGTGAAGACTTTAAATGAAGTTGCTGATGGAGCTGCAGAGCAATCTAATAGTGTTATGCAGATTAGTGACATGATGGGGGAGGCAGATGAGAGAGTAGTTAATATAAACAAATTCTCTAAGCAACTTATGCAAATATCTGAAGCAGCTTCTATAGTTGTAACAGAGGGTAATGAGGGTATTCATTTGATGGACAAGCAAATGGGGAATATTATTAACTCAGTCAATGAATCTCGCTCTAATATCGATGAACTTAATAATTATATGGATGAAATAAATTCTTCTTTAGAAGGGATTACCCAGATAGCTAAGCAAACAAATTTATTAGCTTTAAATGCCGCTATAGAGGCTGCTCGTGCAGGAGATTCGGGAAAAGGGTTTTCGGTTGTTGCAGATGAAGTCAGAAAACTTGCTGAAGAAAGTGCAAATACTGTGATTCAAATCAATCAATCTATAGATCAAATAAAGAATAAAACCCATAATATTATGCAAAAGTCCAATCAAGAGAATGAAGCAGTCAAGACAGGCTTAGCTATTGTAGAAAATGTAAGAGAGGGCTTCAAAAAAACAAAAAGTTCTTTTGATCAAATCAATAGCTACATAGCTAAAGAATTAGATATGATTGAAAATACAGTTAGTATTTTTTCTAATATTCGAAAAGAGATAGATAGCATTGCAAGTATATTAGAAGAGTCAGCAGCCTCATCTCAAGAAATGCTTGCTGCCTCTGAAGAACAGGCGACAAGTGTAGAAGATGTTTATATGGTAGTAACTCATATTAAGAACTCGAGTGAAACTTTAAATCAATTAGGTCAATCTAAACATGGTGAAAAGATGTAGGTTTGTAGGATAAGTGGTGGACTTAAAAGGTCACGCTTCGTCTCCACCAGTGAAATCCTCGACAGAAATGCCGAGGGTTTTTTCATGTGCCCCCAGCATGGGCGCTTAATGAAAATTTGGCGTTTACAAAGAGAGAAAGAGAAAACGATGAATTAGATGATACCAGTAACTTACTCGACAGAGTATTAGAGCGTGAAAATATGCTTATTGCTATAAAACGAGTAATTCAAAAAATATTAAGAATTCAATATCGATGGAGGTATACTTTGAAAAATCATTTAGAGAAATTTTTAAGAATAATTTGTGCAGGACTTGTAATTACAATTATACAACCCTCTAATATAATTAAAGTTTTTGCAGAAGAAAATGAAAAAAACTTGACCATACTTTTTACTCATGATATGCACGATCACTTTCTTCCTTCTAAGGTTAAACAAAATGATAAAATTTTGCAATTAGGTGGATATGCACAGTTGAAAAGTGCTATAGATGCAGAAAAAAAAAAAGATCCTAACTCTATATTAATAGATGCAGGAGATTTTTCTATGGGAACACTTTTTCAATCCATATATGCTAGTGATGCTCCTCAACTTAGAATGTTAGGGGAGCTGAGCTATGATGTTACAACTCTTGGAAATCATGAATTCGATTTTAGAGCGGAAGGACTTACTAAAAGCTTAAAGGCTGCAGTTAAAAGTGGTGATAAGTTACCACAAATTGTACAGGCTAACATGACATTTCCGAAAGATAAGAATGGAAATTTAACTGAATCGCTTTCAAATTTGAAAGAAGCTGCTGAGGAGTATGGTATAAAAGATTATACTGTAATAGAACGTGATGGCATCAAGATTGGTGTTTTTGGTTTGATGGGAAAAGATTCAGCCTCCAATGCACCTATGTCTGAAGTTAAGTTTACTGATGCTGCTAAAAATGCCAAAAGAGTAGTTAATATATTAAAAGAAAAAGAAAAAGCAGATCTTATTATTTGTCTATCACATTCTGGTATAGACAAAGATAAGTCAAAATCTGAAGACGAAATATTAGCAAAAAAGGTTCCAGAAATTGATGTTATAATAAGTGGACATACTCATTCAAAATTAACAGAGCCTATTGTGGTTGGAAACACTATAATTGCTTCATGTGGAGAATACGTCGAGAACTTAGGTATTATGAAAATTTCACAAAATGCAAAAAAACGCTGGAAACTTGATAGTTATAATCTTAAGCAGATAGATTCAAGTCTAGCAGAAGATACTAATATTTCCAATAAAATAAGAAGTTTTAAAAGTTTAGTACAGCAAAAATATTTAGATAATTTTGGATTAAAATTTGATGAAGTATTAGCAAAAACGGATTTTAATTTTACAGCTTCATCAGAAATAGGAAGTAAGCATGGAGAAGAGCCTTTGGGAAATCTTATTAGTGATGCTTATAGGTATGCTGTACGGAAAGCAGAAGGTTTAAATTATGATCCTGTTGATGTTGCTATTGTGCCATCAGGTACAATACGAGAGTCATTTGTAAAAGGGGACATTACTGTAGCGGATGTTTTTGCAGTAAGCTCTTTAGGAATAGGTAAGGATGGTATTGCAGGGTATCCTTTAACTTCCGCTTATCTAACCGGTAAAGAATTAAAGACAGTCTGTGAGGTAGATGCATCTATTTCACCAATAATGAGCGGTGTACAACTCTATATGTCAGGTATTAGCTATACATTTAATCCTAATAAAATGATTTTTAATAGAGTTACAAATGCTGTACTACAAAAATCAGATGGTACATATGAGAAAATAGATGATAAAAAATTATATCGTGTTGTGGCAGGCTTATATTCTGCTCAGATGCTTTCAGTTGTAGGACAAAAGTCTTTTGGATTATTAAAAATTGTTCCTAAAACTAAAGATGGTAAGCCTATCACTGATTTTGAAGCTCATATTATTAATGATAATGTTAGTGGTCATAATAATGAAGTAAAGGAATGGACAGCAATTGCAGAATATATTAAGTCCTTTGATAAGATAGATAGTGTTTCAAGGATTCCTGATTATTACAATAATCTTCAAGGCAGAAAGATTGTTGATAATAATAAAAGTAGTTATGCATTACTTAGTCACCCCAATAATATTGCCTTAGGAGTTTATGCTGTTGTTACAGTTATAGGATGCTTAATTATTTTTGCGATTACAAGATTATTAAATGGAGGTATTTGTAAATGGTTAAAATGATGCTCATATAATTGTATGAATTCTATGAATATAAGAACTGAGTTAGAAATATTATATTCTTCTAAAATAAGCACTCCCTCTTTATGTGCATTTATTAAACCGAAGATATTAATTCCAATCTTGTTGTATGGCTTTCATAAGATGAAGCAGGACTGTGAATTTTCCTGTGATGGTCAAGTAATTTCACGTTTAAGCGAAGGTGAAAACCTTAAATAAAGAAGTTTTAGAATTGCTAAGTGCTAGGATAACTTTAATAACCTATCATTACTTAAAACTTTCAAAAATATCCATGGTAATTATATATAAAAAGTTAAAGTTTGATATAATTTTAACGATATAGATAATATACAGAATATTCTAAAAATATCCGCATCACGTTATAACATATAGGAGGTGTTTTATTATGGAAGTAAATTTTCAATATGAAGAAAGTAAATCCCTGCCAATTAAGACCATATCTGTAATAGGAAAGTTTAATGGTTATGATCCTAGCAAAGGGGCTATGGTTAAAGAGAATAATAAATGGATATTTAAGTGTGATTTGCAAACAGGTGAGCATCCATATAAATTTCTTATTAATGGAGAATTAAAGCTTAATGATTCGACTGCAAATATATATTTCCCAGATGATAATGAAGAGCTTTGGTCTATAGTCAAGATTAATGAAAATAATCAAAGGTTGTACAATAATACCCAGTATACAACACATATAGAGAAATACAATATAGGCTCTGCAGTAAGTGAGCAAGAAAATATCGTAAATAAAAAAGTTTTTAATATAACTTTAGATAAAAAAATAGTAACAAGATTTGAATTTACCAATGTAACAGGATTACACACTGTAACAACAGCATGGTATACACCTGTAGGAGAGTTGTTCCAAGTAACTGAGAATAATTTATTCACGCCACCAAATCATGAAGAACCAATAATGCTATGGTTTTGGATGGATTTAACAGACAATACCCGTAGATATATTTTTGGAAATTGGACAATGAAATTTTTTATAGATGGTGAATTCATATTAGAAGATGAATTTAAATTAACCCAAAACTCAGTATATTCGCCGCAAGGAGGAGGAAGATACTAGTTTATTAATCTAGCTTTATAGGATATAAGCACTTATCAGTGATTATATATTATTTCAAAAATAAAAAAGAAAAGGAAGTGAAAGGTTATGAAAATAACTAGCAATGTAAACTTAAATTCAAATCTTATCAACAATAGCAATGATAATAAGAACAAAGGTAAAATGGTGGAAAATTCCAATACAAGTTCAAATATACAAATTGCTAACATGAAAGAAGCTAAAGACAAATATGAATCTTCAATTGTTAATGCTGTGGGAGACTCTTCAAAGGTTGCATCTAAAGAAAGAGAGACAACTAAGAGTTCCATAGGAGGATTTTTTAAATCAGTAGCTGATAAATTTTCTTTTGTAGCTAGTGAGGCTTCAAGATTTGTTAAGACAGCAGTTTCTGTAGGTGAAAGTGTTATTAAAACAGTAAAGGCGGTTTCAAGTGTTGTTGTTGATACTGCTAAGGTCGTAGCAACAACTATAAAAGACGTATCAGAATCAGTAGCTAAAAAAGTAAAAGATACTGCATCACAAATAGCTAGTACCTTTAAGCAAGTAAAAACTACTGCCGCCGATTTGAAAAAAGCAGCTGAAGATGTTAAAAATTCAGCAACATCTCTAATAGATACAACAGCAAAGACAGCTATTTCAGTAAAGAATGGTGTTCAAGAAGCAGTAGGAAAAATTGGAACATCAGTGAATGAAATTAAGGCTGAGTGGAACAATCCAAATGAAGGCATTATAAATAAAGTAACTCAAACTGGCCAAATGGCTAAAAATGGAGTAGAATCCATAAAAGAACCAATAAAAGACATAAGAAATACAGCTTCAAAAGGATATGATGAAGTTAAGAAGAATTTCAATAACATAAAGAATAAGATTGAAACTTCACTATCTTTAATTCAAGAAGTTAAAAAGGCAGTTGTATCAGTTAGCAAGAATGTAATTGATACAGCAAAAACAGTTATAACTGAAGTTAAAGATGCAAGCAAAATTGTATTTGATAACATAAAAAATGCTTCAGCTAATATAAAGAACATAGTTAAAGATGGATATGATGAAATTAATGGAACTATACAAAACGCACGTAATGAGTATGGAAAAGATAAGAATAGCCTAGAAAATAACAATGGCATGACACCTGTATTAGCTTAAGACAAGGGTGTCCACTGTGAGGTGGAATCTGAAGGAAGTCATGGTGTTGATGGTATGGGAGTCGATGAACTTCGAACGTTTATTATTGGCAACTGGCTAAAAATTAAAGAAAAGTTACTCGCTGTGTACCGAACGGTACGTACAGTGGTGTGAGAGGTCGCTGAATAAAATAATTATTCAGCTCCTACTCGATTTTTGAATTTGTTATAGGATTATATAATATTTGAAATTAAGAATGGAAATTTAATCACTCGATACATATAATATATAGAACAATTAACTCATGTAGTATATTTATCATTCGAATACAGTAAATTCTAATTAAATAGTAGGAGTGATTATTGTGGAAGAAAAGCAAGATAAGAAGCAAGGAACCAATGAAGGCGAAGATAAAGTTTGTATTACTAAGTCCGTATGTCCTAAATATAATGCAATAACAGATCAGTGCGAGATTGGACCTTTGACGCCTGAACAGAGGCGCGCTGAGGCCTTTGAAAAACGAGTTCAATCCGCTTTATTTCAGAAAAACTTGATTCTTCAGGGTCAAAGATGCAATGAAGATGAATTTATATATGCAAATAAAACTGGAAATTATACAAAGGCTTTACCTCATAATTTGTTAGGAGAAGTAAATTTAGAGGCCTATAACATTTGGATAACGACATTAACTACTGGGAATCCGGAAAAATTTGAGTTGATACCACTAGGTGGAACTAGAAAACTCTCTAACCCTCAGGCCTCGTATGCGTATGAGATGGTTGGACCTGATTCTAATCATCTTACTATAGCACCGGCTCCGAGCTTTTCTAGTGTCCTACAAGCGAGCGAAATGGCTGAGGATTATTGGATGGCTTTAAATCGTGATGTCCCTTTTGTAGATTATGACACCAACCTTATAACTAAGGCTGCAGCTGAGGATTTATCAAAGTTTTCAGATTTTGATGGTCCTAAGTGCAAATGTAAAGTTACCACGGAAACACTATTCCGCGGTAATGTACCTGGCGCTTTGGAAGGCCCATATGTTTCACAGTTCCTATTGAAGGATATTCCCTTTGGGGCAAAAACTATAGAACAGAAATACGTTGTACCTGTGGGAAAAATCGATTATATGACTTCATATAATGAATGGCTTAATATACAGAATGGACAGGCGCCATCTTCAACATTAAAACTTGATCCAGTACCTCGATATATTAGTAATGGTAGAGACCTGGGCGAATATGTCCATAAAGACAGCAGCATTCAGGCAGGACTAGCGGCTTGCTCGATACTACTAGGCTTTGGACAAGGAGCTCTATCTTTAAGTAATCCCTATTTGTTCTCAAAAACCCAGGAGGGGTTCGCTACCTTTGGTTCTCCACATGTTTTGGATTTTGTGACTCGTGCATCCAGGATGGCTCTTGAAGCAGCCTGGTTCCAAAAGTTTTTGGTGCATCGAAGATTAAGACCCGAAGAGTTTGGGGGATGGGTACAAAATCTTAAGCCACGTGACGCAAGGTATTCAATTAATCCAGAATTATTAGATTCGAAGGTATTGGAGGTAGTATTCGAAAAATATGGAACTTACCTTCTGCCTATGGCTTATCCTGAAGGATGCCCAACTCATCCGGCATACCCTGCAGGCCATGCAGCTCATATTGGAGCAGAGGTAACTATTTTAAAAGCATTTTTCAATGAGGATTATATTATTCCTAATCCAGTAGTAGCCAGCGCCGATGGGCTTAAGCTACAGCCATATCTTAAGAGTAATCTAAAAGTAGGGGAAGAATTAAATAAGCTTGCTGCTAATATCTCCCTTGCACGAGATTTTGCAGGTGTCCACTGGCGTTCAGATGGTTTAGAGGGTATGAAGCTAGGAGAAGCTGTGGCAATAGGATTACTTCAGGACTATAGAAACACCTACAATGAAGAATTTCATGGGTTTTCATTCACAAAATTTGATGGTACAAGAGTAATAATTTAAAAAATATAATAAGAGGTCTACTTGAAAGTGAATTTTAAATCAGTTTCAAGTAGACCTCTATAATTTTTCAGTTGTGACGTTAAATATTAACATTGTTGATTATTTTTTTTATAAAAATTTCTTTTTAAAATATATTCTACAGTAATAAATACCGCAACTAATATTAAGCATTCAATTTCTAATAAGATAACGCTTATATTATAAACAGCAGATTTATATAATATTAACAATATTATAGTAAGTAGCAATGTACATACTCCTGAAATACTCCATATTAAACTACATTTTCTATTAGCCAAAGCAAATGTATTTGTATCTTTAGAAAAATTCTCTCTCTTACCATCTGAAAAGCCAGTAAAAACCATTGCTATAGGTATAATTAAATCTAATGTTTTGTCTATCTTTTTATATAAATTACATTTATATAAAATTCCTATGGAAATCATTATTATAGGAATAACTATATTGCAAGTCAATGTTAATATATTCATATTAAAACCTCCATATATCTTATAATAATATAACTATTCTTAATATACCCTTCTATGCAAGTATTATTGATGAACCATATTTTACTATTTTTGTTTTACTGATAGTAATTATATCACAATTCTCATTGTAAAAACCACTTCATTTCTAATAAATATGAAATAATTCTGATTTTTCACCGCATTATTCAATTCTCAAAGACCATTATTCGTATTTCCATTTTCAATGGTTACATCGTATTTTTATCAAATGACAAATTTGCAATAAAGCATGCATTCAGAAAAGAATATGATATTCAGGTAATTGAACTTATCTAGTTTAAATATTCAAAGGTAAATAGTATAATTAAGTAAATAATGTATCCTGATTACAATATAAATTAGGAGGATATCAAAATGAAATACAAAATATATATTGTAGAAGATGATTTATTAATAAGTACTTTATTACAAGAATATATAGATAAGTATGGTTTTGAGGCTAGAGCAGCAGATAACTTTGAGGATATAATGAGTGGCTTTAATGAGTTCAATCCAAACCTAGTATTGCTGGATGTTAATTTGCCAAAGTTTGATGGGTTTTATTGGTGTAGAAAAATAAGACAGCAATCAAAAATTCCTATAATATTTATATCAGCAAGGGACAGCGGAATGGATCAAGTGATGGCTTTGGAAAGCGGAGCAGATGATTATATAACTAAACCTTTTTATTATGACGTTGCTATTGCTAAGATAAAGAGTCAAATAAGAAGAGCCTTTGGTGACTATGCAGCCAGATCAGAGGAAAGAATCGTTGAAATTGACGGCCTTAAGTTTTATCCAGAAAGATCAGAAGTAGAGTTTAAAGATGAGAAATTAATTATAACTAAAAGAGAAGGTATACTGCTGGAATGTCTTATGAACAAATATCCTAAAGTTGTGGGAAGAGATTTGCTTCTAGAAAAGATATGGGATGATTTGGAGTTCGTAGAGGAGAACACTTTAAGTGTTAATATTAGCAGAGTACGTAAAAGACTGCAGAGTCTAGGAATAGATAGGGGAATAGAAACAATAAGAGGCTCAGGTTATAGATTAAATAAAACCTGGTAGTAAGGAGTAAGTATGAAATTGTTTTTGAAGCATAACAAAGGGTATATAACTGTATATTTTTTAAGTTTAGTTCTTACAATAATATACTCTAATCTTAATGGATTTATAGGACTTAGTGAGATTATTTATATAGTTATGTTTAATACCTTCATTCTGCTGTGCTTTCTAGCCTTTAGGTATTATCAAAATAGACAATTATATCGGTTGCTTGAGGGAGGGATCACTGAGCTAAATGATGTTTTTTTAGATTTTGGCATTTCAGATTTAAGTCAGAGTATTTCAGAAGTATTAAAAAAGCTGCACGGATTATATGAAGCTCAAATTCAAAAAACAGATAAACTTCATAAGGAACATTTAAGATTTATAAATCAGTGGGTGCATCAAATGAAAACTCCTCTTTCAGTAATACAGTTGCTGCTTCAAGAATTTGAAGGAGAAGAGAAATATGACAACATGCATGACGAGGTCAATAAGCTAAAGGAAGGTTTAAGAATGGTATTATATTTCGCTAGACTAGATTCTTTCCAAAAGGATTTTTTAGTAGAAAGAATTTCTTTAAAGCAGCTGGCTAGGGATATTGTAAATGAAGAAAAAAAGATTTTTATAAGGAATAGAATACTACCAAGAGTTGAGATAGATGAGAGTATTGAAGTTTATAGTGATGCTAAGTGGTTAAAGTTTATGTTAGGTCAGCTCATTATTAATGGAGTAAAATATTCTAAGGGTAAAGGAAAAGAATTAATTATAAATGCATCTGAAAATGAAAAAGAGATTAGATTGAATGTCATTGATAAAGGAATAGGAATTCCTGTGAAAGATATAAGAAGGGTATTTGATCCTTTCTTTACAGGAGAAAACGGACGTAAATATGGAGAGTCTACCGGTATGGGATTATATATAACTAAAGAGGTATCCAAAAATTTAGGGCACGAAGTAGAGATACAATCTATTGTTAATGAGGGAACAATGGTTACAATGAAATTTAAAAAGGCAAATGGATAGGTAACTATTTATTTGCTTTTTTTGAGCATAAAACCTTACATACATGTCACATTACCGTAAGCTTCGTAGATAGCAGTATATGCATTATTATTATAAACTATTGCTATCAGTTTAAAGGAGTGATAGGTAATGGATGTAATTTTTATATTAAAAGCTATTATAATTGCTATAGTAGAGGGCCTAACTGAATTTATACCAGTATCTTCTACAGGGCACATGATATTAGTAGGATGGGCAATTGGCTTCCATGGAGAATTTGCCAAGATGTTTGAAGTTGTAATTCAGCTTGGAGCCATAATGGCAGTAGTTGTTTTGTATTGGAAAAAGATTGAGGAGAGTATAGTTGAATTCTTTAATTTTATATTTACCAGGGGGAAAAAAGGAAAAACAGGCTTTAGATTTGGAATAAATGTTATAACAGCATCTATTCCCATGGCTGTTGTGGGAGTGCTGTTCTACGATAAAATAAAAGCAAAGTTTATACCTGAAGCTGTTATAGTTGGGTTTATAGCTGGAGGAGTATTATTAATAATACTTGAGAACATATATAGAAATAGGACTCATAAGGTAGAGGACATAGATAATATGACACCTGGACAATCATTTAAGGTAGGCTTATTACAGCTTTTGGCTGTATGGCCAGGGATGTCAAGAAGTGCTTCTACAATCATGGGTGGATGGATTGCAGGCTTATCAACACCCATAGCTGCAGAATTTTCATTTTTCATAGCTATTCCAGCAATGATAGGTTCCTCAGGAAAGGACTTACTTGAATTTGACTACTCCATAATGACACCAACTCTATGGATTGCATTAATTTCCGGATTTATTGTAGCTTTTTTAGTAGCTTTAATAGTTATGAAAAAGTTTGTAGACTTTCTGAAAAAGAAACCACTAAAGGGATTTGCAATATATAGAATAGCAGTAGGGAGTTTACTAGGAATATTAGTATTAACTAAGGTTATAACTTTAACATAATAGGAGTGAATGGAATGAGAATTTTGGAGGTAAGTAACTTAAGTAAAGTATATGGAAGTAAGATAGTATTCAGCGCCTTAAATAATATAAGCTTCTCTATAGAAGATGGTGAATTCGTAGGGATTATGGGGCCATCAGGAAGCGGTAAGACAACTCTGTTAAATATGATTTCAACAGTAGATAAACCAACCTCAGGAGAAATAGTAATAAAAAATAAAAATCCTTTAAAGCTGCATGGGGATGAGCTTGCCTTATTTAGAAGAAGAGAACTAGGCTTTGTATTTCAAGATTTCAATCTGCTTGATACCTTAACTGTTGGAGAAAATATAGTGCTTCCACTTACACTAGATGGTATCCCAGTTAAAAAACAGGATTATGAGCTTAATAGAATATCTAGAATACTTGGAATAGAGCATTTGGTAAATAAGAGAACCTTTGAAATATCAGGTGGAGAATCTCAAAGAACAGCAATTGCGCGAGCGTTAATTCATAATCCTACTTTAGTGTTGGCAGATGAACCTACTGGCAACCTGGATTCTAAAGCAGCTAAAACAGTAATGGAATTGTTTGAAAAAGTAAATGAAGAGGAAAGGGTAACTACAATTATGGTAACTCATGACCCTCTATCCGCCAGCTATTGCAGCAGAATTTTATTTATAAAAGATGGAGTTATATATAATGAGATTTATAGAGGGGACAGCAGACAGCAGTTTTATCATGAAATTATTGATGTGCTTGCACTGCTTGGAGGTAGTAACTAATGAATCTTAGAGAGTTTGCAATTAAAAATGTGCAGAGAAATGCAAAAGCATACTTTGCATACTTTTTAAGCAGCACCATATCCGCAGCCTTATTATTCTCTTTTACTATGCTTATACTTCATCCTGATTTTAAGGTAAGTTCCTTTCCCCAGCACATAAGAAATACACTTTATGTTACAACGGTAATTGCATACCTATTTTTATGTTTCTTTGTATTTTATTCCATAAGTGTTTTTCTTAAAAGCAGGTATAAAGAATTTGGAATACTTTACATTATAGGTTCTTCAAAAAGGCTAGTACAAAAGATGATACGTATTGAAAATATGCTCATTAGTTCAGTGGCAGCAGTTGCAGGCATATTGCTAGGATTAATTTTCTCTAAGATACTTTTAGCCGCCAGCGGAAAGCTTTTAGGATATAATGCACTAAAGTTTTATCTTCCTGTTAAAGCTATGATTATTACTTTTAGTGCTTTTGTAATGATTGGAATAGTAATCTCAACTTTTTGCACATTTATTATAAAAGAAGATAAAGTTTTAAGTTTAATAAAGGGAACTAAAAGACCAAGACCTGAACCAAAAGCCTCTGTCACTCTTTCTATCATATGTATAGTGCTTTTAGCTGTAGGGTATTTTCTATCGGTTACAAGCACTATAAAAACAATAACCCATAGAATAATACCTGTAACTACAATGGTTGTTGCAGCCACCTATTTATTATTTTCTCAATTAAGCGTATTTATAATCAAATTACTAAAGAGAAATAGAAACTTATATATGAAAAAAACTACAATGCTTTGGGTTTCAAATTTACTATACAGGATAAAAGATAATACCAGAATGTTTTTTCTAATAACAATAACTTCAACGGTTGCCCTTTCAGCAATAGGATCAGTATATGCTTATTGGAGAGATAAGGAATACCAAATAGACAGAGAATTTCCGCAAGCATTCTTCGTTTCTAATACTTATGAGGATAAAGGTAAAGTTGATTCAAAAGCTGATTTTATTGAAAATTCCATGAAAGCTCAGAGCATATCTTACACCAAAGCTAGTGACGAAATAAAATTTGTTATTCCCGATGGGGACACAGATGAAGTAGTTATAATTAACGAAACTTGTTATAAAAAGTTAGCATCAACACTGGATTTAAATACTATTTCCTTTAATGATCATGAAACTATAAAGTCTGCATCTTTTTCTGGAGATAAAAGAAAAAATATTAGTCTGAACAATATAGAACTGGAGGTAACTAAAAATAGTGATAAAGGGATACTTCCAGCAATTTATAGAGATGTATATGTAGTTAAAGATGAGGTATATGAAAGGATAGCTGGTGTTAAGTACTATTTTGGAGCATTTGATGTAGAGGATTATAAGACTACATTGAATATATGTAAAAATTTTTATAATAACTTTGGCGATGTTAACGAAAATAATAAGTTCCATAATAGTTTCTTGAAAGCGGATATACTAGAAGGTACTAAAATAGCTTATGGAGTACTTTTGTTCAGTGCAATATTTATAGGGCTTATATTTTTTGTAACAACGGGAAGCTTCTTGTATAACAAGTGCTACATGGATATTATAGAAGATAAAAACAAATACAAACAGTTGAATAAAATAGGCCTAACTTTTAAAGAAATAAAAAGTATACTAAATATTGAAATAGGGATACTATTTTTGCTTCCTTATATAGTTGCTGTAGTGCACTTTGCCTTTGCTATAAGTGCATTAAGATATAGTTTGGGCATTGAAATAACTATTCCAGCATTGCAGGTGATGGGAATTATGCTGATGGCTCAAATTATATATTTCTTCATTATTAGAAAAAACTACTTGCTAGAGATGAAAAAAAGTTTGACATAATAAATAAAATATACAGAGAATTATTGATTTATAATCAAAAAAGAATGAAAGGAAAGTTATAAGCTATAAGATAGTGAATTAAAAAGTGCAGCACAAAATGTTAATGTTTTGTGGTGCACTTCACTTTATAGCCTTTTTAAGTTTAGTATACTTGTGAAACAAAACTACTTACAATTTATCCCAGGGGTCTGGCCCTCATGGTTTGCGTTTCATAAATAAGTAAGCTATACAGATAATAACTGAAATACCTAAAGCAAAATAAAACCCCATACGTTGGTCGGGAACGCCTAAGGAAAATATAAATAAAACAAATATTGTTACTAATGTGATAACTGTCGACCACGGAGCACCAAATGCTAAAGGGGATTTGTAAATTTCCTGATTTGAAACAGTTCTTCGCCATAGTAAAAAGCAAACTAAAATAATACCTAAACTAAAGAATGAAAAATAAGCTGATCCCGAAATTAAATAATTGTAAATTTTGCTTGGCAAAATGTAAGAAGCTATAATGATAGCAACTAGCCCTATAGCTGTAATAATCAAGCTTCCATAATATACCCCATTCTTACCTTCTTTACTCACAAAGGCTGGAGCTTCATGAGAGTTTCCTAAGGCAACTAGCATCACTATGGCGGAATAGTATGTTCCTGTCATTACAGAAAATGATGCCACCAGGACCACTGCATTCATGATTGAAGCCGCAAAGGGGATATTAATTGCCTCTAAGGCTGATATAAAGGGCGATTTCCCGGTTGAAACTGTATTCCAGGGGGTTAGGGAGACAACTGTTAAAATTGAGGCTACATATAAAAAAACCAATACTACGAGAAGTATAAGCATGGCCTTTGGTATATCATTTCTTGGATCTTTAACCTCCGATGATGCCATAGCAACTACACCAATGCCAGCATAGGAAAAAATAACAATTAACATTGACTGGAGTAATCCCATTAAACCTTTGGGGAATAGGCCTCCGTTACCTAATAGAGTCTTAATTCCAACTGGATGAGTAGTAGTAAATACTCCAAACATTGCTGCGACACCGATTATAATGAATAATACTAAGGCTGATACCTTAATAAAAGACATAACCGTTTCAATTTTACCAAAGCTTTTCAAGCCAAATGCATTTATAGCAATTACTATTGTTGAATAAACTATTGCCAATAACCATACAGGAGCATTTGGAAACCACAGTTTTGAAAATATAGCCATTGCAATGGTCTCAGACCCTATACTTAGAACGGCTGCTATCCAAAAGGTCCAACCTACATAGAATCCCATAAAAGATCCTAAGATTTTTTCAGCGTAGACCTTAAAGGAACCAGTAACGGGATAATTGACAGACAGGGAGGTCAGTGCACCTGCAATCTGGGTTATTAATAAACCACCCAGCAGATAAGCAAAAATCACTCCGGGACCAGCATAGCTTATAGGTAGCCCTGACGCGAGAAAAAAACCAGATCCAATGATACCACCTAGCCCAATCCACAGTAAATTCTTGGCGGAGAGCTTATGCTCCTCCTGTTTACTATCTTCCTGTGCCATAAATTCATCTTTACTTATTTTCTTTGAAGGAATTGCTTGTTTTGTTTTCAATTTTCTATACCTACCTTTTTACTTTTTATCTAGAAATTATTTTTCCAAAAAAATTAGAATTTATACTAATTATTGATATATAAGGAATAATGAAACACAAAATACAGCGAGTATTAAGCTTGTGGATTATTTGAGAAATGTATTATGGAAGCCTGGACAAAGGTGAATACAGAATAGTAAAATTAAAAATAAGCTTTTTTAATGCATAGGTATAGCGCTGTTGATAAACTTTTATGGATAATAGTTAAATTTGTGTTTAGAATAATTTGGAGTATAAATATATTGATAGAGATGATAATTACGGATGCTTTATAAAAATCTTATTCATATGTATTCAAATAACAATTATTAAAATTTTAATCAAAGGAGAGATAATAATGAATTTAGAAAACATTAAGAGTTCCATTGTAACTAATGTATATCACATTCCCGCTGATAAGAAGGTACCTTTGCACAAACATCCAAAGCATGATGAAATTTTCTACTGCATCAAAGGTGAAGGTTTTGGTGTGTTGGAGGATAGAGAGGTCGAATTGACAATAGGTAAAGCTTTTATTGTTCCTGCAGGAGAAATGCATGCTTTACGCTCAGATAGCAATTTATATGTTAGTTCTTTTTTGATTCCTGTTGTTGAAGAGTAAAACTATATATGCTATCAATGACTATATATTATGACTTATTAAAAAGTGAAATCTTAAAAAAAACTAAGTAAAAAAGTCTACTTTATGCCCACTACGGTGAACCGCATCATAAATAGGTGCGGTTTTTAGTTTTAAAATCAAAGATACAAACATATTATAAATTAATTGCTATGTTTAAATAAAATGTATTTTTGATGAAAGGTATAAATGGGTATGAAAAATATTAATATAAAAAAGCTTTTTGAAAAAAAGGCTACAGGAAATGTTATTATTTTAATAGCTTCGATTTTATTAATATATTTATTTATTTCATTGTATTTTACTAATCACTTATTTTTTAATACAGTAATAAATGGAGTAGATGTGTCATTAAAATCACATGATGATGCAGAGAATACAATTAGAAGTTACATTAAAGATTATAAGTTAAAGTTAATAGAAAGAAATGACGAAGAAGAAGAAATAACAGGGCAGAATATAGAAATAGAGTACAATGAAAAAAATAGTATTTCTAAAATTTATCATGTGCAAAGTTCATTTAAATGGATAAGTTCATTATTAAAGGACCAAAAATATTATGTAGATGATTTAATTGTTTATAATAAAGATAATTTAGAAGATAAAATAAATAAATTAAATTGTTTAAATAAAGAGATTATAGAACCGCAAAATGTAAGTTTTAAATATTCAGATGGTTCATATAAAGTGATTAAAGAAATATATGGAAATAAGATAAATAAAGATAAATTAAAGGCCGCTATAGAAATGAGTATATTAAAAGGAGAAGTAAAACTAGATTTAAATGAAAATCTTTGCTATGAAAATCCAAAGTACACCCTATGCTCTGACAAAACTTTTGAAACTAAAAGTTTACTAGATAAGTGTGTAACAACAAAAATCACTTATATATTTGGAAGTAAAAATGAAATATTAGATGGGAATATAATAAATGAATGGCTTGGTGTTGGTGAAAATTTAGAAGTAGTAATAAATGAGAAGGCAGTTAAGGAATATGTGCAAGGACTTAGTAAAAAATATGATACAGCTGGAGCAGCAAGAAATTTTAAAACCTCTATAGGTAAAATAGTAGAAGTTACGGGGGGATTTTATGGATGGAAAATTAACTTAGCTGATGAAACAAAAGCATTACTAGAAAATATAAAGCTTGGTGAAATACTTGAAAAAGAACCTATATATGCTCAAAAGGCTTTGTATAGGGAGGAAGATGACATAGGCAATAGTTATGTAGAAGTTAATATAACAAGACAGCATTTATGGTTTTATAAAGATGGAAAGCTTATAACGCAGGGTCCTGTAATAACTGGAAATCCAAATAATGGTAATCATACTAAGCTTGGAGTCTATATGCTTAATTATAAACAAAAGAAAGCAGTTTTAAGAGGACCAGATTATGAAACTGAAGTAACTTATTGGATGCCTTTTAACGGAAATATAGGAATACACGATGCATACTGGAGACATTCTTTTGGAGGACAGATATATAAGAACAATGGAACTCATGGATGCGTAAATACCCCATTATATGTAGCTAAAACAATTTTTGAGAATATAGAAGATGGAACTCCCATTATTTGCTATGAAGAATAGTGCCACCCACATGGCAAGTGGCAAGATCACAAAGCATCTGGAAAATAGCAGATGCAGAGCTGATGAGAGAGCATGCTACTTTAAGTTTCATCAAGTGGTTTATGGATATAAATTAAGGGAACTGAATGTTCCCTTAATTACCTAATTATATAAGTAGCGGTGGTTCTCTTCAGCAGCTTCTGCATCTGCTTTAGTTTCATGTACTGTACCATGTGGATGCTGAGGTGGTGCATAAATAGAGTACAATTTAATTGGTTTATTTCCTGTATTGATTAGATTGTGCCATTTACCAGCAGGTATTATGAACGCAAAATCATCACATACTTTTGCTTGAAAATTTAACTTATCTTTTCTATCACCCATTTTAACAAGTCCTTCACCTTCTTCAATACGTATGAATTGATCCAGGTCAGGATGAAGCTCTAAACCTATGTCTTCTCCAACATTGATGCTCATCAATGTGAGTTGCAAATGATTTCCTGTCCATAAAGCGGTACGGAACGTATTGTTTTGCTTAGTAGCTTCTTCAATATTGACTACAAAGGGTTTTGGGCCATAATCCTTTAACTTAATTAAACTATTATTCTCTGATTCATTAGGTACATACTGATTGTCAAATTGTCCCGAAAAGTCTGAATTATAAATTGGTTGGTTAATGCAATAAGGACATGGTTTCATTTTATTAGCATTACTCATATTGTATGGGTCATGCCTTACTGCATTCATGTAATAAGGACATAAACACATTTCACAAAAATCGCACATAGTTCTAATTCCTTTCATAAACTCTTAACATTTATATTATATGATTTATGTTTAGATAATGTGACTGGATTTATGGGGCCAGACCCCTGGGTAAAAATGGAATAAAAATATGGTAAAATAGTAAATATAGATTTTCAGGTGATGTGATTAATATTTAACAAATTAATTTTATATTATGTATTATTGTAGTGATATTTATTGTGTGAAAGTCTGTGGAATTTATGTAAGTACACAACAGGAGGTAATGTGATGCTGCATGAAAGAAGATCTAAGATAATACAAATGATTTCAACGGATAGAATGGTCAAGGTCAGTGAGCTATGTGAATTGTTCAATGTATCCATAGAGACAATACGTCGTGATTTGGAATACCTAGAGAAAAACGGATATTTAAGTAGAGTTTACGGAGGCGCAATTATTAAATCTGCATACGGACTGGAACCGGAATATTCCTCTAGAGAAATCAAGCATTTGCCTGAAAAAACGGCTATAGGAGAGATGGCAGCACAGTTAATTAAAGATGGTGACACAATTGCCATAGATGTAGGGACAACCACCTTGGAATTTGCAAAGGCACTTAAGGAAAAGAAAGGAATAACAGTTTTGACCAATGCAATACCTGTTGCTATAGCTTTATCAGATAATAAGGATATACGAGTTATTATGCTTGGTGGGGATGTTAGAGGAGGGGAATGTTCTACCTCAGGATTCTTAGCGGAAAAGTCTATGGACATGTTTAATGTTGATAAAGCCATAATTGGTATTGGCGGCATTACAGCAGATGGAGGGGTTACAGACTATCATATAGAAGAAGCTAATCTGCGCAGGCACATTATTGATAGGGCAGAAAATGTTATAGGTTTAGCGGATTTTAGTAAGTTTGGCGTAGTTGCAATGAATAGGATATGTAATGTTGAAGAGATAACCACAATAGTTACGGATAACAAAGCACCTCAAAAGATAATATCGGATATAAGAAATAAAGGTGTGAGTATTATAATTGCAGATATAAATAAATAATAAGCAAATTAATTTAGAGCAGAGAAATCTGCTCTTTTGTGATAAATGTGGACTTTTATGGAATTTAAATAATTAGTGCAAACTTATAAATAATCTGTATGTATATACATTGTTAAAAATATGAAAATCAAGCTGAATGAAAATGTTTTCTATAGCTTAATGATAGATGTTTTGAAATAAAAATATAAAAAAGATCTAAAATTATAGTAATATTATCAAATTTTAATAAATAAGATATAGATGTAAATACATAATATGTAGTCACAAATACACATTTCCATGTAATAAATTAATTTAGGGGGGATATTTATGACCTTTGACAAGATGATCATGTGGGTCATGGCTATTGGAATTCTTCTAGGGGCTTTAGACAAAATTATTGGTAACAAATTTGGCTTAGGAGAAAAATTCGACGAAGGCTTCAGTGCTATGGGACCCTTGGCTTTAGGAATGGTTGGTATTGTTTGTCTGACTCCTGTTATTTCTAAGGTTTTAGGACCAGTTATTATTCCTATATTTACGGCAATGGGTGCTGACCCTGCAATGTTTGGTGCGATACTAGCAAATGATATGGGGGGATATCCACTTGCTATGGAGCTTGCACAAAGTGAACAAGCAGGTCTTTTATCAGGACTTATTGTTGCATCAATGCTTGGATGTACTTTAGTTTTTTCAATTCCTGTTGGTCTTGGACTTATTGAAGAAGAAGATCAACCATTCTTCGCAAAGGGATTACTAATAGGTTTAATAGCCATTCCCTTTGGTACAATTATAGGCGGTCTTATAGCAAAGTTTGATACAATGCTTATCTTAAAAAACAGTATTCCTGTCATTATTTTTTCAGCAATCTTAGCTTTAGGCTTAAAGTTTATTCCGAGTAAGATGATTAAAGGATGTATGGTTTTTGGTCAATTCATTACAGTTGTTATTTATATTGGACTAGCTGCTGCAGCCTTTGAATTTATAACCGGAGTTGTAATAATTCCTGGTATGGCACCAATTATGGATGGTATGTCAATAATAGCAAGTATTGGTATCGTTCTTCTTGGTACATTCCCTATACTTTCAATTTTGGTTAAGGTTCTTGATAAGCCACTTAATAGTATAGGACGAAAAATTGGTTTAGATGCAACAAGTGCAGCTGGTATTGTTTTTACATTAGCAAATTCAATACCAGTATATAAAATGATGAAGGACATGAATCACCGCGGAAAAATAGTAAATACAGCATGGCTAGTACCTGCTACAGCAGCCCTTGGAGATCACCTTGGTTTTGCTGCAGGAGTTAGACCAGATATGATTACACCAATGGTTCTTGGAAAACTTTCTGCAGGTGTCATAGCTGTTGCACTAGCAATTATAATGAGCAAGAATATTTCATCTGAGATAGAACAAAGTACACAAATTAAAAAACGTAATGCTGAAAAAAATAAAACTGTTCAAGCTTAATTTATTGGGGAGGTTAATAAAAAATGGGGAAGTATTATTTAGGACTTGATCAAGGAACAACTGGTACTACGGCGTTATTGTTTGATGAGAATTGGGATGTTATGGCAAAGGGATATAAAGAGCATACACAATATTATCCGAGTCCCGGCTGGGTTGAACACGATCCTATGGAAATTTGGAATAGGATATTAGAATCCATTGAAATGGCGGCAAATAGTGCAAATATCTCTGTTTCAGATATTAAATGTATGGGGCTTGATAATCAAGGGGAAACAGTGATGCTTTGGGATAAGTATTCAGGTCAGCCTGTGTATAATGCAATTGTTTGGCAGGATAAAAGAACGGCTCGCATGGCCGATGAACTTTCTAAAAATTATGGTGACATGATTAGGGAAAAAACAGGGCTTGTTGTAGATGCCTATTTTAGTGCAACAAAAATCAAATGGATAATTGATAATGTTGAAGGTGTAAAAGATAAAATAGCTGAAGGACGAGTTATAGCGGGCACGCTAGATACTTGGATGATTTGGAAACTTACCCATGGAAAAGTTCATGTAACGGATTATTCTACAGCTTCAAGAACAATGCTTTTAAATATACACACAGGACAGTGGGATGATGAGATATTAAAGGCAATTGGTATTCCAAAGAGCATATTACCTGAAATTCATGATAGTGCAGAATTATATGGTTATACTGATCCACTAGATTTCTTTGGTGCAAAGATTCCTATATCCGGTTCTGTTGTTGATCAGCAGGCAGCTTTATTTGGTCAGGCTTGCTTTGAACCTGGAACAGTAAAGACAACTTATGGAACAGGATGTTTTATGCTTATGAATACAGGGGATAAGCCAGTATACTCTGAAAATGGACTATTAACCACCGTTGGCTGGGGCATAAATGGGAAAAAGATTACCTTTGCACTTGATGGAGGCATCTACATTGCTGGTGCTGCAGTACAGTGGCTAAGGGACGGAATTAAAATTATTGGAAAGGCTAACGAAACTGAAGAAATGGCTAAAAGCGTTGAAAATACTGGCGGGGTATATTTTGTTCCAGCATTTGCAGGACTTGCGGCACCACACTGGGATCAATATGCAAGAGGAACCATTGTAGGAATTACGGGAGGAACAACAAGAGAGCACATTGCAAGAGCAACTCTTGAAAGCATTGCTTATCAAGTAAAGGATAATCTTGATGTTATGGTAAAGGATTCAGGTATTCCTATTGAAGTTATGAGAGTAGATGGAGGTGCAGTTGCTAATGATTTTCTAATGCAGTTTCAAGCAGATATATTAGGTATTCCTGTAGATGTGCCTGTGATTACTGAAACCACAGCCCTTGGAGCAGCATATCTTGCAGCCTATGGAATAGGTGGATTCAATGATCTTAAGGAGCTATCTAGTAACTGGAAGCTATACAAGAGATATGAACCTAAAATGAGCGCTGAAAAGAGAGAAGAATTATTACATCATTGGCATAAAGCAGTTGAGAGAGCAAAAAATTGGGAAGAAAATTAAAAAAGAATATCCATTTGGTCAGGTAAATCACCTGGCCAAATGCTTAAATATAGAAGGGAGATTTGACTATGTTAAAAGCAGATGTGGTTATTATAGGAGCTGGTGCTGTTGGATGTGCCACTGCAAGAGAGCTTTCAAAATATAAACTAGATGTTATTGTAGTTGATAAAAACGAAGATATTGGAGGGGATGCTTCAAAATCTAACAGTGCTATCATACATACAGGTTATGATGCGACTCCAGGAACACTTGAGTCAGAGCTAGTGGTTGCAGCTAACCCAATGTATGATGAAATTACTAGGGATTTAGATGTACCCTTTAAGCGTATAGGAGCTATTTTACCTGCTATTACCGATGAGCAGCTTGAAAAGTTACCATCTATAAAAGAAAAAGCCTTCAAAAATAGAGTTTATGATGTTGAATACCTTACAGCAGAACAAATCTTAGAGATGGAGCCAAATTTAAATCCTGAGGTTAAGGGAGGACTTTACATTCCACGTGAAAGCATCATTGACCCATTTATATATGTAAGTGCCTTAGCAGAAAATGCCAGTGTTAATGGAGTAAGTTTTCTTTTTAATACAAAGGTTATGGGAATTAATGTGGGAAATGGGAAAATTAAATCCGTTGAAACAACAGGAGAAACAATTGAAACTACTTATGTAATCAATGCTGCAGCTTTATATTGTGATGAAATTGCAGCTATGGTTGGAAAGAATGATTATAAAGTAGTTGCTCGTAGAGGACAATTTTATATTTTGGACAAGAACACATGTTGTAAAGTGAATAAAATTGTACTTCCTATACCTACAAAAATTACAAAAGGTAAATTGATGTGTCCAACTATTCATGGAAATATGCTTGTAGGTCCAACAGCGGAGGATTTGGATAATAAGGTTGATAAGTCTGTAACTGTAGAGGGACTTGACAGCATTTTTGAAGATGTAAAGAGGCTTGTGCCTAATGTAAATATAAAAGATACCATTACTCAATACAGTGGATTACGTCCAAATAGAAATCCTGAGGGACTTCACGTTGATATGTATGATGATCTTGAAGGCTATGTAAATCTTTCAGGAGTACGTTCAACGGGATTAACACTTTCTATTGCCATAGCAAAATATGTGGCACAGATGATGATTTCTCACGGCATGAATGCAGAGTTTAAGAAAGATTTTATATCTAAGAGAAAGGGTATTAAGCGCTTCCATGAACTTTCACTAGAAGAACAGGAAAAGGCAATAGCTGAAAATCCTCTTTATGGAAATATAATATGCCGATGTGAAACCATAACAGAAGGGGAAATTGTTGAAGCAATAAACAGGCCTTTAGGAGCAAAGAGTATGGATGCAGTAAAACGCCGTGTTCGCGCTGGAATGGGACGCTGTCAGGGAGGATTTTGCGGACCTAAAGTTTTAGAAATTATTGCTCGTGAACTTGGAATTACCCCTGAAGAGGTAAATAAAAATAATGAAGGTTCATACATGGTTGTAGGTAAAACTAGATAGGAAGAGGTGGATATAAATGTTTGAGATAAAGTGTGATGTTGCAATTATAGGCGGAGGCCCTGCTGGACTTTCTGCTGCTGTTGCTGCGAAAAAAGAAGGGGCAGAAAAGGTAGTTATTATTGAACGTGATTCTAATATAGGCGGTATACTTCAGCAGTGCATTCATCCAGGATTTGGACTAACTTATTTTAAAGAAGAACTGACAGGTCCTGAATATGCAGGAAGATTTGGGGAAGAGGCCTTAAGTCTTGGAGTAGAAGTTTTGTTAAATTCAATGGTACTTGAGGTATTGCCAGAAGAAAATGCAGTAATATGTGTAAGTTCTAAAAATGGAATTACTAAGGTTAATGCAAAAAGTATTGTTTTATCCATGGGATGCCGTGAAAGAACAAGAGCAAATATAATGATACCAGGTACAAGGCCCTCAGGTATTTATACCGCAGGAGCTGCACAAAGGCTTATAAATAGACAAAATGAAATGGTAGGAAGAAAGATTGTTATCCTAGGTTCTGGAGATATTGGAATGATTATGGCAAGACGTATGACCTTAGAAGGAGCAAAGGTTGAGGCTGTTATAGAAATTATGGATTTCTTAGCAGGCTTAACAAGAAATAAAGTTCAGTGTCTTGATGATTTTAATATTCCACTTAAGCTATCTCACACTATTACTAGAATTGTTGGCAATCAGCGTGTAGAAGGGGTTTATGTTGCTGAAGTTGATAAGGATAAAAAGCCAATTAAAGAAACAGAAGAATTTATTCAGTGTGATACATTACTTTTATCTGTAGGCTTAATACCAGAAAATGAATTAACAAGAAAAGCTGAAATCCAAATGAATCACATTACAAATGGACCAGCTGTAAATCAATATATGCAGACATCAGTTGATTCAATATTTGCCTGTGGAAATGTGGTTCATGTAAATGACCTGGTGGACAATGTAAGTGTTGAAAGCATAAAAGCTGGCACCTATGCAGCAAAGCATGCTATGGGAATATTCCCTAAGACTACTAAAGTAGTTCAAGCAGTAACTGGAAACAATATTCGTTACTTATGCCCACAAAGGATTAATATTTCAGAAGAAGATGAAAAGGTTAAGCTGTATTTCCGCGTACTAGCTCCAGATTCAAAGGTAAAAATTAGAGCAACATCAGATGGAGAGGTCATTGCAGAGAAAAAAGCAATACGCATTAACCCAGGTGAAATGGAAAGTATTGAAATTATTACATCAAAGATTTCCGGTGATGAAGTTACTGTAGAAATCATAAAGGAGGCATAGCAGCATGGTAAAGGAAATTATTTGTACAATTTGCCCTATAGGCTGTCATATTACTGTTAAAGGCGAAGGAGATAATATTGAATCCATAGAGGGATATACCTGTAACCTTGGCCTCGAACACGCAAAAGCAGAATTTAGTCATCCAGTACGTATTTTAACAACAACTGTAAAACTAGAGAGTGAAACTTCCCCATTGCTTGCAGTTCGTTCTAATAAACCAGTGCCTAAACAATTAATCATGGATTGTATGGAAGAAATCAAAAAGGTTAAGGTCACCCCTCCTGTAAAGAGATACGACGTAATCATTAAAAATATCTGCGGCTGCGGCGCTGATATTGTTGCCACAGGCAGCATTGAGTGAGGGGTCAGACCCCTGGGTAAAAATGGAATGAAAATCGGATCACCCACAGGGCAAGTGGCAAGTGATATGTTGATAAAGCATGGCTTTTAGAGGCCATGCTTATTTTTATGTAGATTCCTCTGACTTTATAGTGAGAGGCTGTGCCTTATTATTACACTTTTTTTGAAGTTTTTAAATAAAGTAATTTATTACATCTATAAGATTTTATATGTTACAATGTATGTATAGGTAAAAACTTGAATTTAGTTGTAAAGTATACCTACTATATAATTCAAAGGATAATGCAAGAAAAGTTTTTTGTTTTTGCGTTAATAAATAGGAGGGAATAAGATGTTTCAAGATAAGACTCTTTCTGAATTGAACGAAATTGCAAAAGAATTAGCTTTAAATAATCAATGGGATGATACTACTATTAATGTAAATAAAAAGATCATAAGCAAAAAATCCAA
>NZ_OAOD01000010.1 GCF_900205925.1 Clostridium peptidivorans | reverse complement strand
CGCGCAATCAATTCACGCGGACGAAAAGGCTTGGTGATATAGTCGTCCGCACCCATGTTCAGCCCGGTAACAACACTCGCCTCATCGCCGGAAGCCGTCAGAAAGATAACGGGAACATCTTGAGTTTCTTTGATTTCCGTGCAAATCGTAAAGCCATTTCCGTCAGGCAAAGAAATATCAATCAACGCCAAGTCAAATTTATTCCCGGCAAGGGCGGCAAGGGCTTCACTCCGCGTAGGGGCGTGAGTGACTGTAAATCCCTCCGAGCGGAGCAGAAGCACAAGGTTTTTGGCGATTGCCTTATCGTCCTCAACCAAAAATATCCGTTTCATTTATTTTCACCATCCTTTACTTTACTGCTCCTGTATCGTCCGTCAGCCGGTTTTTCAGCGTCAATCGGAACAAGCCATGTATTTCCCATTTTTTTAGCTCCCTTAATCCGTCCAGCAGAGCAATGGTACACTACCATTCTGTCTGTGATTCCCCAATTTCTCGCTGCTTCTTTTGTCGTTATATAATCCACGCATAACACCTCCATAATTTTATTATATTTCTTTTGACGGAAATATACAAGCTGAGGTATAAAACAACGTCAAGACCACCGGCTTAGCCGGTGGATAAGGATTATTTTTGCCAGTTTTTATCTGGCTGGATTTCTAAAGAATAATTGCGGCGGTGGACGCTCCTGTTGTTTCGATTGCGGCATGGCTATCACTTCCTTTCTGATTTTAGGGCAAGAAAAAAGACGCTCATTTCTGAACGTCTAAATTAAGAGAAAAGGAGTACCATTTTCACAGTACCCCTTTGATTCTCAATCTTTATTTTCTTGTATCCCCACACTCTATATCAACCACCACAGAAACATTGATATAGTTTTTAATGACCTTATTTCTGATTTTATCACCCTCACCTGTGAAGATGATATGTTTGAAAAAGTGCCTAAAACAAAGGATTTCTACGTATCTACTCGTTGTATCAACACCACGCACTCCACATGAGCCGTATGCGGGAACATATCCACTGGTTGTATTTTTTCAGTCTTATAATTTAGTTCATCTAAAATAGCTAAATCCCTAGCCAAAGTTCCTGCATCACAGGATACATATACAATTCTTTTAGGATTAATTTTAGCTATGGCTTCTAAAAGAACTCTTTCACAGCCTTTTCTTGGAGGATCCACTACCACGACATCTGCTTTTATACCTTTATTTATTAAATCCGGTATAACTTGTTCAGACTTTCCTACTAGGAAATCCACATTGTCCACATTATTTAACTTAGCATTTTCCCATGCATTTCCTATAGCTTCAGGAATTATCTCTACACCATACACTTTTTTTGCCTTTTGAGCTAAGAAAAGTGATATAGTTCCAGTACCACAGTAAGCGTCAAAAACTATTTCATCACCAGTTAAATTTGCATATTCTAATGCCTTATTATAAAGTACTTCCGTTTGCACAGGATTAACTTGAAAAAATGATAATGGGGATATATTAAACTTAAACTTTCCTATGTAATCTTGTATGGTATCCTTTCCCCAAAGGGTACTTGATTTTTGTCCTAATATAACATTGGTCTTTTCTGAATTTATATTTTGAATAATACTTACTACTTCTTTTATATTACTAGTTAAAAGCTCTATGATTTCATCTTTATGTGGAAGTTCATTAGTCCTTGTAACAAGTACTACCATCACCTCTGAAGTCTTAAAACCCTTTCTTATCATAAGATGTCTTAAAACTCCTGTATGAGTGCTTTCATCATAAGCTTTGATGTTATTTGTAATCATCCACTGCTTTACTAAGGTCATTATTTTTTCGCTTATCTCATCTTGTATGTAACACTTTTCCATGTTAATTATGTCGTGAGATCGCAGTGCATAAAATCCTATGTTTATTTCTCCATTTGCTTCACCTACAGGAAGTTGAACCTTATTTCTATAATTATAAGGGTTTTCCATACCTATAACAGGAAGCACTTCAGGATTTATCTTACCTATTCTCTCTATGGCATCCTTAACTCTTTGTCCTTTAAAATCTAGCTGGCCTTCATAGGATAAATGTTGAAGCTGACATCCTCCACATCTTTTATATATACCGCATATAGGCTCAGTTCTATAATTAGACTCCTGAGCTACATTTAAAAGTTTACCAAAGGCAAAGTTTTTATTCACTTTTACTATTTTAGCATTTACCTTTTCCCCTTTAATGGCACCAGGAATAAATATAGTAAAATCATCTATTTTCCCTACTCCTTCACCTTCATAGCCCATGCCCTTTATTTCTACTATGTAATCTTTATTTTTTTCTACTGGTATAATTTTTTTCATATTTACCACCTTAAAATATAATATTTAATTTAACAATAGTTATATTATAACCTAAATTAAGAAAACTCCACATATGATTTTACATTATATTAACCCCTGTAGATATTTACACTTAAATAAAAATTATCTACAGGGGTTGTACTTTTTAATTATATAAAAATAACTCTACTTAAAACCATCCTAAAATAAGCTGATATACAAATGGTACAAGTACCGCTGGAAGTAAATTTGCTACCTTAATCTTTGTAAGATTTAACATATTAAATCCAAGTCCTAATATAAGTAAACTTCCTACTGCTGTAATGTTTGTTATTACAGATTCCACTAATATTCCTTTTATAAGAGAAGCAGATAATGCTATTAACCCCTGATATATAAATACTGATACTCCTGTAAATACTACACCTATGCCATATGTAGAAGATAATATTATTGCAGAACATCCATCTATAACGGATTTAGCAAATAAAGTGCTATTATTTCCTGTAAGACCACTTTCCAGAGGCCCTACTATAGCCATAGCTCCTATACACATTAAAAGTGTAGACACTACAAATCCTTCAGAGAACTTACCATGTTTTCCTTCAAACTTACTTTGTATGTTATCTCCTAATTTTCTAAGTCTTAAATCAATATCTATGATTTCTCCTATAATAGCCCCTATAACTATACTTAGAATAACCAGTATAGTATCTTGTCCCTTTATTGCTCCTGAAATTCCTATAAGCATTACACAAAGAGCTAGTCCAGTAAATACTGTTTCCTTTATTTTGTCTGGAATACCCTTACCTATAAGCATTCCTATTAATCCCCCAGCAGCTACTGCCAAAGAGTTTACTATAACCCCAAACATCTTAAGCCTCCTTATTTAAGTCCATCAAGTACCATGCATCGCAGCCAAAATGTTCTGTTTCTATGATGGGTCTATCAAGTTTATAAAAACCATTGTTTTGATAAAACTTATTAGCAGCTTCCATGCTATTTAAAGTTTCAAGATAGCATTTATCATATCTTTCCTTTGAAAAATCTAAAGCAATTTTTATAATCTTTCCTGCTATACCTGTACCTCTTGCTTCTTGTATAAAGTACATTTTTTGAAGCTCGCATACTCCATCAAGATTCTTCATAGGTGCTATTCCACATCCACCTATGATTTCCCCATTTCTTTCCGCAACCCAGTATTCTGAATCTTCATCCTTATAAGCCTCAGAGAGATAAGATAATTCAGGATCTGCCCAAGCAAATCCTTCTCTATTCGCCCCAAATTCTATTAGACATTCCTTTATTATCTTTTCAATGTCCTTGTTGTCCTCTTTTGTTAATTTTCTTATAATCATTTCCATAAATATGCCCCCTTTTTTTGCTTTGTATTAAATTATAAATTATTGAAATGCTAAATTAAACCCCTAGGTTAAAATAATATTAAAGATAATAGGATTTATCGTGTTTATATATAAAAAAAAGCGCACCTCTTTAAGAGGTGCAAAAAAGAATCAGTTGTCCTAAATTTACTTTTATTATCAATATATTTTAACCATATATCTACCTATTATACAATAGTTTTTTTATTTTATACCTTAAATTTTAAAATAAACACTCTTTATTCATTAAAAATCTTTCTTACTCTTTTTAACATATCTCTTATAGGTAAATCATAGGGACATCTTTCTTCACAAACTCCACATTCTATGCAGTCCTTCGCTCTACGCTCTGCACTCTGATATCTATCATCTGCCCAATCTGGAAGTCCATATCTTTCTTTATATGCTTGAAGTACAAATATACTTGGAATATCTATACCTGCAGTACATGGTGCACAATAGCTGCATCTTCTACAAAACTCTGTTCCAAGTTCTTCTGATATTTTCTTTATTTCTTCTTTTTCATCTTCAGTTAAAGTATATTCTTTGCTTACCACTTCTGTATTTATATCTATCTCATTTATAGAAGCCATTCCTGGAATTGCAGTACTTATACTTTCATTTGAAAGTATAAATTTTATTGCTAAGTCTCCCTTAGTTAGAGCTCCCCCTGCCATAGGTTTCATAGCTATTACACCAATATTTAATTCTTTAGCTCTCTTAAAGACTTCTTCTCCTTGAGTTTCTACTATATTATATGGATACATAATTGTTTCAAATTTTCCTGTTTCTATAGCTACTTTAAGCATATCTAAACTATGTGAAGTTATCCCTATATGTCTTATAATACCTTTTTTCTTTAACTCTAATAAAGCACTGTAAGCCCCATCCTCACTTAAAACCTTATCCAATTGTTCTTGGGTTCTCACATTGTGTAATTGATAAAGATCAATATAATTTGTTTGCAAGTTTTTTAAACTTATTTCCACATCCTTAAGCATGGACTCCTTATCCCTTGCCATGGATTTAGTTGCTATAATCCATTTTTCTCTTCTTCCCTTAAGAGCATTTCCTATTAACTCTTCTGAAATTGTATACCCTCTTGCAGAGTCTATAAAATTTATTCCCTTAGTCTCTGCATATTCTAAAAGCTTTGCAGTTTCTTTTTCATCCACCTTTTGAATTGGTATTCCTCCAAATCCAACTGCTGATACCTTAAGTCCCGTCCCGCCTAAAATTCTGTATTTCAAAATCTTAACCCCTCCTGTTTAATGAATAAATAATAATTAATAGATAATAATTTAAGTTAAAATTCAGCATCAGCTGAATCTCTCCTATAATCATTATCTATTACTTGTTAATTATTATTTCATTCTAAACTATGCTTACTTTTCCATTATAAACTATTCCACGTTTTACATCCATTGTTATATATGCACCATTCTTTAATATTTCTGTTGCACCACCAGCTCCTGTGATTATAGGAACTTCATTTGTTATACATTGGATAGCTAAATGAGAAGTTAATCCTCCCTTTTCAGTTATGATCCCTGATATTCTATCTAAAACAGAAATATACTCTATATCTGAATCTCTAACTACTAAGATATCTCCCTTTTCTGCTAATTCAACTGCTTCTCTTGGACTTTTTACTACTTTTACATTTCCATATCCAGGTACATTTCCGGCTCCTCTTCCCTGAACTAGTATATCTCCTACCACATGAACCTTTAACATATTTGTTGTTCCAGATAAACTTACAGGTATTCCTGCAGCAATTACTACTAAATCACCACTTTTAACATATCCTGATTTTACAGATATATCTACAGATGCATCTATAAGTTCATCAGTAGATCCCACTTGATTTGTAAGTATAGGGAATACTCCAAAGTTTAATGAAAGCTTTCTTGCTACACTTACACTTGGTGTTACGGCAATTATAGGACAAGATGGTCTGTATTTAGACACCATTCTTGCTGTATATCCACTTTGTGTTGCTGTAATTATTGCTGAAGCACTCAATTCCAAGGATGCAGTACAAGTTGCAATGCTTATGGCATTTGCTACATTAAGTACATGTAGTTCTTTTTTCTTATTCAATATTGCTTGATGATCCAGTTTCGCTTCTGTAGCCTGAGCTATTCTTGACATAGTTGCAGCTGCTTCTATAGGATATTTACCACTGGCAGTTTCTCCACTAAGCATTATAGCATCAGTTCCATCAAATATTGCATTTGCAATGTCTGAAGCCTCAGCTCTTGTAGGCCTTGGATTTCTTATCATGGAATCAAGCATTTGAGTTGCTGTTATAACAGCCTTACCTGCCTTATTACATTTTTCTATTATCATCTTTTGAATTAATGGTACTTGTTCTATTGGAATTTCAACTCCCATATCTCCTCTAGCAACCATTATTCCATCAGAAAGCCTTATTATTTCATCTATATTTTCCACACCTTGGTGATTTTCTATCTTTGAGAATATTTGAATGTCTGCTCCTCCATTTTGTTCAAGTATCTTTCTTATGGCAAGAACATCCGCTCCTCTTCTTATAAATGAAGCAGCTACTATATCCACGTTCATTTCACATCCAAACTTCAAGTCCTCCTTATCTCTTTCAGTAAGGGAAGGAAGTGATGTGCATACTCCCGGAACATTTACGCCCTTATGGTTTCCTACCATTCCACTATTTTTTACTATGCAGTGAATTTTATTTCCTTCTGTGGATTCAACTTCAAGCCCTACAAGACCATCATCTATAAGAATCATATTCCCTGGTTTTACATCTTCCCAAAGCCTATCATAAGTTATTGAGCACTTAGTTTCGTCTCCTAATACCTCTTCCCCACAATATACAGTAAACTTATTTCCTTCTTTAAGTTCTAATTTCCCACCTTCAAAGTTTCCTGTTCTTATTTCTGGTCCTTTAGTATCAAGTATTATTGCAACTTCTTTATTAAATTTCTTACTTATATTTCTAACCATTTCCATTCTTATCTTGTGTTCATCGTGAGTACCATGTGAAAAGTTATGCCTTGAAGCATTCATTCCAATCTTAACAAGTTCAGATAACACCTGTTCGTTATCGCTTGCAGGACCTATCGTAAAAACCATTTTAGTTTTTTGCATAAAAATTACCTCCAGTTTTAACCTATAATCTTATCTTCTAAATTTTCAAATCCTATTAATCAATTATTTAAGCATTTTTAATATGATAATGCTTCTGCTATACTATATAACTTTTCATCAAAACTTCTTTTTATAGCAAGAGCTTCATCTATATCTTCATCGATTATTTTCCCATCCTTTACACCTACTACTCTTGCTGATTTCCCTTCAAGTAGTAATTCTACTGCTCTGTAACCTAATCGAGAAGCTAATATTCTATCATTTGCAGTTGGACTTCCTCCTCTTTGTATATGTCCAAGGATAGTTGCTCTTGCTCCTATACCTGTAACTTCTTCTATTTTACTTGCTATTTCATTAGCTCCTCCAACACCTTCTGCAACTATTATTAAATTGTGCATTTTCCCTCGGAGTTTACCTTCTAAAATAGTTTTGCATAATAAATTTATGTCATATCCCTTTTCAGGAACTATTATACTTTCTGCCCCTCCTGCAAGTCCTGCATAAAGTGCTATATCTCCACAGTTTCTTCCCATAACTTCTACTATACTTACTCTTTCATGAGAAGTTGAGGTATCTCTTAATTTATTTATAGCATCAAGTACTGTATTTACTGCAGTATCAAAACCTATAGTACAGTCTGTATAAGCAATATCATTATCAATTGTTCCTGGGATACCCACCATTTTTATTCCATACTTTGATAATGCCTGCCCTCCATGAAAAGAACCATCTCCTCCTATAACTACCAATCCATCTATTCCAAAAGCATTTAATATTGCAACTCCCTTTTTCTGTCCCGCTTCAGTTCTAAATTCTTCTGATCTAGCAGTTCTAAGTATGGTCCCACCTCTATGTATGATATCTGCCACACTTCTTCTATCCATTTCGAAAATTTCTCCATTTATAAGACCGCTAAATCCTCTTTGTATTCCCATTACGGATAAACCTTTATCTAAACCTGTTCTTACCACTGCCCTTATTGCAGCATTCATGCCAGGTGCATCTCCACCACTGGTTAAAACAGCAATCTTTTTCATAACAATACCTCCGTAGTCAAATTTACAATAAGAATTAATTTTTGACTGTTATTGTTTCTATTTAAATTATATCCACAATAACATTTTTTAAACCGCTTGGACACTTTATGTCCCGCCATCTTTATATTAAAAACACATTGTACTATCTATAACTAATTTTAATAAAATTATGACTTTTATGCAATGTTTTCCTAGCAAATATATATAATAATAAGCAAAATATTATGGGCTAATTCCCTCTTAATATTTTGCTTATTATTATTAGACTTTATACTACTTTAACATTTTCTATGGCAAATTGATTTTTTAAAAACGTAAGAAGTTCTTTTTCCCCATTTACCCAAAGTTCTTTATTCATTACAAAGGCCTTATTAATGCTTTTTACATATAAGTATATTGGAATACTTCCTTTGTAACTCGGACATATTATCTTTAGCTGCTTCAAGCTAGGTTGAAGTTCTTCTTCTGTATCTATTCTAATGTATATTTTTTCAATGCTGCTACCTGAAAGATCACTTATATCTTCACATAATATTTTAGGTGCCTCATCTTCTCTAATAGATACTCTTCCACTAACAAGTATCATGGCATCTTCATTTATAAGGTGTCGAAGCTTATTAAAAACTTTAGGGAACACCACAAGCTCGATAATTCCATACAAATCTTCTATTTCCACAAAAGCCATCATATCGTTATTTTTAGTAAGTTTTTTATTTACCGAAGTAATTATCCCACCTATTTTAACCTTTTGTCCATCCTTTACTTTCTTATCCTGTAATAGTACTCCCTCATTACTCTCTTCTAAAGATCCTGAGGAAATTATTTCTCCAATATTAATACTTGTCTTGTTCTTTAAAACTTCCTTATATTCTTCTAAAGGATGCCCTGAAAGATATAATCCTGTCATTTCCTTTTCCATAAATAATAAGTGTTTTTTATCAAATTCTTTTATCTCAGGATATTTTATATCTATTGGGTCTATTTCCTGCTCTCCAAAATCTGAAAATAAATTTATTTGACCTTGTATATTCTTTTTCTTATCCCCATTTATTCCATCCATTACTTTTTCATGTACAGCCAAAAGTCTTGAACGATATACTCCAAAGGAGTCTAACGCCCCTGCTTTTATTAAACTTTCCACTGCTCTTTTATTTATTACGCCTAGGTCTACCTTGTTGCAAAAATCCAGTAAATCCTTAAATCTACCTTTTTCACTTCTAACCTTCACTATATTTTCTATAACATTTACACCTACATTTTTTATAGCTGCTATTCCAAATCTAATTTGTTCTCCCTGTACAGTAAACTTTGTGTAACTTTCATTTATATCAGGAGGAAGTATTTCTATACTTCTTTCATTCCCAAATCTTATATAATAGGCTACTTTTTCATTGTTGCCCATTACACTGTTTAGCATTGCTGCAATAAATTCTGTTGGATAATATCTCATCAAATATGCTGTTTGATATGCAACTACTGCATATGCCGCCGCATGGGATTTATTAAAAGCATATGACGCGAAGTCCATCATTTGATTAAATATTTTATTTGCAGCTTCCTCACTGATACCATTTCTTAGACATCCTGGAACCTCTACATTTCCACCTTCATCTACAATTCCATATATGAAGTTTTTGCGTTCTTCTTCCATGACCTTGTGCTTTTTCTTAGACATAGCACGTCTAACTAAATCCGCACGTCCCAAAGAGTATCCTGCTAAATCCCTAACTATTTGCATTACCTCTTCTTGGTAAATCATTACCCCATAGGTGACTTTTAGTATGTGCTCAAGCTGAGGTGTTTCATATTCTATACTTTCGGGATGCCTTTTATTTTCAACATATCTTGGTATTTCTGCCATAGGCCCTGGCCTATAAAGACTTATTCCAGCTATTATATCCTCAAAAGAATCCGGTTTTAAATCCTTCATAAAGGATGTCATTCCTGGAGACTCTAGCTGAAAGGCTCCTACAGTTTTTCCTTCGCCAAGCATCTTGTATACATTTTTATCATCGAAATCTATATTATCTAAATCTATTTCTATTCCCTTGTTTTCTTTTATCATGTTAACTGCATCTGTCATAACAGTCAAAGTTCTAAGACCCAAGAAATCCATCTTTAAAAGTCCAAGCTCTTCTAAAGTTCCCATGGTAAATTGAGTTACAATGTTTCCTTCATTTTTTTGAAGTGGCACATAGGTTACCAAAGGGTTTGAAGCTATTACAACTCCTGCAGCATGAGTAGAGGTATGCCTTGGGAGCCCCTCCAACGCCCTTGCCACATCTATAAGATCCTTAGTTCTTGGTTCTTCTTCATAAGCTGTACTAAGTTCCGGATTTAACTCTAGAGCTTTATCTATGGTTATATTAAGCATAGTTGGGATCATTTTAGCTATTCTGTCTACTTCAGAGTAAGGATAGCTCATTGCTCTACCTACATCTCTGATGCATGCTCTTGCTGCCATGGTTCCAAAGGTTACAATTTGAGATACATTTTCCTTACCATACTTTTCAACTACATAATCTATTACTTCTTGTCTTCTTTCATAGCAAAAGTCAGAATCTATCTATCCTACCCTCTTTTTCAAGATACTTTAACACTACCTAAATGTAGTGGGTATAGACTATATCTTCACCTACCGACCTTAACGGTTTAGGCTGCCCCGCTTCGAGATATAAATATCCCTACGTGCCCTCGCACTAGTCGTTGAACCTTCCTCTCATCAAGGCTTGGCTGCGGGTTATCCAGCAGAACCTGACTAATTCAAATTCCTATAATTTTTATGGTTATACCGCCATTACACTTAGATATAATCTCAATCTTTTGCTTTGGCCTATAGGACTCTCAGGACTTTCCCGCAATTCGAGGCTCTTTAAGCACAGTATTTCTACTGTACACGACTAATATTAACTGTAGAACATCTCTTCTAATTTTTTATATTTATCTCTTTTTCTCTCCAAAAAAATTGTTGAATCCTTATATAGATAACTCAAAATAGAATATACCTTTCTTAATCCACCATAACTTAAATAGTAATTATTTTTGGTATCTTTATTTCTTTTATATAATTTATACTTAAAGTCATACGCTGATACTTTATTAAATATTTCTATAAGCTTATATAAAAATTCCTTAGTACCGCATATTTTAAAATTAATGGAACCTTCAGATAAAATCAAGCTACCATCTCCATCAAAATACCCTCTAATAAAGTGCCTATATAACTTTTTAGGTAAAATTTCTTCACTAGGAAACTCTATTATTAATGTTTTTCTAAGCTTTACACCTTTATTCTGTAAATCATTAAAAATTTCTTCGTTATTTATTAATAATCTAGAGTATGGATGCTTGCCATATTCACTATTTGTTTCATAATTATGCAAAGGATAGTCACTTTCTAAACATTTTAATAGCTTTACCAAATGAGATTTATCTTTCATAGCTAATGCTAATCCAAAGCTATGTGGCATAGTAACAAATCCATCTGCATAAATAAATCCTAGCCAATAAGCCTTATCTTCGGTATCAATTATCTTAAAAAAGCTATCATTCATCTTATATATTTTATGGCTTTTACTTAGGTTTCTTGTTGGAATCTTCCACCTTCTTAATGCATCGTATATTCCACATAAACTAGCTCCATAAACCTTTGCAATTTTATCACATGACAATCCTTGATTTTGATAGAGATTAATAATATCTATTTTATAGTTATCCAATTCAAATCTTTTCAAAAGATCATCTCCTTATTAAAAGAGAAGCTTAAAAAGTTAATATTTAATCTGGCATGCTTATTCTTTCAGGGTTTAAGAACATTAGTTATTATCCACAAGCTTTTTATCTTGTGCTCTGGAGGTTTCCCTCATTTTCATCAACTGGTTAATTCCAGCCCAGATTGGACTATATCATCTCAGTAAATTCATGCATTACTTCATAACTTATTATGCGCAAATATCTTAAATTTATACGAACGTATATTCTGATTTTACTGAACCGGGCTCTCGTGGGAGTAATTATTACTTGGCTGCTCATACTCCTAGTCTCTGAACCTTTCCGCTACTTAATGCCATTCACGGACTTGGCTGCTGATTAGCATGCTGCATTATACAGTTTAGCCTTCCAGCAATTCACCCAGTTTAACGAGCGCATCTCTTTACGCTCAAATAGCAAATTATACTTAATAGGGTCAATCTTTGTTATTCCCAAAGTATAGGCAACCAAAGATCCCGCTGCACTACCTCTTCCAGGTCCCGTTGGTATGCCACTTTCTACTGCAAACCTTATAAAATCCCAAACTATTAGGAAGTAGTCCACGTACCCCATTTGTTTTATAACTCCAAGCTCATATTCAAGTCTCTTAGTAAGCTCTTCATTTATATTTTCATATCTTTCCTTCAAGCCTTCTAAGCACACATTCTTTAAATACTCAAAATGGTCTGTTCCTTCAGGCAGTGGAAAGTTTGGAAGCTTAGATTTATGAAACTCATAATCAAAATTACATTGCTCTGCAATTTTAACCGCATTTTCTAGTGCTTCAGGTACATGAGAAAAGATTTCATACATTTCTTCAGGAGATTTTAAATAAAATTCATCTGAAGGATACCTCATTCTCTCTTCTTCATCTACAGTTTTTGCTGTCTGTATACAAAGAAGTATATCATGAGACCTGTAATCTTCCTTTTTTATATAATGCACATCGTTGGTTGCAACTAATGGTATATCAAGCCTTTTTGACATTTCAATTATCTCTTTGTTTACCTTAAGCTGTTCCTTCATACCATGATATTGAAGTTCTAAATAAAATCCATCTTTAAAGATTTCTTTATATAATAATGCTGTTTTTTCCGCCTTTTGTATATTGTCCTGCAATATGTAGGCCTGTATTTCTCCCCCTAAGCAGGCACTTAACGCAATAAGACCTTCGCTATGTTCTCTTAGCACTTCATGATCAACTCTTGGCTTGTAATAAAATCCCTCTATAGATGCCTTAGACACTATCTTCATCAAGTTTGCATAGCCCTTTTCATTTTTCACTAAAAGTACCAAATGATAAATATCATTCTCTTTATCATTTACCTTTACATGCATGGACTTTGGTACTACATATATCTCACAGCCTATTATAGGCTTTATTCCTTGTTCTTTAGCCTCTTGATAAAATTCTACGCATCCATACATCACTCCATGATCCGTTATAGCAATGCTGTCCATCCCTAATTCCTTAGTTCTTTTTATAAGATTGGAAATTTTTGCTGAAGAATCTAGAAGGGAATACCCCGTATGTTGATGTAAACTTACCCAACGAGGCCTTAGAGCTATTTCTTCTGTCATACTATCTCTCCTTTCTTAATTAACTGTTCACTGTTAACTATTAATTAGCTTCGTATCATCTTTGCTAACATCATACATTTTGCTATTAGATCACCCTTATCATTATGCATCTCCACTTCTACTTTATAAAAGCATCTTCCAACCATTTTACAAGAATTTCTTCCATAATCCATTATTTCAGTATATATTTCTACCTTCTCATCCATTTGTAGTGGTTTTACAAAGTAAGTAGATACATTATCAACAATTAAATTAATGGTGTCCCTTTCCTTAATTGCAAGCATTCCCACAGTGGTTAAGAGCATGTTTAATGCTCCCCAGGATGCGGTCCCTATAGGATCAAGCATTTCAGGTACAATTTTACCTGAGAAACAAACCTTATCCTCTAGTTTTTCACATTTAAACTTTTTAAGTATTATAGATTCTAAGTTTTCTTCCATTTGCGTCTGATTACTTACGCGCTTGAGAGCTCTTATTATATTCTCCCTTTTTAATACGCCAAATAGTTTTTTATTATAAATTACTGGACAAAACTCTATTGCTTGACTCTCCATTAAATGTGCTGCATATGCCGCAGTATCACCAATTTCTAAGAATAAATAGTTCTTATCCATTATTTTCTCAATCTTTTCTTCATCTCCTATTTTAGATGAAAGATTTCCAAATCCTACAACTCCTACTAGTTTCATATCATCATTTACTACAGGAAACAGAGCTTCTGAAGTCTCTAATGTAAGTTCTTTAAGCCTTGTTATTTTATCTTCGGATTTTAAAAAAGGATACTGTGTATCCATAATATCCTTTACTAATACAATATCCTTTTTAACCATAGTTTCAGACATGGCTTTATTTATCATAGTAGCTATAGTAAAGGTATCATAAGGAGTACATATTACTGGAAGCTTAAATTCATTTGCAAGGTCTTTTATATCCTCACTACACTTAAATCCACCAGTTATTATAACCCCACACCCTTTTTCTAAAGCCAATCTATGGACTATTTCTCTATTTCCTGCAATTACAATACAGCCTTCATATATATATTCACTTATTGCTTCAGGGGTCATTGCTCCTATTACAAATTGATTTAATGTTTTATGGATGCCATCCTTGCCTGCAACTAAATTTCCATTAATTATATTTACAACTTCCCCAAAAGTTAGCATATGTTCGCTTTTTCTTTCAAGCTTTTCTATTCTAACAGTACCTGTTCTTGGAATAGTTGTTACAAGTCCTAATGCCTCACATTCCTTGATTCCCTTATATGCAGTTCCTTCACTTATATTTAAATTAGATGCCATAGTCCTTACAGAAATCTTAGTTCCCACTTGAAGGGAAGTAATATAACTTATAACTTTATTATGTTTAGACATATCACTTACCTTCCTTTCTTAATTCTTCCGCAATTTTTTCAATTCTTCGAAGTCTGTGATTTACACCAGATTTGCCCACAGGCGGAGTTAACATTTCCCCTAATTCTTTTAATGACTCATCTGGATATTTTAATCTTACCTCTGCAATTTCTCTTAAGTTTTTTGCAAGTCTCTGAAGTCCTACTTCCCTTTGTATAAGCTTTATGCTTTCTATTTGTCTTACTGCTGCATTTACAGTCTTGCTTAAATTTGCAGTTTCACAATTAACTAATCTATTTACGTTGTTTCTCATTTCTTTCATGATACGCACATTTTCTAATTCTAAAAGTGATGTGTGTGCTCCAATTACATTAAGAAGATCTATTATTTGTTCTCCTTCTTTTATATAAATTATATAGCTACTCTTTCTTTGTATAACTTTAGAATTTAGTCCGTAAACATTTATTGTATCGCTTAGTTTTTTTGCATATTCTTCATTGTGTGTAACAAATTCTAAATGGTAGGTTTTTTCAGGGTTACTTATACTTCCCCCTCCTAAAAAGGCTCCTCTTATATAAGCTCTCTTAGTAGAATCATCTGATATAATTTCATCAGAAATACCATAGTTTAAAGAAAGCATTCCATCTTCCTCTATTAAAACTTCTGTTCTAGTTAAAATTCCTTTAACATCTGAATCTTCTGTTATAACCACAATGTATAAGTTATTTTTTTTAAAAGAATTACTCCTCTTCATCATTATTTTTGCATGAATATTAAAGTACTCCTTAAGTAACTTAAAAACAACTCTTGCAATAGCAGGGTTTTCTGTGGTAATTTTAAAACTTATCTTTCGATTACTTCCAAAAGTTAATGTACCACTTGCTCTCATTATTGCCGATAGCTCTGCTAAAGCTTCTTCCTTTGACAATTTTGTATATCTACATACTTCGTTTTTTACTTTAGCTGAAAATGACATATTTTTTACTCCCTATTCTTTTTTTCTTTTAATCTCTCAGATAAATAGAAGTATTCTATAATCTTCTTCTTATCGTACAGCAGTGTTTTTTCCATTATGGTTTCTATTATCATAGATGCTAACTTTTCAGAGTTATGTCTTATAAAACCATTTTTAATATTTATTAAATCTCCATCAATTCTTTTAATATTCATAGAACTTATCACATCTATATCCACATCTACCATATGTGACTCTTCTTCCTTATATTTTCCTTGAGGTCCTTCTTCTACTCCTCCATTATTTACTATTACATAGTCAATAACTTCATCTCCTGCATGTCTAAAAATAGATTTAATATGATCGCTTACAGCATAATTATCAGTTTCCCCAGGCTGAGTCATTATATTTGACACATATATTTTAATAGCAGTAGTTCTTTTAAGAGCGGAGCTTATATCTTTAATAAGTAAATTAGGGATAACACTTGTATATAGACTTCCAGGACCTAGTATTATAGCATCTGCTTCTCTTATAGCATTTACAGCTTCCTTAAGCGCCCTGGCATCTTTAGGTTCTATAAAAACCCTTTGAATTGGACTCTTTTGACTTAATGCTTCCTCAGGAATCATAGATTCTCCTTCTACTATGTTTCCATTCTGAAGTTCAGCCTTTAACACCACATTTTCTAAAGTAACAGGGATAACTTTCCCTGTTACTGCAAGAACCGAACTCATCTTTTGAACTGCTTCTTCAAAATTAGTTGATATACCGTCCATGGCAGCCAAAAACAAATTCCCAAAACTTTGATTTTTGAGTCTTCCATCTTTAAATCTATATTGAAGTAATTCTTCCATTAAAGGCTCTGTATCAGATAGCGCCAAAATACAGTTTCTTATATCCCCTGGAGGCAGTATTCCAAGATCCTCTCTTAAGTCTCCAGAGCCTCCTCCATCATCTGCAACAGTAACTATTGCAGTTATATTAGAGGTGTAATATTTTAGCCCTCTAAGCATTGTAGAAAGTCCTGTTCCTCCTCCTATTGCAACTATCTTTGGTCCCTTTACTAATAATCTTTTTTCATATATTAAGGTTTCTAATTTTTTCGAGTCTAAAGACACATTTAAATAACCTTTATTTATAAGTGCAATAATTGATCGCATTCCTTGAGTTACAGACATATATAGCACAAATAGCCCCAGTGCAATTAAAAACACATAAAAAGCCATATAGTAAAAGCTATATAATCTATGCCTTACAAACTCTAAAAGAGCAAATGCAATAAAAAGTATTCCCATGGCCCCAAGTAATATCCATCTTTTTACCTTAATTCCTGGTCTAAGCCAATCTAGTATTTTCATACCTTTTTACCACCCTTATTAATATCTTCATTTATATCCCTGTGGTCTATAGTAACCTTGTGCCCATCTTCCTTAAGCTTTCCATATATGGCATTTGCAATGGCAACTGATCGATGTCTTCCACCAGTGCAGCCTATTGATACAATAAGTTGTCTTTTTCCCTCTCTTTGATAATTTGGTATTAAAAAGTTTAACATATCCTGTAGTTTATCAATAAAGTTTTTAGTTTCATTATATCCCATAACATATTCCACCACAGGAGTATCATTCCCTGAAAATTCCTTAAGCTCTGGTATGTAAAATGGATTAGGAAGAAATCTAACATCAAATACTAAGTCGGAATCTACTGGGATTCCATATTTAAAGCCAAAGGAAAGCACTGTAATCATAAGTTGAGTTTCTAGCTGCCCTTCTTCTCCATAAACCCTTGTTATTTCTTCTCTTAATACCATGTTTGTAAAATTGGAGGTATCTATTATATTATCTGCGTTATCCTTTACCTCTCTAAGTCTCTTTCTTTCCTCCACTATTCCATTTAAAATTCTACCTTCTGGTGCCAAAGGATGCTTTCTTCTGCACTCTTTAAATCTTTTTACTAATACCTCATCCGAAGCATCTAAAAATAAAATTTCATATTTATAATTTTCACTCTTTAAATAATTTAAACTGTGAAATAAGTCGTGGAAGAACTCGCCACCTCTTATATCCATTACTAATGCAATTTTATCTATCTTCCCTCTGGCCTCATAGCAGACTTCTGCAAACTTAGGTATGAGGGTAGGTGGCAAGTTATCTATACAAAAGTACCCTAGGTCCTCTAAATTTCTAATAGCTTGAGTTTTTCCTGCACCGGACATTCCTGTTACAATTACAAATCTCATTTCTAACCCTCCTTGCATCATTTATAGAAATCTTTGATTACGCTTCGTGATTTATTGGGATCTTTTATTATTTTATTATAACATATTTCAATTACCAATTATGAGTTTTCAACTTTGAATTTAACATGGAAATTTTATCTGAAATAATTATTATTAATTGGTAACAATATGTATTAATATTTGTTAAAAATAAAAGTTAAGGATATATACATATGTACTTTATCCTTAACCTTTAAATTTAATATTATTTCTCTTCGCCTACTATCATAACTTCTGTATGAAGATCAACGTTGAAATTTTCTTTTACTGTTTCTTGAACCTTTTTAATTAAGTTTAAAATGTCCTCAGCATTTGCATTTCCCTTGTTTATAATGAATCCTGAATGTTTTGCTGAGACTTCTGCATCACCTATGTTTATCCCCTTTAATCCACTATCCTCTATTAGCTTTGCTGCAAAGTAACCCTCAGGTCTCTTAAAGGTGCTTCCTGCAGATGGATATTCTAGTGGCTGTTTCTCTGTTCTTCTTCTAGTTAAATCATCTATTCTTTCATGTATCTTTTCACAATCACCATTTTGAAGCTCAAAGGTTGCTTCAAGTATAGTATATCCATATTTAATGATGGCACTCATTCTGTAGCCAAGTTCCAATTCTTCCTTAGATAACTTCTTTATTTCTCCATCCCTATCTATGACAAGTGCTTCTTTAATTATTTGAGATATTTCTCCATTATATGCACCTGCATTCATGGTAAGTGCTCCCCCTACACTTCCAGGTATCCCAATTGCAAATTCAAATCCTGCAAGACACGCATCTGCTGCTGCCTTAGAAGTCTTAGAAAGTGATGCACCGGCCTCTACTATTACGTTATTGCCACTTACGCTGATTTTGTCAAGTCTTGTAAGCTTTATAACAACTCCCCTTATCCCACCATCTCTTACAAGAAGATTAGAGCCATTTCCTATAATAAAATATGGTATATGATTTTCATTACAATGTTTTATTAAGTATTGTATATGGGAATAATCCTTTGGAGTTACTAAGATATCCGCTGGACCTCCAACTCTAAAAGATGTATGTGCTTTCATTGGTTCATCTATTTTTACATTTTCTTCACCTAGAATATCGTACAATTTTATAGCAAATTCTTTATAACAGCTCATAGTATATTCTCCTTAACATCAAAATTAATACATAAATAAGTATAAAGGATAAATAAGAGTTAATCAATATTTATAAAGTCAATTAATAATGAATTAGGTGGAAATAAGTCATTAATATGGAAGTGAAGGTATCTGAATTTTATCCAAATTTATTGAATATTAATCATAAGCTATTGTCCATTAACTATTAATTGTTAATTATTAACTATTAATTATACTATGCTTTACCTTTAAAAAATTCCACTATATTTTCTGCAGATTTTTTATCTATAGATGGAGTTTCTAAAATTTCCTCATAACTTGCCTTTTTTATGCCTTCTATGCCGCCAAATTTCTTTAATAATTCCTTTCTTCTTCTTTCTCCAACCCCTGGTATATCATCTAATATAGAATGAAATGCTGTTTTATTTCTCAAAGACCTATGATAAGTTATCGCAAATCTATGAACTTCATCTTGAATTCTTGTAATAAGCCTCATTATATTAGAATGCTTTTTAATAGGAAGTTCTTCATTATTATATATAAGACCTCTTGTACTGTGTTTATCATCCTTTACCATACCACAGATAGGAATATCTATCTTAAAGCTTCTTAATACTTCCAAGGCTATATTTACCTGTCCTTTTCCACCATCCATAAGTATTAGATCTGGGAAAATACAAAACTTTCCTGAACTTACCTGAAGATTTTTTTCACTTATTGCCTTTATCTCATCTAGTCCATGTTGAAACCTTCTTGTAAGAATTTCCCTCATACTTTCATAATCATTTGCTCCAACTACGCTATTTATCTTAAATCTTCTATAATCACTATTTTTGGATTTGCCATCTTCAAAAACTACCATGCTTCCAACCGAGTCCACACCTTGTATATTTGAAATATCATAGGCTTCTATCCTCTTTGGAATATCCTCTAAATTTAGCATTTCACTAAGTTCCCTTAAAGCTACTTCATAAAGTTCTTTATCCTGAAGTATTTTAATTTTAAATTGTTCTAATGTTATCTTTGCATTTCTTCGAACCATATCTAAAGTATCTCTTTTATCTCCTCTTTGAGGAACTTTAATCCAAACCTTAGAACCACGCTTCATAGTAAGCCACTGTTCTAATAGCTCTTGTTCATTAATATCTTCTACATATATGGACTTAGGTATAAATGCTGCTGCCCCATAAAAGCTTTTTATAAAATCAGCTATTATTTCTTTATCTTCCATATCCGCTGAATTTTCTATAATAAAGTGTTCTCTTCCAACTATTTTCCCTTCCCTTAAGAAAAATACCTGAACACATACGTCCTTTTCATCTTTGTAAAGACTTATGAAATCCTCATTTTCAAAGTTAGAAGTTATAATCTTTTGCTTTTCTGTTATCTTTTTTATGGCATTTATTTTATCTCTAATGGCTGCTGCCTTTTCAAATTGCAGACTTTCTGCTGCCTCTTCCATTTTAAATTCTAAGTCTCTTAAGATATCCGCAGACTTTCCAGAAAGAAGACTTACAATATCACTTATTATATTTTTATACTCTTCCTTACTTACAAGCTTTGCGCAAGGTCCTTTACAAAGGCCTATATGATAATTTAAACAAGGTCTTGCACTTTCTTTATCTTCTTCTTTTATAACTCTTTTGCAAGTTCTTATAGGAAATATATTTTTTATCAGCTCTAATGTTTCATAAACTGCTGATACATCAGTATAAGGTCCGAAATATTTTGCTCCATCCTTTATGACATTTCTTGTTACAAATACCCTTGGAAAATCTTCCGTAGTTGTTACCTTTATAGATGGATAACTTTTATCATCTTTAAGCAATATATTATAGCGCGGTCTGTGCTTTTTTATTAAGTTGCATTCTAATATAAGTGCTTCCATTTCTGAGTCCGTAACTATATATTCAAATTCTGCTATGTTTTTAACCATAGCCTTTACTTTTTCTGAATGATTGCGTGAGCTTTGAAAATACTGCCTTACTCGGTTTTTAAGTACCTTTGCCTTTCCTACATAAATAACTTCGCCTAAAGCATTTTTCATTATATACACTCCAGGTTTATCTGGTAATCCCTTTAAATGATATTCAAAATCAAACACTTTATCACCACCTAAGAAAATATACTTGGGAAACTATATATCACATATAAAAGTCCTGCTACAATTATTAAGGTTTCTATGAAATTTCCTATAAAAGAATTGGTTTTAAATGTAACTGGAAGCTTAATGTTTTTTTCCTTAAAAGGGTATAAAAGTGGTATCCCCCTATTTGTCGCCATATCACAAAGTAGATGAAGACCATACCCTAGCATGAAGTAATAAATTAAGTTTCTTATTTCATATACATTTCCTATATATGATATTTGAAATGCAAATAATATCATTCCCATAAGACTATGAGTAAGCCCTTTTCTGTGAGATGAAACAGCTATTAAAATTAAAAATATTCCTATTGTTTTTATGTAAGGTTCTTTATCATATGAAAAACTATACCATAAAAATATAATGCCGCTGCAAGCATATAATACAACTTTAGTCATCTTGTTTTTAAATGGAAGTATATATTGATTAATTATACTTTTAGGGTGATCTATATCTGGAAGCAGTGATGCAAATGTTACTACAGCTAATCCAGTCAAACTCACCTTATCAGGCAATCTATTATAAAGTAGCAAATAAGTAACTATACCTACACCTGCATGTGTCTTTCCTTTCATAAATTATCCTCTCTAAGTTTCTATGACTTTAAACTATTTATTTTTTTGCTTATTTTAACCCTATTATACATAAACACAATAATAATTAATAGCGAACATAGAAGATTTATATTGAATAGTTACTATTCAACAGTTAATAATCATTAATCGTTTCCTATATTTTCAAGTTGCGTATTGACATTTTATTATACTGGTGCTAAACTAGCAACCATACAATAAAACTGCGACGAGAAGAAGTAAAAATCATACGTTTTCAACAGAAAGCTACCGGGTGATGAGAGGTGCAGAAAACAGATTTTGAATACATCTCTGAGTGGCACACTGAAAAGATTTTATATCTTAGTAGGCTGTTGCCGGGTGCGACCGTTACATCGCTAAGGTATAAGCACTTTTGTGCCGTACCCGATGAGGTTTACACAGCGATGTGTAAATAAAATTGAGGTGGTAACACGTGAGCAATTCTCCCGTCCTCTGCATAAAGCAGAGAACGGGAGTTTTTTATATGTAGATTTATATTAGAAAGGATGAAAATAATGAAAAATGCACAGGAACAGTTTAAGATTATTATGAAAGGAGTAAATCAGGTTGTCAGTGAAGAAAATTTAATGCAAAAACTAGAAAAAAGTATTACAACAAGCACCCCTCTTATAGTTAAGCTAGGCCTTGACCCTTCTGCTCCAGATATACATTTAGGTCATGCTGTTGTACTTCGCAAAATTAAGCAAATGCAAGACTTAGGTCATCGTGCAGTAATTATAATTGGAGATTTTACAGGTAGAATTGGTGATCCATCAGGCAAAAGCAAAACACGTAAACCATTAACCACTGAACAGGTACTTGAAAATGCAAGAACTTACAAGCAGCAGATTTTTAAAATACTTGATCAAGAAAAAACTGACCTTAGGTTTAATAGCGAATGGTTGTCAAAGCTAAATTTCGAAGACGTACTAAAGCTTGCAGGTAAAGTTACCGTTGCAAGAATACTTGAAAGAGATGATTTTGAAAAGAGATATAAAAATAATGAACCTATTGGACTTCACGAATTTTTCTATCCATTGATGCAAGCATATGACTCTGTAGAATTAAAGGCAGATATTGAAATGGGTGGTACAGATCAAACTTTTAATATTCTTATGGGCCGTACCCTGCAAAAGGATTATGGTCAGGATAGTCAAATAGCACTATTTATGCCTTTACTTGAGGGTACAGATGGAATTGAAAAGATGAGTAAGAGTCTTGGTAACTATATCGGTATATATGAAAATGCGGTTGAAATTTATCAAAAGACCATGACTATTCCAGATAGCCTTATTATTAAATACTTTGAACTTGCAACTGATATTCATCCAGATGAAATTGAATTAATTAAGGTGGAGCTTAACAACCCAGAAATTAATCCTCGTGATGTTAAGATGAGACTTGCAAAAGAGATCACATGCTTATATTGTGGAGCAAAGGAAGCAGAAATTGCTGAAGAGCACTTTAAGACTGTGTTTCAAAAAAATCTAATCCCTGATGATATAGATGAACTTAATTTAATCCTTGATTATATTACAGACAATGATCAAATTGATCTAATAAAAATTATAGTACAAAGTGGACTTGCTAAAAGCAATAGTGAAGCCAGACGTCTTATTACTCAAAATGCTATGAAAATAGATGGAGAAAAATTTAACTCATTTACAATGCCAAATCCACATGACAGTTTTATTATTCAAATTGGGAAATCTAAGTTTGTTAAAATAAAAATATAGGGGAATTGCAAAGCAATTCCCCTATATTTTATTTTCAATGGCATTTACAACTTGACTATCTATAATATCTGCCATATTTAAAAGTATATCTTCTATTCCCTTTGGCTCAAAGTTACCAAATTGACCGTGATGGGAAAGTATTGAATAGCATATATCATCTAACTCTTCCTCTGAAAGAATATTTCCTACTTCTATATTTATTTCTCTTACATATGCTGCTCCAAGTACCAAATGGTCTAGCTTTATGTCTTTTCTTCTTATTATTCCCTTATAATCATATTCCTTAATTTTCATGATATCGTGAATAATGGCCTTAAGCATAAGTCTATCTTTATTAATCACCTTAGCTGCACTCATATAAAAAGGATTTGTTATATAATCATTCACAACATTCTCTATAGCTTTCATAACTCCCACTGTATGGAGAAATAAACCTCCTCTTTTGTTTCCATGAAACTTTTCAGCCGCTACACAACTTATAAAGGCATTCCATCTTTCATCATTATATCCCATGGCTCCAGTAGCTGCAGTTGCTATTCTTTGATACTTTTCTTCCATATCTAGCACCATATAATTAAAATAATCTATTAAATCTTCTGGTATATTATATTGAGGTACAAAATCCTCATAATTTACTCCTTCCATAGAAATGGAGTTTATCATTGGATTTCTAACTTGAACATTTCCATTAAATCTAGTTACGATGCCTGTTACATTTATTAATGTATTTACCTCTACTACGGCATTTAATTTATCATAATTGGTCCATACAGGGAAGGCAATACTTCCTGTGTTATCCTGCATTATAAGTAATAAGTAGGGGGTCCCATCTTTTTTATAACCAGTTCTTTTATCACTAACTAAGGCATTAAGTTCTACCTGTTCCCCATTTTTAAGATCTCCTATTTCCTTTATCTTCACCAAAATTCCCCTTTCTCTAGTACTTATTTTGATAAAGCTTCCTTTATAACTCCTGAAGCTATGCTTGCGGCTAAACCTCCTCCTTGACCACCATCTTCAACAATAACTGCTACCGCTATTTCAGGATTTTCATATGGAGCAAAACCTATAAACCATGCATGAGGTTTCGCACCGCTTCCTTCTTCCTTATGGTCTGCAGTACCAGTTTTACCTGCTACATTTATTCCATACACAGATGCATTTCTTCCTGTACCATGAGCCACAACTTCTCTCATATAATTCTTTATTATCTGTGCATTCTCCTTTGTTGTAACATCATTTATCTTCTGTGGTTTCACTTCACTTATTAAGCTATTCTTGCTGTCCATGACCTCTTTTACTATATAAGGCCTCATCATCGTTCCGTCATTTGCTATGGTACTTGCTACTAACGCCATTTCCATAGGAGTTGCAAGTACTGTAGACTGTCCTATAGCACTTTGCGCTATATTACCTTTTTCATAACTTTTAAAGGATGGAAATTTACTATTTTCAATTACAACTCCATCTGCTGGTATATCTTTATTGAAATAAAACTTTTCTGCGGTATCTTTAAGTTTACTATTCCCAAGGTCAATACCTAGACTTCCAAAATAAACATTGCTTGAATGTATGAAGGCTTCTTTAAGACCTATATTACCCAAAACTTCTCCATTATAGTTTCTTAGAGATTCCTTTTCATTAAACACTAATACCCCATTATCTTGAATTCTTTTATTTGTAACACCATCAATATTTTCCAAAGCACTTATTGCAGTTATTACCTTAAAAGTAGAACCTGGTGGGTACATACCTGAAGTGGCTCTATTGAGTAGTGGCCTATCTTTATTGGAATTAATATTCTTCCAATTTTCTTCAAGATAATTAGGATCAAAAGATGGTTTTGATATTAAAGCCAGTATTTCTCCTGTTTTAGGATTCAGTGCTACCACTGCCCCCTTGTTATTTCCTAAAAGTTCATAACCCTTCTTTTGTATATTATAATCCAAGGTGGTTTTTAAATTACTCCCATACCTTTCCTTTGTCTGTCCTGGTGATTTTAATATATTCACTAAAGTATCTCTTATACTGCTTGTGGATAATTCTTTATCATATCTTCTTTCAAGTCCTGTAATTCCATATCGCACATCTACATATCCTAAGGCATGGGCAAATGCTTCTCCACCTTCATAATTTCTTTTTTGAGTTTCCGCATTTATTCTGGTGCTTTTAGAAAGTGCTTTCATATTTCTATCAAATATACTTCCTCTTAAAACCTCGTTTCTCTTAGCCCACATACGTGCATTATACTGACTATTTACAATTTTCGGTGCAACCATTACTTCAAAATATGTTATGTATGATATTAGTCCTACAAAACATATTAAAAATACTATTAATACTTTTTTTATATTATCTGATATATCCTTCATAATTTTATCTTCCCTCTTCAGAAACCTTTTGTATTATGCCTAGTGCAAAAAACGTGCTAAGCATGGAGCTTCCACCATAACTTACCATAGGTAGTGTTATACCAGTTAGAGGTATCATGTTTATTACCCCTCCAATTATAACAAATACCTGGCAGGCTATCATGGCACTGTATCCTACTGTAATAAGTCTTGAGAAATCATCTCCTGCATATATAGCTGCTCTCATACATCTGTAGAAAAGTAGAAAGTATATGAGTATTATGGCAAATCCCATTAATATTCCAAGTTCTTCACATATTACAGAAAAAATAAAGTCCGTTGTCCTTACAGGTATATATTGAGGATAACCAAGCCCTAGTCCTGAACCTGTAAGCCCGCCTGATGCAATAGCCAAAAGAGATTGTACAACTTGATAGCTTTTATCCGTAGCATATGGCCAAGGATTTTTCCAAATTAAAACCCTAAGCTTTACATGGTCAAACAATCCATAACTTATAACTGCTCCTAGTGCAAATAATGCTAGACAAACTAATACATATTTAAAATTAGATGTAGCTATGTATAGCATAGTAATGGATATTCCAAAAAACATTAATGCGCTTCCAAGATCCCTTTGTAAAACCATAAATCCTAAACTTAACATAACAACTATTCCAGGCTCTATTAAGTTTTTAAAGCTTTTATAATCTTTTAAAGCTGCAGATAAATATGCAACTAAAAAAAGTTTTCCAAATTCCGATGGTTGAAAGGCAAATCCTGCAATACTTACCCAGTTTTTTGCCCCATAAGTCTCTTTTCCCATGAGTGTACCCATAGCCATAAGTATTACGGTTATTCCCAAATATACATACTTAAACTTTACAAATCTTTTTAAATCAGGAAGTATTACCACTATTAGTATAAAACCTGTAACCCCTATAGCAAACCATACTATTTGCTTTACAGCAGTTGCAGTATCTATTCTGTATAGCATTATAATTCCTATAACCGCTAAAATACTAGAGAATATAAATATAAATTTATCTCCTCCTGAAAAAAATCTTCTTATTATAAAATAAGAATATCCTATAAGAAGACATGTTGCTAATGCCATAAGCATGGCGCCCTTATCAAAAGGCTCCTTTATTATTGTTAAATTAAAAAAACCCACTATGCAAAGTAAATATGTATATTTTAAGAGTTTCTTTTCATCTTTACTGGTATCCAAAAGACCACCATCCTAAAATTAAATTAAGAACTTAAATACTGTATTTCCTATTTTTATAATATCTCCTGTTTCTAAGTACTTCTTACCTTCTATTTCATCATCATTTACCAAAGTACCATTCGTACTCCCTAGATCTTCAATGATATAATCTCCAGACTTAACATAAATCCTTGCATGTTTTCCCGAAACATAAGGATCATCTAGCATGAATGTATTATCTTCTTTTCTTCCTATGGTTATTTGACCTTGGAGGGGAATTACCCCTCCCCTTTTTAAATTGTAACTATTTCCAGGCTCTATGATTTCTAGTCCTGCAGTCTTCTTTTTAGATTTCTTTCTTGTTCCGCCTTTTATATCCTTATTCATTATTCTAAGAGCTGTAAAAATTATCATATAAACTATAGCTATTATAATTAAAGTAAATATTGGGCTTAGCTTAGCCAACAACATAAATCACCTTCTTTTTATCATTTCAACATCTTTTTAAGATAAAATCCTGTATAGGACCCTTCAGCCTCACTTATCTCTTCTGGAGTTCCTGTTGCAATTATAGTTCCTCCCTTTGCTCCACCCTCTGGACCCAAATCTATTAAATGATCTGCACATTTTATTACATCTAAATTATGCTCTATGACAACCACTGTATTTCCTGTATCTACAAGTCTTTGAATTATAGCTATAAGTCTACTTACATCATCTATATGAAGTCCTGTGGTTGGTTCATCTAGTATATATAACGTTCTGCCTGTGCTTCTTTTTGAAAGCTCATAGGCAAGTTTAATTCTTTGTGCTTCTCCACCAGATAGCTGAGTTGAAGGCTGACCAAGTTTTATGTATCCTAATCCAACATCCATAAGTGTTTGAAGCTTATTTTTTATTCTTGGTATGTTCTCAAAAAACTTTAAAGCTTCTTCTACGGTCATATTAAGTAAATCATCTATATTTTTACCCTTATATTTTACTTCTAAAGTTTCTCTATTATATCTTTTTCCCTTACAAACTTCACAAGGAACATATACATCAGATAAGAATTGCATTTCTATCTTTATTATACCATCACCCTTGCAAGCCTCGCATCTTCCGCCTTTTACATTAAAGCTAAACCTTCCAGGCTTATATCCTCTCATTTTGGATTCTGAAGTATTTGAAAACACCTCTCTTATTATATCAAAAACTCCCGTATAAGTAGCTGGATTTGATCTTGGAGTTCTTCCAATAGGGCTTTGGTCAATATTAATTATCTTATCAATATTTTCCACTCCCTCTATATCCTTATGTTTTCCAGGCATATCTTTAGAATTATTAAGTTTTTTATTTAGCCCTTTATATAGTATTTCATTTACTAATGTACTCTTACCTGATCCAGAAACCCCTGTAACACAAGTTAAAACTCCCAGTGGAAATTTCACATTTACATTTTTTAAGTTATTTTCCTTTGCCCCCTTTATGGTTATGTAATTACCTGAAGGCTTTCTTCTTTCGCTAGGCAATTCTATTTTCTTTTTACCACTTAGATATTGACCAGTAATTGATTTTTCATTTTTTATTATATCATCAATAGGACCTTCTGCAACTATTTCTCCACCATGTTCTCCTGCTCCAGGTCCAATGTCTACTATATAATCTGCTGCTCTCATTGTATCTTCATCGTGTTCTACCACAATTAAAGTATTTCCTATATCTCTTAAATGCTCTAAAGTAGATATCAATCTATCATTATCTCTTTGATGTAGTCCAATACTTGGCTCATCTAGTATATATAAAACTCCAACTAAACTGGATCCTATTTGAGTAGCAAGTCTTATTCTTTGAGCTTCTCCCCCAGATAAAGTTCCTGCAGTTCTTGCTAAATTTAAGTAATCAAGCCCTACATCTATAAGGAAATTTAATCTACTTCTTATTTCCTTCAATATTTGATTACTTATGATTTTTTCTTTTTCTGTAAACTCTAGTGAATTTACAAAGTCTAATTCTTCTTTTATAGGCATTTCAGCAAATTCATGTACATTTTTGCCTCCAACAGTTACCGCAAGAGCTTCTGGTTTTAATCTTGCTCCCTTACATTTTGGGCAATGATTGTTGCTCATATAAACTTCTACTTCTTGCTTTATTGAGTCAGAATTTGTTTCAAAATATCTTCTTCTTAAAGTATTTATAATTCCTTCAAAAGCATGATAGAAGTCTGTAGCTGTGCCATCTTTAGTATATCTAACTTTTATCCTCTCTCCACCTAATCCGTATAAAAGTATATTTACTATTTCAGGAGGAAGCTTTTCTATTGGAGTATCAAGTTTAAAATGATATTCCTTTGCTAAAGACTTTAATATTCCGTAGGTCCAGGAATCCTCCCTTAGTACGCTATTTGCCCAAGGCAAAACAGCACCTTCCATGATACTTTTACTTTTATCTGGAATTACTAAGTTCTCATCAATTTCCAAAAGGGTTCCAAGGCCATCACACTCACTACATCTTCCAAAGGGGGAATTGAAGGAAAATGTTCTAGCGGATATTTCTCCTACGCTTATTCCACAATCAGCACAAGCAAAGTTCTCACTAAATAAAATATCCTCCCCACCAATTACATTTATTATTACGGTACCTTCTGCAAGTTTCAAGGCTATTTCAATGGAATCTGACAACCTGCTTTTTATATCATCCTTTACCATTAGCCTATCAACTACTGCTTCTATGGTGTGCTTTTTATTTTTTTCAAGTTTTACTTCTTCATCTTCTAAGTCTACAGTACTTCCATCTATCCTTGCTCTTACATATCCATTCTTTTTTATATTTTCAACTACCTTTACATGTTCCCCTTTTCTTCCTCTTATGATAGGAGCTAAAATTTGTATCTTAGTTCTTTCAGGAAGTTCTAATATCTTATCAACCATTTGATCTACTGTTTGCTGCTTTATTTCTTTACCGCAATTTGGACAATGAGGCACTCCAATTCTTGCATATAAAAGTCTCAAATAATCATAGATTTCTGTTACAGTTCCAACAGTAGACCTTGGATTTCTACTGGTAGTCTTTTGATCAATTGAAATTGCAGGGGAAAGTCCCTCTATGTATTCAACATCTGGCTTATCCATTTGTCCTAAGAACTGCCTTGCATAGGATGACAGAGATTCTACATATCTTCTTTGTCCTTCTGCATATAATGTATCAAAGGCAAGGGAGGATTTCCCTGAGCCTGAAAGCCCAGTAAAAACTACAAACTTATCCCTTGGGATTTCAAGACTTACGTTTTTTAAGTTATGAACCTTAGCACCTTTTATAATTATTTTATCTATCATAAATTTATTTCTAATCCTCCTTAATGCACTACTTTTCTACTATTTGTTTTTTTAATTCATAAATAAGGTCTCTAAGCTTTGCTGCTTTTTCAAATTGAAGCTCCTTTGAAGCCTCTTTCATTTCATCTTCATATTTCTTTATAAGTGATTCTACATTGTTATTATTTGCCTTAACTGCTTCCTCTAAGCTATTATAAGTTACATTATCTTCAATTACTTGTGTAGCTTCAATTACTTCTCTTATATCCTTTATTATAGTTCTTGGAACAATTCCATGCTTTTCATTGTGTTCCATTTGTATTTTTCTTCTTCTATTGGTTTCCTTAATTGCTCTATCCATGGATTTAGTTACTGTATCTGCATACATTATAACCTTACTTTCTGAGTTTCTCGCAGCTCTTCCTATTATCTGAATCAAGGATCTATCAGATCTTAAGAATCCCTCTTTATCTGCATCAAGTATTGCAACTAAAGCAACCTCTGGGATATCAAGTCCCTCTCTTAAAAGATTTATACCTACAAGTACGTCATATTCTCCCTTTCTTAAGTTCCGAATGAGCTTCATTCTTTCAATAGTATCTATATCTGAATGAAGATAATTTGTCTTTATATTCATTTCTTTAAAATATTGAGTTAAATCCTCTGCCATTTTCTTAGTTAGGGTAGTAACTAAAACCCTAAAACCTTTATCAATGGTTTCTTTTATTCTTGAATATAAGTCATCTATTTGACCCTTTACTGGTTTTATAACTATTTCAGGGTCTAAAAGACCTGTAGGTCTTATAATCTGCTCAGCTACATTTGTTGAATGTTCAAGCTCATAATTTGATGGTGTAGCACTTACAAAAACTACTTGATTTATTTTTTCTTCAAACTCCTCAAATTTTAACGGTCTGTTATCATAAGCTGAAGGAAGCCTAAATCCGTAATTTACTAAGGATTCCTTCCTAGACCTATCTCCTGCATACATAGCTTTAACTTGAGGCAAGGTTACATGACTTTCATCTATAAATAACAAGAAATCATCTGGAAAATAATCTATTAAAGTTTGTGGGCAAGTTCCCGCTGGTCTTCCATCAAGTATTCTTGAATAATTTTCTATACCACTGCAATATCCTACTTCTCTCATCATCTCTATGTCAAAGTTAGTTCTTTGTTTAAGTCTTTGAGCCTCTAACACTTTATCTTCAGATAAAAGTTCTTTTACCCTATCTTCAAGTTCCGCCTCTATTCTCCCTATGGACCCTTCTAATCTTTCCCTTGATGTAGCAAAGTGAGAAGCTGGGGTAATAGCTACGTGTTTTCTTGCTCCAATTGTTTCTCCAGTTAATACATCAAATTCTCTTATTCTTTCAATTTCATCCCCAAAAAATTCTACTCTTATCCCCACATTTGTGGATGAAGCAGGGAATATATCAAGTACATCTCCTTTAACTCTGAAGGTACCTCTCACAAAGTTTATATTATTTCTCTCGTATTGAATTTCAACAAGTTTTTTTAAAACCTCATCTCTATCCTTTTCCATTCCCTCTCTCAAGGAAATTGTAAGGTTTTTATACTCCTCTGGATTACCTAATCCATATATACAAGATACAGAGGCTACAATTATAACATCTCTGCCTTCTAAAAGAGCTGAAGTTGCTGAATGTCTTAATTTATCTATTTCATCATTTATAGAAGCATCCTTTTCTATGTAAGTATCCGTTTGTGCAACATAAGCTTCTGGCTGATAATAATCATAATAAGATACAAAATACTCCACAGAGTTTTCAGGGAAAAACTCTCTAAATTCAGAGCAAAGCTGTGCTGCTAAAGTCTTATTATGTGCAAGTATTAATGTAGGCTTTTGAACCTTTTCTATTATATTTGCCATGGTAAAAGTCTTTCCAGATCCTGTAACTCCAAGTAAAGTTTGAAACTTTTCTCCCTTTTCAATTTTTTGTGCTAAATTATTTATTGCTTGAGGCTGATCTCCTGTAGGTTTAAATTTCGAATGTATTTTAAACTTTCTCATTACCTATTCATCCCCATCTTCCTTATCATTCTTTATTTTATCTAATATATCAGAGAAGTTCTCATTTTCAAAGTCTCTCATAGATTCAGGTCTATCAACTTTTTTGGGAACAATAAGCATACCGAGTCCAATTTTTCCCTTTTGATAAGGATGCTTACTTGTTTTTCTTATTTCTCCCCTTGAGTTTCTTACTTTAAAGAATATACTTTCAGGTTTAGAATTTAAAATTCTACTTATATCCTCCTCAGTTTTTACCTCTTCTTCATTAATTTCTACAATTGTATCTTCACTTTTAATTCCTAAAGCTCCTCCAATAGAATTTGGTGATACTTCAAGTACCATGACTCCGTTACGGCTAACATATTTTGCTTCCATTGTGTTTTCAAAATAAGCTTGAATTCTAAGCATTGCTTCATGACCTACTGGTGCAAATGCCACAGCTAAAGCTTGAAAAAATATGTTTATATGGGCAAGTTGTGCCACTAAAAATAATGCCATGCTATAGGCTATTACAAATAACCCTGACATTAAAGTCTTTTGATTTTTGGTTTGAGTAAAGGTATTTGACTTATAACCAAGCATAGCATAAAAAGGTATTAGAGCTACTACTGATTTTTTAAGCATTTCAGCTGGTATTGATGTTTTAATAATTGGCCACCAATTAGGCATAGGCTCAGTAGTACCTAAGTCCGGAATTAAGCTTGTATTTATCATAATAAATAAAGCTACTGGAACTGTCCAATATCTTTTAAAGGCAAATCCGCCTTGAATTTCTCCCTCAACCTTCCTAAATACTGGAATATTACCCTTTTTTCCATCTATAATAATTAAAATACCTTCTACAAAATGAAGCACTGCTACTGTAGCTATCAAAGATGGTATATCCACTCTTAAGAAAGTATTTTCTCCTACTCCTGCATTTTGATAAAGTATGGTAAGTATTATGCTTAATGCACCTAAAATTGCTGCTGAATATGAAAAACATATAAATTTAGGACTAAATATAGCAAGAAATATAGATGTCATAAATAGTATTTCAATAGCTTCAGTACCATAATATATTACTCCTAAGTAGGACATCATAATACTTGCCAAAATTCCTGCAAATATTCCAAGTACTAACTGAGAAATTGTTAATTCAAAAGGGGAGTACAAGGGCTCCCCAATTATCATCTTTTGCATTATTGATATTTTTCTATTCCGTTTATAAAGCATAAATACTAAAATTGCTAAAAAGAATATATAATATGGATCTGTTAATGTTATTGCCAAAGTTCTTAAAGTATATATTAAAATATTCATTTTTATTGTATTCCCTTCCTAGAGTTTTCCCTTTATTATTTCAAGAGCCTTTTTAAATTGAGGATCTGTAGTTCTGTCATAAGGCTTCTTTAAAAGTTCCTCTGGATATTTCACTTCTATATCTGGCTTTATTCCTGTGCCATGAATATTTTCTCCATTAGGAGTATAATATTTAGATACTGTAACCTTTAAGGCTGTTCCTTCTCCTGTTTCAAGAACTGTTTGAACTACACCTTTTCCAAAGGTTTTTTCTCCTACTAATGTACCTGCTTTATAATCTCTTATAGCTCCGGAAAATATCTCAGATGCACTAGCTGAGCCTCCATCTGTTAAAAGTACTAGAGGTACTCCTACATACTTTCCTCCAGTTGAATTATATTTTTTTTCTCTTTTATATTTGTCAATTGTTGAAACTATAACCTTATCTTTAGGTACAAAATTAGAAACCATATCCACACATTCATTCAAAAGACCACCAGGGTTTCCTCTTAAATCAAGTATAAATGCCTTTGCTCCCTTTGAACTTAAGGTATCTAGTTCCTTTTTAAAGTTTTTAGATGTATTTTCGTCAAACATGCTTACAGCTACATATCCAATATTATCTTCTATCATTTCACCTTTAACTGTAACCATATTAATTTTAGCTCTTTTAAGCTTCACATCAAAGTTTCCCTTTTCTTCTCTAAATATTGTAAGGGTTACTTCTGTTCCTTCTTGACCTTTCATCATAGTTACTGCCTTATCAAGTTCTTTCCCACTTACGGCCTTTCCATTTACCTTCTCTATTTCATCTCTTGGAAGAAGTCCAGCCTTTTTAGCAGGAGAGCCTTCAAATATATCTGCTATTACTATTTTATTGTCCTTTGCCTGTACCTGAAGACCAACTCCGCTATAATTTCCTTCTGTTTGAGTATTAAATTCATTATATTCTTTTTTATCCATAAATACTGTATAAGGGTCATTTAAAGCTGAAGTCATTCCCTTTATTGCACCTTCTTCAATAGCTTTATTATCTATTTTTCCATCATACAATTCATAAAGTACGTTCTTTATTTCATAAAGCTTTGAAAACTCAGTAAAACTATTATAATCATCTCTACTAACTATAACTTTTCCATTTGGCATCATAAGAGATGCTGCGTTAGTTCCAAAAAATGTAATAGCATTAGTTACTATTACAATTAAGACCGTCGTTATTACCCACCTTTTCTTATTCATAACCCAATCACTCCTTATCTTTTCAAGTACAAACTATCTACTAACTCTTCTATATATATATGTTTATATAAACTTAAGATAATTATAACACTAAATCTAAATAATAATTAATAGATAATAGATAATAATTATTGTAAATTAAATTAAAGCCGCTTTGCAAGCGACTTTAGTAATTGTTAATATTTTATTTTTTTTAGCTAATAGGCCAAAGGAACTAGAATTGTATAAAACTTTGCCTGTCAAAGTTTCCACATCTCCTAATTCCTAGTACCTTAACCATTAATTCTATTCTCTAAACTGCAAGGAATTTTCTAATTGCAAGTATACTTCCCATTGCTCCTATTGCTATTCCAGAAATTATAAACTGCCATGATATAGTAGTTAACACATATAAAGGCTCAACAAGCTGTATCATCATAAGACTTGAAGACATTCTAATATACACTGCATTATATGCATAATAAAGTACACCGCAAGCAACCACTGCACCAATAACTCCCATAAGCATACCCTCTATTATAAAAGGCCATCTTATAAACCAATCTGTGGCACCTATGTATTTCATTATACCTATTTCTCTTCTTCTAGAATAAACCGTAATTTTAATAGTATTTCCTATTAAGAATAAGGATACTCCTATTAGTACTATAAATAATACTAAGCCTACCCATTTAATGGTGCTTGTAATTTTCACTATAGTATCTACTATTTTCTTTCCATCTTGTACTTCATATACACCATCCATTCCCTTAACACTTTCTACTACTTTAGAAACCATTTCAGGAGATTTCACCTTTACAACAAAGGCATCTGGAAGAGGATTGTCCTTTTCAAGCCCTTCAACAAGAAGTTTATTTTCTTCTCCTATTTGTTCCTTAAATTTTTCCATAGCTTCTGATTTACTTTCAAAAGTAACCTTTACTACTTCATCTAAGGAATTTATCTTTTCCTCTACTGCTTTCTTCTGGGCAATTGTTACATTTTGATTAAAAAACACCTTTGCTTCAACTCTAGATTCTACATCTTTTACTACTTGCTGAACATCTAATATTGTAAGCAAAAATACTCCTAATATGAAAAGTGTTGCCGCTACTGTTGCAGCTGCTGCAATACTTATAGTTCTATTTCTTTTAAAACTTTTTAACGCATCTGAAAAAAAGTGTTTACAGGTATTAATCCTCATATCCGTATGACCCCCTTTGTTCATCTCTTACCAAATTACCTTTTTCTAAAGCTACTACTCTTTTTTTCATATTATCAACTATATCCTTTGCATGGGTTGCCATTAATATTGTAGTACCTGCTCTATTTATATCATTAAGTATGTCCATTATTTCCATTGACGTATCTGGGTCTAAGTTACCAGTAGGTTCATCAGCTATAATAAGAGCTGGATTATTGACTAAAGCCCTTGCAAGTGAAACTCTTTGCTGTTCTCCACCAGATAATTCATGTGGAAAGGCTTTATGTTTGTTTGATAGTCCAACCATAGAAAGAACTGCTGGTACCTTTTTTCTTATATCTTTCATTGGCGATTCTACAACTCTCATAGCAAAAGCTACATTTTCATATACATTCAGGTTAGGTATAAGTCTAAAATCCTGAAAAACTACTCCTATTTTTCTTCTATAATAAGGTACATCTTTTCTTTTTAAAGTAGTTATATCTACATTATTCACCACAACACTTCCACTGCTTGGATCTACTTCCTTTAAAAGTGTCTTAATAAATGTGGATTTCCCAGCTCCACTTGGTCCTACCAAAAACACAAACTCTCCCTTATCTATACTTAGATTGATATTTGACAGTGCCGGTATATTTTTTCCATACACCTTCGTAACATTCTTAAATTCTATCATTTCAACCTCTCCCTTATTTATACATATAGTAACATTCTTCATCATATTTCCCTTAACATGCAATATTATTATAACATAGGTATATAAAATAAAAAATTAAATTACAATAAAAAATTCAGTTAATATTTAGCAATTAATAGTAAATTACTTTTAACGGATATTTCTAAATAAATTTCTGCAAACAAAAAAAGTTTGCCACGCAAACTTTTCCCATAATTATTAATTATTAACTATTTACCATTAACTAATCTAGTCTTCTAATGAAATATCCTGAAATCCTTCTCCAAGCACTTCATGAACTTCTCCTACGGTAATAAATGCCCTATTATCTATCCCTCTTATATAATCCTTTAACTTAATGAATTCCCTTCTATTTATTACAGTATATAAAACATCAATATCAGCATTATTGTAGCCGCCCCTCCCCTTAAAAATGGTACAGCTTCTGTCAAGTTCATCTATTATAAACCTTTTTATAATATCATGTTTAGAACTTATTATAACAACTTGCTTACAAACATTAAACCCTTCAATGTACCAGTCAATTATTATTCCGTTAAATATTACTGATAATAAAGAATACATACCTACTTCAATTCCAAAGGATATTGCTGAAAATAGTGTTACTATGAAATCTACTGATAAAAGTGCCTTGCCTATTGGAATATGTATAAATTTATTCATTATCTTTGCAATTATATCTGTTCCTCCTGTGGAGGCCCTTTGATTAAAGGTTATTCCCATTCCTATTGCAGATATTATGGTTCCAAAAGCTGAGGCTAAAAAAAGGTCATGAGTCATAATGCTTGCAGGAAACTCAACTTTGCCTATAATCCACAGTATCAAAGACATAGCTAAACTGGCATATATGGTTTTAGCTCCAAATTTTCCTCCTATAACTATGAATGCTATAACAAACAACATCCCATTCATAATTAAAGAAAGGGTACCTATTTGTAAAAATGGTAAAAAGTGATTTATAATTATAGCTATTCCTATGACCCCTCCTGCTGCAATGTTATTTGGAGCATAGAATAGCTCCGCAGCTAACGATACCAAGAACACTCCAAACGTAATTAAAAAATATTCTCTAAGTTTTTTCATAAATAACACCTTCTCCACGTTCTTTTTATTACTTGATAACTATATATAATTTCATTATATATCATCATTTCTCAATAAATTGAGATATTTTCCCATTTATTATCTTATAAAAATTGTTTGCTATTCATACTTAAACCTCTTCTTATTTTATGTATAAGAATAAGGGCCCATTAAGAGCCCTTACTACTATTTTAATCCTATATTCAATCCTATACTTATCAAAAGTGCTGCATCTACTTTCTTCATATCGCTATTAGACATGTGTCCAATTTTTTCTTTAAGTCGTCTTTTATCTAATGTTCTGATTTGTTCTAGCAATACCACAGAGTCTTTATTTAAACCATAATCCTCGGAAGAAATCTCCACATGGGTAGGTAGTTTTGCTTTATTAATCTGTGAAGTTATTGCTGCTACAATGACTGTAGGACTATATTTATTTCCTACATCATTTTGAATAATAATTACGGGTCTTATGCCTCCCTGTTCTGAACCTACTACAGGGCTTAAATCAGCATAAAATATATCTCCTCTTTTCACTATCGTTGTCATGGGACCAATCACACTCCGGAAGCTTCGCTTCATATTCTTTTAATTCTCTAATGTCACTTGCAAAGCCCATCTCTGCAAATTCTAAATTTATATTTCCCATTTCCATGTAACCTTTTCTCATTAGCTCCATTTCTTTTGCTATTTTTTTCTCCTCAATATATAGTATTATAGCTTCCCTAATAAATTGACTTCTTTTTTTGGAATCTTCTTTAAGTGCCTTATTAAATTCATTATTAAGTGTTTCTGAGAGGTTTACTACCAATTTTTTTGAATCTGACATTAAATCTATACCTCCTATTAACCTATGCAAAAGATATGTACAGAACAATTATATTACTATAATCCTAGTCATGTCAAAATTTTTTTCGCATTTTTTATTATTTACATAACTGGTAACTTTATACATAGCTTCTTATTTTAATAACTTTTTTATCTTTTACATAGACTCTCGGAACTCTTCTGCTTATCATACATAACACTTCATAATTTATTGTACCTAATATAGATGCTAATTCATCTGCTGTCATTTTCAATCCATTATCTTCTCCCATAAGTATAACTTCATCTCCTAAGTTTACATCTGGTACATTTGTTAAATCTACCATGCATTGATCCATACATATTCTTCCTAACACGGGTACCAGCTTCCCGTTTATTATCACTTTAGCGTTATCTCCTAAAGATCTTGTATAGCCATCTGCATAGCCTACAGGTAGAGTTCCTATAATACTTTCCCTCTCAGTTTTAAATTTTCTGCCATAGCTTATATATTCTCCTATTGGAACCTTCTTTAAGTGAACTATGTTAGTTTTTAAAGACATTACAGGCTTTAGACACACCTTTGTTTTATCCACTTCTTCTGAAGGATAGTATCCATATAATATAACACCAGGTCTTACTGCTTCAAAATGTGTTTCAGGCATATCTATAATACCCGCACTGTTTGCTATATGTCTTATATTTATTTCTATTCCTTTTTCCTGTAATATATTATAAAACCAATTGAATTTTTTTAATTGTTCATATGTGTAGCTTTTATCCTTTTCATCTGCTGTGGAAAAATGAGAATAAATTCCCTCTATCTTTATATTTGGAAGCTTACTAATTTTTTCTATCTCCTCTATATCTTCTTCTCTAGGTAAGAAGCCTATTCTTCCCATTCCTGTATCAAAAGCTATATGAATTTTCCCTATTTTATTTTCCTCTACAGCTTTATCTGAAATTTTCTTTGCTAAGTCATAGGAATATACAGTTTGCTCTATATCATATTTTACCAAAAGATCTATTAAATTGGGAGGTGTATATCCTAAAATCATAATAGGACATTGTATTCCTCCCCTTCTAAGTTCTACTGCTTCATTTAAAACAGCTACTGCAAGCCTTGTAACTCCATTTTCAAGTAAGGTTGGAGCTATATCTAACGCTCCATGCCCATAAGCATCAGCTTTAACTACTCCTATAATTTCTGTTGCTGTTGTTACTCTTTTAATTTCTCTTATATTATGAGCTAAATTATCTAAATTTATTTCTGCCCATACTGGTCTTAAATGTCTGAACACTTAAATTCCACCCTTCGCTTCTGTACTTAATAACTCCTCATTTACTTCTGCATTTGCCACAAAGTTTTTATAAAGCACTTTAAATTTAATCTTATTATTTAAATCATATACTTCAACAAACTCAGGAAGTTTGGTTTCATTATTGATATAAAGCTTTCCCTTATCTAAATTTCTATTTAAATTTGATAAATATATCTCAAGTACTTGATATTTAATTCCACTTATATCTTTAAAGTAAGTCTTAATTTCCTCATTGGTATAAATTAATCTAATATACTCTCCTACAGAACTCAACTTTACGATATTCTCAAAGTCCCCACTTAAAGTATATTTAAATCCACTTTTAATATCATTTACATATATTTTATCACCTTTGCACACATAAATTCTATCTGAATTTAGTTCTAATCTAACCCCCATATTCTTTTTATAGTACTGTTTCATATCATATTCTATATTTTGCTTATCATTTTGCAATATAATATGAGCATCACTAGTATAACTTTTTAAGGATTTTATATAATCTAGATTTTTCTGAGTTTTATCTATTTTGAAATAGCACCCACCAAAAACCATCATAAAAAAAGCAGCAATTAATATTAACAATAATTTTTTCATAAAATTCCTCCTGAACTTTACTTTCTATTATTAATACTATTCCTGCCTTAATTTCATTATTCTAATTAAAGTTAGATTATATCCCATAATTTTAGATCGGTTACTCCATCAGTTCCTTAATAACATAGGGAAGTTCCTCTAACAGTTGACTTGCATTTACACAAAACATTTTCTTTGAGAGTTTTTCTCCTGTATAGCCATGTATAAAAGCTGAAATACTTGTTGCTTTTAGCGGCTCATATCCTTGAGCTACAAAAGAAGCAATTATGCCCGTTAGTGCATCTCCCATGCCACCTGATGCCATAGCACTATTGCCTGTAGGATTTATAACAGTTTTGTTCCCATCTGTAATTACAGTATTATATCCCTTTAAAAGTACTATGCATCCATATTTCTTGGCAAACTTTTGTGCAACTTCAATGCGATTTTGTTTTATATCTTCTATAGACAATCCTGTTAACTTAGACATTTCCCCTAAATGTGGAGTAATTATTACTTTATTTTTGCATTGCTCCAATAAATGAAGTTTATCTTTAAGAACGTTTAATCCATCTGCATCAATTACTATAGGACATGTTGCATTTAATAAAGTGTCCATTACAAATTGAAATGTAGTTTCATTGTTTCCCATTCCAGGACCTACAGCTATGCAATCACTACTTTTTAACACATTTTTAAATCTTCCCTTATCATCAAAAGACAAAGTCATGGCTTCTACAAGTTTAGAACTTAAAATTGGCTGTACTTCTTCATCGCAACAAAGCGTAACAAGTCCTGCTCCACTTCTTACCGACCCCTGAGTGGCTATGTACGAAGCTCCAGTAAACCCCTTAGAACCTGCAATAATAAGAACTCTTCCATAATCTCCTTTATAGCCATGCTTATTTCTTTTAATTATACTTTTCTTTATAAAAACCTTATCCATTATATATTCATTTTCGTGAAACTTATGAATTGCATCTTTTGGGATACCTATATCCTCTATCACAACTGCTCCTGTATACTTATCCACGCCATAATTTAAAAAGCCCTTCTTATATAACTGAAAAGTTACAGTTTTATTTGCCCTTATAGAATTTCCAAGTACTCTACCACTATTACATTCTAATCCTGAAGGTATGTCTATAGATAAGATATAGGAATTGCTTTCATTTATTACAGATATAGCTGCACTATATATGCCTTCAACATTTTTATTTAAACCTGTTCCAAATATGGCATCTATAATAACATCAGCTTGCTCTAAGTACTCTCTCATTTCATTTATATCTTCCATATTGTTTACAGATATTATTTTAACTCCCATGTTTAAAAGTATATTATAATTAATTTGAGAGTCTCCAGAAAGCCCTTGGTCTCCTCCTAACAAAAACACGCCTACATCTTTTCCTATTACATGAAGATGTCTGGCCACCGCTAGTCCATCTCCTCCATTATTCCCTCTACCACATATAATAGAGAAACTATGAATATTTTCAAGGTCAATATTTTTTATAACTTTAAGTGCAGCATTCTCCATAAGCACTATACTAGGTATTTTTAAAACTTCTATAGAGTATTTATCAATTTTCCTCATAACTTCTGCAGTACCTATTTTCATATATTAATACACCTCCAAAACTGCATAGGCTATAGCATTTTCTCTACTATGAGATATTGACACATGAAGTTTATAAGGCTCTTTTACAAGTTCTTTTGAACTCCCATGTAAAAGTGCTACAGGTGCTCCAAGTTCATCACGAAGAATCTCTATATCCCTTAAGGAAAATTTTCTAAACCCAGTTCCTAATGCTTTTGCTATAGCTTCCTTTGCGGCAAAATTGCCTGCAACTACTTCTGGTAAAAACTTTCTTCTTTCAAAATAGTCTATTTCCCTTTCCGTAAATATCTTATATATAAAATTATTGTTTTTCATCATGGCACTTTTTATTCTATATATTTCAATTATATCTATGCCCGTTCCCCCTATCACATTTATCACCGCCTTTTTTATATAAAAATAAAATAGAGATTTATATCTCTATTTTATCATTAATTCTATATTAATTAATTCCCATAATAAACCCTATAATTAAAATAATCAAATTTAAGTTTTATCCGATGGCAACCATCCGTAATACTCTCGTCCTCTTAGGTGGGAGATAACGGCTGATACGCCCCTGGATAAGTTCTTCTAAGACTCAGCTGGAGATAAGTATTCTTCACAAGCAAACTCCACCTGAGTCTAAGAATCACTTGATATTCCTATTAACTATCCGCAACCATTTATTTTTTATTCCCGCTCACTGGCTATTGGTCACTAGTTACTAATTATTATTAGTTTGTTGCTATTTCTTTTAATACGTTATCAAAATCCTTAATATACTCGTCTACATAATCCCCTGCTATATCTATAAGATGTATCGGTGACACAGTGTTTTCATGTAGCACTTTCAAAAGACTATGTACTTTGTGTCTTTGAGGACTTATATTTTTTATATAATCTCTTTCTATATTTACTATATTTCCCTCTACTTTATCCTGTCTTTCTATTTCTATTCCATAGGACTGTACTTCTATTAACTCATCTCCATAATTTAGATTAAATTTATCCTTTATCAATCTATAAAAATAGGTCTTTTCCATATCTTCTCCTTGATGAATTTTTGATAAATTTTCAACTATTATCATAATTCATTTCCCTCCACTCGCTAAGTTATATTAATATAATAACACCTAAGGTGCAAGAAACCTGTCATTTCATGAACTATGATTTGGACAAGTTGTTTATCTAATATGACAAAGAAGGTAAAAAACACTTCCTAATAGTGAATACTTATCCATCCAATGGTAATAACTGTATTTTTCTGGATTTTCTCCTGTCGAATTATAGTATAAATTAAGCTAATTTATATTTAAAAACTTCTATGAAGTATTTTCCATATAAGTATTATAGTGTTTTTATATTTTATTTAATAAGTTTAAGTATAATATATAGCTAATCTTTTACATTAGACAAAATTATAATTGCAGATATAACACATACTATTCCTAACCACTCTATGGTACCAAGTGGAACTCGTAACCATAAAACAGATAAGACTGCTGCAGATAAAGGTTCCATAGAAGATAGTACACTTGCTTCTGTTGGCTGTATATATTTTAAACTTTCTAAGTAACAATAAAAAGCAATTAGGGTTCCAAATAATACTACAAACATAACAGCAATCATTGAATTAATAGACCATTGTCCCACAAAATCCCAAGGTTGATGGATAAAACTAAAAGCTATTCCACCAATGAACATACTCCATCCAACTACAAGCGTAGATCCCCATTTACTAAGAAGAACCCGAGGTTGCAATGTGTAAAAAGCTGATGCAAAGGCTGCACCAATTCCCCAAAATAGTGCTAACTTAGAAATAGATATGCTATGGATATTTCCTTTTGTAATTATAAGAAATGTGCCCAACATGGCAAAGGCAATAGCTGTACTTTGTCGTAAGCTTGGAAATTTCTTAGTACGAATAGCTAAATAACAAGTAATTATCACAGGTGATAGATATTGCAGTATAGTTGCTGTTGCTGCATTTCCATGTTTAATAGCAGCAAAATATGTATACTGCACACCTAACATTCCTATGATGCTAAAAATTATAAGACTATAGCAATTATGTTTAGATCTCCAAACCTTCCATATGTCTTGCTTTTCTTGTATAACTGCATATGTTAATAAAATTATTCCTGATACTAATAAACGAATTACAACAAGCCACTCAGGACTAAATCCCTTTTTTTGAAACAAATATTGAGCAACGGTACCTGATATTCCCCATAACATGGCCCCTATGATTACAAGTATTAATCCTTTTGTTCTTGGTTGAAATTTTGCCATTTTCCCATCCACTCCATTGTGTTATTTTCCCAGACTTTATATTATAGTTATTAATTAAAAGAGTGCAAAATTTAATATAATTTTGCACTCAAACTACTAACTCAGTTACTAGTTATTAATTAAATTACCCTTTCTAGAGCTCCTACTTCTACCTTTTTTATTCTAGGAAATCCCAATGCTATAGCAATAACCGCAGATATTCCAATTAAATATGGATAGTACAAGTACTTCATTATCAAAAATGGTGAAATACCTGCAATACCTGATGCAACTAAAAGTTGAGCTCCATATGGTATAACTCCTTGTGCAAAGCATGAAAAAGTATCTAGTAAACTAGCTGTTTTTTGTGGTTCTATATTATATTTTGAAGATATACTTTTTGCTAAAGGCCCTGTAGTCACTATTGCTATGGTATTATTAGCAGTACATGCGTCTACTAAAGTAACTAAAAGTCCTATAGCAAGCTCAGCACCCTTTTTGGATTTTACCTTGCTTGTTATAAAGTGAAGTAAGAAATCTATTCCTCCATTGTGTTTAATAAGTTCTACAGTTCCCCCAATCACAAGTGATACTATGACTAGTTCTGACATACCAGCTATCCCCTTTGCTATGGATTGAAGAAAATCTATAATTCCCATGGAACCCGTAGCAATTCCTACTATTCCTGAAAGTGCCACTCCTCCTACTAAAACTAAAATTACATTTATCCCTAAAAGTGCTGCTATAAGTACAGCTAAATAAGGAAGTACCTTTACTATGCTGTACTCATAATTTCCAGATAAAGTAGTATTATTCCCCGATGTAATTACTGCAAATAACACTGCTGTAATAATTGCTGCTGGTAGCACTATAAAGAAATTAGTTTTAAACTTGTCTCTCATTTCGCATCCTTGAGTTCTAGTAGCTGCAATTGTTGTATCAGAAATCATTGATAAATTATCACCAAACATCGCTCCGCCAATTACTGATCCTAGTACCAAAGCCACTGATATTCCAGTCTTATCAGCTACTCCTACAGCCATTGGAGATAGTGCAACTATGGTTCCTACAGAAGTTCCTATAGAAGTGGATATAAAGCACCCAATGATAAATATTCCTGAAATTAAAATATTACTTGGAAGTATTTTAAGTCCTAAATTAACAATAGATTCCACTGCTCCCATATCTTTTGCAACTTGTGCAAAGGCTCCTGCTAAGATAAATATTAAACACATAAGTATAATATTTAAATCTCCTGCTCCCTTGCAAAATATCTCAACTTTGTCATTTATACTTTCTTTTTTATTCATAAGTAATGCTACCACAGCAGCAATTAAAAATGGAACAGTAACAGGCATAGCATAAAAATCATTAGTAATTAATGCTATTGATAAATATATTGCCACAAAAACTATTAGTGGTAGTAATGCTGTCGCCTTACCTTTTCTTTCAACTGAATTATTCATTTAATATCCTCCCATAATGACTATTTAGAATTAATTTAGAAAATAAAAAAACTCCTTGCCGACAGACACAAGAAGTTATCACTTCTCCCCTTATCTGTCAGGTATATCACCTGCTGGATTTAGCACCTTCAAAACAAATGTATTAAAACAGATGTATCTGGGTTGCCGGGCTTCATAGGGCCAGTCCCTCCACCGCTCTTGATAAGAAGTTCCTATTAAATTTTAAAAATAGTTTATCATCAAACTAATTTATTGTCAATCCTTTAAAAATTGCCACATTTTAAAATAATGTTGATATGAAGTATGGGATTTGCATTTAGGAAAGCTTCACTTCGCAAAAAATCTCTAATATTTCTGATGTTAAAACCTCTAAGCCTTCTAAACTCACTATCGTTCAGACAGTAGAAGGCTCTTAACGGTGCTTTAACATCAGAAATAAAGAGCTTTTAATGCTTGTTCAATGCTTTCTACAATTCAAATCCTATACTATAATATTTAACATTAAAAATGTAACTAGGCCTACTAGAGGAAGGAATTTTACCTTAGTGAAATTTCAACAATGACTAGTAACTATTCAGTACTAACCATTAATTGAATTTTTATCACAAAATTCTTTCAACTTAGCTTTCTTAATCATTACCTAATATTATTAGTGTATAATAATATTAGGGTTAAAATTAAAATATGGGGAGTTGAATATATGAATAATAAAACTGATAGTACAACTTTTATTATTATTGGAAATGGTGCTGCTGGGTTCTATGCTGCAGATGCCATAAGACAGAAAGATTCAAAAGCCTACATAACAATGATTTCAGATGAAAGTTATTGTAGCTATTACAGGCCTTCTCTTTCTGAGTATCTCGCTAATGAGATTACCGATAAAAAGTTATTTTTAAAAAATAAAAATTGGTTTGAAGAAAATAATATAAATTTAAAGCTAAATATTAAAGTAGAGAGTATACTTACTAAAGAAAATAAGATAGTTTTATCTGATGGTACTTCTTTAAAATACGATAAGCTTATACTTGCAAACGGTGCACGTAATTTTATTCCACCAACTCCTGGTGCTGATAAAAAAGGTGTATTTTCATTAAGAACTATAAATGATGCAAATGAAATAATAAGTTATGCTAAAAATTCTAAAAAAGCTGTAGTCATAGGCGGCGGCCTCTTAGGCCTTGAAGCTGCATGGGAGTTACAAAATTCAGGACTTGATGTCACTGTAGTGGAATTCTTCTCAATACTTTTACCAAGACAGCTGGATAGAGAAGGTGCTGAAATTTTTAAAAATCAAATTAGTAACTGTGGTGTTAACGTAATTCTTGGAGATTCCCTAGTTGAAATACTGGGAAATGATAAAGTAACTAATATAAAACTTAAAAGTGGCAACACTCTTGATACAGACATGGTGTTATTTTCTGTTGGAATAAGAGCAAATAAAGAATTGGCTGAAAGGTGTGGAATAAAAACTGATAAATCTATAGTTGTAAATGAAAAGATGGAAACTAATATGCCTAATATATATGCCTGTGGAGATGTAGCAGAATTAAACGGCAGAAACTATGGGATTTGGCCTGCTGCTGTTCAAATGGGTAAGATTGCAGGTGGAAATGCCTCTGGAGATGAATTAATATTTAAGGATTTTGTTTCATCTACAATTTTCTCGTCAATGAACACAAATCTTTTTTCTTCTGGATATTTTGATGACGAATGTGATATTTTATCTTATAAGGATGAACACACTCAAGTATATAAAAAACTTTTCTTTAAAGATAATAAACTAGTTGGATGTATACTTCTTGGGGATACTTCATCATCTATAAAGATGGTAAAAGGAATTAGAGAAGGATACTCTAAAGAAAAGACCTTATCCTTAAATTTAATATAGTAATAACTAGTGATTAGTAATTAAAAACAAAATTACTGATCACTATATAATTATTATCACATACCTCGCTTAGCCTCTAACTCATCTGTGCTCTTTTTACCTTTCTATCGAAAGCCAATGCTGCATTTAATTCCCCACCTATCATTATTGTGATGGAGGTTAAATATAGCCAAGTTAAAAGTACAATAACTGCTCCTATACTTCCATACAGTCTTGAATAATTTGCAAAGTTATTTACATAAAAGGAGAATCCAATGGATACAACTATCCATCCTATAGTCGCAAATATAGCTCCTGGAATTACCTCTTTCCATCTAAGTCTTTTACTTGGAGTATATCTATATAAAAGAGCAAATACAAATATCATGGAAGTTAATATAATAGCGTATCTTACTATATTCCATAAAGACATAAAGGATTCTGGAATGGAAAATTTCTTAATTAAAAAGTATCCAAGTAATTCACCAAAAACTAATAAAAGCAATGTGACAACTATTATAAAAGTTAATCCTATAGTACATAAAATAGATATGATTATTACTTTTACTAAAGATCTTTTTTCTTTTTCATCATATGCTTTATTAAGACCTCTTATAACGCCTCTAAATCCAGTAGATGCTGTCCACATGGAGAAAATAAATCCAAGTGATAAAAGCTTACTATTTTTCCCTTGTAAAACTTCTAATACTGTATCGTGAACTAATTTATATGCACCATCTGGTAGTATTTTGCTTAATTGCAAAAGTACTAACTCTGTATCTAGAGATAAATATCCTATTAAAGTCATCAAAAAAATTAAAAATGGGAAGAAGGACAAGATTAAACTATAAGATAATTCAGACGCTAGTGCTGGAACTTCATCATCTATAATTCTTTTAACAATATTCTTAATACCTATTTGTGATTTTACCTTCACTCTAAACCTCTCCCCTCCTTATATTTATGATCATTAATTAGTCACTAGATTTATAATTGTAATTCCTAAATAAGCTTATCTATAATCTTCTTATTTAATTCTCTTATAAAGATGCTATTTATATCATTAAAATCATCAATGGTTAGATCTGCTTTACTTAAATCTTGATTCCCAGAGTTTAGATTTTTGTATCCTATACATTTCATATTAGCTTTTTTTGCAGCTAAAACTCCATTATGAGAATCTTCTATAACTACACACTCTTTAGGGTCCACATCTAATTTTTCAGCAGCGTATAAAAATATATCCGGCTCAGGTTTACTTTTACTCACATAATCTCCGGTTACTATATAATCAAAGTAGTCTCTTATCTCAAACAAATCCAATACTCTTTCTATTATATTTAAGGGCGATGATGATGCCACCGCTAATTTTATATTATTCTTATGCAAATCAATTATAAGTTCTCTTATTCCCTTTATTGGTTGTAAATCTAAAGCATTATTTAAAAACTCTAAATATGTGTTTCTGTCTAATTCCACAAGCTCTTCTAGGCCTTCAGTTAAATTATAATTAGTCCTTATCTTATCCCACATATAATGTGAGGTAGTTCCTATAAATGTATTGTGTTCTTCAGATGTTATAGATATTCCTAAATTTTTAAATATATCTTCCTCAATATTTAAATGAAGTGGCTCACTATCTATTATTACTCCGTCCATATCAAATATTACAGCTCTTATCATAGTAATTATCCCCTTTTATTAGTTATTAATTGACTTTATTATAGCATACGATATTTGTAAAATATTATTACTTTTTATTTAATTGGAGATACTATTTATAGGAATTTAACTTTTGTTTAAATAACTGCTGATCTTGTATTTAAATTTCAGTATCTTTTCCATGAAAAAAATAAAACTAAGAGGTGAATTAACATGAAAGTAGTAAAGATTAGAAGAAATAATAATGGTGATATAACCAATGTACTTACAGATGACAATATAGAAAGAAGTCTTACAGAGGCAGTAGCTTTAGCTAAACGTGGAAAACTTGACTCTATAATTGTTGAAAAAAAACAAAATGGAGTTAATACCATAGCTTCTTCTCCTAAGGCTACTGAGGAAAATAACTTAAACAACTTGCCTATATTTTAATAAAGTTAAGCTCAAAACTTAAGAAGTCGTTCTTATAAAAAACGACTTCTTAAGTATGATTATTAAAATACTAGAGCTAGCATCATTTTAAATCTTTCTGTTGCATGCAGTGCATGAGGTATTCTTGCTGGCATTACAATACATTCGCCCTTTTAACTTTATTCATTTATAGATCTAAAATTATAAATTTATTTAGTTAGAAGATATTTTAAATTGATCTATAAATTCTGAAACCTTTTCTACTTTATCACTTAACTCTTCAGCTGCGCATGCCACTTGAGTGGATGAAGCACTTAACTCCTTAGATGAAGTTGCTATTTCTTCAGTAGACGCTGAAACTTCTTCTGATACTGATGAAGCAACCTCAACTCCTTGCAAAATCTCTACCTTTTCATTATTTATCTCATTAACATATTGATTTATATCCTTAATTTTAGGAATTATTCTCTCTATGTTTATAATTATGTCTCTTAGAGTATCCATTGAATCATTAAGAACTTGTGATTGCTCATTTAACTTCTCATTCATATTATCTGAAGTTTTTACTACCATGCTGTTTTCCATGGATATAGCCTGAGTTAGATTATTAATATTTGCGGAAGATACTTTAGATTGCTCTGCAAGTTTTCTTATTTCTTCAGCTACCACAGAGAATCCCTTTCCTGCTTCTCCTGCCCTTGCAGCTTCAATTGCAGCATTAAGCGCTAAAAGATTAGTCTTGTCAGCAATTCCATTTATTAAATTTGTAATTTCATTTATTTCAGACAATCTCATGCCTAACCCCTGTATTTTATCTCTTACATCTGCAAAGGAATTATTTATATCTCTCACAAACTTATCAAGCACTTTTAAATTGTTATCTCCTTCCTTTGCACTTGCACTAATTGAATCTGCATCAAAGTATACACTCTCAACTCTTATAACAGTTTCATCAATTTTCATTCCAAAACTGTATAATGTTTTATTTATACTTGAAAGCTCTTGTGCCTGTGAATTTGATCCCTTTGCTATTCCTTCAATAGTAGAATCTACAACTTCTGAAGAAGATGCCATTTCCTGTGATAGTGCTAAAAGATTTTCAGTTTCCTCCATAGTTTTATTAGAAGATTCCTGTACAATTTTAAGCGCCTCAGATATCTTTACTCTAAATCTATTTATTTCTTCAGCTATAACTTCAAATTCATCATTACTTTTTATCTCTAATTCCTCTGTTAAATCTCCTTCAGCCATTTTTCTTAGATTATCTTTGATACTATTAACATTGTCCGATAGCTTTTTTGAAAAGAAACTACTTATACCTACTGATAAAATCATAATAATCACTGCTGTTATCATTAAATCTAATAAAATTTTATTTCTTATACTCACAAATTCTGATACTTCTTTATCGGCACCAACTATAGCAATTATATTTCCACTTGAATCCTTTACAGGTGCATATGCAGATATAAAAATGCCCGTATCATCCTTCGTTGGTTTTTTATTAACAGATACTTGTCCATTAAAAGCATCTTTCATTTCATCTTCTAGTGGATATTCTTTTCCAATTTCATCAGGTTCAGCTATTGATCCATCAACTATAAAATATGCCTTATTTTCTCTCTTAGCTAGTGTATACACATATGCTACATTCTTATCATTTTTCCACTTGATCATAGATTCTCGAATTTCTTTATATTCAATGCTATTCATATTTCTATTACTAATTACCTTATTCAGTTTCTCTCCATCTATTATACCTTCTGACTCCTGTACATAAGTTTTAGCATCTTGCTGCATTTTAGAAAATATATTTCTAAATTCAATTAAGTTTAGTGATATTAAAATTAACATAGATATCAAAGATACAAGGCCCATAAGTCTTAGTATCTTTGTTGATAAGCTCTTCATATTGTCCCCCCCAATTATTACAAATCTTTTATTGATTTCCTATAATATTCCAACAAATTTTATTATACTATACTTTTATTCTGGTTTATACTGTAAATTTAAAAAACAATTAATTTTCTAAATAAAAAGAAAGCTTGCAAATACAAGCTTTCTTTTCAGCAAGCAACAATATATTTAATTATTTTTATCTAAATCACCTATGAGTACTTTTTTTGAATACTCATAAAAATTATATGCATTCCCGCCATTTTTCTTTGTATAATACATGGCGTTATCTGCACAATGGATAAGTTCTTCTATACAAACCCCATCATCTGGGAAAATACTAATGCCTGCGCTAATTTGAATATAATGATTATTATCCTTGAAATTAATTGATTGTACTTTAAGATTTTCTAATATTCTATCCATTAGAGAAATAACCTCTTCTCTATCTTTAAACAATTTCTGAATTATTAAAAATTCATCTCCTCCTAATCTTCCAAAAATATCTGTATTTCTAATTGACTTCTTTACTACACTTGCTATGTTTTTCAATATCTGATCTCCTGCGCAGTGACCATATGTATCATTAATAGCTTTGAACTTATCAATATCAAACAATATAACTGCAATTTTATAATTATTTTTTCTAGCTTCTTCTAAAGCCAATTTAAAATTGTTCACTAAACCTGCTCTATTATATGAATCAGTAAGTGAATCATAATTTGCAAGATATAAAACTTCACTTTCTATTTTTTTACGTTCAGTTATATTCCTTATAATTCTTATTATTAACTTTTCATTATTTACCGTAATAGAGTTTGTACTTATTTCTACCGGGAAAGTATTCCTATCTTTTCTTATATTAATTGTTTCAAAAACATTACCTTCACTATCTATAATTTCATGCTTAGTAAGCTTTTTTAAAGACTCTGGTAATCTAAGATCCTTTAAATTTTTAGTTTTTAATTCCTTGTAACTGTATCCATACTCCATTACTGCTTTTTTATTCCCATCAATAATTTGTCCATCCTCTGTTGTATATAATATTATATCATCTGCATTTTCAAATAAAATTTTGTGTTTTCTTAATGCTTCTTCTAACTTCCTTAAAATTACCACTGCAACAATAATCATAAATATAATAGTTATTATATCTATAATAAATTTATATTTTATGTAAGTGAAAACTCCAAAATCAACATCTACACCTGCAATTGCAATAATTTCCCCATATGAATTCCTTATTGGTGCATAAGCTGATATAAATGCACCTAATTTATCCTCTACAGCACATTTTGTATAAGTAATTTCCCCATCAAATGCTTGCTTCATCTCTCTTTCAAAATTATATCTTTCTCCAAGCTCTGACGGTTTAACTAATGCCGAATCTACTAAAAAATAAATATTATCTTTTTCTTTATACATGGTATAAAAATATTTTACATCTTTATCATTTTTCCATTTAATCATTTCTTGTTGAATTTCTTTGTACTCAGTACTATTCATAGATTTATTTTTTATAACTTCAGCTAATTTATCACCATCAATAACTTTGATAGCATCAGCTACATTTGCTTTTACACCCACTTGAAATTTATGTATAATTATTCTATAAAATGCAAGATTTATAATTAACAAAATTATAATAGTTAGAATGAATACACTTTCTACAATTCTTAAAGACTTTAGCTCTAAGTTTTTCATAAGTTAGCCCCCAAAACTTGATTTGAAACCATTAAAATCGCACTAATTTTAACGTTTTAAATATCCTCTTTTAATAGAATCATCTATAATTTCCTTTGCATATTCCCAAAGCTTAGGAGCATTTTCTTTTAATATTTTATTTCTTTTTAATACCTTTTCACTAGTTACTCCTGGTTTTTGCCAAGTGTGGCCATTAGTATTGTAGTTAAGGAATAGTGACTGAACTCTGTCAAGACAAGCTGCAAACCTAGCTTCTGGAGTTTTTAATTCCTCAAACTCACGCCAAAGACTCCAAATTTCTTCCGACATATTTTATCCTCCGTTATCTATAAACAATAATTTATATAACAAATTAATTATGTAAAGAAAGCCATCCATGGGACGGCTTTTATAAAAAAATTATACTACTATCAAATTATAAAATCAACGAAGCTTTCATACTAACCCTATGCTAAATTCTAAGCTTTTCCGTACGCTCATTAAGTGCTTTTGCATAGCAACTTTATTTTACAGTTTTTTCTCTAACCACTTTATAAGTTTTATCATCTTGCATTGTTACATAGATAATTTGTATTTCTTCCTTATTGTCTTTATTAACTTTAAATATTAACTCAAAATCCTTATCATTTATAATATTATAAAATGCAAACGCAATACCATATTGATTTATATATTTCTTTTCTAATTTGTCTGCTATATAGTATATTCCACATTCAACAGGATGTGTTTTAGCAAATGTCTCAGAAGGGAGTTTCCCTTTATTCTTTTTTGCAAACTCCTCTCCTTCCTTCATAGCCTTTTCTATTTCTGGAAGTACATTATATTCATAACTAGCTATAGCCCACTTTTCATCTTTATTAACCATCCTTAACTTAATTTCTTGATAAATAGGTTTACCATCTAAAATATAATCAATTTTTAAATTTAATACATATGATTTATAGTCCTTATTATCAATTTTAATATTTTCTTCTGTTTTACTTCCCAGCGTAGATAATATATGTGTGGATACTTCATTTTTAGATTTTATGATTTTCACTTGAAAATCTTTTCCATCTAAAATGTCTTTTGGATTTAGAAAATAAGAAGATGACTTGTCCAATACTTCTTCAATAGTATTTGGATTGTATGTGAAGTATTGCCTTACAAATTCTTCTGCAGTTTGCTGAGCTTTTGATATATTATTTTCCTCACTACTTATCTCAGCTATATTACTACTTGTACTAACAGCAGCTTGTCTACATTGTACAAATATTGCTCCTGATACTATTACACTCATAAGTAACGCTAATGTCTTTTTCATACGTATTCTCCCCCTTTTTTTATCCCCAAGTTAGCTTCACTTTTTACAAATGCCTTATACAAAAGAATATGCTAGATCTCTTGTTATTATTCTAACTTTTAAGTAAATTTATTATATGTATAATTTAAGTATTGCTTTTTTCCTTCTTATTACTTTTTGAATTCTTTTAGCTTTTTCCATATGTCCAGACTTAATCTCATCATCTCTCCACTCTACAAGCTCTAAATATACCCTTGAAAACTTATTATTCATATAGTTTACCCCCTAGTTTAATATCTCTTTACATACTACATTCTTATTATTTACAAAACTAAAATAGAACATTACTACTAAATGATTTTATAACTTTAATATTCATAAAAACAAAACACGCTAAAGATTGCTTTCTTCTCACAACCTTTAACGTGTGCCACTTTAAAATGCTTTGAACATATCTTTTTTTACACCGCAAACTGGGCACTTTTCCACATTGTCCCCAATTTCTGTATATCCACACACTGGACATACATAAATAGTATCTATTTCAATATCTTTTCCTTCTTTAGCCTTATCCTGAGCATCTTGAAATAACTTAGCATGGATTTTTTCAGCTTCTAAAGCATAATGAAATGCCTTTTCAGCATCCTTTTCATTTTGAAATCTTGCAGTTTCAAGATATACTGGATACATTTGATCTACTTCATGAAGTTCTCCATTGATTGCTCCTTGAAGATTATCAACTATGTTAGTATGACCAAATACAGCTCCTGCTGCAACTGAACTATCTCCTACTTGTTCTTTAAGTACATTAAAATGATTTTTAGCATGAGCCCATTCTGCATATGCTACTCCTTTAAAAAGCCTTCCTATATTTGGGAATCCATCTTTTTCTGCATATTCCCCCCATATAAGATATCTCATATGAGCCATACTTTCTCCACCATATGCTGAGCGTAAAAAATCTGCAGTCATTGCATTGTTTAATGCCATAGTAAACACATCCTCTCATATAATTTATTCCAAGTATATTATTGTGCCTAAGTTAAATTTATATACTATTTATAAATTACACTTTAAAACTTTCTATCTTTTCATTAAGTTTTGAGACAACTGATTGAATTTCCAATACTATGACAATGTAAAAGGCATATCTCTTTTAAGATATGCCTTTTACAAAGATTAAATTTATCTACTATTTTATTTGTTTTAGCACTTCCAAAAAATATTTATATGTTCTTTCAGTTGAAGAAATACTTAATTTTTCTTCAGGAGTGTGCACATCATACATATTTGGTCCAAAGGAAATCATATCTATATCACCAAGAATATCCTTTAATATTCCACATTCAAGGCCTGCATGTATTGCTGTTACCTTTGGCTCTGAACCGTACATATCCTTATAAACATTTTTAAATACTTCTCTAATATATGAATTTTCTCTGTACTCCCAGGCTGGATAATCAGATTCTAAGCTCATAGTCACACCAAGAACTTTACAGATACTTTCAATTTCTCTTACTATACTATCCTTTAAGCTTTTAACAGAGCTTCTTATAGCACTTTCAAAGGTTATCTCATTCTCCTCAGTTGTAACTACACCTAGGTTTGTAGAACTTTGAACTAATCCTTTAATGTCCATACTCATAGTTTGTATTCCTTGTGGAATTAACATGAGTATTGCTATAACCTTATCTGTTAGTTCTTTAGAAAATACTTTCTCTGGCTTTATATCTACTTCTTCTAGTGCTACAATTATCCCCGGATCTGAAGTTCTAAACTCATTTTTTAAAGTATCCTGCCATTTTTTCATTACGCTATGTAATCCACTTTGATTCCCTTCTTCAATAAAAATTACAGCTTCAGCTTCTCTTGGAATTGCATTCATCTTTGATCCACCATTTATTTCTGCTATATATAATTCCATTTGTGAATTTATATCATTTAAAATTCTTCCTATAAGCTTGTTGGAGTTTCCTCGACCCTTATCTATATCCATTCCTGAATGCCCACCTTTTAGGCCTTTCACAGTAAGCTTATAAGGAATAAAACCTTGTTTTTTATCCTCTAACTCTACCTTAATGCTAACTTTATTTCTAATACCGCCGGCACAGGAAGATAAAAGTTCACCTTCTTCTTCTGAATCAATATTAATTAAAATCTTTCCTGAAAGATCTTCTTCCTTAACACTTGAGGCTCCCCCCATTCCTGTTTCTTCCTCAGTTGTAATTAAAACTTCTATAGGAGGATGTTCTACATCATTGCTTGCAAGTATAGATAAACAATAAGCCACTGCTATACCATTATCTGCTCCTAAAGTAGTTCCTGTAGCCTTTATAAAATCTCCTTCTACCCTTAGCTTAATAGGGTCTTTTTCAAAATTATGCTCCGTTCCATTATTTTTCTCGCAAACCATGTCCATATGACCTTGCAAAATTACAACTGGAGCATTTTCATAACCTTTAGTGGCACCTTTTTTAATTATTATATTTAATGCTTCATCTTGTATTACATCTAGATTATGCTTCTTTGCAAATCTCACTAAATAGTCACTTATATCCCTTTCATTCCCAGAACCTCTTGGTATTCTACTTATCTCCTCAAAATATTTAAATACTAAACTTGAAGATAAATCTTTAAGCATGTTATCCAAATTCCTCATCCTTTCACTGTTTAATTACAATTTTCTATTATAGTAATTTTAACATACTGATTGAATTTGATACATAAAAAAAGGATTTTGCCATGCAAAATCCTCTAATTTATTAATTCTTCTACCTTTACATTATATTCTTTTCCATTTACTCTTAATAAAAATTCACTAGTTTTAATAACATTTGCATTACTACAACTTTTTTTAATTGTAGTAATATCTTCTTCTATTTCTTTGAGAAGCCCTTGAGCTTCATCAAGAGTTACTTTTTTAAATTTGATACAATCGCCCGGTTTAGCCTGCGCTATTTTAGGAAGATCTATAGAAATAACATTTGCAATTTTTGTATATCCCCCAGCAGTTTGTCTATCTGCCATCATAATAATCGGTTGTCCATGGCTTGGAATTTGAACCGCACCAAAATTAATTCCATCAGATATAATATCTCCACCATTAACGTGTTCAATTACTTCTCCTTCTAATCTATATCCCATACGATCACATTCATTAGTAACTTTATATTCAGCAGATAAAAACTTATCTATTCCCTTTTCAGTAAAATAGTCATCTTGAGGTCCTAAAATAACTCTTACTTCTATATCCTTTGAATAAGTAGGAATATTTTCATTAGGCAATTTTCTGTACTTAGTAGAAGTTAAGCCATCTTTTAAATCACCTATTGTTAAAATATCTCCTGATTTTAAGCTTCCTCCATGAAGTCCACCTATTTTAGCTTTAACATAGGTGGACCTACTTCCCATAACCTTTTCAATTTGTATACCACCTGTAAATGCTATATAACTTCTACATCCATTTTTAATCTGTCCAAAACCTAATGTATCCCCTCTTTTTACACATATACTTTCCCACATAGGTATGGAATTCCCATTTAAAACTGGACTTAAATCTCCTCCAGTAATAGCAATTAAGGAGTCATTCATAAACTCTATTTCAGGACCTAATATAGTCACTTCTAAGAGGGCTTCATTTTCATCGTTTCCTACCAAAATATTAGCTACCCTGTGGGAAAAACTATCCATAACTCCTGAAACAGGAACACCAAATTGCTGATAACCATATCTTCCCTTGTCTTGTATCAATGTCAAAAGTCCAGGATTTTTAATTTTTATTTCTCCCATTATACCCTCTCCTCCCTTTTCTTAATATAAGTATTATATTCATAACCTCCATCATTTACATTTTTCTCTATAGTTTTATACTGTTCTTCAGAGATAGGTATAAACTTAATATAGTTGCCTGCTTTTAAAAGTATCGGTACTTCTCTATTGGGTTCATAAAGTTTCAAGGGCGTTCTACCGATTAATTGCCATCCGCCTGGGCTATCAATAGGATATATTCCTGTTTGGCTTCCTGCAATCCCTACAGATCCTTGGCTAATTTTTGTTCTTGGAACTTTTAATCTTGGTGTAGCAATTTTTTCATCCATTCCTCCAAGATACGGAAACCCAGGGGTAAAGCCTAACATGTAGATAAGATATTCCTTGGAACTGTGTATTCTTATTACCTCTTCTACAGTTATTCTATTATGCTGAGCAACATTTTCAATATCTGATCCATATTCTCCTCCATATAATGTAGGTATTTCAATAACTTCAGGTTCTGGTAAAGAAATATCATTAAGTTTACCCTCTAACAACTTTAAATTCCTCACCAAATCATCATATTTTATAGTTAAAGGATTATAGTGAATCATTAAGGAACGATAAGTGGGTACAATTTCTACTACTCCTTCTATCTTGTTCAATTCCAAGGCAGCCATCATTGATCTTATCTTACTACTTATGTCCTCCGAAATCTTATTTCCATATTCTACAGTCAATGCTTTATCTCCAGCTGTTAAATACCTTGTTTCCTTATACATCTTATTTCCTCCTGATTAATTTTTCTAAAATATGCTTGATAAGGACATTGCTCCTGCATATCCAGCAATAATAACAACCAATATACCAAGTATCAGCATCCACTTAGGATGTTCATACTCTCCTACAATATCCTTTCTTTTAGAAGCTACTAATATTACTCCTAGAGTAATTGGCAAAATTAATCCGTTAAGTGATCCTGCTAAGACAAGCAATTTTACTGGTTTTCCTATTATAGCCATAACGATTGTTGAGAAAATAATAAATGCCATAGTAGTATGTTTCTCATATTTTTCTATAAACGGGTGAAGTGTTTTCAAAAATGATACAGATGTATAGGCCGCTCCAACTACTGACGTAATACTTGCAGCTAATAATACAACACCAAAGAATTTATATCCTATCATTCCTGCTCCACTTTTAAAAGCAGAAGCCGCTGGATTGGAAGGATCTAAGGCAATTCCTTTACTTACAACACCTAATACCGCTAAGAATACTAGTATTCTCATAATGGATGCAATTGTAATACCAAGCACTGCAGATTTTGTAACTTCCTTTAACCTATCTACACCTACAATTCCTGCATCAATTAATCTATGTCCACCTGAAAATGTAATATATCCTCCTACTGTTCCACCAAGCAATGTAATTATTGGAAATAATAATAGTTGAGGATTTTCTGGAGCAATGCTTCTAATTAAGGCTTCTCCAACTGGAGGCTGTGTTTTGATTGCCACATAAGTTACAATTATAATCATTAATACTCCTAAAATCTGTGTAAGCTTATCTACTACAGCACCTGCTTCCTTAGATAAAAAAATCATGCTTGCTACAATTCCGCAAATAATAGTACCATACTGTACGTTAAGCCCAAAGATAACATTTAACCCCAAAGCTGCGCCACCAACATTTCCAATATTAAATGCTAATCCACCTATTGCAACAATTATAGCGATAAAATATCCAAGCCCCGGTACAACTTTATTGGCAATATCCTGCCCTCTCATACCAGATGCAGCAATAATTCTCCATACATTTACTTGAGCACCTATATTAAATATAATCGAAACTAATACTACAAAAGCAAAACTTGCAGCAAATTGCTCAGTGAACTGAGCTGTTTGGGTTAAAAATCCTGGTCCTATAGCTGAAGTTGCCATAATAAATGCCGCACCTATAAGAGCACTTCTATTACCACGCTTTAACTTTAAATCCTTTGATCCTTTCTCTATTTCCGTGTTCATGACCACTTCCTCCTATTTGATAAAATTTGAAATTGCGGTTATTTCAATTCCTTCCTCCTGAAGTCTTGTTTTAATTTCTTTAACAAACTTCACAGCATCTGGATTATCTCCATGTACGCATATTGACTGGGCATTTATATTAACATCCTCACCAGTTATTGCTGTAACCTTTCCTTCCTTTACCATCCTTACAACTCTAGATATAGCAACATCAGCATCATGAATAACAGCACCTTTTTTTGATCTTGCTACCAGTGTTCCATCAGCATTATATGCTCTATCAGCAAATACCTCATTTGCAACTTTTAATCCTACCTGTTCTCCTGCCTTAATTAACTCACTATTAGCAAGTCCTAATAAAATAATATCCCTATCTACTTCACATATAGCTTCGGCTATTGCTGTTGCCAATGTTAAATCCTTTGCAGCCATATTATACATAGCTCCGTGTGGTTTCACATGTTGTATTTTCTCACCTTCAGCTTTTGCAAATGCCATAAGTGCTCCTAATTGATATTTTATATAGGCTTTCATCTCACCAGGATTTACTGAAAGATTTCTTCTTCCAAATCCCATTAAATCTGGGAAGCCAGGATGTGCCCCTACTGCTACTCCATTTTCCTTTGCTATTTTAATAGTATTTTCCATAACCTCAGCATCTCCAGCATGCCATCCACAGGCAATATTTACGGAAGTAACATATTTTATTACTTCTTCATCTAGCCCTATCTTGTAATTTCCAAAGCTTTCTCCTAAGTCACTATTTAAATCAACCTTAAACATTATGAATCCCTCCATATAATTACCTTTTCAATTATTAAACCGATGTTTCATTTATACTTATAATACTTATATTAGTAAAATAATGTATATATGCACTATTAATAAAATTTTAATGTATATTTATTAATAAAAAAACTAGACGCTATAACCTATAATTATTAATAGGTCATTACGTCTAGTTTTTTTATTAATGGACTTTATTTAAAGTTGCATCCTAAAATTTTAGATATTTCTTTAGCAGTTTTTTTTGTTTCATTTATGATTAATGGCAGAGACTTATCATTAAATCTTTGCTCTGGTCCTGCAACACTTAAGGATGCTACAACATTTTGAGAATAATTAAATATAGGTACCCCTACTGAAACAGTCTGTGGTTCTAACTCCCCAAAGCTAATGGTATAACCTTTTCTTCTATTTTCGTCTATGTCTTTCCATAACTCTTCTTTGCCAATTATAGTATTTTGTGTATATTTCACTAAAGGTTCTTCGTTTAAAATTTCATGTATTTCTTTATCATCTAAAAAAGATAATATTGCCCTTGCACAAGCTCCAGCACTTAAGGGTACTGTTCGTCCTACTCTTGTAAATAACCTTACAGGATGAGTACAAGTTATTTTTTCAATATAAATAGCATGATTATTTTCCCTTATAGATAACTGAATATCTTCATTAAGTAAATCCCTTAACTCTTTCATTAGTGGAAGGGCAACTTCCTTCAACTCCATTGATTCTGATACGAGCATTCCCAGTTCAAAAAATTTCATACCTAATTTATATTGATTTTGCTGTCCCTGAATATCAACCTTTTGTAAGAATCCATTTTTCTCAAAAGTATTAAGTAGTCTATATACTGTTGCTTTCGGTATAGATGACTCTCTACTAATTTCACTTAGTCCTCTAACAGGGCATTCTCTAGTAAAATACTTTAAAAGTTCCAATGCTTTATCTAAACTGTTATTGATATTGTTTTGTTCTGTTAACACTTATTGTTTATCCCCCTTGTAATTTACATTTTTCCCTTGTGATTTTATTTTCTACCAATTAAAAATCCCATTATATCATAGTTTACTGCAATATGGAAAAATATTCAATTAACTGCGTAATAAAACCTTATTTCACTTTATGCTAATGCTAAAATATTAAGGTATTTAAATAAATTTAACCATAATCTTTTATATAACATATTTCTAATACACCAACATATAAATATATTAAACCGATGGTTCATTATTTATATAAGACTAATAATTAATGTTTACTAATCCATAAAAATGTATAAGAGTTTCTACCAAGAAAGGGGGATTTTCATGTCAGTATTTGAGAGCATATTAGTTGCTTTATTCGTTATGTCTATAGTTTTTATTGTTCTCATTGTACTAAGCCTTTTTTTAAATTTACAATCCAAACTTTTTGATTCTCTTAAGAAAAAAAAGGATTCAAATATTATTAATCAAAATGAGAATACCATAGAGTTATCAATTGATAAAACTACTTTTGTGGATGTTGATGAGAAAACTGTGGCAATTATTGTAGCTTCAATAAGTCATGCATCTAATATTCCTTTAAAGTCACTTAAAATTAAATCCATAAAGCCACTTAATTTATAATCACATCATTACTTTATAGGAGGGAACACTTAAATGAACTATATTATTACTGTTGATACCAAGAAATATGAAGTTGAGGTTATAAACTCTACTAGAGAAAAAGCCAATAATAACGTTTCTAAGCAACCAACTACAAAGACAAGTATGATTAGTGAGCTATTAAAAGCTCCAATGCCTGGCACAATCATAGATATAAAAGTAAATCCAGGAGATAATGTAAAAAAAGGTGATACTTTATTTATACTTGAAGCTATGAAAATGGAAAATGAAATTGCAGCTCCTAGAGATGGAATCATCAAAGAAATTCAAGTTACAAAAGGAACCTCTGTTAATACAAGTGATGTTCTTGCTGTAATTGAATAGTAAGGGGGGTATATATAAATGTCTTTTTCATTTTCAGATACAATTGTAAAATTATTCAACCAATCAGGTTTTGCAGCACTAACATGGCAGCAATTAGTGATGATTCTTATCTCTTTTGTGCTTATATATCTAGCTATCAAAAAAAAGTTTGAACCCCTTTTACTTTTACCTATATCCTTTGGGGTTCTTTTAGCTAATTTACCATCTACAGGAATAATGTCTGGTCCACTTACAAACTCTTCTGAACCAGGGGGATTACTTTATTATTTATATCAAGGTGTTAAATTAGGAATTTATCCTTCTTTAATATTTCTAGGAATCGGTGCAATGACCGACTTTGGGCCCCTTATTGCTAGGCCTTCAAGTTTATTTCTAGGTGCAGCAGCTCAATTAGGTGTTGTTACTGCTTTTATCATTGCAATTGCACTAGGTTTTTCTCCTAAAGCTGCAGCATCAATAGGTATTATTGGTGGAGCTGATGGTCCTACAGCAATATTTTTAACAACAAAACTCGCCCCAGAATTACTGCCAGCAATTGCAATTGCAGCTTATTCTTATATGGCTTTAATTCCTCTTATACAACCTCCTTTAATGAAATTACTCACAACAAAAAAAGAGAGAGAAGTTAAAATGGAACAACTTAGAGAGGTATCTAAGCTTGAGAAAATAGTATTTCCTATAGTTGTAACAGTACTTACAATCTTATTGCTTCCTTCTGTTGCACCTCTTATAGGAATGTTAATGATGGGAAATCTATTTAGGGAGTCTGGAGTTGTTGAAAGGCTTTCTACTACAGCGCAAAATGGATTAATTAATGTAGTTACCATTTTTCTTGGCACCACTGTAGGTGCTACTGCTAGAGCCGATAGATTCTTAAGTCCTGAAACTTTAAAGATTATATTCCTTGGACTTCTCGCATTTGCATTTAGTACAATAGGTGGTTTACTTTTAGGAAAACTTATGTGCTTCTTATCTGGTGGGAAAATCAATCCTCTTATAGGATCTGCTGGAGTTTCAGCAGTTCCAATGGCCGCAAGAGTGTCTCAAGTAGAAGGTCAAAAGGCAAACCCATCAAACTATCTTCTTATGCATGCAATGGGCCCTAATGTAGCAGGTGTTATAGGTTCAGCAGTTGCTGCTGGAGTACTCTTAGCTCTTTTCGGATAATAAGCTAAAACTTGCACTGTAATTTTGATATGTAAATCTATAGCTTAATCTCTAGATTTACATATCTCTCTTTGTAAAATCAATCTCCTACTGTTATATATTCATTTACAAATACAAAAAGTTGAGTGTGATTAAGATATATTCACCAATACTCAACTTTTTATTTATGCAATTGCATCTATGTCCACATCCCCAATGATAATTGAATTATTAGCACTTTGTTTTGCCTTTGCTGATGCTAAGCTTGCAACGTTTACTAATTTTTTTATTACTTCAAATATATTTTCTATTTTATTATTATGTATCCTACAGCTTGTAATTCCTATTGATGCAGAAACCGGTATATTATTAGTAAAATCATATGAGCTTATAGCATTTATAATTTTTTCTGCAAGTACCATACTGTCATCTATAGGATGTGGAGTTAATATTGCAAATTCGTCTCCTGCATATCTGCACAAATAACATTCGGAACTAATACTTCCCTTTAATACCTCTGCAACATCTTTGAGTATAGCATCTCCATTTATATGACCATATTTCTTATCAATATAACCGAAATTATTTAAATCTATGAATATAATCGTTGTGTTTTGTTCACTCTTCATTAATTTATAAGCATTATAAAACAAATAATCATTTTTATGTAATCCTGTAAGCAAATCAATATATTTTCCCAATTCTGCATTTAAAGTTGTCCTTGTTATGTACCCTATGACTTTATTATCATCTCTTACAAGTGCGATATCAATATCTCTATTTAAATTAAATATCTCCCTAATCTCCCATATGTATGTACAATAATCAATACAAATATATTTGTCAGACATAACATCAGCAATTATTCTGTTTGGATGAGCTCTAACTAATTCTTTTTTTGTGACTACACCAGCTAATTTTTCATCATCATAAACAACAAAGCACTCTGTATTTCTTTCATAAAAAACATCTTGAATTCGTCTCACTCCATTGAGAAAATCAACTTTCATGAAATTCTTATCCATTACATTTAATACTCTCTGCATCATAAATCAATAGACTTGCTAACATTAAGAGTTATATTTACTTGTGCTCTTATAATCATTGATTCGTTAGCAATTTTTTCTCCCTCCTCCATAATTATAGGAATAAGCTTATCCTGCGACAATATATTTAATAAAGACCGTCTTACAACAATAGCTTCAACATACTCATGTTCAATCCTAATTATTTCATATTGTTCTGGTGAAAGTATGTCTACCATTCTTCTTGTTGCTTCTGCCCCGATTGGGGCCCGTTTACCTACTATTAATGCATCCTGCATTGGAGGCATTTCAAATTCTGAAAAGCGCATATTTATTTCTGCTTTTCTACTTCCTTCTATTCTATTTCCCATAGCCCTCGCCACCTTCCCTAAATACATATAATATATTATCATATTTTGTCTAATTTTTCTATTATATGTATATGTTTTTAATAAATTTTGGATATTTTATTCTAGTATTTTACATTAAATCAATATAAAGGTTTATTTATAGGACTATTAACATTCTTTTTATCTCTTTTTCATATTACTATATATGGAATTACTATAATATATTTACTTATAATGAATTTTTATACTTATTTTTTTGACTGAAAGAGAATACGAGATTCCTCCCTAAGCTTTAAATTTAAAAGACATAATAAAATGGAACTCTATAGTAATCCATAGAATTCCATCTTCAACTTTAATCTATTTAATTATTTTTCCCACTCTTGTGATCTTCCAACTGCTTTATGCCATCCTGCAATAAACTTTTCTCTCTTTTCTTGTTCCATGTTAGGTGTGAACGTCTTTGATGACTTACAGTTTGAACATATATCATTTAAATCCTGCCAATATCCTACGGCAAGTCCTGCAAGGTATGCTGCACCAAGTGCTGTAGTTTCTATAACTTCTGGTCTTTGAACTGGTGTATCTAATATATCAGCTTGGAACTGCATTAAGAAGTTATTAGCACATGCTCCTCCGTCAACCTTTAATGCTTGTAATTTTACTCTGGAATCCTCTTCCATAGCTTTTAATACATCATGTGTTTGATATGCTAAAGATTCTAACGCTGCTCTTATAAAGTGTTCTTTCTTAGCTCCTCTTGTAAGACCTACTACAGTTCCTCTTGCATATGCATCCCAATATGGTGCTCCAAGTCCTACAAATGCTGGTACTAAATATACTCCATTTGAATCTTCAACTGCTGTTGCGTATTTTTCAGACTCTGCTGCATTTTTAATCATTCTAAGTTCATCACGAATCCACTGAATAACTGCTCCACCTACAAATACACTTCCTTCGAGAGCATATTCTGGAGTTCCATTGTAACAAGCAGCCATAGTTGTAAGTAATCCATTTTTAGATTCTACAGGCTTCTTTCCAGTATTCATAAGTAGGAAACATCCTGTTCCGTATGTGTTTTTAGCCATACCTTCTGAACAACAAACCTGTCCGAATAATGCTGCTTGTTGGTCTCCAGCAACTCCACCTATTTTAATTGGTGATCCAAATATAAGTTCATCAGTTTCTCCATAGATAGCGCTAGAAGGCTTAACTTCTGGAAGCATTGACTTTGGTATGTTAAGTTCTTCTAAAAGCTCATCATCCCATTTTAATTCATGTATATTGTAAAGCATTGTTCTTGAAGCGTTTGTATAATCAGTTGCATGAACCTTCCCTTTTGTTAAATTCCAAATTAACCATGTATCTATATTACCGAAAAGCAATTCTCCATTTTCTGCTTTTTCTCTAGCTCCTGGAACATTATCTAGTATCCATTTAACTTTTGTTCCTGAGAAATACGCATCTAAAATAAGACCTGTCTTATCCTTTACTACTTTATCAAAACCCTTTTCTCTTAATTCATCACAGTATTCTGCAGTTCTTCTACACTGCCATACAATAGCATTGTATACGGGGATCCCTGTTCTCTTATTCCACACTACTACCGTTTCTCTTTGATTTGTAATACCTATAGATGCAATATCAGTTGCATCTAAACTTACCTTTGCTAATGCTTCTCCTGCAACACCAGCTTGTGTTCCCCAAATTTCCATTGCATTATGCTCAACCCAACCTGCCTTTGGATATATCTGAGTAAATTCCTTTTGTGATACTGCTACTATTTCACCTTGTTTATTAAATATTATGCATCTTGAGCTTGTTGTACCTTGATCCAATGCCATTATATATTTTTCTTTTTCCATTTTATTTTCCTCCCCTTCAGTTTCAAATACTTATTTAAAGGTTTTCATATCATCCATTATTGATCAACAGCTTTTACATTAAAACACTGCCACAAATAGTACAGCTCCAATTAATCCTCCTATAATTGGTCCTACAACTGGTATCCATGAATATCCCCAATCAGAATCTCCCTTGCCTGCTATTGGAAGTATTGCATGTGCTATACGAGGTCCTAAATCTCTAGCTGGATTTATAGCATATCCTGTAGGTGCTCCTAAAGAAAGACCTATAACTAATATTAATAGTCCTACTGCTATAGTTCCAAGTCCATCTGCCATTTTAACTTGCCCAAGTCCTAAAATTCCAAATACTAATACAAAAGTACCTATTATTTCAGTTATAAGATTTGATGTAGTATTTCTTATTGCTGGCGCTGTACAAAATACTCCCAATTTTGTTGCCTTGTCTTCTGTTTCTGCCCAATGTGGTAAATAAGCAAGCCACACTAAAGTAGCTCCTACAATAGCTCCTAAAAATTGAGCTATTATATATCCTGGAACTTGTGCCCAAGAAAATTTCCCAATAGCTGCTAAAGCTATTGTGAGTGCTGGATTAAAATGTGCGCCACTTACAGCTCCAAATATGAATGCTGGAATTGCAACTGCACATGCCCAAGCAGCGGTTACAACCATCCATCCGGCATTTTGAGCTTTGCTTTTATTCAAAGCTACGCCTGCCACTACGCCATCTCCTAATAGAATTAACATCATCGTCCCTAAAAACTCGCCCATAAGATTAGACATAAGTGCTCCCCCTCAGTTTTTATTATTTTTTATATTAAATTCATATCTATTTTGATATAAACTTAATAACTATATATGGTTGAAACCATTTTCATAAGGTGTTTTTAAATACGGAGAGTAAAAAAACCATTGTTAAGAAAAGGATATCATCCTTTTGTTAACAATGGCTCTCATATCTCCGCCCACATTATTCTATTTTAACCAAAAACATTTTCCAAAAAATCTCTATATTTATATTATATACTACCTAGTTTATTTTTGCAACACCTTTAGTAGCGATAACATTGACCCCTGTTCCAGCAACATTTGTTAATATAACATCTCCTATATTTACAGGAGCTTCTAAAACCACACCTCTAAGCTCTTCTATGCATTGCATAATTTTATCTTTTGGGATATCTGATTTTGTTTTAATAGAAACTGCATCAATTTCTCCATTTCTTACTTTAACAGAAGAAGTAACTATTCTTGTAGGATTAGTACACTCTTTTTCTGCGTAGGTCTTTCCTCTTAGGCATGTATTCCCTTTTACATCTACTACAATCCCATCTTCTAGCGTAACTTCTAGCATACATCCTATCGGACACCCAATGCAAGTTAATTCTCTTTTTTCATTCATGACTATTACTCTCCTTCCACCTTAACAGTAATCTTCTTACAATTTGGATATTTTTCAAATAATGCCTTTGTAAGTTTTACTGTTTCCATTTCCCCTGGAGTAAGTATTCTTTTCTTTACATGCATCTCTCTTACTTCATCAAAGTAAACAGAAATATAATTATCTTTATAAACATCTCCAACTCTAAATCTTAGATCTATTAACTTATTTATATTTTCCGGGTTAATAAATTTAGGAACTGTATATCTAGCTCCACTTGTTGCAACTACTTCTATTCCAGCCTTATTGAAAGTTTGTCCGTTTATATATTTTGCAGCATTTTTTCCTGCATTTATACTTTCTTCTGTAACATAATCAACTAAGTCATGAACATGAAGTACATTTCCGCACGCAAAAACTCCTTCAATGTTAGTTTGAAGACTTTCGTTGACTATTGGTCCTCCTGTAACTTGTGATAACTCCACATCAGCCTTTGCAGACAATTCATTTTCTGGAACAAGACCTACTGATAAAAGTAGAGTATCACAAGGAATATACTCCTCTGTTCCTTTTATAGGCTTACGATTTTCATCCACCTTTGCTATAGTAACTCCTTCAAGCCTATCTTTTCCTTTTATATCAGTAACAGTGTGAGCAAGCTTTAATGGAATTCCAAAGTCATCTAAACATTGAACAATATTTCTCTTAAGCCCTCCTGAATATGGCATCAGTTCAACAACAGCCTTAACCTTAGCACCTTCTAAAGTCATTCTTCTTGCCATTATAAGTCCTATGTCTCCAGAACCAAGAATAACTACTTCCTTACCTGGCATGTATCCATCAATATTTACAAACTTTTGAGCGGCACCTGCAGAATATATGCCTGCACATCTACTTCCTGGTATGTTTATAGCCCCTCTTGGTCTTTCGCGACATCCCATAGCTAAAATTATAGCTTTTGCTTTAATTTCTAAAATACCATCTTCTTCGTTAACTGCTGTTATAATTTTATCTTTATTTATATCTATAACCATAGTATTTAATTTATATGGTACATTCATTTCTTTTACTTTATCTACAAATCTTTCAGCATACTCTGGTCCTGTAAGTTCTTCTTTAAAAGTATGAAGCCCGAATCCATTATGAATACATTGATTTAGTATTCCTCCAAGGCAATTGTCTCTCTCTAATATTAGTATGTCTTCTATTCCTGCTTCTCTTGCTCCTATTGCTGCAGCAAGACCTGCAGGGCCCCCACCTATTATTACTATATCATGCTGTCTCATTTTCCACTCCCCCAAACTATATTTCCTTATTTCTTCCTATTAATAACCTAGAGTCTCCACCAAACTTAGTGATCTCAATTTCAGGTATATTTAATTCTCTTGATAGAATTGAAACTATCTTTGTTGAGCAGAAACCTGATTGGCATCTTCCCATACCAGCTCTCGTTCTTCTTTTAACTCCATCTAAATCTCTTGCTCCAAGTGGTCTTCTTATAGCACTTAGTATTTCACCTTCTGTTACTGTTTCACATCTACATACCATCTTTCCGTAAGATGAATCTTTATTTATTAAATCTCTTCTTTCTTCATTATCCATTTCTCTAAATTTAGGAATTCCTTGTCTTATAGGATTAAATTTTTCATTTTTAGCTGGAGACAATTTTAGAGCTACTATGCCCTCAACCATTTTCGCTATGGCTGGTGCACTTGAAAGTCCTGGTGATTCTATCCCAGCTACATTTATGAATCCTTTTACATCTTCAGCTTCCCCTATTATAAAATCATCTGCTGTGCTGTGAGCTCTAAGTCCTGAAAAAGAAGTGATGACTTGTCTCACTGGTATCTCCTTTAAAGTCATCTTAGCTTTATTTAATATACCATCTAAGCCATCTTGAGTTGTACATATATCTGTTTTATCTTCTACATCTACTGCATTTGGTCCTATAAGCAAGTTTCCATCTACAGTAGGTGTTACTAGTACTCCTTTACCCATCTTTGTTGGTAGTTGGAAAAGAGTTCTTGTTGCCATAGCACCAGCTGCTTTATCAAAAAGGCAATATTCCCCTCTTCTAGCTATGATCTCTATTTTACTTTCACTTATCATATTATTTAAATCATCTGCAAATAATCCAGCTGCATTTATAACTATTCTACTTTTAAAACTACCTTCACTAGTTTCAATAATAAATCCATCTTCAATTTTTTCTATATTTTTAACTTCAGTATTAAGTTTAAATTCTACTCCATTTGCATATGCATTTTCAGCATAAGCTATAGTCATCTCATAAGGACATACAATTCCTCCGGTTGGTGCATATAAAGCTGCTACTACATTTTCATTTATGCTTGGCTCTAATTTCAATATTTCTTCTTTATTCAATATTTTGATTCCAGATACGCCATTATTTTCACCTTTTACTTTTAGTTCCTGTAATTTATCAACATCATTTTCATCAAAGCATAACACTAAAGAACCATTTCTCTTAAATGGGAAATCTAATTCCTTTGAAAGCATATCAAACATAGCATTTCCTTTTGCATTTAGCTTTCCTTTTAAAGTATTTGGCTTTGCATCAAAGCCTGCATGTACTATCCCACTATTAGCCTTAGATGTACCTGTTGCTACATCCGATTCCTTTTCTAATACACAAATATTTAAATTATATCTTGATAGCTCCCTTGCAATACTAGAACCTATAACCCCAGCTCCAACAATGATTATATCAAACATATTTTTCCTCCCTCTTTAATCAAAAAGAGCCATGACTAAAAAGGATATTTAACTATATCCTTTAAAATCATGGCTCTCTATACTCTGCCTTTTAGTATTATATTTTATACATTTATTATAGCATCATATTTTTTTGTAGTCAAGTTCTTCAAAAAACCCCTTTGACATATTTTATTTTACATATTCCATATATATTCCTTACTCGTAGATATACCTAATGCTCCTGCATTAATGCTTCCTATTACATCTTCTTTATCACTTATGAGTCCTCCTGTAATTATTGGTACATTTACCTGTCTTTTTATCTCCTTTGTGATTTTAGGCATAACTCCTGGCATAACCTCTATAGCATCTGGTCTTACAATGTTTATAGAATGTATTCCACTTTTTAGGGATAAATTATCTATTATAAATAAGCGTTGTATAGCAAATATGCCAAGCTCCTTAGCTATCTTTATTAAATTTGATTTAGTTGTTATTATTCCATCCGGTTTTATATTTTCTTTTATGTAGGTTAATGCATAGGAATCTCTTGCAAATCCATCCATTAAATCTACGTGTATATATATCTTCTTATCTTCTGCTTTTACTCTACTAACTATATCTTTAATATTGCATATATTTCCTGTAAGCAAAAAAATCACTTCACAAGGGGATTTTATAGCCTTCTCTAGAGTGGTCAGATCCTTTACAGCAGCTATTATCGGATTAATACTCAATCTATCATAAAAATCATTTTTCATATTTTCCACTCCCCATTATTTTCGTAATACCATTATAGCAAAAATATTTTAATAATAGTAATTTAGAAAAGTCTCTATCAATTGATTTTCACTATAGACTTTATTCTTATCTAAGTTTTATTCTTATATACTAGATGTTAATTCATAAAAATTCATATTTAACTTGACTTTCTACCTATTTTTAAACAATTTCTTATTTAGATAAGTTACAGCAGTTTAGTTTTAAAAATATTTAACCATCAATTAACTGAACTCAATTTGTAAATTCGCTTAATAAATTCTATGCCATAAGTCTTTTACATATTCTAAAATCTTAATTGCATTCAAAATCTACAAATGACTAAGAACAAAAATATATTTTCCCGAATATACTAACATTGTGATTATTTCGAAATAGGTGATTAACATCAAGCTAAATTCAGATATAAATATAAAAGATTTGGAGCTTATAGGCAAAGGTACCCAAGGAAAGGTATATAAAATAGACTCCCAAAAGTGCATAAAAGTTTTTAAAAGCAAGAAAGAGTGCAAGGATGAACTAAAAACTTTATTAATGGCTCAAACAGATATACATTTCCCTAGGGTTTACGAATCTGGTGTAAACTACATCATAAGGGAATATGTTAATGGTATTGAATTAAACGAATACTTATCAAAGCAAAAACTAACACAGCAAATCTCAATTAAGCTCATAGAACTATATGAGTCCATGGTTAAGGTTGGCTATTTGAGACTAGATGCAGCAATATTTCATATTTTTGTAATGCCTTCTGGTGAACTTAAGCTTATAGATACTGCTAAAGCAATGAAAAAAAAATCAACAATTCCAAATTTACTTATTAGTGGTCTAGATGATCTTGGATACAAAGAGGATTTCTTTAATTTTTTAAAAAGTAATAGACCAGATTTTTATATTCAATGGATAAATTACTCCAAGAAAAAATATAAAAAAATATATTGAATATCTATCTCTAAGGAAATTTGTCTCTTAAAAACACTTGAATCAGCTGTAGTGTTGACCCATATAGATAAATTATAAATAAAAATCACCATGAATCTCATGGTGATTTTATAATTATTCTACTGTAACTGATTTTGCTAAATTTCTTGGCTTATCAACGTCGCAGCCTTTTTGTACTGCTGAGTAATAAGAGAATAATTGAAGAGGTATTACTGAAAGTAATGGTGCAAATAATGGATTTATTCTTGGTAAATAAATCGCTGAATCCACTGTTTTTTCTATACTTTCATTTCCTTCAAATGTTATTCCAAGTACGTTAGCTCCTCTTGTTTTAACTTCTTTTACATTGCTTACCATTTTATCAAATAAATCATCTTGAGTTGCTAGTGCAACAACTATAGTTCCATCTTCTATTAAAGCTATTGGACCATGTTTTAACTCTCCACCTGCATAAGCTTCTGAGTGTATATAGGATATTTCCTTAAGCTTTAAAGATCCTTCCATAGCTACAGCATAGTCAAGTCCTCTTCCTAAGAAGAACATGTCCTTGTGCATGTATGTCTTTGCTGCAAACTTTTGTATTATTTCTTTATGATTTAAGCACTCTTCCGCTTTTTCAGGTAGTGTAAGCATTTCTTTCTTTAAGCCTTCTAATTCTTCTTCACTTAAAGTTTTCTTGTGTTGAGCAAAATATAGAGCAATTATATACATAGCTATTAGCTGAGTTTCATAAGCCTTTGTTGATGCAACTGCAATTTCTGGTCCTGCCCAAGTATACAATACGTCATCTGCTTCTCTTGAAACAGAACTTCCTACTACATTAGTTACAGCAATAACTCTTGCTCCACGATTTTTAGCTTCTCTTAATGCAGCTAAAGTATCTGCTGTTTCACCAGATTGACTTATAACTATCATTAATGTCTTTTCATCTATAATAGGATTTCTATATCTAAATTCTGAAGCTATATCTATTTCAACTGGTATTCTTGCTAATTTTTCTATAACATATTTTCCAACTACTCCTGCATGATAAGCAGTTCCACATGCTACTATATAAATCTTTGATATATTTTCTATTTGTTCATGAGTTATAGTTATGTCATCAAGTGTAACTGGTTTCCCAGGCATAACTCTTGATGTCATAGTGTCCTTTATAACCTTTGGCTGCTCATGAATTTCTTTTAGCATGAAATCTTCATATCCACCCTTTTCAGCAGCATCAGCATTCCATGTTACATGATATATATCCTTTTTTATCTCTTCCTTATCTTCTGTAAATAGCTTTATTCCATCTCTTGTCATTAAAACAAATTCTTTATCATTTAAAAGATAAATGTCTCTTGTATGATTTAATACCGCTGGAATATCTGATGCAATAAAGCACTCATCTTTTCCTAGTCCTACAATAAGTGGACTATCTTTTCTTACTGCTACAAGCTTATCTGGTTCCTTACTGCATACAACACCTATAGCATAGCTTCCTTCCATTTTAGAAACTGCCTTCATAACTGCATCTAATAAGTCGCCTTTATAGTAGTAATCTACTAAATGAGGTATAACTTCTGTATCTGTTTCAGATAAAAACTCATAACCCTTAGAAGTTAGCCATTCTCTTAAATTTATATAATTTTCAATTATACCATTGTGAACAACACTTATAGTCTCATCTGAATTACTATGAGGATGAGAATTTAAGTCAGATGGTTCACCATGAGTAGCCCATCTTGTATGTCCAATTCCAAGTGTTCCATCTAATGGACTATTATTTAACTTTGCTTCTAAATTTGCAAGTCTTCCCTTGCATTTTACTACATTGATATCATCACTGTCAGTGTCCATTATAGCAACACCTGCTGAATCATATCCTCTATATTCTAATTTTGAAAGCCCTTCAACTAAAAGTGAAGATGCCTGTCTTTTACCTATATAACCTACTATTCCGCACATAATTTACTCTTCCTTTCAAATTTAATTTTAATATGATATACCTTAGGTATATGAAAGTTTTTAACACCTGGCTTATTTTGTGCCTAAAATCACTTTTAGGTTTTATAAGCCGTTAACGGTAGTGCGCTACCGTGGGGCACCCGCCGAAGAATCGATACTCCCCATCCTCGTCAACTCCAATGGAGTCCTGGCGCTTTAAATTATATTTTATATTCTATTCTCCTCCCCTCTTTAATGTTACATTTATAAGCATAAAAAAACCATCACTATATTATATTTTATAATCTGATTTTTTGTCAACCATACTATAGCATTGTTATTACTTTGTTTAATATTTAAAACTCATTATAAAGCCCCTAAAATCATATTTAAAGATTCTAAGGGCTTTATTGCTTATTTCTTGCTATTTATTAAACTCAATCTTAAATTTCAAATCTTCCCTAAATTCAACATTACTAAAATCATTGGTATATATTGTATACTTCTTATTGCTATCTAATGCTTCAAATACCTTTGTAAATTCATTAGGATTTTGTTCATCTTTTCTTATGTTATAGTCTTTTATTTTAATATTTTCCCCATGCTCATCTTTTATAAGAAGATCTGATGCTTGAAAATAAGGCGCTTTACCTTCAGCTGTATATTTGACTATAGTCTTATCGTTTTCTGTTTTTATTCCCTTTATTATAAGTTTGCCCACTTTACCTTGAGAAAGTTCTATTGGATATATTCCATCTATAACTTTACTTATTTCTTTAGGTTTCTCTGTTTTTATGGTAATTGGTGTTTCTTTTCCATTTTTATCTACACTCACGCCTCCTCCTGCTGAAGGAATAATTTTACATGGAACAATAGTTAAATACTTAGGAATATTTTTCATGCTTACATAATTCATTTCGCTAGTGAAAGTTTTTTCTTTTAAATTACCACTTCCACCACCAAGACCCTTTGGAGTAAGTTCTATTCCCTTATCATCAAAAGCAATCCAGTAATCATAATCTAACAGCGCCCTATCTCTTTCATACTTAGATTTTCCACTTATAAAAATAGAAGTATCTATAGGAGAAAACACTACTTTATCTACATTTACACTGCTATCAGGAAAATCAATTTTATTCTTCGGATTAAATACAGTACTACTTTTTAGTAATTCCTCTTTTGATATACTAAATGCAAATTCCCATTTTCCCTTTATATCTCCTATATCCGTAACCTTTAAATCAATATTAAATATATCAGAACTTTGAGGTATTTTAGTATGAATTTCTTCAGTTCCTACATAAGTATAATCGTCAATATAACTTCCTGCAGCACTACCATGTGATCCACCATCAGGTCTTTTTCCATTTATCTTTAGTGAACTTAGCGTAAACATTTCTAAATCACTTATCTTTTTATCGCTTTTTATTGTATAACCTAAGATCAATTTTGAATCATCAGCTAGTACCTCATTTATAGTAAGAGTTATTCCATTATCCGTAGCACTTTGACTTACATCTTGAGAATACTTAGCATAGTCTCCACTAAATCCAAATTTGTCATTAATCGTCTGGGTTATAGAGTTTAAAATGGGTATATTTTTTGCAAAGGCAGGTGATACTGTTCCTATACCTATGATGCTTACTAAACTTATAGCTGCTGCTATAGAACCATACTTTAATGCTTTAAATCTCTTTTGTTCTTTTATTCTTTTGTTTAAATTTTTCTTTATTCTTTCCTTTTTAATAGTAGGTATTTCTTCATTCATATCATTAAATTCATCTTCTTCAACCTTTATTTCATTAAATAACTTAAATATATCTTTTTCTTCTAAATTAAAACTCTTATTATCCATTATTATATATCTCCCTTCAGAAGTATAAGCTTTTCCTTTAAAAATTTTCGTCCTCTTGAAAGTCTCTTATCCACTAAATTTCTCTCCACACCAAAAGCTTTAGCTATGTTTTCTATTCCCTCATATAAAAAATATCTCCTAATAAATATTTCTCTATCCTCATCTTTCATGCCATCTATTGCTTTCAAAAGCTCTTGTCTATTTTCTTTTGATATTATAATTTTTTCTGTACTAACTTCATCAAAAATAGTGCAATCATCTATACATTCAACAGTACTTTCCTTAAAGAATTTTCTTTTATAGTCTATAGCTTTATATTTTGATATAGCAGTAATCCAATATTTGAAACTTCCTTTTTTTTCATCAAAACTTTCAATATTGTTCCACACAGCCCAAAACACATCATTTACACATTCCTCTATATGCTGAGAGTGAAAACTTGAATTTAGTACACTATATGCAACTTTAAAAACTAGCTTACTGTAGTTGTCCACTGCAAATTCCAATGCTCTTGGATTTTTCTTTTTTATTTGTGCTATAAAATTATTCTCATCTATATTCACATTTTTTCCTCCTTAAGAAGCTTCTCATAAATTAATACGAGGATAAATCTGGTTCTCTGACATTAAATTTCATATTTTATTCGATATATAAAAAAGGCATGAGATAATCCCATGCCTTTATATATTTCTTTTAATTATTTGCCTTTTTTTCAATAAGTGCAGCTAAGCTATGCGCTATTTCATCTATCTCAGCTTGATTTTCTCCTTCAAGCATTACCCTTACTAATGGTTCTGTACCTGAAGGTCTTATAAGAACTCTTCCGTTACCCTCCATTTTTTCTTCTATATTTTTAATTTCTGATGCTATTTCTTCATCTGTTATATATATATCCTTTTTGTCGTTAGGTATTTTTGCATTTACAAGCACTTGAGGAAGCTCTTTCATTATAGAAGCTAATTCAGATAATTTCTTACCAGTATTTTTTATAATAGCTGATAATTGAAGTCCTGTAATAAGCCCATCTCCAGTTGTATTATAATCTAAGAAAATAATATGTCCAGATTGTTCTCCTCCAATTTTATATCCATCCTTAACCATTTCTTCAAGTACATATCTATCGCCTACTTTAGTAGTTATAAATTTGATGCCTTCTTTTTTCATGGCTATATGCATACCTAGATTACTCATAACAGTTATAACAATAGTATCCTTATCTAATTTCCCTGTGTCCTTCATATACTTACCACAAACGGACATTATAAAATCTCCATTTATTAATTTTCCACTTTCATCTACTGCTAAACATCTATCTGCATCCCCGTCAAAGGCTAATCCTAAGTCACATCCTTTTTTTACGACATAATCCATTAGCTCTTCTGGATGGGTAGATCCACAGTTTTTATTTATATTAAATCCGTCGGGATCATTATTTATAACCACAACTTCTGCGCCTAATGCCCTAAAGGTTTGAACTGCTGTTTCATAAGATGCTCCATTTGCACAATCCAATGCAACCTTTAGCCCTTTTAAATCTGTGTCTATTGTTGACTTTGCAAACTCTATATAATCTTCTATAGCTGCTTCTTCAACAATCTTTCTTCCTATATTTTCACCTATAGGTGAAGGTACTCCTTCAAAGTTTTCTTCTATCACTGCTTGTATTTTATCTTCTAACTCATCAGAAAGTTTATATCCGTTTTTGTTAAAAAACTTTATTCCATTATATTCTACAGGATTATGAGAAGCTGAAATTACAACTCCTGCATCTGCTCCATATTTTCTTGTTAAATATGCTATAGCTGGAGTCGGTACAATTCCTACACAAACTGCTTCAGCTCCTACAGAAAGTATCCCTGATACTAATGCACTTTCAAGCATGTGTCCTGATATCCTTGTATCCATTCCTACTAAAATTTTAGGCTTATGAGTACCTTCTGTTAGTATATGTGCACCTGCTCTTCCTAAATCGTATGCAAGTCTTGATGTAAGTTCTAGATTTGCTATTCCTCTTACTCCATCCGTTCCAAACATTCTATCCATAGATAAATACCTCTCTTTTCTATGTTCTGTGTAATATAAGTTTATACAATTTTATTGTTAAAATTCAAACATATACACCTATTATAATACAATTCATGCATTATCTCAACAAAAGGCCTGTTAGTTAATTCGACAAAAGCAAAGGCCTGGCACTTATGGCCAGACCTTTATAATCAATATAATTATTTATATTCTTTTGCTTTTTCTTCTCCTGCTAGCACTCTTATTGCTCCTTGAGCTAATGCTAATAATTCATCTTCTCCAGGATATGGTACTACAGGTGCTATGAATTCAACCATTTTCTTAATTTCAGCTACTACATATTTACTGTAAGCAATTCCTCCAGTTAATATTATAGCATCTACTTTTCCAGATAAAACAGCTGCACATTTTCCTATTTCTTTACCCATTTGATATATAAATGCGTCTAATATAAGTCTATATTCCTTATATTCTTCGCCACCTTCTAATCCTTTAGTTTCAACGTCTCTAAAGTCATTTGTTCCAAGGTATGCTACTGTACCGCCTTTTCCATTTATCTTTTTAATCATTTCTGGTAAAGTATATTTTCCTGAGTAACAAAGTCTTACTAAATCTCCTATTGGAACTCCGCCACTTCTTTCTGGTGAGAATGGGCCTTCTCCATCTAGTGCATTGTTTACATCAATGATTCTTCCACCCTTGTGTGCTCCAACAGATGAACCACCACCCATGTGAGCTACTATTAAGCTTACATCTGAATAATCTTTTCCGTTTTCTTTAGCATATTTTCTTGCAACAGCTTTTTGATTTAAAGCATGGAATATACTAGTTCTTTCTATTTCTGGCATACCAGAAATTCTTGCTACATCTTGAAGCTCGTCTACAACAACAGGGTCTACTATAAATGCTGGTATATTAAGTGATTTAGCAATTTCATTTGCAATTATTCCACCTAAGTTTGAAGCATGCTGTCCACGTACGCTTACTTTAAGGTCATGAAGCATAGTTTCATTTACAGCATATGTGCCTCCTTCGATAGGTTTTAAAAGTCCGCCTCTTCCTACTACTGCACTTAAAGTATTTATGTCAAATCCCTTTTCCTTTAGTATATTTAATATAACTTCTTGTCTAAAATGGAATTGATCATATACAGTTTCGTATTTTCCTATTTCCTCTGAAGAATGTCTTAAAGTTTCTTCTAATAGTAACTTTTCATCTTCAAATACTCCTATTTTTGTAGAAGTAGAACCTGGGTTTATTATCAATAATTTGTATGACATTTTATTACCTCCATATATTATAATTATAAATTATTTCTTCATATTGTTAGCTACTAATGCTGCAAGAGCTATTGAATACATCTTTGTTTCATGGCTGTCATTTCTAGAAGTTAATACAACTGGTGCAGTTGTTCCTACAAGTAAGCATCCATTTTTAGAATCAGTTGTATAAGTTAAAGTTTTATACATTATGTTACCTGCATGGATATTTGGAAGTAATAATACATCTGCCTTTCCAGCTACTTCTCCTGTAACCTTCTTATGCTTTGCAGCTTCTTCAGATAATGCATTATCAAGCGCGAAAGGTCCATCTACAACGCATCCCTTTATCTGTCCTCTATCGCTCATTTTTGCAAGTAAGGAAGCTTCTATAGTTTCAGGCATCTTTGGATTTACAACCTCTACAGCACATACTGCAGCAACTTTAGGCTTTTCTATTCCAAGTGCATGTGCAACTGATGCAGCATTATGTATTATATCAACTTTCTCCTTTAGTTCAGGATATGTATTAAATGCAACATCTGTTAATAATAATAATCTATCAAATTTCGCTGTTTCAAAAACTGCTACGTGGGACATAGTTTTTCCTGTTCTAAGTCCAATTTCTTTATTTAAAACAGATCTTAAGAAAGTTGCTGTATCAACTAATCCCTTCATTAACATATCTGCTTTGCCTGTAGATACTAATTCTACAGCCTTTAATGATGCTTTTGCAACATTTGGCTCGTCTATTATTTCAAAGTCACTTAAGTCCATTCCTATTTTGTCCGCTATCTTTTCTATCTCTGCTTTGTGTCCTACTAATATTGCATCAGCAATGCCATTTTTCTTTGCATCTCTAACAGCTTCAAGAACTGGCTCATCTTGTGCTACCGCTACTGCTACTTTTTTAGTTTCAAGACTCTTAAGCTTCTGCAAAACTTCATCAAAACTTCTAATCATTGAAATACACCTCTTTATAATTATTTATGATTGATAAATTTTTAACTATCTAAACTGATATAATATCTCATATTTATTGTACCAAATATTTTCATAAAATCACTGTTTTTCAGAAAATTAAATCATTAAATTTTAGCTTTGACTTAAATAAGTGAACTGTACACATTATTTAAATCAAAGCTTATGATTATATTATAGGCGTCCATTCTTTCATTATACTTTCTGCTACTCTTAATCCATCTACTGCTGCAGATATTATTCCGCCTGCATATCCTGCACCTTCTCCTGCTGGATAAAGTCCTTTCAATGAAATACTCTGTAAGTTTTCATTTCTTGTAATTCTTACTGGAGCAGAAGTTCTAGTTTCTATTCCTGTAAGCACTGTATCCTTATCTCCAAAACCTTTTATTTTCTTATCAAAGTTTATAAAACCATCCTTTAGGGACTCTATTACATAGGAAGGCAGACATTTTCTTAAATCTGAAAACTCATATCCTGGTTTATATGTAGGTTCCACTTTCCCTATACTTTTACTTATCTCATCTTTCATAAAATCTCCTAAAAGCTGTACTGGTGCAATATAGCTATTTGTAATTTTATATGCTAAACTTTCATAATATCTTTGAAATTCCATTCCCTTTAATGGGCTATTCCCTTCAAAATCCTCTGGCTTTACAGATACAACTATTGCTGAATTTGCATTTTTTCCATCTCTTTTATGATAACTCATTCCATTAGTTACAATTTTATTTTTCTCTGAAGAAGCTGCTACAACGTACCCTCCAGGGCACATGCAAAAGCTATATATTGATCTTCCTGTCTTTTCACTTGTATATGCAAGTCTATAGTCTGCTGCCTTAAGTCTTGGATGTCCTGCATATTTTCCATATTGATTTTCATCAATAAAGGATTGAAGATGTTCTGCCCTTACTCCTATTGCAAATGGCTTAGGCTCTAAAAATATATTTTTATTGTATAAAAGCTCATAGGTATCTCTTGCACTATGACCTATGGAAAGTATCGCAACTTCACAAGGTATTTCTTTATCATTAACTACTATAGCTTTTAAGTTATCATCTTTAATAACAATATCTTTCATTTGATGATTAAAGTAAACTTCTCCACCTAATCTTATTATTTCTTCTCTAATATTTTTTACAACTTCTTTTAATATATCAGTACCTATATGAGGTTTTCCCATATACTTTATTTCCTCTGGTGCCCCACACTTTACAAATTCCTCTAAAACAAAGTCACATCTTGAATCCTTTATTCTAGTAGTTAACTTTCCGTCAGAAAAAGTTCCTGCTCCACCTTCACCAAATTGAACGTTAGATCCCTCTTTTAACATTCCTTCTGTCCAAAACTTATCAATGGATTTAGTTCTTTCTTCTACTGCTTCTCCTCTTTCCACTATTATAGGCTTATACCCCTTTTGGGATAGTAAAAGGCCAGCAAACATCCCTGCTGGCCCCATGCCTATAATTACTGGTCTGTGACTTAGCTTCTTTTCTCCAAAGGGAAAATTCTCCTCATAATTTTGTTCTTCTATTTTTATATCTTTATCATTTGCTTTTAAAACTACCTTTTCTTCATCATCACAAATAACCTCTACAGCATAATTAATCTTAATAAGATTTTTTCTTCTTGCATCTACGGATTCTTTTAATATTTTAAAATCTCTAATATATTTCGTTGGAAGCTTTAATTTTTTAGCTGCTTTACATTTTAAAATTGATATATCTTCATCTATATCTAATGCTATGTTGTTTATTTTAATTGCCATTTATAGCTTCTACCACCTTTTTCTTTATAGTTACATTTATATTACTTGGAGTTACTGAAACTAAACTAACGTTACTTGGTACATTCACACCTACAGGAAGAGAATGTGTGCCTTCTTTTAAAGAACTTAAATCTATATGACTTTCTAATGTTGTTATATTGTTTAGAATATCTGATGTCCCTTTTATTGTAATATTAACCTGTGAACTATCTGATGTTACATCATAGTCTTCACTTTTATTTATAAATTTAACCGTTGATGGTATGGTTTTTTGTGAAATATTATTTGAAGTTATTTTCACCTTTACATATCCATTATTATTTATAAGAGTAACTCCTTCGGGTACTATTAATTTTGTGTCAATTTCATCTTTAGACAGCGTAGATAAGTCTATTGCTTCAGTATTTATAGATGTAATAGAATTTATAATGGTATCCTCTCCAGTTATCTCTATAGAGCTAGGAATAGAAATAATGCTATCTAAAATTCTATCTGTTAACTTCCCTGTTGTTTTAACTGTCACAGGTATACTTTTAATTTTTTTTATTGGAACTTTAACATTTATATATGCAGGCTCTACTTTCACATAGTCTACAACATTATTGTTTTTATCTATAGGTTTTAATGAAACTGATTGCTGTAAGTCCGAAGTTCTATTACTTATATTATATTTTGCTACCACCGCATCTACTTTTTCAACATATCTAGCCGCTCCTGTTATTTTCGCAGAGTTTTCATTTACATTTGTATTTGAAGCATAATATCCTTCTTTTGCTTTACCTTCTATATCTACCTTAATAGGTACCATTTTTTCTTTAAGTTCATCTACTTCAACTTTTGCCCATAGATTTTCAGTATTTACTACTTTAATATTATTTGGAATTTCCTTAAGCTCTACAGGGATAATATTTTCTCCCTTTTTTAACACGTATGCTCCTAAATCAATTACTACTTTAAATTGATCTTCTGTAACAGAATATACATCACTTGCTGTTCCCTTTAATGTTAACGTTATGGAAGGATTCTGCCCAGGAATTAGAGTTAAATTTGATTGCCCTATTGCATCTGCATTCATTAAGACTACTGGAATACTTTTCTTATACGTTCTTATAGGATTTAATACGTTGGTAGTATATAACCACAATCCAAAAGCAGCAATAAGGCAACATATTTTTATAATTAGCTGCTCTTTTTTGTTTCTCTCATCCATGCTACCACCCGCTCTTTAAAATTTAATTTTCTACTTTGAGTCTTCTTAATTATTCTCATAAGTATATCTTTAAGTCTTGCTTTATCATAATTTCTAGTTAAATTACCATTAACAGCTAGAGATATAGTTCCTGTTTCTTCTGAAACTACTATAATTATTGCATCTGAGCTTTCGGATATGCCAAGTGCTGCCCTGTGTCTTGTTCCCAGTGCTCTATTTAATTCATTATTACTTGTAAGTGGCAAAAAGCATCCAGAAGAAATTATTCTATCGTTCCTTATTATAGTTGCTCCATCATGAAGAGGAGTGTTTACTACAAATATGTTTTCAAGGAGAGCTGAAGATACCAGTGAATCTAGTTTAGTTCCTGTATTTATAATTTCACCAAGTCCTGTCAATCTTTCAATTACTATTAATGCTCCTGTTTTTTCTCTAGATAAACTTTCTACAGCATTAACTATTTCCTCTATTACTTTTGCCATTGTCTCTTCATCTTGCAAAATATGTTTATCGATAAAAGCACTTCTCCCTATATGTTCTAAGCCTCTACGAATTTCAGGTTGAAATATAATAATAAAAGAAAGTACTCCTATTGTAATTGTATTGCTTAAAATCCAGTAAAGCATTTCAAGTCTTAATACTTTACTTATCGGAATAAGTATTATTATAAGTATAATACCTTTTAAAAGTTGTTCTGCTCTAGTTTCCCTAATTAGCATATATCCTTTATAAAAAAGATATGATACCGCTAAAATATCTAATATAGAAGATACATTTATATTTTTTATTGCATTTACCATCACTTGTAATATCTCCAATATCTTCACCTCCTTATTTCTTTAATCACATTAATAATTATACACTATACTTAGCCGTTTATATAAGTTTATTAAGTAAAATTTATTAAATTGTTAATAAAAATTTTTAAAAGTAATTTTATTAAATTATAGTGAATATTATAACTAGAAGGGGGGATTAAAATGAAAAATAAAAAGCTTATTATTGTCATTGTAATATTTGCTCTATTACTAATTATAGGTAATTTATTTAACGTATATTCATTATTAAAAAATTTTAATAAAGACAGCTCTAAAAAAGTACTACATATTAGTATAACATCTATTAATAATACTAATAATAAAACCTCAAATTTAATAAAAAAACAAAGCATAGATATAGAAAAATCAAGGAAAGAGCTTCCAATCATAATAAAAGAGTTAAAAGAAGTTAAAGATAATTTAAATAATATAGAAACAAATAATCCAAATCATACTGAATATGGCAACTTATTGCAAGGATTAAATTATAATATACATATATACGAACAACTTGCTGCGATATTTGCTAATCCTCAGGGAGGAGATATGGACAAGGCCTTAATTACTTTAAAAAATTTCAACAACAAATGTCTTTATCACTATTCACTTTTTCATACTAATAGATTAAGTATTTCATTAACTGATAAAAGTAAGACTTATATAAATAATTGCACTTCTTATATAGACGACCTTATTAGAATCAGAAAAACCAACGAAATTAATGCTGCTCAATATAAAGAATTTATTAATTCTATGGATGAAATTTTAAGTTCCTTTGTAAATGTTAAAATGAATTACAATGATTATGTAGATAGATTAAACAAAAACCTTAGCTTAGATTCATTAATGGAAATAGTTGACTCAAATGTGGAAGAAGTTCAAGAAATAAAAACTGAATTTTCTAAACTAACTGTTCCCTCTAATTCCGTATATATATATGAACTATTTTTAACTACTTTAAATAATTACATTTCATATATACAAAATTTTAAATTAGATGTTATTTCTTATCAAAATCAAAAAGAAACATCTAATCATACCAAAGAAGTAACTTCTACTTATAATGAAACAGAAGTGTCATATAGTACACTAAATAATAACTTTAACTCTTTTGTAGACTCCTATGAAAAATTTAAAGAAGATACTATGAATTAATATGTATTTTTTATGATATTTCGGGCACAATATCATTAGCCTAAGTAAAAAAACACGGGGGAACCAAGTTTTGGGGTGAATCGTATTTAATACGAAGGTTAACCTTTACCTAATCCGTCAGCTAACCCCGTCGGTAAAAGGAGAGAAATACATATGAAAAAGATAATCAGTATAATTTTAACTTCTTATCTTTTATTATTGTCCAGTACCACAAGTTTGGCTGCGATGCCTCAGCCAGATATAGACTGTGACTTATTTAATGACCAAAGTATTGCAGTGGAAGTTTTTGGGGAAAATAAAGGTAAAATTTATATAACTAATGAAGATATATATTTGATGGCTCAAGTGGTCCATGGAGAAAGTCGCGGAGAGCCTTATGAGGGTAAAGTTGCTGTAGCATCCGTAATATTGAACAGGGTGAAAAATCCTAGTTTTCCTAAATCAGTGTCAGGTGTAATAAAGCAGCCTTATGCATTTTCTTGTGTGAAAAACGGAGTTATCAATTTAACTCCTGATAAAGATAGCTATAATGCTGTCATAGATGCATTAAATGGCATAGATCCTACAAATAAAGCTGTATTTTTTTATAACCCTAAAATAGCTACCTGTGGATGGATGAAAAACATTGATAAAAGTAATAAAAAGGTTATAGGTAATCATGTATTTTTTGTAGTAAAATAAATTTATCATACTAATTTAAATAAACTTAGCCTATGAGGAATTCCTCATAGGCTTTAAATATTTCACTATAAGCTTACTTTTTTAATGAATCAATATATGAAACAGCATTTAATGCTGCTACTTGGCCTTCCCCAGCAGATTTTAGATATTGATAAGGCTTTCCTACACAATCTCCTGCTGCAAAACATCCAGGTATATTTGTCTTCATTTCTCTATCAACTTTTATATGTCCATTCTCCATTTCGAGACCTGGCACCAACTGTGCTGGAGATACACTATCCTTTAACACAAATAACCCATCTGTTTCTATTTCAGAATCCTTTAAAATAAGCTTTTCTACCTTAGCTTCTCCCTGTATTTCAACAGGCTTATCTTTTATTAATTCAATGCTATTCTTTAATTCATATTCTGCGTTGTACATAGGTATATAGTTTACTTTGGAAGCTAACTCACTTACAAAATTGGCTTCTTCTTCTGCTTCCCTATTATATCCTATAATAGTTACAACCTTTCCCTTATATAAAGGAGCATCACATGTAGCACAGTATCCTACTCCTCTTCCAAGTAACTCTTCTTCACCCTTTAACGGCTTTGTAAATTCCATTCCTGTTGCGATAATCACTGTAGTAGCTTCATAAGTCTTATCATTAGCCATTATCGCAAAATAATCTCCCATTCCATAAACTGCTGTAATCTTTTCAGTTGTTATTTGTATATTCATTGATTCTAAATGATCTTTAAAGTTTTCCTTAAGATCTTTTCCAGTTATATCATAAAACCCTAAATAATTATTCACCTTAGGTGCTTTTATTAGTTTATTACTTAAATTTTCAGTTCCAAATATAATAAACTCTTTATTTCTTATTTTAGCATTTATAGCTGAAGAAAGTCCCGCTGGTCCACTTCCTATTATAGCTATATCATATCGTTTAGTCATTTATTACACCTCTTTTTATCATATAGTATTAAAAATTTCTTTCAATAGCCATTTTTATTGCTTGCTTTGGTCTAAATCCAACTAAATTTTCAACTATTTTTCCACCTTTAAATACAAGTACTGTTGGTATACTTGCTATCCTATATTGATCGGAAACTATTGGATTCTCATCTACATTTATTTTTACAAATTTAGCCTTACTTTTTAACTCTTGAGATATTTCATCTATTATCGGTCCGAGCATTTTACAAGGTCCACACCAAGGTGCCCAAAAATCCACTACAGTTATATCATTTGATTTTAAAACTTCATCTTGAAAGTTCTTGTCTCTTATTTCCTTTACCATTTTTACGCCTCCCACATACCCCCAAAGGGTATTACTATAATTTTATACCACTTTTTTAGCAAAGTCAATACTATTTAATAACTATTATCAATTGTAAATTTTATTTCTTCATATTTAGTATTTCTTTTATAACGGAGTTATTATACATAGAATCCTTAAATCTGTTAGTTAATATAGAAGCATAGCTTTTTAATTTATTAATATCTACATTTTTATTTAATTGACCTTGTGAAAATTCTCCTCCTTTAATGAAGCTTTCTTTACTATTTTATTATTATTGTTGTTATTTGGTTCAATATTTTATTTCATTTTCCTTTAATTTATCACTTTTATTTTCACCAATTTTTATATTTTTTTGTTTATAAAGAAAAGCTATTTTTCTTATCCATTTGTATTACTTGATTTAAATATTGGAAGTTTCTCCTTATTATTAAACTCACAACTAAATTATATATATTATAACTAAAAAAAAGAACCTAAATTTTAGGCTCCCTTTTTAGCTATTTATCATATACTACTTTAAAATTTTTTATTAACTTTTCTTCCATGTGAGATTTTATATAATTTTCATCTTCATATACATTTAATTTTAGTTTAAGATTTATACTCCCATCATTATTTGATACTTTTTCCACATCAGTTACTTCTTTTTTATCGTCTTCAGTTTTATACACTGTGTATGTGTTGCCCGTATCTATACTAACAATGAATAAATCCCCTCCTTTAGTTATTGTTCCAAATCCATATCCTATGGTAACCAGTAAATTTCTCTCATCCAACCACTGTAATTTCTTTGGAGAATACTGAATAGATGCATCCTTGAAAGAAAGCTTATATGCTTTCTCCATAGTATTTTCTCTAAATATTATAGGGTGTACTCCCTCTTCGGTTCCTTCTAAATTTTGTCCTTCTATTTGAGCACTGAACTTTTTATCTGGTGAATCTCTCCAATTTTCGTTTGGCAATGACTTACTTTCTAAACTACTTTTTTGAAAAGCATATTTTTTTTCTAAGAAAACTGTAGGACTTATTAGTGCTGTATTTACTTTTGCTTCACTTCCTTGCTCTGGATTTTTTATCATAAAATTGCCAGTTTCAGCTTTCCTTAACATGGCATTGTTAGGTGCTTTATCTTGAGCTAACTTTTCTCCTGTAGATCCATTTATTTTATTTGATATATAAGGAGCTAATGAAATAAATCCTATTAATAATGCTGCACAAGTGCTATATATAACTTTATACCTTTTAAAATATAAAATCATCCTTTTACCTATCCTGTCTTCATACATACTTTTATCTATGCCATCCATTATAGAGGATCTAGAACTTTTAAACACTATATCCTCATTTTGAATTACACTTTTAAAGGCTTTTTCTATCTTAATTTCTTCTTCATAATAAGCTTTGCAACTTGAACAATCTTCTAAATGCTTCTCCATAGCAATTTCCATATCCATACTTAAGCTGCCTTCTATATAGTCATCTAATTTTTTTAAAAATGTGCTACAATTCATCCTCTACACCTCTTTTCCTGAACAGAAATATTTTTCTTGAACTTTTCTCTTGCATTATAATATCTTCTTTTTACTGAGGATTCACTGATTTTCATAATTTGCGCTATATCATTAAACGTAGTATTTTCTCCTGAATATCTTAATAATATTATTTGTCTATCTGTCTCTTCTAGGGAATATAAAAACTTCTCCACTTGCTCCTTCATTTCTTTAAATTCTAAAAGTTCCTGTGGAGTTTCTTCTTTAGATGCTAATTCTCTCATTTCATCTATGTTAGCTTCTACGGTCTTCTTATTTTTTCTAACATAATCTATACACTTATTTCTTGCTATTTGAAATATCCAGTTAGAAAACTTATACTCACTTTTGTAAAGATAAAGCTTATTATATACCGTTATAAATACATCTTGAGTTATATCTTCCGCAGTTTGCGTGTTTTTTATAATATTATATATAAACCTTAATATAGGTACTTCATATTTATTTACTATTATATTAAAACTATCTAAATTTCCCTTTAATACTTCTTTTACAAGTCTTAAATCCTCATCCACTTTCTTATTACTTCCTTTCCAAAAACATGTTTTCATATATTTATACGAAGGTATTTTTATTAAGTTATATTTTGTAATACTAATCTTTATATTAATTTATATAATAATTTTTTAAATCACTTTCTACTTTATCAATTCTTGGAATTCCTTGCTTTGTCTAACATTATCAAAGTCCCTTTCTGTTCTTGCTTCTTCTTTCACTACTTTGTCCATTTCAATTGCTATTTTAAGATATTTTACGGTGTTTTCCACGTCACCTTTTCTTCCATAAATACTTGCCTTCCCATAATAGCTCCATATATAATTTTCAACTTCTAAATCTTTATCATACCACTTTAACGCTTCTTCATATTTACCATATAATTCATAGGCTAATGCTTTATTAAAACGAGCATATCCGTAGTTAGGACTTATCTCTAGTGCCTTATCTATGTTTTTCATTCCTTCCTCAAAGCTCCCATTATAAGCTAATGCAATTCCCTTTATGTTATAAGACTTATAATGTTTATTATCTTTTTTGATAACTTCATTCGCCAAATTAATTGCTTCAGCATATTTATTATCAAAAAAAGCTTTATAAGCCTTATTATAAGTTTCTTCTAACTCTTTATTTTCCTTATTTTTTTCTTCCTGAACTTCTTTAATAATTCCACTTTCCTCTTTATTACTTTTCAAAATAGCTTTATTATCAGTTACTTCAGCCTTTTTTATGTTATTATTACTTATGTATATCTTATTTTTTATTTCTCCATTGAATATAAAGATTGCGCTTACAATAGAAAGCACACAAAAAAATATTACCTTATTTTTTAAGGATAGCTTATTCCACATTCTTAACACTCCTAACACAAAATTCACTTTATACAAAAACAGATATATTAATTTTAAACCAAAACTAATATTATTTAAATGGTAAAGTAAAAATCCCTAATCACTAATCGCTATATTTAACTGTTTAACAGTATTTAGCGACTAGTGATTAGGGACTATCTATTTATCTATAATTTATAATATTTTACTCTAAGTTCATAGTACTAAAGTATTCTTTTACTAGTGAAAAAAACACAGTGACTGCCAGCAAGTCTGCACTTCCACCTGGACTTATCCTTCTATTGCTAAAATCTATGTCTAAATCTTTTATTGCCTGTCTTCCTTCTGCAGTGTTCATGCCACCAACACTTACTATGTATCGTGCCTTTTCCTGTACTTCTGAAAGTATGCCCTTAGAATGTCTATGTAGTACATTAGAGTCTTCTGAATACTGCATTATTCCTAAAAGAGTATTTACCAATCTATCATTTTGAGTTAAACAACTATTTTCTTTGTAAAAATTTAATGCAAATTCAAATATTATTGGAAGTCCTCTTTCTACTTCTCCTCTTATACCTTCTGTGTTATACATAAGATAAAGCTTTTCTCCATAGGAAAGTCTTCTTTTTTTAGAAAGCTCCTCTAGAGATCCATATTTTTTTATTTCCTCTTTTAATGGATAAAGTTCCTTTTCAACTAATCCTTCGCACATATCTTTAATTATCTGAGGAATATCTTTAAATTGCCTTTTATCATAAATTGCCTTTCCTGTAGCAACACACGCTATTCCCATTAAAAATAGCATACCTTTATGCGTATTTACTCCAGATGTCTTTTCAAACATCTGCTTTTCTCCCTCTATTCCTATAGGGCGAATGTATTTTAATAGTTCTCTTGAGGCTTTAGAAGAAAAACCCTCTTCTACACATAAAGTCAAATATTTTATTAAGGCACAAGTGCTATCTATAAATGTGTAATGATCCATGTCCTTATGAGCACCCATTGATATTACAGATACAAGTCCTGGCGAAGGAGCACAAGCTACTTCATAAAGCATTGATTGTATTGCAAAACTGCTTATATCAAATGCAGCTTCATGAATGTTAAAATCCTTATTCATGTGTTTTCTCCGCTTCCTTATTTAGATATTTTATATATCTTTCCTCTATAAATTTTATTACTTCCTCTATTGAATGTTTTTGAGCTCTTACACAATTTTGTGCCATATCACTGCATATAAAACATTTTCTTGATGAATATCCTAAGTCTTTTCTGCTTATTCCATTTCCCTTTTCATCATATACATCTATATCTCCAAGTCTTCCAAGCAAATGATTTTCTTCAAGTTCTATAGTTTTTTTCTTTACCATAAAAGCATCATCATTTATCACTAGTATTAGTAATGGTCCTTCAGCCGTGAACTTAAAATTCTCATATAGGATATCATCTCTAAAAATATTTAAAACTTCTTCTCTTAATACTTTTGATATATTAGAGGTAAGATCATTATTCTTAATCTCTCCTGGATAATTTATTCTTAAGCATATAATTGGTAGTGAATACTTTTCTATAAGCTCTTCTATTAAATAAACTCTTGCTTCTCTTGCATTCAAAATATCTATAGCATTATAATCTTTCATTTTAATGTGGAGAATTGGTGTTTTTTATCTTCTCCCTTATCTCCTTTCCCTTTTCAGAGTTTAAAAATTCTAAGGTTACCTGTGGTATTAAATCCTTTATTTCCTCAAATTTATCATTTCTTATAAGTTCCCTTACTCTAGAAGCACTTATAAAACTTCCTCCTTGTTCCTTCCTCTTTATTTCATGAAGTTCTATTCCGTATCTTGGAAGTATATCTTTCAAGGTTTCGTTATAAGCACGAGTTACATTACAATATGGCTCTTCTCCTACAAATCTTTTTTTGATATTAAACTTTTCTCCAAAATATTTTCCGAATATACCTGCATCAATTTCAGAGTGAGCTCTGAGTCTTGCATCTTCCTGTCTTATAAAATATGTAGGGAATGTAGCTGAGGATATTATATATTCTCCTCCTGGGATAACTTTTACATTTTCTAAATCCTTTGTGCCTTCTTTAACTAAATTATATCTAAATTCAAATGGAAATAAGGATTTATCTTCTTCAACTATAAACACAATTACTTCCTTACATACCTTTGATGCTTCTTCAATCAAATATCTATGCCCTAAAGTAAAAGGGTTACAGTTCATTACCAATGCTCCCTTTTCAATAGAATCATTTATATTATATTTTTCTTTAATCTTGTTTAAAGATTTATTTATATCATATATTCCATATTCTAAAAACACTGCATCCTGTGCTTCATATAATACTTTAAAGCTAAGGGATTTAAATACTTCCTTTTTATCTGGCTTTGTAAATATAAAGTTATGATATATCCCTTCTTCAAAAGATTTATCTATCAATGATGTAATAAGTGTAGATGTAACATTTTCACCCCTTAAATCATCTGAAACTGCAAAACATTTAAAAATGTTTTTTGCCTTAGAACAAGTAGCTTTTATTTCTCCTTCAATTTCCATAACTAAGGTATAATCCACATCATCATCCAATTTAAGTCCAAAGCTTTCTAAAAAATTATGTACTCTTTTTCTTTCTTCTTCGTTTTTTAAATTTATATTATGTAAGTTTACGCCATACATCATTCAAATCTACTCCTATTATAGTTTTTTTATTTAACTATATATTATTATACCCTATTAAATTTAAATAAAAAATAAGGACTGCTAAATGCAGTCCTATTTTTATGTTATTCTAAAGGTTTTTTAACTACATCAATTACAGTACCATTTCTGTATTCAACTATAGCTACAATTTCATCAGTTGTTTTTATTGCTTCTGGTTTTCCTGTCATCTTTTCAGCTACTTCTTTTAATTCTTCTATAGTCATTACAGGGAGATTAGTTTCTTTTAATTTTTCTATTAAATCCTGTCTTCTTGGATTAACAGCTATTCCTCTCTCTGTTACTAAAACGTCTATACTTTCACCTGGAGTTGTAACTGTTGTAACCTTATCTTTAATAATTGGTAATCTTGCTTTTACAAGGTTTGTAACTATTATAGCAAGTTTTGAACCTGCAGCAGTATCACTGTGTCCACCGGAACCACCCATGATTACTCCATCTGATCCAGTTGTTACGTTAACGTTAAAGTTAGTATCTATTTCTGTAGCACCAAGTATCATAACATCTAAGTTATTTGCAACTGCACCCTTATTGTGTGGGTTACCATACATGGAAGCTGACATTGCCATATGTCCTGGGTTTTTAGTGTAAGATTCTATAGCTTTTAAATCAAAACACTGTACGTCAAAAATGTTTTTGAATAATCCTTCTTCAAACATTTCCACAATGTATCCAGTAACTCCACCTGCTGCAAAGCTTCCTACTACACCCTTTGATTTCATTATTTCTTTTAATTCCGCTGCAACTGCAAGAGATGTACCACCTGCACCTGTTTGGAATGATAAGCCATCTTTGATTAATCCAGACGCTTCTATAACTTCAGTTGCCATTTTTGCTATTTTTAATCCTACAGGGTCTTTAGTTATCTTTGTAGTTCCAGAAACTATTCCTGCTGGATTTCCTATAGAATCAATCTTTACAACATAATCTACATATATTTGAGTAATATCTATAGGGCATGCTGGATATGGAACTAAATTATCAGTAATAGCTACTACTTTATCAGCATATTCTGCATCTGTCACCGCATATCCTAAAGTACCACACGCAGATGGTCCTTGTACTCCATTTAAGTTACCATATGTATCAGCAGTTGGAGATGCAATAAATGCTACATCAACATGTAAGTCTCCACTTTCCATAGCTCTTGGTCTTCCACCATGAGTCATCATAACAGCTGGTTTCTTTAAATATCCCTTTGATATAGCCTGTGCTACTGGACCTGACATATAGTTTGCATATATTCCTGTTACAACTCCACTTTTCATATATTCTACAAGTGGCTCATGTATTGGGAATATAGAACTTGCAGCAATAGTTATATCTTTAATTCCTCTTTTAGCTATTGCATGCATTACCATATTTAAAACAAAGTCACCATTTCTTAAGTGATGGTGGAAGGAAATTGTCATACCATCTTTTATTTCTACTTTGTCTAAAGCTTCTTCAATGCTCGCTAATACTTTATCTTCTCCTGGAGTTACGCTTTTAACTTTAATTGATCTTTTTTCTGCTACTCCACAATTTTCAAAAGCACCTTCAAATGGCTTTATTTCACCGTAACCTTCTATATAATCTGGTAGTTCTCTACCAAGCACATTTTTCATCTTAATCCCTCGCTTTATTATTTATATTACATTTAACTTGAGATTATCTTATAAGTCCTAATCTCTTAGCTAATTCAACAGTTGTTGTTGCTCTGTTTATAACAGGTGCATCTATCATTTTTCCATCTAAGGAGAATACTCCAAGACCCTTTGCAAAAGCTTCATCTCTTGCTTCAAGAACTCTTATTGCATACTTAATTTCAACTTCAGTTGGATTAAATACTGAGTGAATAGTATCTACTTGTCTTGGGTTTATAGAAGCCTTTCCTGTAAATCCTATTGATTTAGCTTTTATTGTATCAAGTCTTAATCCTTCGTAATCATTTGTATCAGTGAATGGTGTATCTATGGCATCTATTCTTGCTGCTCTACAAGCTGCTGAGAATCTATTTCTTGCATAAGAAATTTCTTCACTTTCTTTAGTTCTCTTTATTCCAAAGTCTGAAGTTAAATCTTCTGCTCCTAAAAGTAATCCTACTAGTCTTGGAGTAGCTGTAGCAGCATCATATACAGTTTCTAATCCATAAGCAGTTTCTATAAGACCAAATAAATTAATGCTTCCTTTTTCAAAGCCTTCTTCTTCTTCTATTTTAGTAATTATTGCATCAGCTTCTATAAGCTGCTCTCTTGTTGCTTTTGGTACTAGTATAGTATCTGGCTTAACTCTTGCCATAGCTTCTAAATCTGTTGGTCCAAATTCAGTATCTAAAGGATTTATTCTAACTACTAATTCAACTTTTGAATAGTCTACTGTTTTTATAGCTCCTTTAACTAATTCTCTAGCTGCATCTTTTTCAGTTAAGCTAACAGCATCTTCTAAGTCTAGAATAACAGCATCTGCTCCTAAAATAGGGGCATTCTGAAGCATTCCAGGGTTATTACCAGGCATGAATAACATAGTTCTTCTTAATTTTTTCATAGTAACTTCACCTCAAATTCTTTTTTAAGCATATATTGTGAATTATTGTGCTCTTGCTACAGCAGTTGCAAGTCTTGCTTTTAGTGTATAATCAAGAGCTCCCTTATCTTGAATCTGTATTTTAACTCCATCAAGTTTTAACTCAGTTGCTTTTTCTAATATCACTTTCTTTATTTGTTCTCCAAATTGTTTCATAACTATACTTTCTATTTCAATTTCTACTCCTGTATTATCATTTGGCATTACCATGATAAGAGCATCATTTGATTCTAAAGTCCCAGCTTTAGCTACCTTATTTATTTTCATCATTTTTACCTTCCTTTCTAAAACCAACAGTTAAAACTGAAGACTTTTAAAATCTTCAGTTTTAACTATTAATTTGAACTACTTTAAGCTATTTAAATATGCTTGTTGTCCCATTTCATATAAGTTATTACCTTCGCTATCTATAACAACAACAACTGGTAAATCTTCTACTTCTAATCTTCTTAAAGCTTCAGCACCTAAATCTTCATAAGTAACTATTTCAGCCTTTTTAACTGATCTTCCCATTAATGCTGCTGCTCCACCGATTGCTGCAAAGTAAACACCAGTGTTTCTCTTTATAGCATCGATAACTTCTGGGGATCTTAATCCTTTACCTATCATTCCTTTTAAACCTGCGTCTAAAAGTTTTGGAGTATATGGATCCATTCTATAGCTTGTAGTTGGACCTGCTGAACCTATTGGCTGACCTGGTTTTGCAGGTGTTGGTCCAACATAATATATTATTTGATCTTTTACATCAACTGGTAATTCTTCACCTTTATCTAATAAATCTACTAATCTTTTATGTCCAGCATCTCTTGAAGTATATATAACTCCACTAAGAAGTACTGAGTCTCCTGCTTTTAAGCCTTTAACTTTTTCTGCTGTTAATGGAGTTGTAATTCTTATATCCATTTATTTTCCCCCCTAAAACTCTACACTCTTATGTCTTGTAACATGGCAGTTTATATTTACTGCTACAGGTAATCCTGCTATATGAGTTGCATAGCTTTCTATATTAACTGCAATAGCTGTTGTAAGTCCACCAAACCCTTGTGGTCCTATTCCTAATGCATTGATTTCTTCTAGTAATTCCTTTTCTAAGTTTGCATAGTAAGGCTTTGGATTTTCTTCATCTAAAGATCTCATTAATGCCTTTTTTGCCATGTTGGCAGCTTTATCAAAAGTTCCGCCTATACCTATACCTACAACGATTGGTGGACATGGGTTTGGACCTGCATCTTTAACTACTTTTAATACGAAATCCTTTACTCCCTTTAATCCATCAGCAGGTTTTAACATTTTTAATTGGCTCATGTTTTCAGAACCAAATCCCTTAGGAGCAACAGTTATTTTTAGCTTATCTCCAGGTACTATATCATAATATATTATAGCTGGTGTGTTATCTTTTGTATTAACTCTTTCGATTGGATCATTTACAACAGATTTTCTTAAATATCCTTCTTCATATCCTTGTCTTACACCTTCATTTATGGCATCTTCAAGATTTCCACCTGTAATATGTACATCTTGACCCATTTCTACAAATATGCAAGCCATTCCTGTATCCTGACAAGCTGGTCTATCTTCATTTTTAGCTATATCAATATTTGTTAATATTTTTTCAAGTATACCTTTTGCCATTCCCCATTGTTCTTTTTCATGGTATTCTTCCATTTTTTTCTTAACGTCCTCTGGAAGATAGTAGTTAGCATCTATACATAACTGTCTTATATTTTTTGTAATTTCAGAAACATGTACTTCTTTCATATCGCAATTATTTACCAGCCAAGTAAACTATTATATTACTTGCTAGATAAATACCTCCCTTCAAAATATTATAAATTAATCCTTTATAGTCGAAAAGGCAGTTTACATTAAACCGCCTTTCCTATCTTTAAGTTTTTATAGTTTTATTGAATTATTTTCTTCTTCCAGCAAGAGCTAAAACTCTGTTCATTTCGTTTTTAACGATCATCATTCCTTCGTCAACGCCCATACCTGGTTTAGCAAGAACCTGCTTAGCTCCACAAGCTATACCTATGTTAGTAGTAACTTCTGCGGATCTGTTAGTTTCGTTACAAGTTCCTCCACAGTATGCTCCCATACCGTTTGCTTTACAGTACATTATAGCATCAGCTATATTGTTAACTCCACCAAGGTCTGGAGTTTTGATCTGAACCATGTGTCCAGCTTTGTTATCAGTGAAGAATTTAACGTCTTGAACTGTGTTGCACCATTCATCAGCAACTAATTCTACGGATAATCCTCTTCCGTCTAATTCTGCTCTTAAGTCTCTCATAGCTTCCATCTGTTTTTGTCTATCTTCAACGTCCATTGGTCCTTCGATTCTTAAGTGGAATGGATTAGCAGCTTCTGCTAAAGTTTGGATGTAATCAGCCATAGCTTTTATGTTAACATCAAATGCAGCACCGATTGTTCCATATACGTCAATGTGGAATATTGGAGCGTAATCTTCTCTAACTCTTAATTTTATTATTCTGTCTCTTAACCATTTAACGTACTCAAGAAGTTTTTCTCCTTTAGCACCTAATTTGTCTTCAACGTGATTTATTAAAGCATGTGGTAATACATCTGCTTCTTTTATTATCATTTTATCAACGTTGTCATATCTATCATCACCAGATTGAGCAAATACTGCAACTGGTAGTAATTCTGCACCTGGGTTATATTCATTTCTTATAACTTCAGCCATAGTTAATTTTTGTGTTTTAGCTACTGCATCAAGTATAGCTTGAGATATACCATATCTTATAGCAGTATGTAATCTATTGCCATTAACAGTCATTTTATCAAACTCTTCAGCCATTGCTTTAAAGCTTGTTATTTCTCTTCCAATTAATTTTGGAGCTATTTCTTTTTCTATAACAGGTATGAAATCTTGAGCTAAGAATAATGGATCTCTTCCACCTGCTCCTGAATACTGAACAGCAGCACAATCTCCGTGTGAAACTTGACCATCTTCAAGAATAAACATAACAGAAATTGATTCACCTTTTTGTCTTACTTGAGTAAATCCTTCTGTTACAGTGTCTCCAGTGTAAGTAAAGCCATCATGTCCTGCTCCCTTTTTTATTGCTCTCTGGTCGTCAAAATAGAAACCAGTTAAACCTGGGGTACAGATTACATCAACAATTTTCATAATTATTCACCTGTCCTTTTTATTTTTTATTATTTATATTTTATGCATTTTAATCCACATTCGCTGTTGATAGTTATACCATCAACAGCTAATGTGGTAATTAAACAATATTAATAATATATTAGAAGAGATTAATTACATTAATTAAGGTCTTCCTATAAGTCTTCCCTTACCAACTGCAAATATATCGTCGATAACCATCTGGAAGCTTACATCTCTACCTTCAACTTTAGCTCTTTCTTGAAGTCTTTCTCTGTTGAAGTTCTTTATTTCCTCAGTAAATGGAACGTTACCAAATTCTAAGTATCTTACACATCCTAAGTTATCTCTAACTGGCATCATCTTACCTGCATTGTATTTGCTTGGTCCGAATGGAATATCCATTACTCCAGTTTCAAATGCTTTAACAGTACCAACTGCTAAATCACCATTACCAAGTTCAAACATTTTGTCAAGTATGCACTTAGTTTCAGCTTTGATTAGATTCATTTCTGCTTCTAATTCTTTGGACATTGGCATTCTCTGTCCTTCTAACATGTTTAATGCCATCTTTGTAGCTTTGATACCTGAAGCATTTGCTTCTTTAGTTGGGATACCAATAGCTTCGTGTGGAGTCTTAACTATTATCTTAGTTGCTCCTGCTAGTGCAGCTATTGTTGTAGCTGTAACTATAACACCAAATGCTTTGGATTCATCTTGTGGGAATCCACCCATCCACTGATGGAATACTGTAGTTATAAATACATCATTGTATCCATAAGCTTTTAAGTATTCATTTGTCTGCTCTTCTAAGCATCTTAAAGCAGCTATATCTTGGATCATGTTTCCACATTCACCATATCCAACAGTTATGTTCTTAACTCCCTGCTCAGCAGCAAGTAAAGCTTCTGTAATTCCTACTGCATTGGACATTGATGGTGGAACTAAAGTTCCTGTTAATGGTCCAAATGGTTCTCTGTTTATGTGAACTCCTTGTTCTTCATAGAAACCAACAAGTCTGTCACAGTACTGCCAATCTAATAAAGTTTTTTCTATTGAAACAGATTTAGCATATGGTATATTGTAGGAAATACCGCCACCTTCATTAGAAGTATATCCACCTGCATGAGTTATTTCAGCGAGTAATCTTCCATCTGGTGTACCGTGTCTAGCCTGTAATGGTATATTTACTGCATCTAGAACTTTTCTACAACCTTGAACTCCATGGTTAACAGCTGGGAATCCATTAAGTAATGATCTTCCTGCTTTTAAGCTTTCCTGTATACCAATTTCACACTCTTCATATCTATTCTGTCTAGTGTAAGCATCTATTGTGGATGGTAAGAAGTCTGCTCCACCTTCATTTTGTAAGTGCTGTAATAAAGCTATGTGCTCATCAAGTAATGCAACACCTGCTCTTGGCTGAGCCATTGTCATTCCAGCTTCTTTTGCTCTAACTAATTTGTCAGCAAAGTTCTTTTCTGTTGGTACTTTCTTCAAGTAATCAACAGCCTCTTGTAAATCTACGTCTTTACCAGTTGGCCACTGTTTTAAAACTTCTTCTCTTTCACTAAAAAACTGTTCATCAGTCCATCTTTTATTTCTTAGTTCCACGAAAATTCCCTCCTATCAAACTTTAACTAAATATTTTTTCATTATTCTAATTGCTATATCAGGTTCTTTTTCTGCAAGTAATCCCATTGCAGAAAGTATATATGTCTTATCTAAATAGAAATCAGGATTTTCAGGTTTTAAGTGCGTTGGATCAGCCATATCAAATGCTCCTGCTTTTAATATACCTGCTGCATTTTTACTATGAACTAATACTCCTCCGGTACCTATCATGTATTTAGTTCTTAAAAGGTCTTTGCCTATTTGACTATATACAACACCCATAGGAGTATACATGCTTTCAATATATCCAACATGTCTTTCCATAGCTAAATCAGTGGCAACTTTTCCCATGGCCTCATCAAACTTTATTTCTTCTTCAGTTTGAGGAACCATTGTTATGTTAGCTGATCTATGCCTACAAGAAGCCTCTATATCTACGCTGTCATCGCAGAGATACTTTTGAACCTTACGAGTACCTGCTGCCTCCCAAAGAGAAACTGCGGAATATCTCATACCTAGGTCTCCCTCTACTGTTCTTTTTGCAAAAGGTTCCTGTAAACCTCTTAATGTTACCCCTGGCTTAGTTGGTTCGCCATCGCTGATAGAATGAATATCTGTGGTTGCTCCACCAATATCTACTACCACGATGTCTCCTAAGCCATCTTCCTTATCAGTTCCTTCAGCTAGTACTCTAGCTGCTTTTAAAACTGCTGCAGGAGTTGGCATTAATATCCCATTTATGAAGCCTTCAGCATTTTTCATGCCTTTTGCTTCTACTATTCTTTTCATAAATATCTGTCTTATTTCTTCTCTTGCAGGTTCTACATTTAATGTATTAAGCTTAGGCATTACATTTTCAGTGATTCTATATAATATACCTGCTTTATCAAATATTTCAGCCACTTCATCGGTAGCTACTTTGTTTCCTGCTACAACCACTGGAAGTTTAATACCATGTTCTGCAATCATTTTGGCATTATGGATCATACACTCTTTGTTACCACCGTCAGTACCACCTGCTAAAAGTATTATGTCTAAATTAGAATTCTTTATCTCTTCCACTTCTCTGGAAGTCAAATCATAACTATATACATTTAATACTCTTGCTCCTGCACCCAAAGCTGCCCTTTTAGCTGCCTCAGCTGTAAGTTCTGGTACGAGACCTATGGCAATCATCTTTAAGCCCCCAGCTGCTGAAGAACATGCAAGCTTTTCGATAAAGTTTACTTCCTTGCCCTCTAATTGAGACATAAGATTATCATAAGCTTTATTAAAGCCAATCATTATATCACTTTCTACAGTTGTTATATCTTTAGCTGTAGCTAGTATTTCTTCATTTTCTATATCAATAGCGGTTAACTTAGTATATGTACTACCAAAATCCAATAATAAATAAGCATTCACCTTCATCAACTCCCAAATCAATCGTAAAGCTATATAAATAACTTACTTAACTAATTATTTAATTCCTAATGCTTCCTTTAAATCAGCTATGCTAGTTTCTGGTGATGTTCCTGGTGGATAAACTCTGTCAAATCCCATGTCTAAGAATCTTTGCTCAACATCTGGCCAGTTCTGCTTTCCAACAACTATGTTTCCACCAACGAATAAAGTTATTCCTTTAAGTCCTGCTTCATCACATTTCTGTCTTAATCCTTTACAGTCAATTTCTCCCTGTCCATAAAGAGAGGAAACTAATATAGCATCTGCCTTAGTTTCTATTGCTGCATTTATAAAATCTTCCTGTGGTGATAAAACTCCTATGTTAATAACATTGAAGCCTGCTGCTGTAAATGAATGATCTAATATTTTGTTTCCTACAGCATGGCAGTCTGAACCAATAACTCCAAGAACTATTGTCTTTTTCTCCATTTTCAAAACCTCCTAGAAAATTCTTATATATAAAATTATATATTGTAAACTTATTAATAATTTATCTAAGATATCTAATTTCAAGTATCTTAGACTTCAATGCCTTTACAGTGCCTTCATCTAAGCTATATAAAAAATTGATTACTTGTTTGTCACCCTTTGTAAGATCTTTAACATCGTTATATCTACCTGGAGATGCAATTACCACATCTACTTCAGATATAATCTTACTTAACTGATCTTTTTCAAAAGAGTTTGTATATTCCACACATATATTTCCTAAACCAGCACCCTCTAAAGCTCTTCTTACTTTAAACTTAAATTCTTCTGAAATACATACAAAAGCAAATTTAGTTCCTATAGGAAACCTTGCAATCGTTACAATGGTTTCTAAATTTGGGGCAATTGCTACTCCAAAAACTTTTTTATTATAAGCCTTTGTAAGTCTTATAACTTCATTAACATGATTAAAAGTTGTAATCACCATTTGTGACTTTTCTAGCAACTTTTCTGTTTGCTCCTGCATAGATTTTAAATCGTTTACTGTAACGGGTACAAAATGTATGGATGTTCTCTCACTTAACTGTTTAGCAAATATTTTAGCCTGCTCTATATTGCATTCTACATAAATACCGCTTATTTCAGTCATAAGCCTTTTTTTATCCTCTAACCTTTGATTAACCAATTCTAAAAATTCTTCTGCGTCTATCCCTGTTTCTATTGCTTCTTCAAAAGCTAAATCGATAAACTTACCTATTTTTTCTATTACATCCTCATGTTTCCACAGCTTGACCTCTTCTTCAACAAAAGTTCCTTTTCCTTGATAGGACTTTAAAACTCCTTCTTGTTCGAGTTCTCTGTAAGCCATACTGACAGTATTTCTACTTACTTGCAAGTCTTCAGATAATTGTCTTTCTGTGGGCATTTTATATCCTACTTTGAGAGTACCATCTTTTATTAAGTTCATTATTTGCTTTTTAACTTGTATATATAAAGGTACTTTATCCCCTTTATTTATCGTGATTTCTATGATAATCACTCCCAAAGGTAATTTGACTAATGGACTAATCCATTAACCAAATTAATAATAACATAACCTATATCTAACATCAATATGTTTTTTGAAAAACATTAAATTTTTTTAAGTTTTTGTCTATTTATATACAATATAATCAGATTACTTATTTTTATTAAAATTTGCATTGTAATTTAACCAAAAACCTTATAATTTTACATTAATTTCATATAACTACATTTCTATATTTATATCTATTACTTGCATTTTTTTGCAACTACGATATTAATTGTTATACGATATTAATATTAAACTTATACGTCTGAAATATAAGCTACTTCTCAAAGTAAGATTGTATTGATGATGCAATTATTTTAGCTATCTTTTCTTGATATATGTCAGTTTTAAGCTTAGATTCTTCTACTTCATTTGACAAAAATCCACATTCAATTAACACCGCAGGTATTTCTCCAACACCTCTTAATACTCTATATTCATCCTTAGCTGGTTTTTCTATTCTGTTATTGGTATTATCTAAATAAGCCTTAAAATTACCTTGTATAATGTTAGCTAGCTTGCTACTAGATTCATTGCTTGCATACCAAACTTGTGCTCCATAATACTTTCTCTGAGGAAACATATTTAAATGTATACTCACAAAAATATCACAGTTACTTTCTACTATCATTTTAGATCTATTGCTAAGATCTTCTCTCTTTTTTTCCCTTACTGTACCACCTTCACTATACAATCCTTTATCTTCTTCTCTAGTCATTATTACTTTAAATCCTTGCTTTTCTAGTTCATTTTTTAATTTAATACCTATATTTAGATTTATATGTTTTTCTATAGTTCCTGTAGGGGATACAGCACCTCCATCCATTCCTCCATGTCCTGGATCTAAGAGAATTATCTTTGAAGGCTTTTCATTTGCTATTTCCTTTCTTGCCAATACATTGGGTATAAACTTCCATATAGTTATTGTTAATAGTATTACAGAAAAAAAACAAATTTTTTTATATTGTCTTAACAATACTTTTATCCCTCCTTTCTAATCCTGTAATAGTTTTTACATTATATATTTTTTTATTATAAAAAATTTTATGTAATTATTTCTAAAAATAAAAAAAGAGAGGGGTTTCCTCTCTTTCGTAAAATATTATCTCTTTGAGAACTGTGGAGCTCTTCTTGCCTTTTTAAGACCGTATTTCTTTCTTTCCTTCATTCTTGGATCTCTTGTTAAGAATCCTTCTGCCTTTAATGCAGGCTTTAAGTTTTCATCAGCTTTTAATAAAGCTCTTGATATACCGTGTCTTATAGCTCCTGCTTGACCTGTAAATCCACCACCATGAACGTTAACAAGAACATCAAATTTTTCCTTAGTTCCTGTTAATACTAATGGTTGATTAACTATAACTATTAATGTTTCTAATCCGAAATAATTTTCTATATCTCTTTTATTAACTATTACTTTTCCTTCACCTGGTACTAATCTTACTCTTGCAACAGATTTCTTTCTTCTACCAGTTCCGTTATACTGAACCTTTGCCATTTTAACTCCTCCTTCTATAAGCTCCACCAATTAGTATTTTAACTCAAGTACTTCTGGATTCTGAGCTTCATGATTGTGTTCTGAACCTCTGTATACTTTTAATTTCTTAAGCATCTGTCTTCCAAGTACTCCCTTTGGAAGCATTCTTCTAACTGCTTCTTCAAATACAAATTCAGGTTTCTTAGCTAAAGCTTCTCTGTATGGAGTTTCTTTTAATCCACCTGGATATAGAGAATGGTGTCTTAACATTTTCTGATCTAATTTCTTTCCTGTTAAAACTACCTTTTCTGAATTAATTATTATAACGAAATCTCCTGTATCTACATGTGGTGTAAATACTGGCTTATTTTTACCTCTTAATATTGAAGCAACTTGGCTAGCAACTCTACCTAATGGTTTGCCAGCAGCATCAACTATATACCATTTTCTTTCAACTTGTTCTGGTTTTGCAACGTATGATTTCATCCTTTTCCCTCCTTGAACTAATAAACACTCAACTATATGCGTTCTATATAAAGACCCGGGGCTAGTGGATCTCTTATACTATTATGTTAAGATACAAACATTATATATTATAATACAATGTACCTGGTGTGTCAATTAATTTTATACTATTAATAAAATACTTCGTCTAGACATAATCCTGCAGCAGGTAGTGACCTGCCTGCCTTTTTTCTATCTCTAGACTCTAATATGATTTTCATATCTTCTGGTTCTCTTTTATTAAGTCCTACATCTAACAGAGTTCCACTTATGATTCTAACCATATTATATAAAAAACCATCTCCTGCAACTCTAATTTCAATTACTTCATCATTTTTTATAACGTTTAGTTCTGTAATTGTTCTTACAGTAGATTGAACACTGCTCCCTAAATTTCTAAAGGATGCAAAATCATGTTTTCCAATAAGATATCTTGCAGCTTCATTCATTTTATCTATATCTAATCTATCTTTGACATGATATGTAAAATCCCTCTTAATAGGAGATGGCCATGTTCTGTTTAATATACTATATACATATCGCTTTCCTTTACAGCTAAATCGCGCATGAAAATCCGAAGGAACTTCCTCAGATTCTAATATTATGATTTCAGGTGGAAGTATTCTATTAATTGCATAACTAAATTTTTCACTTGGTATTTTGCTACCAGTAGCAAAATTACATATAAATTTTTTAGCATGTACTCCTGAATCTGTACGACTACATCCTATGACCCCTACTTCTTCTTGAGTAACCTTAGCTATGCATTCTTCTATTGTACCTTGTATAGTTCTAGCATTAGGTTGTCTTTGCCAACCATAAAAACTAGTTCCATTATATTCAATAGTCAGTTTTATATTTTTAATCATATCCAAAATCTACTTCCAATAGATGTAGTTACTAATAATATAATAACTATAGAAGCTACCACATCTCTTTGAGAAAACTTCAATTGCTTCATTCTAGTTCTACCTTCTCCACCTCTATAGCATCGGGCTTCCATTGCCATAGCTAGCTCATCTGCTCTTCTAAAAGAGCTTATAAATAATGGTACCAAAAGAGGAATAAGACTTTTTGCTCTTTGGATAATATTCCCAGACTCAAAATCTGCTCCTCTTGCCATCTGCGCCTTCATTATCTTATCCGTTTCATCCATTAAAGTAGGAATAAATCTTAAGGCTATGGTCATCATCATTGCTAACTCATGTGCTGGCAACCCTATTTTTTTGAAAGGATTCAATAATTTTTCTATCCCATCTGTAAGCTCTATTGGTGAAGTAGTAAGAGTAAGAAGTGAAGTTCCTATGATTAAAAATATCAATCTTATAACCATAAATGCTGCTAATTTTAACCCTTGCTCATATATAGTTATAAAGTGCCATTTAAAAATAATCCTTCCTCCACTAGTCATAAATATGTTTAATAAAGCAGTAATGAGTATTAATATAAATATAGGTTTTAATCCTTTATATATGTATTTAAAGGGAACTTTTGACACTATTACTGCCGCTCCAGTAAATAAAACTATAAAAACATACCCTTTAAAATTATTAATTATAAATAAATCAATTATATATATTAAAGATATCAGGATTTTTGTTCTCGGATCTAATTTATGAACAAAAGAATCACCTGGAATATATTGTCCTAAAGTAATATCTTTAATCATAGCTATTCTCCTAACAATAAAGTTTAGTTTTTCTTTAAAGCCCTTAGAATCTCTTCTTTAGCTTGTTCTACGGTAAATACATCTTCAGATATGTCAAAGCCTTTTTCTCTCAATCTTTGTACTAAGTAAGTTACCTGTGGAACTCCTAGCCCTACACTTTCTAAAGTATTTATCTCTTTAAATATTTTAGAAGGTGCCCCATTTAAGATACATTTCCCTTTGTCCATCACAAGTATTCTAGTAGCCAACTTTGCTACATCCTCCATACTATGTGAAACTAATATAATAGTCATATTATATTCATTGTGGAGTTCCTTTATATTTCCTAATATATCATCTCTACCTTTTGGGTCAAGACCTGCAGTAGGTTCATCTAATATGAGAACTTTAGGTTCCATAGCTACAACCCCTGCTATTGCAACTCTTCTCTTTTGCCCTCCACTTAATTCAAATGGAGACTTATCCTTGTAGGTTTCATAATCTAATCCTACTATATTCATTGCTCTTTTGACCCTTTTTCCTACTTCTTCATCATTTAACCCTAAGTTTTTAGGGCCAAATGCTATGTCCTTTTCTATAGTTTCTTCAAATAATTGATACTCCGGATATTGAAATACTAATCCAACTTTTTTTCTTATGTCAGATAGCTTAACACCCTTAGCAGTAATATTCACATCATCTACAATTATATTCCCTGAACTAGGCTTAAGTAGTCCATTAATATGCTGTATAAGAGTTGATTTTCCAGAACCCGTATGCCCTATAAGGGCTATAAATTCTCCATTATTTATTTCTATAGAAACATTATCTAAGGCCATCTTTTCAAAGGGGGTCCCCTTCATATATATATGAGTCAAGTTTTCTATTTTAATTGGCATAGCACATTCACCATCTCATCAATAGTTAGTATATCTGAATTAATATGTATTCCGTTTTTTTGAAGTTCATAAGCTAATTCCGTCACTTGAGGTACATCAAGGCCTGTTTCTTTCATAGTTTGTACTTTACTAAAAATCTCCCTAGGTGATCCTTCTTCAATTACCTTTCCTGAATCCATAACAATTATTCTATCAGCTTCTACCGCTTCTTCCATATAGTGAGTAATCAGTATAATAGTAATACCATAATTTTTATTTAGCTCTTTTATAGTCTTTACTACTTCTCTTCTTCCTGATGGATCTAACATAGCTGTAGGCTCATCAAAAATAATACATTCTGGCCTCATAGCCAGTACTCCTGCAATGGCTATTCGTTGCTTCTGTCCACCAGATAATAAATGAGGTGCATGTTTTCTATATTCATACATGTTTACTCTTCTCAAAGAGTCGTCTACCCTATTACGTATTTCAGTAGGATCTACCCCTAAATTTTCAGGTCCAAAGGCAACATCTTCTTCTACTATGGTAGCTACTATTTGATTATCAGGATTTTGAAATACCATCCCTGCTGCATTTCGTATACACCATATATCTTCTGCTACTGATGTATCTAACTCATTTACATATACTTTGCCTTCTGTAGGAATTAAAAGTGCATTTAAATGTTTTGCCAAAGTGGACTTTCCAGAACCATTTCTGCCTAAAACTACTACAAATTCACCCTTAGTTATTTCTAAGCTTACATGATTCACAGCAACCTTAACTTTTTCCTCACCATGTTCCTCGTACTTATACACTACGTCCCTACACTCAATCATTTTTGTTTTCATTTAAACACCTCGTAGTGATTAACAATATATTAAAACGGGGACTAAGCTATTTCCTTAATCCCCTAAGCTGTTATACTAATTCTAGTATAACAATTTCAGCTCCATCGCCTCTTCTTGGACCTACTTTATACATTCTAGTGTATCCACCGTTTCTTTCAGCATATTTAGGAGCTATATTTTCAAATAAGTTTGTAACTACTTCTTCTTCTGTTATAAATGCAAGCGCCTGTCTTCTTGCATGAAGATCTCCTCTTTTTCCTAGAGTGATCATTTTTTCAGCTAAGTTTTTCGCTTCTTTTGCTCTAGTTTCTGTAGTTTCTATCTTTCCAGTTTTTAAGAAGCTAGTAACTAGATTTCTAAGCATAGCTCTTCTTTGGTCAGTTGGACGACCTAATTTACGATATCCTGCCATCTCTATACCTCCTTACCTTTCACGCAAATTCTATATGTGAATTATTCCTCACTTTGTTTCAAACCTAAGCCTAAAGCTTCAAGCTTTTGTTCTACTTCTTCTAAGGATTTCTTACCTAAGTTTCTAACTTTCATCATATCATCCATGGTTTTTTCTGTTAATTCTTGAACTGTATTAATTCCTGCTCTCTTTAAACAATTATAACTTCTAACAGATAAATCTAATTCTTCAATAGTCATTTCTAAAACTTTTTCTTTTTTATCTTCTTCTTTTTCTACCATTATTTCTACATTGTTTGCATGATCTGTTAAAGTCATAAATAACTTAAAGTGCTCTATTAATATTTTAGATGATAAGCCCACAGCTTCATCTGGCATAATTGTTCCATTAGTCCATAATTCAAGTGTTAACTTATCATAATCAGTTATCTGACCTACTCTTGTATTTTCTACTGTAAAGTTAACCCTCTTTATAGGAGTATAAATTGAATCTACAGGAATGGTTCCTATAGGCATACCCTCTGCCTTATTCTTGCTTTGAGTGACATATCCTCTACCTCTATTTACTATTAACTCGATGTAAAGTCTTGCTTCATCATCAAGGGTAGCTATATGTAAATCTTTATTGATTATTTCTATATCACCATCTGCTTTTATATCTCCTGCTGTAACTTCGCCTGGTCCTTGTGTATCTATATATATAGTTCTAGGCCCATCACCATTCATTTTTAAAGCTAACATCTTTATGTTTAGTATTAACTCAGCTACATCCTCTTTTACTCCCTTAACAGTAGAAAACTCATGAAGGACATTTTCAATTTTTATATGGTTAACAGCTGCTCCAGGTAATGAAGAAAGTAATATTCTTCTTAAAGCATTTCCTAGTGTTGTTCCATAGCCTCTTTCTAGAGGTTCTATAACAAACTTGCCATAAGAACCATCTTCAGCCATTTCCACACATTCTATTTTAGGCTTCTCTATTTCTAACATTTAGAACCCTCCTTTTTATTTATATAAATTGACGTTGAGGGCAACTGATTCTTTTAATTAAGCTAATTATTATTTGCTGTATAACTCTACTATTAATGTTTCGTTTACAGGTACATCTATATCAGCTCTTGCTGGTTCACTTATTACTTTACCTTCGAAGTTTTCTGGATTTCCAGATAACCAGTTTGGTAAAGTTTTTGGATTCTCAGCAAATACTTTGAAAGTTTCGCTAGCTCTGCTCTTTTCTGATACAGTTATAACATCATTTACAGCTACTTGGTAAGAAGGTATATCTACTTTCTTTCCATTTACTAAGAAATGTCCATGAGTCACTAACTGTCTTGCTTCCTTTCTTGAGCTTCCGTAGCCTAATCTATAAACTACATTATCAAGTCTCATTTCAAGAAGCTTTAGTAGAGTTTCACCTGTTATACCCTTTACTCTTTCAGCTTTATCATAATTTATTCTAAACTGCTTTTCTAATAACCCGTATATTCTCTTAGCTTTCTGCTTTTCTCTTAACTGTAATCCATAGTTAGAGATCTTCTTTCTGCTCTGTCCATGTTGTCCTGGTGCATATCCTCTTCTTGCGATAGCACATTTATCTGTAAAACATCTATCTCCTTTAAGGAATAGTTTTAATCCTTCTCTTCTGCAAAGTCTGCAAACTGCTCCAGTATATCTTGCCATTAAAAATTACACCTCCTATTACTATAATATTAGACTCTTCTTCTCTTTGGTGGTCTACAACCATTATGTGGTATTGGAGTAACATCCTTAATTAAAGTTACTTCAAGTCCAGCTGCCTGTAGTGATCTTATAGCCGCTTCCCTACCTGCTCCTGGTCCCTTAACTAAAACTTCTACACTCTTTAAACCGTGTTCCATAGCTGCCTTTGCTGCAGTTTCTGCTGCCATCTGAGCTGCAAACGGAGTACTCTTTCTTGAGCCTCTAAATCCTAAGCCTCCTGCACTTGACCAAGATAATGCATTTCCAACGGCATCAGTTATAGTAACTATAGAATTGTTGAAAGTTGATTGTATGTGAGCACAACCATGTTCAACATTTTTTCTCTCTTTTCTTCTTCTTGTCTTTTTAACTTTTGATCCAGCTGCCATCTTTATCCCTCCTTATTTATTATTAGATCTTATTTCTTCTTTTTGCTAGCAACCATTTTCTTAGGTCCTTTTCTAGTTCTAGCATTTGTCTTAGTTTTCTGACCTCTTACTGGAAGACCTTTTCTATGTCTTATTCCTCTGTAAGATCCTATTTCCATTAATCTCTTTATATCAAGAGCGATATCTCTTCTTAAATCACCCTCAACTGTTAAATTCTTATTTATATAGTCTCTTAATGAGTTTACTTCTTCTTCAGTTAAATCTCTAACTCTTGTGTCTGGATTTACTCCTGTTTCTTTAAGAATTTTATGGGCTGTTGGTAATCCAATTCCATAAATGTAGGTTATGCCTATTTCTATTCTTTTTTCCTTTGGTAGGTCAATACCTGCTATTCTTGCCATTAAAATTTACACCTCCTGAATATCTTCTTTATGAGTAATATGAATTTATTTATATCTAAAGTTTTAGGCCATTAGAAACACTAGCTTCTAATGTCAGCCGCTCCTAAAACATTATTCACTTTAATTAACCCTGTTTTTGCTTATGTTTTGGGTTTTCACAGATAACCATAACTCTGCCTTTTCTTTTAATAACTTTACATTTTTCGCATATAGGTTTAACTGATGGTCTTACTTTCATAGCTAACCCTCCTTATTACTTTGCTCTCCAAGTTATTCTTCCACGTGTTAAATCATATGGAGATAACTCTACAGTGACTTTATCACCTGGTAAAATTTTAATAAAATTCATTCTTAATTTTCCAGAAATATGCGCCAATATCTTATGGCCACTTTCTAGTTCCACTTCGAACATTGCATTAGGTAAAGCTTCTAATACCGTACCCTGCATTTCAATTACATCTTCTTTTGACATAAGGTCTCAAACCTCCTTGTTCATGTCGTGAGACTGCAAAAACTTTCTAATTAATGAATTATTAATTGTATTTCCTGATAATATCAATTCTCTTATTTCTTCTGATAGCATGTTAGTAAAAGACAAGTGCCTTATCTTCTTCTTTTTAGGTTTTTCCATTAGTCTTAAACATCCATCTGAAATATATACATATTCATCGTTCAATTTTCCAACTATTATAAAAAACCTATCCTTATCTCTTCCAGCCTTAGAGTAAACTACCTTGCCTATGTTGTCGTTTTGTTCCAAATTATTCACCTCTACTGACCTAGTGTTAATATTTCTGGTCCATTTTCTAAGATAGCTACTGTATTTTCATAATGAGCAGACAAGCTTTTATCATTTGTTACTACTGTCCATTCATTATCTTCTACAAAAACTTGATATGCGCCTATATTTACCATCGGCTCTATGGCTAGCACCATACCCTTAGTCAATTTTGGTCCTCTTCCAGGTCTACCGAAGTTAGGAACTTCAGGAGCTTCATGCATATCTCTTCCTATACCATGACCAACATAGTCTCTAACAATAGAATATCCAAAACTTTCCACATACATTTGAATTGAGTGTGAAATATCTGTTAATCTATTACCCACTATAGCCTTTTCTATACCTTTGAAAAAACCTTCTCTAGTTACATTAATTAGTTGCTCTGCTTCCTTGGATATATTCCCTACAGCAAATGTTCTTGCCGCATCTCCGTGATATCCATTAAGTATAGCTCCGCAATCTATGCTTATTATATCTCCTTCTTGAAGAATTCTCTCCTTAGAAGGAATTCCATGTACTACTTCGCTATTTACTGATGCACATATGGAAGCTGGGAATCCATGATACCCTTTAAAAGATGGCTTAGCACCTCTTTTTGCAATAAATTCCTCAGCTATTTTATCCAAGTCCGCAGTAGTTATACCAGGCTTTATAACCTCTTGAAGTTTTGCTAGAGTGTCACCCACAACTTTACCTGCTTGCCTCATATATTCAATTTCCATATCATTTTTAATTAATATCATTTACTTTTCGCTCCCCAAAATATCAGAAATATTCTCAAATACTTCTTTTATCTCTCTTGTACCATCTATAGTAGATAATACTTTCTTATCACTATAGTACTGAATTAAAGGTTGCGTCTGCTTTGAATAAACGTCAAGTCTTTCTTTAACTGTTTCCTCTGAATCATCTTTTCTTTGAATTAACTCACTTCCACAAACGTCACACTTTTCCTCAACTTTTGAAGGATTGAATTTTATATGATAACTTGCGCCACATGAATTACAAACTCTTCTTCCAGTCATTCTCTCAAGTATATACTCTTGAGGAACATCTATTAAAAGCGCAGAATTTATGTTTTGATTATCTTCATATAAAAATTTATCTAATGCTTCTGCTTGTGCAACTGTTCTTGGGAATCCATCTAAAAGAAATCCATTCTTACAATCTTCTTGTTGTAATCTGTCCTTCACTAGATCTATAGTTAACTCATCAGGAACTAACTGACCCTTATCCATATAACTCTTCGCCTTTACTCCTAGGGGCGTTTTTTTAGAGATATTTTTTCTAAAAATATCTCCTGTAGATATATGTGGTATGGAATACTTTTCACTTATTAATTTAGCCTGAGTCCCTTTTCCAGCTCCTGGAGGACCTAATAAAATTATATTCAACTAAACCATCTCCAATTATATATTACTTTAAGAATCCTTGATAATGTCTCATAACTAACTGTGATTCTATTTGTCTTACAGCTTCAAGTGCTACACTGACCATTATTAATAATCCTGTACCACCAAAGTAAACTCCTTTAAAAGGAGTACTACTTGCTATAAATATAGGAAGAATAGCTATCATAGCAACAAAACTACCACCTAATATGGATATTTTTGTTAATATCTTATCTATATAGTTAGCAGTTGGATCTCCAGGTCTTATTCCTGGTATGAATCCTGATGATTTATGCATGTTTTCAGCCATTTCATCTGGTTTAAAAGTAACTTGAGTATAAAACCATGTAAAAAATATTACAAGGATAAAATATATAAGCATATACTGCAAGCTTCCTTCTTTAAAGAAACTAAACTTACTTCCTGTAACAAAAGTATAAAATTTAGATTCTGGCCAAATGGCACCTATAGTGGCAGGAAATTGCATAACAGACCCAGCAAATATGATTCCTATAACTCCTGCTGAGTTAACATTAATAGGAATATGAGTCGATTGTCCTTTATACACCCTACCGCCTACAGTCTTACCTGCATATTGAACAGGAATTCTTCTTTCTGCCAAACTCATGATAACTACTGCTATAAATAAAGCTACTGCTAGAGCAGCAAACATTATAACCTGTATAAAGTTTACTTCTTCTACCTTTTGTAATGCAGCAACTTGATATATAGTCTTCGGAATCCCAGATATAATATTGACAAATATTAAAAGTGATATACCATTACCTATACCTTTTACAGTAATCTTATCTCCAAACCACATTAAAAATGTGGATGCTGTCGTTAAAGTAAGAATAATCAAGAACATGTTTAGTCTTGATGGATCTTGTAGTGCTCCAGCTCTTGAAATTATAGCGTACGTACTAAATGCCTGAACTATAGCAAAGAATATAGCTCCATAACGAGTATATTGCTGAATCTTCTTTCTGCCATCTTCTCCTTCTTTAGAAAGTTGTTCTAAAGAAGGTAAAGCAATAGTTAGCAATTGAAAAATAATAGATGAGGTAATATACGGCCCTACACCCATTGCAAATATACTAAAATTACTGAAAGCACCACCAGACATCAAGTCATAAAAGGCAAATAAGTTTCCACCCTGTGAAAGAGCTTGTAACTTAGTTCGATCTATTCCAGGAACAAGGATAAAATTACCCATTCTAAAAAGAGCTAACATAAAAAACGTAAATATTAGTCTCTTTTTTAAATCTGGAACTTTCCAGGCATTACGTAGGGTTGATAACAACTTATATCACCTCAACTTTTCCTCCAGCTGTCTCAATCTTTTCAGCTGCTGCCTTGGAGAACTTTGTAGCTTTTACAGTTAACTTCTTAGTTAATTCGCCGTTTCCAAGAATTTTAACTCCATCGTATACTTTACTTATTACTCCGTTTTCCATTAATACTTCTGGAGTTACTTCTGTTCCATCTTCAAATATGTTTAATCTATCTACATTTATAGTAGCATATTCTTTTGCAAATATGTTCGTAAATCCTCTTTTAGGTAATCTTCTATATAAAGGCATCTGGCCACCTTCAAATCCTGGTCTTACGCCACCGCCTGATCTAGCATTCTGTCCCTTTTCTCCCTTACCTGCATTTCTTCCAAGGCCAGAACCTGTACCTCTTCCGACTCTTTTAGGAGCTTTTCTGGAACCTTCTGCTGGTCTTAATTCGTGAAGTTTCATTATAGTTACACCTCCTCTTTTACTGTACTTCTACTACATCTAAAAGGTAGCTTACCTTATTTATCATTCCTCTGATTTGAGGAGTGTCATCATGTTCAACAGTTTTACCGATCTTCTTTAATCCAAGAGCAGTAACTGTAGCTATTTGGTCTTTTCTTCTACCAATAGTACTCTTTTTTAAAGTAATTTTAAGTTTAGCCAAGGTTATTCCCTCCTAACCTAAGATCTCTTCAACGGTTTTTCCTCTTAGCTTAGCTATTTGCTCAGCTGTTCTTCCTCTTGATAAACCGTCGATAGTTGCATTAACCATGTTTCTTGGGTTATTGGAACCTAAAGATTTTGCTCTAACATCTTTTAATCCTGCTAGTTCAAGTACCGCTCTAACTGGACCCCCAGCTATAACTCCTGTACCTTCTTTAGATTTCATTATAAGTACTCTTCCTGTACCGAATTTACCTTCTATATTATGTGGAACTGTAGTTCCTACCATTGCAACTTCCACTAAATTCTTCTTTGCATCTTCTATTCCTTTTCTAATTGCTTCAGGTATTTCTATAGATTTTCCCATACCTACGCCTACATGACCATTTTCGTCTCCTACTACAACGAGGGCGCTAAATCTAAAGTTTCTACCACCTTTAACAACCTTAGCAACTCTATTAATAAAAACTACTTTTTCTTTTAAGTTTAAAGTGCTAGGATCTATTCTCATTTATTTCCCTCCTTTATTAGAATTGTAAACCTGCTTCTCTTGCACCTTCTGCAAGTTGTTGCACTCTTCCGTGATAAATGTATCCGCCTCTATCAAATACTACTTTAGTGATTCCTTTTTCTAAAGCTTTCTTCGCTACGGATTCTCCTACTAACTTAGCTCCTTCTTTATTGCTTCCAACTGCGTTGAATTCTTTTTCTAAACTGGAAGCTGAAACTAAAGTTACTCCATTTATGTCATCTACTATCTGAGCATATATGTTCTTTTCGCTTCTATATACCGCAAGTCTTGGCATTTCAGGAGTTCCAAAAACCTTTTTACGAACTCTTATGTGACGTCTCACTCTTGCTTCTTGTCTGCCTTGCTTATTAATCATTGAAACTCACTCCTTTCTTATTATTTCTTACCAGTCTTACCTTCCTTACGTCTAATAACTTCGTTATCATACTTAATACCTTTTCCTTTGTAAGGTTCAGGTTTTCTCCAGCTTCTTATATCAGCAGCAACGTTTCCTACCTTTTGCTTATCTATACCGCTAACTATTACTTTGTTATTTCCTTCAACCTGGAATTGAACACCTTCTACTGGATCTATTTCAACTGGATGTGAGAATCCTAAGCTCATTACTAACTTACTTCCCTGTACCTGAGCTCTATAACCTACACCAACTAATTCTAAAGTCTTTTTGTATCCTTCAGTTACTCCAATAATCATATTATTGATTAAAGCTCTTGTTAATCCATGAAGAGCTCTGTTTTGTTTCTGATCATTATTTCTTGTTACTACAACAGAATTATCTTCAACAGCTATATTAATAGCAGTGTTCATAGCTTTAACAAGTTCACCCTTTGGTCCTTTTACAGTAACAACGTTGTCTGGTGTTACTGAGAAAGTTACACCATTAGGTATAGCTATTGGAAGTCTACCAATTCTTGACATAATTACACCTCCTGTTTCCTAATTACCATATGTAGCAAAGAACTTCTCCGCCTACAGCTAATTTTCTTGCTTCTCTATCTGTAACTATTCCTTTTGAAGTTGATACGATAGCTACTCCTAATCCATTCAACACTCTAGGAATCTCTTCTTTTCTGCAATATACTCTTAATCCTGGTTTTGATATTCTCTTTAAACCAGTAATAGTTTTTTCTTTGTTCTGACCATATTTCATTGTCACTTTTAACATTGGAACTGATCCGTCAGTATATTCCTCAACGTTCTTTATATATCCTTCTTGTAACATTATGTTTGCAATAGCCTTCTTTATAGTTGAAGAAGGTATTTCTACAGTTTCATGTTTAACTATGTTTGCGTTTCTTATACGAGTTAATAAATCAGCAATTGGGTCAGTCATTACCATTTAATGTGCCTCCTTTCCTATTCTATATTACCAGCTAGCTTTCTTGCATCCTGGTATTTGTCCTTTATATGCAAGTTCTCTAAAGCAAATACGGCATATACCAAATTTTCTTAGCACAGCATGTGGTCTACCACATATTCTACATCTTGTATAAGCTCTAGTGGAATACTTAGGTTCTTTTTTCCATTTTTCTATCAAAGCTTTACGTGCCACAGTTTTCCCTCCTTAATTACTGAACAAACGGCATTCCAAGGAATCTTAATAATTCCCTAGCTTCCTCGTCAGTCTTTGCAGTAGTTACAAATGTTATATCCATTCCTCTAACTTTATCAATTTTATCATATTCAATTTCTGGGAATATTAATTGCTCTTTAAGTCCTAATGAATAATTTCCTCTACCGTCAAAAGACTTATCAGAAATTCCTCTAAAGTCTCTAACTCTTGGAAGAGCTACATTCATTAACTTATCTGCAAATTCATACATTGTATTCTTTCTTAATGTTACCTTGCATCCTATTGCCATGTTTTCTCTTATTTTAAAGTTAGCAATAGACTTTTTAGCTCTTGTTAATATTGGCTTTTGACCTGCTATTATAGTTAAATCACTAATAGCTGATTCTAATACCTTCTGATTGTCCTTAGCTTCTCCAATACCCATGTTAATAACTATCTTATCAAGCTTTGGAACTTCCATTATATTTTTATATCCGAACTTTTCCATTAAAGCTGGTACAACTTCTTTTTCATACTTTTCTTGTAATCTTGGATTCATTAAGTAAACCTCCTTTCAAGATTAGAATGTTTCTCCACACTTTTTACAAACTCTTACTTTAGTTCCATCATCTAATAATTTATGACTTATTCTTGTTACTGATTTGCACTTTGTGCAGTATAACATAACTTTGGAACTATATATAGGTGCTTCTTTATGAACTATTCCACCCTGCATATTCTCTTTGCTTGGTTTTTGATGTTTTGTAATTAAATTAACACCCTTAACTAATACTTTGTTAGTCTTAGGTAATACACTTACAACTTCACCTATCTTACCTTTATCTTTACCAGATATAACCATTACAGTGTCCTGTTTTCTAACATGTATTTTATTCTGCATTCAAGTCACCTCCCTATCCTATAGAACTTCAGGTGCTAAGGATAAAATTTTTGTAAATTCTTTGTCTCTTATCTCTCTAGCTACAGGTCCAAAGATACGAGTACCCTTTGGCTGCTTATCATCTTTTATTATAACAGCCGCATTTTCATCAAATCTTATATATGATCCGTCTGCTCTTCTTAATCCTTTAACAGATCTTACTATAACGGCTTTAACTACTTCACCTTTTTTAACAACACCGCCTGGTGTTGCACTTTTAACACTAGCAACGATTATATCGCCTATGTTACCCCATTTTCTTTTTGATCCACCTAATACTCTAATACACATTATTTCTTTAGCACCAGAGTTATCTGCAACTTTTAGTATAGTTTGCTGCTGAATCATTCAAATACCCTCCTTTCAGCCTTTGTAACTATTATTTTGCCTTTTCTACTATTTCTACAAGTCTCCATCTTTTATCTTTAGATAATGGTCTAGTTTCCATTATTACTACTCTATCATTCATCTTTGCTTCATTATTTTCATCATGAGCTTTAAATTTAGTTGTTCTATTAATTGTCTTTCCGTATAATGGATGACGAACTTTTGTTTCAACTGCAACAACTATTGTTTTATCCATTTTATCAGAAACAACTCTACCTAATCTTGTCTTTCTTAATTTTCTTTCCACAGGATGAACCTCCTCTCAATTACTGCTCAATAGTCCTTAGTTCTGCTTCTCTAAGGATGGTTTTAATCTGGGCTATAGATTTTTTAACTTCTCTTATTCTCATTGGGTTTTCTAATTGGCCAGTAGCTAATTGAAATCTTAGGTTAAATAATTCGCCCTTAAGGTCATTTAATTTACCCTCTAAATCTTGTGGGGTGTTTCTTAATTCCTGTAATTCTTTAGCCTTCATTGATTTCACCACCCATTTCCTCAAAATCTGATCTTTTTACAAATTTAGTTGATACAGGTAGTTTGTGTGCTGCAAGTCTCATAGCCTCTCTAGCAACCTTTTCATCTACACCTGTTAATTCAAATAAAACTCTACCTGGTTTTATAACTGCTACCCAGTACTCTGGTGAACCTTTACCGGAACCCATACGTGTTTCGGCTGGCTTTTCAGTAACTGGTTTATCTGGGAAAATCTTTATCCAAAGTTTTCCTCCTCTTTTTATATATCTATTTATAGCTATTCTGGCTGATTCTATCTGATTGCTAGTAATCCAACCACATTCAGTAGCTTGTAAACCGTAATCACCATAAGCTATAAAGTTTCCTCTTGTAGCCTTACCCTTCATTCTACCGCGTTGTACTTTACGATGTTTAACCCTTTTAGGCATTAACATGTCATATTCCTCCTTCCCTATGCATTAACTTCTTCCTTTGTTTCTTTTTTAACTGGAAGAACTTCACCTCTATATACCCAAACTTTTATTCCTATTTTACCATATGTAGTATCTGCTTCAGCAAATCCATAATCGATATCAGCTCTTAATGTCTGAAGTGGAATTGTGCCTTCATGATACTGTTCAGTTCTAGCTATATCTGCTCCACCAAGTCTTCCTGAGCAAGCAGTCTTAACACCCTTAACTCCTGATTTCATTGCTCTTTGTATAGTTTGTTTCATAGCTCTTCTAAAAGATATTCTCTTTTCTAACTGCTGAGCAACATTTTCAGCCATTAACTGTGCATTTGTTTCTGCATTTTTAACTTCTACTATATTTATTAATATATTTTTATCATCTCTTACAAACTTCTTAAGTTCGTTTCTTAAAGCATCTATCCCTGAACCACCCTTACCAATTATCATTCCTGGTTTAGCAGTATAGATGTTTAATTTAACTCTTTTTGCAGCTCTTTCTATTTCTATTTTTGAGATTCCAGCAGCATAAGATTTTTTCTTTACGAATTCTCTTATACTATTGTCTTCTACTAAGTTATCTGCAAAATTCTTCTTATCAGAATACCATTTAGCATCCCAATCTTTAATAACTCCAACTCTTAAGCCGTGTGGATGTACTTTCTGACCCATCTGTTTCCCTCCTTCTTTTTAAGCTCTTTCTTTAACAACTAATGTTATATGACTAGTTCTTTTAAGTATTCTAAAAGCTCTACCTTGTGCATGAGGTTGAAATCTCTTTAATACAGGTCCCTGACAAGCGTAAGCTTCTGCTACAAATAATGTATTTATATCTAAGTTTAAATTATTTTCTGCATTTGCTACAGCTGATTTTAAAACTTTTTCTACAACTACAGCTGCTCTTTTAGGAGTATATTTTAATATAGCAAAGGCCTCATTTACATTCTTATCTCTTATTAAATCAAGAACTATACCCACTTTCATTGGGGACATTCTTACATATTTAGCTATTGCTTTAGCTTCCATTTATTATTACCTCCTTCCCGCATTATCTAACAGAACTTGACTTAGCTGTCTTATCTACGTGACCCCTATAAGTTCTTGTTAGAGCAAATTCTCCTAATTTATGTCCTACCATATCTTCAGTAACATATACAGGAACATGCTTTCTTCCATCATGCACTGCTATAGTATGACCAATCATCTGTGGGAAAATAGTTGAACTTCTAGACCAAGTCTTTACAACTTTCTTTTCTCCATTTTTGTTCATTTCATTTATTTTCATTAAAAGTCCCTCATGTATAAAAGGTCCTTTTTTAACAGATCTACTCAAATTTATTGGCCTCCCTTCATATAACCGTTATAATAATCTTTGAAGAGAATAAAAATATTCTCTTCAAATTATTTAGTTCTTTTCTTAACAATAAGTCTGTCTGAATATTTCTTATGTTTTCTAGTTTTGTATCCAAGAGCTGGTTTACCCCATGGAGTCATTGGGCTTGCGTGTCCGACTGGTGATTTACCTTCACCACCACCGTGTGGATGGTCATTAGGATTCATTACAGAACCTCTAACTGTAGGTCTGAAACCCTTATGTCTTGTTCTTCCAGCTTTACCTATGTTAATTATATCATTAGTTAAATTTGATACTGTTCCTATAGTAGCTCTACATTCTACTCTAACGTATCTCATTTCTCCACTTGGAAGTCTTAAAGTTGCATAGTCTCCTTCTTTAGCCATTAACTGTGCAGAACTTCCTGCTGCTCTTACAAGCTGAGCACCTTTTCCTCTTGCTAATTCTACATTATGAACAATTGTACCTACTGGTATGTTCTTTAATGGCAAGCAGTTTCCTACTTTTATATCAGCTTCTGGTCCTGATACAATTGTATCCCCTACTTTTAATCCGTGTGGAGCAACTATGTATCTTTTTTCACCATCAGCATATACCACTAATGCTATAAACGCTGTTCTATTTGGATCATATTCTACGCTAGAAACCTTCGCTGGAATTCCATCCTTATTTCTCTTGAAGTCTATTAATCTATATTTTCTCTTTGCACCGCCACCACGATGACGAACAGTTATTTTACCGGTATTATTTCTACCACCTGTTTTACTTAAAGAAACTAATAATGACTTTTCTGGCTCATTTGTTGTAATTTCTTCAAAAGTGCTCATAGTCATCTGTCTTCTACTTGGAGTGGTAGGTCTAAATGTTTTAACTGCCATTTGTAAACCTCCATTTCTTAGCTTATCTGGCTTATAGCCAATAACGCTTTAATTTAATATTACATTCCTTCGAAGAATTCTATAGCTTTACTATCTTGAGCTAGTTTAACTACAGCTTTCTTGTAATCAGGTCTCTTTCCAAAGTGTACTCCAACTCTCTTGTTCTTTCCAAGAATGTTTGCAGTTCTCACTTCTTCTACTTTTACACCAAATACTGCTTCAACAGCTGTTTTTATTTGGCACTTATTAGCATGCTTATCTACGATAAAGGTGTACTGCTTTTCTCCCATAGAAGCCATACTTTTTTCAGTTATAACAGGTCTTCTTATTATATCATAATTTGTTAGCTTCATTATGCATACACCTCCTCAACTTTAGATACAGCATCCTTAGTTATTATAAACTTCTCATATTTTAAAATATCATATACATTTAAATTGTTTACTGGAATAACTGCTACTCCTTCAATGTTTCTAGCTGATTTATAAACATTTCCGTTTGATTCAGCTGTAACAATCAAAGTCTTTTTAGCTTCAAAAGCCTTTAACATAGCAATCATTTCCTTAGTCTTTGGAGCTTCTAATTCAAGGTTTTCTAATACTATCATGCTATTATCTTTAACTTTAGCAGATAAAGCTGATTTCATAGCAACTCTTCTCATTGACTTTGGAATTGAAACTCTATAACTTCTTGGCTTTGGAGCAAAAACAATACCTCCGTGTATCCATTGTGGAGATCTTGTTGATCCTTGTCTTGCTCTACCAGTTCCTTTTTGTCTCCAAGGCTTTATTCCGCCTCCAGAAACTTCTGCTCTTGTCTTTGCAGACTGAGTTCCTTGTCTTTTATTAGCTAATTGAGCTACAACTACTTGATGTAATGCATACTCATTAATTTCAGTAGCAAATATGTTATCTGCTAATTGAACATCTCCAACCTTTTGACCTTGTTTGTTAAATAATCCTACTGTAGGCATTCTGCATCCTCCTTTCTACAAAAATTAAGCTTTAACGCTATTTCTTATTACCACAAAACCTTTATTTGGTCCTGGTACTCCGCCCTTAATCAAGATTATATTCTTTTCTGGCATAATCTTAACAACTTCTAAGTTTAATACAGTTGTATTTCTGTTTCCCATGTGTCCAGGCATCTTCTTGTTCTTGAAAGTTCTTGATGGATCTGAAGAAGCTCCCATGGAACCTACTGATCTATGGAATTTAGAACCGTGTGTCATTGGCCCTCTGTGACCATTCCATCTCTTTATTGTACCTTGGAATCCCTTACCCTTAGAAACTCCAGACACATCAACCTTATCTCCTGCTACAAATAAATCTGCCTTTAATTCCTGTCCTACTTGATAATCATTGGAATCTTCTAATTTGAATTCCTTTAATAATCTCTTGGATTCTACTCCTGCTTTGCTGAAGTGACCCTTTAATGGCTTATTTACTAGCTTTTCTTTTATTACACCATATCCTACCTGTATAGCCTCATAACCATCTTTTTCAACAGTTTTCTTCTGAGTAACTACACATGGACCTGCTTCAATTACTGTTACAGGAACCACCTTGTTATTTTCATCAAATATCTGAGTCATTCCAAGCTTTTTACCTATTATAGCTTTTTTCAATTGTTACACCTCCTCAACATATTAGCGGACCACATTATTTTTATGCAGTCATAATAGTTCGTAATAGTAAAATCTATTACAATTATAATTTTATTTCAATATCAACGCCTGCTGGTAAATCTAATCTCATTAACGCATCAACAGTCTTTGGTGATGGGCTAAGGATATCAATTAATCTCTTATGAGTTCTAATTTCAAACTGCTCTCTTGAGTCCTTATATTTATGTGGAGCTCTCAATACAGTAACAACATCCTTTTCTGTTGGTAGTGGCACTGGTCCTGCTACCTTTGCTCCTGATGTCTTAGCAGTTTCTACAATTTTTTGAGCTGATTGATCTAATATTGTGTGATCAAACGCTTTTAATCTAATTCTAATTTTTTGCTTTGCCATTTAATTTCCCTCCTTTTTTCCTGCACGCTTTACTTCATACGTACAACAGCGGATATATTCTGTAAACTGCTCCGGGTGTTGCATTAAACATCCCAACAAAACACATCACAAAATAACCGTCGCCTGGTTCTAGACCAAAACTAACTAGGTTAAGAATTACCCGGAAGTCCGGCAACCTCTTACCTCATCGCTGTTATCACAATACAACTTCTATAGTATACACTACTTCTTTAAAATTGACAAGTATTTTTTTTATTTTGTATAACAGCCCAATTTATGTTATATATCTACACTTTATAAAAAAGAAGAGTGTTTTACACTCTTCTTTTGCTATGCATAGCTAAAGTATATACTTTTAATAAAAAAATTTCAACATTTTTTTATTATTCTTCTATTGTAGTAACAACACCTGAACCTACTGTTCTTCCACCTTCTCTGATAGCGAATCTTAATCCTTCATCCATAGCTATTGGAGTGATTAATTCAACTTTCATG
>NZ_OAOD01000038.1 GCF_900205925.1 Clostridium peptidivorans | reverse complement strand
GATGATACTACTATTAATGTAAATAAAAAGATCATAAGCAAAAAATCCAATAGCAATGCAGCATACACAAGAATAGCAAAGTGTTTATTGGTTAAAGGGGATCGTGAAGGTGCATATAACATATATAAAAAAGTACTTGAATTTGATCCAAACAATATAATTTCGTCGAATTTTGTTAATGCTGAAGATTTTTCCGCAAGACAAGAAAAGGAAAAGTTAGAAAAAGAAAAGAAAGCAGCTAGTAAGAAAGTATCAAAACGTCAAAAGAAATAACAAGATAGGCTTATAAATTATAAATTTAGTAAATAAGAAGAATATAAAAATAAAAATGTTTTCAATAAATAAAGATTGCAGGGTTAAAGCCGTGCTTTTTTATTTATGCTTGCTCAATATAGTGCCACCCACATGGCAAGTGGCAAGTGGTACTTTAATAAAGCATGGCTTTTAGAGGCTATGCTTATTTTTTATTAAAATTATATTAATTGAATAAAAAGGACATACTTAAGATAAATTGAGTTATTAACTATTAGGGAGATGATAACATGCCTTCATTTTTTAGGGAAGATAGAGTAAAATCAGTAGATGTCAATGATTTAGAAGAGTCACTAGGGAAAATAAGCTTAATAGATATAAGAGAATCTGACCAATATGAAGAGGGGCATTTGCCAACGGCTAAGAACATTCCAATGTATGAAATACTAAGAGATCCAGATGAATATTTGAATAAGGATAAAGAGTATCATATAATTTGTCGATCTGGGAGAAAAAGCAGTTTTACTTGCAGCGAACTTATGCTAAAGGGCTTTAAGGTGATAAATGTATCTGGTGGAACCATTGACTATAGAGGAAAATTAGAAAAGGAATAAGGTAGTAACAGATATAAGGTGCAGGGCTAAGGCTCTGTGCTTTTTAATGTGCTTTTTTAAAAATAAAACTAAGTAATCATATTGATCAAATCAACTTTTAAAAGGTAATTTCATTTATACATCTGTTCCTTATTTGTTTTTCAGAGACTTTTTATTTTGATATAATTACATGAAGGAATTAATGAAATATAACAAAAATATTTTATGGAGGGCACAATGAAGATTTTAAATAAAGATGGATATGAGTTTATTAATTATTCAAATTCAAATGCAGAGTTTGTTTTTTCTACAGCAAAGAACAATCTTAATTTAAGTAAAAATTCTAAAGAGGGTATTAATAACTTAGAAAATTTAAAAGAATGGTTTGAATTAAAAGAAGTTGGATATCTTAATCAAACGCATAGTGATTATATATATGTTTATGATGGTAAAATTCATGAAGGAGATTCAATAATTACAAAAGAAAAGAATATTGCAGTAGGAATTTTTACTGCAGATTGTGTTCCAATTTTGATGTATGATAAAATGAATAATGTAATTGCGGCAGTACACAGTGGATGGAAGGGAACTGAAATGAGTATTGTTGCTAAAACTATAGATAAGCTAATTAAAAACTATGGGGCAAAAACTGAGGACTTAGTTGTGTGTATTGGACCCCATATTGGCGGGTGTTGTTATGAGGTAAGTGAAGAAGTAATAGAGCTCTTTAAGAATAATAGCATGTATAAAGATATAGATTTTCATGATGGAAGAAAGCTTAACTTGAAGAAGTGCATTATACAACAATTAAAATATAAAGGAGTCTTGGAAGACAATATTCATGATGTGAATATTTGTACCTTTTGTAACAAAGAATATGAAACCTATTCATATAGAAGGAATGATAAAGAATCTAGATTGTTTTCATTTATCTTTTTAAAGTAGTAAGTGCCTCAGCACCAAAACCATTCTTTGGTTATGAATTTGGGGCAATTAGCAACCATTGAATTATATATCTTATTGTGTGATAATTATTTAAATTACAATAGAAGAGGAGATATACTATGCACATTAAACATATAACTTTAAATGTGAACAACTTAGAAGAATCTATCGAATTTTATGAGACAATTACAGAACTTACTATTTCCCGCCGCTTTAAAGCAGGAGATGCAGAAGTTGTATTTTTAACAAATGGCAGCGGAGAAACTGAAATTGAACTTCTATACAGGCCGCAAGGTCAAAAGTTTGAAGGCAAGGGTATGTTCATTTGCTTTGAGACGGATAAACTTGATGAAATGCATAAGCTTGTTCAGGACAGAGGGCTTAACCCTTCTCCTATACAAAATCCTGGAGATGAAACTCGTTACTTTTATGTTTATGATCCAAATGGGGTATCTGTACAGTTACGAGTTTTCCCAACATAAAATAGTGCCACCCACATGGCAAGTGGCAAGTTGATTTGTAGAATAAAAAGAACTTCTATATAAAATAGAAAATAAGGAGATAGGCATGAGTTTTATGACACATGCTTATTTTATTGGTTATTAAAGTTAAAACATTAAAATATAAAGGGAAGGGGGAGTGGTTAAATGATAAAAAATATAGAAACATTTGTGGAAGAACTAGCGCTAATAGAGACCATGCCCAATGTATATAATCAATACTCCTATGAACAGGAGGAAAACTTTATAAGAAGAGAGAATTTGATGATTTATTTAAAGCAGATGTATAAATTAAAGCCTAAAATAATACTTGTGGGAGAAGCACCAGGATATAGAGGATGCCGTCTTACTGGTGTACCTTTTACTAGTGAGCATTTGCTTATGAATAATATAAGTGGGCTAGAGATATTTGGCAGGGAAAATGGATATAGGTTGGCTTTATAAAAGGACAAGCTTCTTAAAGAGGCCACTGCCACAATAATATGGAACACTCTTGTAGAATATGACATGATGGTGCTATCTTGGAATGCGTTTCCATTTCACCCCCATAAAAAGGGCAATGGGGAAAGCAATAGAACACCTTTAAAAAAGGAACTATTAATAGGTGAGAAGCCACTGCTTCAAATGATTGAAATGTTTAATATTGAGAAGGTAGTTGCCATGGGGAATAAAGCAGAGGAAAGCCTCAATAAACTAGGTATTAGCTGCGATAAAGTGAGACATCCTGCACAAGGTGGGAAGAATGAATTTGTTGAAGGTATAAGAATGATAAAAGAAAAATTAAAGTAAATTAGTGCCACCCACATGGCAAGTGGCAAGTGAGTTGTTAATCATGATCTAAACTATTAAAATAACTGTAGTATGTAATATTTATTTTAAAGATATAACAAAACCAATAGATGTAAGTCAATGTAAATTATTAAAAAAAATACCAGGGGGATTAAGAGGAACATTACCAACAATAGAGGAAATAGAAGATACTTTAGAATAAATATGTTTTATGAAAAGATAAAAAAATCCCAGTATGGGAAAGTATATATTATATAATAGCTAGTAAAATCAAATGAGGTTTGCTAGCTGTTTTTGTGTGTAAAATTACTATATAAATTACATAATATTAGCATATATTCTTTTGGAATATAAAAAGATGTAGCTAGAGTTGAAGACGTAATACTTTGATTTATGTTATAATTTTTGTAGGTAAATTGTATAAAATTTTTAAAGGATGGTTTAGATTAGTATGAGTATAGAAAAGTCTAATGAATATAAATCGTTAATAAGTGGTATAAAAATTCAAATAAAGAATTCAAGACAAAAAGCATTATTAGCTGTAAATAAGGAATTATTAATATTATATTGGAACATAGGCAGCGTAATATTAAATTATCAAGATAAAGAAGGCTGGGGAGCAAAAGTAATTGATAATATAGCAAAAGAAATAAAAGATGAGTTCCCAGATCAAAAAGGCTTTTCAACTAGAAATTTAAAATATATGAGAAAATTTGCAGAGGAATATAAGGATATTAAATTTGTGCAACAAGTGGTTGCACAAATTCCATGGTCACATAATGTGGTGCTAATGGATAGGGTAAAAGATATAGATAAAAGAATTTGGTATATTAATAAGACAATAGAAAATGGATGGAGTAGAAATACTTTGGTACATCAAATTGAAAGCAATCTATTCCAGAGGCAGAATAATGAGATAAAGACAACAAATTTTATGGAGAAGTTAGAGGCACCTAATAATAAGCTTGCTGTAGAAACTTTAAAAGATCCATATATATTCGATTTTATTACAATGACAGAAGATATGAATGAAAGAGATATAGAAAATCAATTAGTAAAAAAGGTTACTAAACTGCTGTTAGAATTAGGATCAGGGTTTGCTTTTATAGGAAATCAATATAAATTGCAAGTAGGCAATGATGATTACTATTTAGATTTATTATTTTATAATCTAAAATTAAGATGTTATGTTGTAATAGAATTAAAAACTGGTAAATTTAAGCCAGAGTATGCAGGAAAGTTAAACTTCTATCTTTCAGCTGTAGATGATATATTAAAAACTGAAATGGATAATCCATCAATAGGTATAATATTATGCAAGGAAAAAAATAGACTTGTAGCAGAGTATTCACTTAAAGATATAACAAAACCAATAGGTGTAAGTGAATATAAATTATTAGAAAAAATACCAGAGGAATTAAAAGGAACATTACCAACAATAGAAGAAATAGAAGATACTTTAGAATAAATTTGGAAGCTATAAAAGTTTATATGATTTTTATAGCTTTTTTAGTTTAAAAAAAGTTATGATGAAAATTTGGATTTAAAAATAAGATTAAAATAAATATATTTTATGGAAAGATAAAAAAATTCCAGCATGGGCAAAGAATATATTAGAAAATAGCTAGTGAAATCAAGTGAGATTTGCTAGCTGTTTTTTAATGAACTTGTATTCTATGCTAGATGTAATCAACAAAATAATAACGGATTTTTTTATGATTTTATTTATTATTCTGTTGACGATCGTAGAAGAACCAGCGAGACAGCAGAACAACTTATTTTTGGTTCAGAGTTTAAAACTAGGTTATGGATATTATTAAAAGAAGTTAATCTTGTTAGTTAAAATTTTGTACATATATATTTGATAAAGTCAGCTTAGCATTAGGCTAATAATGGGAAGTTGGCATAACTAAAAAAGGTATGTGAATAGTAAGTGAAGATTAAAATTAGATATGATGAACCATATCATAAATACGGAGTGAAAAAATAAAAAATCTGCTGATAAGATTGAAAGTTACAAAGTTTTGATAAAAAAGAAAAGTGATAGATATATTCTTTTGGAGCATAAAAAGATATAGAGGATAGAGAATAACTAGTTACCATTAAGCTTTAAATAATAATATAATATGTTTTAAATTTCTATTTCACAGTATATAATTATTATAGACATATTATTAATTCAGGAGATTTAGCATGGAAGATGCAAAAAATAGATTAACAAAGTGGAGGAAAGGCAATGGCTAACGGAAAAATAGATTCAGATAAAAAATTACTTCAAAAGATATTTTCAGAGGATTTTTGGTTTGTGGTACCGGAATATCAAAGACCTTATGTTTGGCAAAGCGATAATGTAAGTGAACTTTTAGATGATTTATACTTTGCTTATTCAAATAAACCAGATACAGAGTATTTCTTAGGCTCACTTGTATTAAAGAGAACGAAAAATAATGAATACGCTGAATATGAAGTTTTAGATGGACAACAGCGACTTACAACCTTTTTTATGATAATAGCTGTTTTAAGGGATTTATTAGATGATAAGGAGTATAAAGATACTCTTCAAGCTATGATATATCAAAAGGAAAATAAATTAAGGAAGGTTCCTTCAAGACAAAGAATCGTATACTATATAAGAGATGAAGTAGAAGATTTTATATCAAATTACATAATAAAAGATCAAGGTACATTAAATAGTGATAAACTAGAAGAATTAAAAAATACAGATAATATATCTATATCAAATATGTCTAATGCAGTAATGGTTATAAGAGAATTTTTAAATTGTAAAGATGATTTAGAAGGCTTCGCTGGATTTTTATTAAACAATGCAGTATTCATATATGTTTCAACAGATAACACTGAAGATGCTTTTAGACTCTTCACAATACTAAATAATAGAGGCGTACCATTAACAGCTTCAGATATATTAAAATCCATAAATATAGGAGCTTTGAAAGAAGAAAAAGAGATAAAAAAATATTCTAAAACTTGGGAAGAACTAGAGAGTAAATATGGACAGTACTTTGAAAGATTTCTTGAATTTATAAGAGCTATTTTAGTTAAAAGGAAAGCAAGAGCAAATCTTTTAGAAGAATATGAAGCTAATATATATGATAGCGGAAAATTAGAGAAGGGAAAGGAGACCCTAGCTATTATTATGAAGTATGACAGCATATATGACGATATCATAGAGCTGCAGGACACTAATTTAAGTAATGAATATAAAAATCTTATAACCATAATGAAGCTAGGTCTTCCATCAGAAGATTGGATACCTTCACTGCTTTTTTATTATAGCAAATTTAAGGATAAAAAGCTGGTGGAGTTTTTAAGAAAGCTAGAATATAAATTTGCAGGGGATTGGATATGCAAATATAATTCTACTAAAAGGCTTGAAGCTATGAATAGAATTACAAGAGTTATTGAGCAAACAGATGAAAATCATTTAGATGAATTTTTACAAAATCAAGATCTTTTTTCTATAGATACAAATCTTTTTAGATATAACATTGAAGGAGAAGTATACAAAACTAGGTTTGCTAAATACTTATTATTAAAGTTAGAATATTTAATGGGAGATAATACTGTTCACTTATCTGGATACAAAAGAATTAGTGTAGAACATGTACTTCCTCAAAACCCAGGTGATAATAGCCAATGGATAAAAGATTTTTCTAAGGAAGAAAGAGAGAAGTGGACTCATAGAATTGCTAATTTAGTTTTAATAAGTCAAATTAAAAACAGCAAGCTTAGCAACTTAGATTTTATAGATAAAAAGACTAAGTATTTAAAACAAAGGGTGGATGCTTTCCATGCCAATAAAATATTTTTACAACAAAACGATGCATGGACACCAGAGATTTTAGAAGAAAGGCAAAAGGAATTAGTGGATACTTTGATAGAAAATTAGATGCCAAGTATCAGGTATGTGATAAGTTAAGAATTATATAGATGAAAAAATTAAGGGTTGCTTAAAGTATTTTAATAAGATACTTAAGCAATCTTTTTTATGTAAAATTACTGTATAAATTGCATAATATTAGCACATATAGGCAAATTTTGTGGTAAAATGTAATAGATGGTATAAATTTTTAGTTCGAATTTATATTATTAAGAGTAACAGAAAGGAGATAGAAGAAAATTATGAGAGCCATGGGGTGCTTAGTATTGGCCATTTCATTCCATGAAGCTTTGCGATGCACGATGAGATGTGGAACCTTGTACCTACTTTTAATAATATAAATGCTTCTAAAAGTGATAAGTTACTTAAATATGATACATACATCAATGACTTTTGTGATGTACAGTATAAAGGAGTAACATAGCTTGCTCAAAAAGGTAAAGATAGAGATTTAGAAGGGTATATTGATACTTTAAAAATAGAAAGTTTTCATAAGTATTTAAAGTATAAACCTAAGGGAGCTTTTAATGAGAAACTAAAGCAATGTATTTCCCCATTATATCAAATTGCAGAAAACCAGGGGTTTGAGGTGATGGAGATGTTTTTTTAGATATATAGCAACACTGTGATAGCTTATGTAGATGCATGCCTTGGAAATGCATTAATAATTATAAGGAGTGCAACTTAATATGTCTTTAATAAAAAAGCTATGTAAAGCCTTATCTCATAGTCAATAATAGGGAATTAGAGGAACTAATACAAAGTAAACCTAAAATAAATGAGAAACTATTAAAAGTCAGATGTTTTGGGGCTGTAAAGGTTGAGAAGTATGGTGGAGATACAGATAATAACAACATTGCAAGAAAATAGCGGAAGACAATGTCTATAATGGGAAGTTGAAAAAGTGAGCACTTATTTCAAAAATATCATGAGTACCGCAGTTATCTGAAATTATATGATATACAAGGAGATGAATAAATTGAATTTATTAGAGTATTTGTTAGAGTATGATAAATCATTGTTTATAGAAACTGAAAAAATCAAACAAGAAGTTGCAACTATCCTAATAAACAAATTGCATTTAAATTATACAGACCACAGTATTGAACATTCTTTAAGAATATTAGAACACCTAAGCCAAATTATGTCTGAATTGATGGTGAGTGACGAAAGGTTAAACAAGCATGAGTTATTTATTTTAATAAGCTCAGTATATCTTCATGATATAGGGATGCAATTTGAAAGATTCGAGCTTCTAGAAAAATACGAGATAAAGGTGAAAGATGAGGAAAAATCAGATGAGGAATTAAAACTTAACTTCATTAGAAATCATCATCATAGCATTTCAAAGATTTGGATTATAGAGAGCATTATTGGAAACACGGACTTTAGAAAAGTTTACTTTGGGGATAGTGAATTAGGCGAGTTGGTAGCTTTGATTTCAGAAAGTCATAATATTGATTTGAAGAAAAACATGAGTAACTATAATGATTATATATTTCATGGTACAAGAATAAGGCTAAATTTATTAGCCTGTCTAATAGCGTTAGGAGATGCTTTAGATGCTGACAGTAGAAGAGTTGATATTGAGAGGTTAAAACATATAAATATACAAGAAGGTTCAAGACTACATTGGTGGAAGCATTATTACATAAGCGGTTTATACTATGAAAATGGCATACTCAATATACAATATAATTTTCCAAACCTGAGTCAATCCGAATTGGATATATATTATGATTATTTTTCATCTGAAACTAAGTATTGGTTGACATATAACAAAGAAAACTTTAAGAGTATCCTGTCAAAAAACTATATTAGGTTTGATTTTAATGAAACCATTATTAAATCAATTGTAAAACAAAAATTAGCAGAGGAAGATTATAAATATATTGAAAACTATGTACTAAGTAGTAGAATGTCACCAATTGAAAAAATAAGACAAACTCTTTCACAAAAGTTAGGTTACAAATATATAGAGGTTACAGAAGATAAGAGCTCTTATATTATTTTATATAAAGATGGAATTACCAAAATTGTTTCGGTTCAAAAAAGTCAGTATGAAACTAGTGATTTTCAAGACACAATAAATAAAATTATAAATGAAATTATGAGGTGATTAAAATTAAGAATGTTACATTTATAAAGAAACAGGAACCATTCCAAAGTCTGATTACAAAATTTAGAGATAAATCGTATTGTGGCGAAGAATTAAAGAAGATATATAAGAATTTAGGAAGCATATTTGCACTTGAACTAGCCAGCTGTATCAAATTTGAGGAATTTAATATAGTTACACCTTTGAATAAAGAATACACAGGTACAAGATGTGTAGATAATAACTTGTTATTTGTCTCAACATTTGAGGATAACGAAATCTTCGCCAAAACTATTGGAGATTTTTATGAAGTACAAAAATATGCAATGTTGAATGTAGATAGAGCAGAAAATGGATGGGAAGCTAGCGTAGTTAGTGCTGAACTTCCCAAAAACATAGGAGATGTAAAAACGATTGTATTCTGTAAATCTGTATTAGCGACAGGATGCACTGCAAAATCTATTTTAAAGAAAATAAGTGAATTATGTAATCCTGAAAGTATTATTGTTATATCAATTATTAGTAGTAATGAAGCTATTAAGGAATTGAGAGACAAATATAGGTATTTAAATATTAATTTTCTTGTGGGAGAAATAGATACTTTAGATGCGAAATCTGGAGTATTGTTGCCGGGACTAGGTATGATAGAAAACAGATTAAAGAGCGTAAGTAATATATAGTTACCTTAAAATAACAAATTACTCAAGTTCGCTTTGGCAACAAGATGGCAAGGCTTCGGAGAAGCTAAAGCAATTTTTTACATCAAGTCTAGTCTAGCTAGAGCCAGGAATGTCTTGAGTACGAAACATTATATAAATTTGATAACAACTCCACTCTAAATCACAGATATACCTATTAGGCTAATAATGAGAAGTTTGATAAAGGTGATATTATAGCAATAATTGGAAATAAATACTTTTCTGCTCTACGTGCAGATATGGATACTTACTAAATATGTTATTTTAAGAGAAGAACAAATGAATAAAAAGTATATCAGGAGATGAAACAAGTGGCAAATATTAACAAATATGGTGGTACATGGAGGATTTTCGAGAAGGAAATACTATATCAGGGAGAACTTCATATAAACTATGATAATCGTGTAATTGCGCTCGAAATACTTCTTCCTGCAAGTGAAGGGATTCCGTTTCCACGGCCACCATATAAAGGGAAAATTCCATATATCTGTGGAACACTTTTCTCTGGTGCAAAAATTCTTCTATATGATTGTTTCACTGGTAAAGAACATGCTCATGTAATGCAATATACGCAGCAAATCATATATGCTAAATACGCTTTTTTGGGGCTGGCTGTAAACTCTATCGAAGAAATAAGATTTACTAAAGCAATATTCGATTTTGGAGATATCATTGCTTGGTCCGACTTGTGTAATTACAAATGGGAATTTGCCGAGGATGGGGGCTCTAATCTAATATGGGTTCACAAAGAACCCGTTAAATTTAAACTAAGTGAAAATCTTGAAATAACGTTTTCGCCCAGCCAAGGAAGCATAGGCGGAGATATGTTCGAAAAAGAGATTAAAGCCAAGCAACATATTTCGATTGAGTTTACATATAAGAATGCTACCCCATGGGAATCGGTCATGGAGGATGCGTTAAGTATTCAATACTTAATTGGCCTAGGCGTTAATCAAAAAGTAGAGATTGATAATGCTCAATACTGTCATTCATCAATTTATATTGAATTACCCAAGGCTGATGTGATTTCAGAAAAGGTATATAGACCGGTTGATATGGTTTTCGGAACTGGAAAAATAGAACATACACGAAACATGAAGCAATACGATTGTTTGTACACATTGAGCAATATAAAAGGAAGCAATACTTTCATCAGATGGCACGAAAATTATTCTATGCTTAAACCGGTTTTGGATTTGTATTTTACAGCTTTTTCTCATACTGCCGGAACTCCTGAAATGTTGTTCTTAAATCTCACGCAAGCTTTGGAAACATATCATGCTCGTTTTATCATCGACGATGCTAAGGCATATTCAGATAGGGTGGATAAATTGGTTGATTCGTTCTGTAACGGAAACAGTAATATAGAACATTGGAAAAATTTCTTGCTTGATGACGGACAAAAGAAAAATACCCACAGCATTTACTTAAGGAGCCGACTTGCTGATTTAGTTTTTGCAAATGGAGCATTACCATTCTGGCCAAATAGATGCTTGCCAGTTCAATACATACGTAAAGTTGTAGATACACGGAATTATTATACACACTATAATCCAGCAAAGCTTGATAAAGCTTTTACAAAAGTAGAACTTCCTTGGGTAAATTGTAATCTTTTAGCACTTTTGGAATATCACTTGTTGATTTTGATGGGATTTGATACTGATGAAGTTAGAAAAAAGACTGTTGAAAAGATAAGTCAAATCGATGATGCATATCAGATTCAAGAACATACTCATGACATCGAAAGATAAGGTAAAATATTGTGTCAGAGGTGAAGTGCCTATTATGTTTATTACAGGACATGCTTTACTGAATTGCAAACTTCTCATTATCCATATAATCGGCAGTTGAAAAAGTGAATATTTATTTTAAGAGCATCGGGAGTACAGCAGTTGAAGCGAATGCTAAAATTATTATTTTGAGGTGGTATAAATGGCAATAAAAATTAACACTGAATTAAGTTTTGGATCAAAACTGGATAAGTGTGGTATAAAGGATTATAAAGATTGTTTAAAGGAGTATTCCCAAAAATTTGATTCAGCAAGCAAGCTGGAAAACAATATTCCTACTTTTTTAGATACAAACGTGTTATTACAAATATATAAAGTCTCATTAAAGTCAAGGGAATCTATAGTGACTTTTTTTCAGAATAATAAGGAAAGAATATATATAGCGAATCAGGTACAACAAGAGTTTGTAAAAAATCGTTTAAATGTTCTTAATGAATATTTTGAACTTGTATCAGATGAACTGTGTAAGGACTATGAAAAAGAGATAATAAACTCAATACAAAGATATTATGAAAGCAAGAAGGGTATATTTGAGGACTTTGAAGAAATAGGAGAAGAAATTCTGGCTACAATTGAAAAAGTAAGAAAAACCTATGAATTATTAAAAGAGAAAATTGGAGATTATAAGAAATCTTTTGGGGATATTGAATATAACGACGAAAACTTGAATTTATTTAGCAGTTTTAACATATTAGATTCTTTTGATACAGCTGAATTAGATTTTCTAAGAAAGGAATTTGATAATCTTTCGAAAAAAATTAAAGATAAATCAAAAGTGAAAGAATTTATTAAGAAAAATCCCAATGAAGCATTTCCAGGGGGAGGTGATTTAATTGAGAAACCAGATAACCCATATGGAGATTATTTTATATATCATGAAATATTAAAGTTTATGAAAGAAAAAGATAGTGATGCAGTGTTGCTTACATTTGATACTACAAAAGGTGACTGGATGAAAGAAGATAAAACACCGCATATTCATTATGTATTAAATGCATATTTGAATACAGGTAAATTCCTATATATTTTAGATGCAAAAAGAACATTCAGTGAAGTATTAAATATCAAAACTAATTCTATGATTGATAACTCTATATATCGTGATTTTGATAAGTTTAGGGATTATTATCTAGGGATGTGGAATGATTTTGAAGGTATAGCTAGTGCAATTGCAATGACAATAGGTATATCAATAGAATATTTTCATAATCCAGATGTTAGAAAGGTAATTGAACATTTTGTTGATAGCAATTTTTATAGTATAGATATACTTGAAGACTTAAATGAATTAACTTACATTAAGAGATGTTTAATTGAAGAGAAGAGAGTCTTAGTAAATGCCTTACCTACTTCTGAAAAAAAGAGAATAATAAGTAGACTTGAATTCATAATAAATAGTCTGCCTTCTAAATATATATAAAATTCATACGGAAATAATAAATAAGCTTTTTTAACTATAATAAGATAAGATTCAAAGTAATAATTTCTTTATAAAACAGAGAATAGCTAAGGTAAGTAATGCCTTGAATATGAACTGCATGATTTTTTTTATAAACTTAACTTCTGGTTATCCATATTTGTATAGCATAAACTAAGAAATGGAGGATATAACATGCCAAAGGGAGATAAATACATTGGTTTGACAAACTATTTAAGAAATAAAACGGTAAGTACAATTATTATGTCATTTAATGAAATTGAAAAACAAATAGGGGATACATTACCAGATTCAGCGTATAAACATAGAGCATTTTGGTCTAATACACGTACTCATTCAGTTGCTTTTGGATGGATAGAAGCAGGATACAAAACTATTAGTGTAGATTTTAAAAATCAACAAGTAACTTTTGAGAGAATATAGTAATGCATTCTAATTATTAATATAATTAAAACACTCTGGATTGTGGGGGATAAACCTAATTGAAAATCATAGCTAATGGATTAGAGTTTACAGCAGATTGTAATTGATGCTCATCAATATGTGTATATATTTCAGTTGTAGCAACACTTTCATGACCAAGGATTTGCTGTAGAGAACGAATATCTACTCTACCATATTTATACATAAGAGTAGCAGCTGTATGACGAAGCTTATGGGTTGATATAGATTTTGGGAAGTTTCAATATGATATTATTGCTACTAGTAAACATCTTTTTAAAAAAGATTATATATTTGAAGTTAAATACTTAAAACAAAATGTTAATGATCATTGGCTTAATAATATATTTGAAAAAATTAATGGACGAACTAAGAATTATTCCGAAAATACAAATCGTATACCATATCGTATATTAATCATTATAACTGAAAATGAAAACTATGAAATGGTATGTAATAAGGTCAAGCAAGTTAATAGAAGGAATAATTCCCGAATTATTGTTGAAAAAAGATCTAAAATTAAATATTTAGAGTTAAATTAAAAACTTACATGTACAAAAGTCTTGATGCACAACTACATATTATTTATTTAATAGTACTAAAAATTAAACCTAAGATATGTTGAACGAACTTTCTTAGTTAACATAAAAGTTTAAAGTATAGTTTTTTTGCAGTATGTTGGAAAAAATTTAAAGTTCGTTATAGGGTTAATAATTACAGAGTTACCTACATAATTTTAATACTATAAACATGCTATAAAAAGTTATCTATTATCCTAATAATTCCGAAATAATAGATATTTAAATTATAAGGATGTGTAAACTGATGTTAGATGAATTAATAAATATATTTGAAAAATCAAATAAAATGTTAATAACAAATGATAATTATTTATTTACAACAAATGTATCTGAGAGAACATTATGTGGAGCACTGATGTTGCATCTGAATGAATTGATAAAACAAACTAAATATAGAGATTATCATGTCGATGTAGAATATAATAGAAATGCTGGTGGTAAATTAAAAACAATTAACAAAACAATATGTGGACAGGATAATAAAGTAATTTCTATTAATTGTGACTTAATTGTTCATAGTCGAGGTTTTATTGTAAGTTGACCTGGTCAAGTAAAGTTGCAACACCTAGTTCGATTAATTTTTATAGATACCTTCTTTCAAAAGGCGTTAGCCCTCCTAAAAAACTATGCGGTCTTTTATGATGATAATATCTAAAA
>NZ_OAOD01000022.1 GCF_900205925.1 Clostridium peptidivorans | reverse complement strand
TCCAGGGGCGTATCAGCCGTTATCTCCCACCTAAGAAAAGCAGATATCCCAAATCTATGATTTGGTGATAGTCGCTTTCACAGAGTGTGATGGGAGTATTACGGATGGTTGCCATCGGACAAATGCGTAAGCAATAAATCGTAAAATTGATAGTCACTTATAAAGGAGAAAAAAATGTTATTTGAAAATTTAAATATAATTGAACCTATTTTGAAAGCTTTAAAAACCGAAGGGTATACTAGTCCTACTCCAATACAGGAAGGAGCTATTCCTGCTATACTTAAAGGAAATGATTTGGAAGGATGTGCTCAGACGGGTACGGGAAAGACAGCAGCTTTTGCCATACCTATATTGCAGCTTCTTTATAGTAAACAAAAAGCTCTAAAGGGACCCCGTAATATTAAAGCATTAATATTAGCTCCTACTAGAGAATTAGCTATCCAGATTGGAGAAAGCTTTACTTCCTATGGAAAATATACGGGGCTCAAGAATACTGTTATTTTTGGCGGAGTTTCTCAAAGAGCGCAGACAAATGCATTAAGAGCAGGAGTGGATATTTTAATTGCAACACCAGGGAGACTGCTGGATTTAATGCATCAAAAATATATAAGCCTAGAACACATAGAACTTGCTGTCCTTGATGAGGCGGACAGAATGCTTGACATGGGACTTGGTCATGATGTGAAAAAAATCATAGCAAAGCTTCCGAGTAGCAGGCAGACAATGTTATTTTCTGCAACTATGCCTAAGGAAATTTCAAAATTAATAGAGTCTATTCTGATAAAACCAGTAAAGATAGAAGTAACTCCTGTTTCATCAACTATTGATACTATTAAGCAGGCAGTATATTTCGTTGAAAAAAGAAACAAAAAATCTTTGCTTCTTCATTTGCTAAAGGATAAATCTATAGAGTCCGTTCTTGTGTTTTCTAAAACAAAACACGGTGCAAATAAAATAACTGGTGACCTTGTTAAAGCGGGAATAGAGGCTGAAGCTATTCATGGAAATAAGTCACAGAATGCAAGACAACGTGCTTTAACTAACTTTAAGGAAAAGAAGATAAGAGTTTTGGTAGCAACGGATATAGCTGCAAGGGGAATTGACATAGAAAAATTGTCTCTTGTAATAAACTTTGACCTGCCAGATGTACCGGAAACCTATGTTCATAGAATAGGACGTACTGGAAGGGCTAGAGCAGAAGGAATTGCAATTTCCTTTTGTGATAGGGAAGAAAGAGATTGTCTTAGAAGTATTGAAAAAACTATATCAAAGTCAATATCAGTGATTAAAGAGCATCCTTACCTTGTGTAGCAAGTGGGGACAGCAAAGCATGTCCGCACAAATATACGTAGAAATTGTGTAAAATTAAACTTCAAATTATTAAAGAAGCAATAGAATAATCCATTGCTTCTTTATCTTTAGTTTTTTATTTAAAATATATACTATGAACAATTCCTTTTTCTGCAAAAACTCTAGTATCTAAAGTAAAGTTTTTAGATTCAAAAATTGTAACTTTATTGCTGTCATTATTCCACCATACTGGCTTTTGAGAAATCATATTATAATAATTTACATCTTCAATGAGTAAAATCTTATTAACTAGCTCATTACCTTTAATCTTTGCTGCATATATACTCCATACTCCTGTGTTATCTTTACCACTATATGTTGCATAGATGATTTTATTTTCATCTGGAGAAAGCCAAAAGGGTACAAAGTGAGTTCCAGGTGACTCTGTAACTTTATTTGTTTTTTTACTTTTTACATCATAAATAAATAACCCATTGTCTCCATTTAAATCCCCATCAAAAACTACCTTTTGACCTTCATCAATAACAGCAAACCCTTGGTTAGATATACGATTTTTAAGTGAAGATGCTTCAGCAGCTGGCAAAAGCATTATAGGCTCCATTTTTCCGTCAGCCGTATTCAGCTTGTAAACACCTTCTGTTACAATAGTTTTTTTGTTGTTATTTTCATTGTTGGTTTTTACAAAATTGGTGCCTACAAAATAAATATCTTTTCCATTACTGCTATAAACACCTGATAAAGGGTTTATATTAATACTATCATCTTTAAATTCTTTTATTTTATCATTTTCCACATCATATACAACTATAGATAGGAGGTCACTTAAGCCTAATCCTACTATATATTTACTATTTTTATCCCACTCTGGACGCGATATAGTTCCATTCATATTAATTCTTTTTTTAGAATTACTTTTTATGTCAACTATATAAAAAGCCTGTTTACCATTTTCATTTGTAACATATGCATACTTTGTCTTGTCTGGAGAAATTATGCTCCAATCTTCAAAATTAATAGGGGACTTTTCTAAAGTAGATAAGTTAAGTTTATAGGTTTCACCTCTAACATCATTAATAAACCTGACCTCTTCAGCTTGATTATTTTTAGGAAGTTTTTTAAGTCTTTCCTCTATATCCTTTCTATTCATTCCTACTCTAATAACAGCCTCATTTTCTGTTAGTAGTCCCATCATTGCATTAAAACCTTCGATGCCATCTGTTTTTTCACTCTTTACTACTTGAAGAGGCTTGTCTTCATCTAAGTTGACTGCCTTTGATTTGTTATCTGAAACTACCACAGACTTATTACTTGTCATTAAAGGCTTGGAGTACGAATATGCTATACTCACTGCACCAAGCACTAGTAATCCTCCTACTAAAGCCTTTGCTTTCCAATTTTTATTTTCGTGATTCATAACTTTTCCTCCTAAACTAAAATCTGTATATTAATCATAAACAAAAGTTATCACATTCACTTAACATGATGTTACAATATTGTAAACTTTTGAGGAATTGTTATATATACTTCTGTACCTATACCTTCTTCACTAATTATTTTTATATGTCCATTATGTTTATCTATAATTTTTTTTACTATAGACAGTCCTAGTCCAGAGCTTCCTGTTTCTCTTGAAGTTTGCTTATCTACCCTATAAAAAGGTTCAAATATCATCTCTAATTTATCAGAAGGTATTCCTTGGCCTTTATCTTTAACAATTATATTGCAGGTACTATTTTCTTTAAACAATTTTACATTTATAGTAGATTTAATATTACCATACTTAATGGCGTTATCTATTATATTTATAATTACTCGTCTAAGCTCATTTGGATTACCTAATACAGTAACCTCTTTATCAATAGCCTTTTCTATATGTATTTCATATTTATCTGCTCTTATTTTCATATCATTACAGGCTGCATCTATAATTTGTGATATATTAATGTCTTTTTTTATATCTGAGGTTATATTTGACTCAACCTTTGATATTTCTAAGAGTTCAATTATCATATTGTGCATTCTTTCGCTTTCATCATTTATCTTTTTTACACTTTTTCTAGCAAATTCTTTATCATTAAAGTCTTGTTTAAGAAGTATTTGAGAATATCCAGATATTATAGTTAAAGGAGTTTTCATCTCATGAGTCATATTATCAAAGAAAACTTTCCTATGACCTGCAATCTTTTTCAAATCATCTCTGTCATTTTTTATAGTTTCTATTTGATTTTTTATCTTATCTTTCATTTTATTAAAATCTAAAGATAGTTCTTCTATCTCATCTTTAGAATTAATATTTATGTCCTCCTCAAAATTACCTTTTGCAACCTCTTTTGTAACCTTACTCAATTTTAATATTGGTATGGTTATTTTTGTAGCTAATAATACTACAAATAAGAAAATCACTCCAAAAACTAATAATACAAAGGTATTAGTTAGCTTTAATAGATTTTTACTAGAACTAAATATTTCTGAATAATCCATAACAGATCTAACAATACCTATACTTTTGTTGTTGTTTATAATAGGACATGAAAAAACAACTAGATATTTATCTTTAACAGGTACTATTGTAAATGCAGATTTGTTATCAATAGATAGCTTCAAATCTTCATTACTATCATTTTTTTTATTATCAATATCTTCATAATTCAATACTTGTCCATTTGCATTTGCTGAATCAATTAAAAATTTTCCTTCGTAGGAATAAATCATTATTCTACTTCCGACTTTTATTGATAAATTTGAAGCTATATCCTTACTAGAATCATTAAAGTTGTTAGAATTCATATCCTTATTTTTCAGTTCAAAATACTGTCTTAAATATGTGGCCAGATCCTTTTCAAAGGTTAACAATTCTTTTTTTATTATAAGCTTATTATTTTCTACAATAAGCTTATTCATGAAAAAGCTCATAGTGTTATATCCTATATAAAATATAAGTAAAAATCCAATGATAAATTTACGCGTTATAGATATTTTCAAGAAAAATACATTCCTTTCCTACAGAACTTTATAACCTACTCCAAATACGGTTTTTATAACAGAGGTATCTTTATCGCTGGATAGTTTTTTTCTTAACCTTTGAATATGAACATCTACAGTCCTGCTTTCACCTTCAAAATCAAATCCCCATACAGTTTCTAAAAGCTTATCTCGTGAAAATACCTTTCCTCTATTCTCTGCAAGTGTATATAGTAACTCATATTCTTTCGCTGTCAAATTTACCAATTTGTCCTCTTGAAATACTTCATAGCTATCTTTAAATATTGTTATATTTTTTTCTAGCTTTATAGCATTATTTTTATCTTTAATATCTTTAAATTGTTCTATTCTTCTTATACTAACCTTTGCCCTTGCAACTACCTCTCGTATGTCAAAAGGCTTGGTAATATAATCGTCTGCTCCAAGCTCTAGGCCTACTACTTTGTCCATAATATCATTCTTGGCTGTTAACATTATTATAGGTATTTTGTATTCCAATGATACTTTCTTACATATTTCAAAGCCGCTTATATCAGGTAACATTAAATCCAGTATAATTAGCTCTATATATTGATTTTCTAAGATTTTTAATCCTTCTACACCAGTTGAAGCTTCAAATACTTTAAAACTTTCTTCTTTAAGTGAGTATGTCAAGATTTCTCTTATGCATTCATCGTCTTCAATTATAAGTATATTATTATTCACAGTATACCCTCCCTTACTCCAATAATTATACAATACAGTTATTACGAAGTTATAACATATTTCTCAGTGATTCCAAAATTTATTAAAATATAGGATAAAAGTGCCACCCACGTGGCAAGTGGCAAGTTGAGCATAAGGCACCCTAGTTTCAATGTAAAAATGTAATAATTTAATAGCTACTTATCATTAGAGAAGCAATAGAATCATCTATTGCTTTTTGTTTTAAAAGTATTTTTGTAACCTTAAGCATACTAATCCCAAAATGAGCATATGTTTAAAATATAAAATAGCATAAAAATTTTACAAAAGATAATGAATACGTTTTTAATACAAAGAGTGAAAAAATGCAGTAAAGCAAATATGTTACAAAAGAAAAATAATGAGCAGATGGCATGATGGGAAAGGATGATTAACTTATGGGAGAAAAAAGAATGCTTGTTAAAATAGCTCATTATTATTATGAGTTAGGGATGACTCAAGAAGAGATAGGGAAAAGGCTTTTAATGTCAAGACAAAAGGTTAACAGAATAATAAAAAGTCTCAGAGGAAAAAAGGTAGTAACAATAAAGATTAATGGATATGATGAGACTTATGTCGGTCTTGAGGATTCTCTAGAAAAGGAGTTTTCTCTTAAGGAAGTTATAGTAACTTCAGCAGATAGTCAGGATGTTTTAATAGATAAATTATCAGATGCTGCAGCTTTATACCTTGAAAGAACCATAGAAAATAACGAAATAATAGGAATTTCATGGGGAACTACGCTTTCAAGCACTGCCGCTAAATTAAAAAGCTTAAGAAAAAAGGAAATATCTGTTGTACAAATAGTGGGCGGGGAAAATTTACAAGATCCATCTTTAAAGGCAGATGAAATTACAAGGGTCATTGCAAATAAACTTAATGGCACACCTTATCTCATGTATGCTCCTGCTATAGTCAAAGATAAAAGGTTAAAAACAGACATGATGAATGAACAAAGTATAAAGAACATATTTAATCTTATAAAAAATTGCACTACAGCAGTAGTAGGAATAGGAAATTTAACTGAAGACTCTACAATATATAAACAAAGTTATTTAACAAAGGGAAATTTGCAAAAGTTAAAAGAGCAAGAATGTGTTGGAGATATATGTCTGCAGCCATATAAAATTAGTGGGGAAGTAATTAAAGATGACATAAGTAATAGAGTTATAGGTATAGGAGCAGATGATTTGAAGAATATTCCTAGGGTAATAGGTATAGCTGGAGGAAAGGAAAAAAGCAAAGCTATACTTGGAGCTTTAAGAGGAGGATTTATAGATGTACTTGTAACTGACAATATAACTGCAGAAAACATATTAAAGATTAAAAATGAAGAGTAGTAAAACTTGGGGGGATTGCAGGTGTGTGACAATTATCTTTTGGGAATTGATGCAGGCACTTCGAAAATAAAAGCAGTTATATTTAACCTCAAAGGAGAAGAAGTTTTTGTAGAGGGAAAAAGCAATTCTATTATTACAAAGCACAGAACCTGGACAGAACAAAATATGAGCTTATTATGGAAGGATTTCTGTTTTATAATAAGGGAACTTTTAAATAAAAATAAGATAAATCCTAAAAGTATATTAGCTGTAGGAATAACAGCACAGGGTGAAGGATGCTGGCTTATTGATAAAGAAGGAAATCCTGTGCGAGATGCAATATTATGGTCCGATGGAAGAGCCGTAAATATTGTTGAAGATATAAAAAAAGATGAAGAGATGACACTTAAGATAAAAAAGATAACAGGCTCGTATCCTTTTCCAGGGGCTACTTCAATTATATTAAAGTGGCTGGCTGTAAATGAAAAGGAAACTTTAGATAAAGCTTATGGATGCATGTTTTGCAAGGATTGGCTAAGGTACAAATTAACGGGAGATATGTGTCTTGAAACCACAGATGCTTCAACATCATTATTAGATTTAGAAACAGGAGAGATATCAGAAAATTTATTAAGACTGCTGGGGACTCACGACTATAGATTTCTTTTCAATCCCCTTTCTAATTGCTGCAAACTTATAGGCAAGGTTACAAAAGAAGCTTCAGATTTAACAGGACTTAGAGAAGGGACTCCAGTATCAGCAGGTCTTATGGATATTGTAGCATCTGCAACTGGCATGGCAGCAGTAGAAGAGGGGGACAGCTGCACTATTTTAGGCACAACTTGCTGCAATAGTGTGGTCAGAAAAAGTTGTGACTCAAGTGGAGAAAATACTTCAGGGTTTGAATGCCATGCAGTAGAAGGGCTTTATTTAAATGTAATAGCTTCTATGGCTGGAGCACCTAATTTAGAATGGGCAATAAACACATTCTTTCAAATGGAAAAAGAAGAAGCCTATAAGCAGGGAAAAGATATATATAAGATTTTAGAGGATTTAGTAAAAGACATAAAGGCAGGGTCAGGGGGAGTAATTTATCATCCATATATAAGTACTGGAGGAGAAAGAGCTCCATTTTTCAATCCAAACGCAAGAGCACAATTCTTTGGCATTTCATCTAATGCGACTAAATACCATATTTTAAAAGCAGTGTATGAGGGAGTGGCTTTATCCATTAAAGATTGTCTTCAAGATGTTCAAAGCAAAGGAAGGATATATCTAGGCGGAGGAGGGGCAAAAAGTTATTACTGGGCACAGATAATAGCAGATTGTACAGGTAAAGAGGTAGTAATACAAGAAGGAAAGGAATATGCAGCAAAGGGAGCAGCGTTATCTGCTGGTGTTGCAGTAGGAGTTTATAAAAATATAAGGGAAGCAGCTTTAAAAACTCTCCGTATAAAAAGAACTTTTTTACCAGATGAAAAAAATAAAGTTACATATGAGAAGATTTATAAATTATACAAGGGATTAAGGGAAGCTGAGTCATATTACTGGAACTTAAGAAGTGAAATTTTTCATGGGAATTAAAGTATTATGGAGGGATTAAAATGGAAAGTTATTTAAAGGAAAAAAATGAAGTTATACAGGCTGGTAAGGCTATGCTAAATGAAGGGTATACCGTTGGAACCTGGGGAAACATAAGCGTTCGTTCAGATGATGGAAAATATATGATTATAACTCCAAGTGGAGTTGATTATGAAATCATAACTCCTGAGATAATGTCAGTAGTTGATATGGAAGGAAACTTAGTTTCAGGTAAAAAACCTTCAATTGAAACAGGACTCCATCTTGCTATATACCAAAATAGGCCTGAGATAAATGCAATTATGCACTCACATTCTATATATACCTGTGCAATAGCAGCAACAAGGGAAGAAGTACCTCCAGTATTAGATGAAATGGCTCAAATAGTTGGTGGAGGAATAAAGGTTGCAGAATACGGACTGCCAGGTTCTCAGGAGCTTGCTGAAAATTGTGTAAAAGCTCTTGGAGATAGAATGGCAGTGCTGCTTGCAAACCATGGAGGAGTGTGTGTTGGACGAAACATTAAGGAAGTTTATAAGATAACTAAGGTTGTGGAAGTCTCTCTTCAATCATATTGTTTAGCAAAAAGTATAGGAAGTCCAGTAACACTTTCAAAAGATCAGGTAGACTTTATGAGAAACTTCTTTTTAAATGCCTATGGAAAGGAAAATAAATAAAGAGAGAAGGTTATATAATGAAGGCTTTGGTTACTGCTGAAATAAATGAAGACATAATAAGCGAACTTAAGGATTACATGGAGCTTACCTTCGAAGGCTGGGGCAAAGAATTAAGAAAACTTACAGAGGATGAGATGATTTATTTTCTTAAAGATAAAGAAATTTTAATTACAAGCTATGATCCAATTACAAGAAAAGTTATAGAGGCGTGTCCAAATTTAAAACTAATAGCCTGCACTCGTGCTAATCCTGTGAATATAGATATAGATTGTGCAAGGGAAAGAAATATTCCTGTTATATATACACCAGGAAGAAATTCAGATTGTACAGCAGAATTTACAATAGCATTAATGCTCTGCATAGGAAGAAAAATACCTATGGCCTATAAGAGCTTAAAGGATGGAAGGTACTTATCAGATGAGAAGATAGAAAATAAAGCAAAAGAGGGATTGAAAGAGGATGTAACCTGGGCTCTTGGAGCAGGAACTCCATATGTAGAGTTTAAAGGAACGCAGCTTAAAGGGCATACATTAGGATTACTTGGATATGGAAGCATAGGCAGGAGAGTGGCAAACATTGCAAAAGCCTTTGGAATGAAGATATATATATATGATCCTTTTATATCAGAAGTAGAATTAAATGATAATGCACAGACAAAGGTTTCTCTTGAAAAACTACTTAAGGAATCAGATTTTATAAGCTGCCATTGTAAAGTTGATGAAAGCACGAGAGGAATTATGGGTAAAGAAGCCTTTGATATGATGAAGAATACAGCTTATTTTATAAATACTTCAAGAGGGGCTATAGTTGATGAAGAAGCTTTAATAGAGGCCCTAAGAGAAAAGAAAATTGCAGGAGCGGCAATGGATGTATTTAGCGCAGAACCTTTATTTAAGGATCATCCTTTTGTAAAGGAGCTTAACAATATAGTTATCACACCTCATCTTGCGGGAGCAACCTATGATGCCATAGATAATCACTCAATAATGATTGCTCAAGATATAAAAAGTTTCTTAAAGGGTGACAGGATGTTACATGAATATAAATAAGCAAATTAGGGGGATATGAAATGAACAAATTTGAAAAATGGGGGCCATGTACAAAGGCAGTACACGTTGGCTCAGAACCTTGTCCAGCTACAGGAGCACTAGTGGCGCCTATATACCAAACTTCTACCTATGCTTATGAAAGCACAGATGAAGCGGAAAAGGTATTTACAGGACAAAAGTTTGGATATCTTTATGGAAGAGATCATAGCCCAACGGAATGTCAACTAGAAGAAAAGCTTGCAGCCTTAGAAGGGGGAGAAGCATGTAAGTTTTTTGCATCTGGAATGGCTGCTATTGCAAATGCACATATGGCTCTATTAAAAGCAGGAGACCATGTAATATGCGGAGCTGTTGTATATGGGGGGACTTATGGACTATTCGATAAGATGCTTAGAGCCTTTGGAGTAGATGTGACTTATGTAGATACCTCAGATATAGAAGCTTTAAAAAAGGCATTAAGACCTAATACAAAGGTTGTTCATGTGGAGACTCCAGCAAATCCTACTTTGAAAATAACTGATATAGCAGAAGTTTCAAGGTTTTGTAAAGAAAATAACTTAAAGTTTATTGTAGACAATACCTTTTGCACACCCTATGTTCAAAGGCCCTTAGAACTTGGAGCAGACATTGTAGTTTATAGTGCTACTAAGTATTTAAATGGTCATGGGGACTGTATTGCAGGAGCAATAGTAGGATCAAAGGAATTTATAACAAAGGGGCTTCATGAAGGAATTACAAAACTTGGAGCATTAATTTCTCCTTTTACAGCTTATCTCGTAAAAAGAGGAATGCAGACGCTAACTCTTAGAATGGATAAACACTTATCAAATGCAATGAAGGTTGCTGAGTATCTTGAGAATCATCCTAAGGTTGAAAGGGTAATATACCCAGGACTTAAGTCTTTCCCTCAATATGAGCTTGCAAAGAAACAGATGAAGGGCTTTGGAGCCATGATATCTTTAGAGGTTAAAGGTGGACTTGAAAATGCTAAGGCTTTATGTAATAACCTAGAGATGATAAAAATAGCAGTAAGCCTTGGAGATGTAGGAACACTTATAGAGCATCCAGCTGCAATGACTCACAAATCCTTACCAGTGGAAGAAAGAAAGGTAAGTGGAATTACCGATGGATTAATAAGACTTTCAATAGGAATTGAAGACCCAGAAGACATCATTAACGATTTAGAAGAGGCTTTTGAGAAAATTTAATATGAATCTAAGAATAGTTAAACATTTCTCGGATTTATTATGTCCGAGAAATGAGTAATAGGAGGTTAATATTCATGGGAAAACGTTTGTATTCAGTAGGCATATGGGCTTTCGGTTCCTGTAGTGATAGATTTTGCGAAGGTGGATATCATGAAGGCAGAACTTTTAAAGAAAAGGTAGAATGTGCAAGCAAAGTAAAGGGGCTTTCTGGTATAGAAATACATTATAATGGAGATTTTACAAAAGCAAATGCAGAAGAAACTAGAAAGATAATACAAGATGCAGGGCTCAGAGTATCCGCAATAAATTGTGAAACCTTTGGAAATAGAATTTTTGCTAAAGGAGCTTTAACTTCAACAGATCCTAAGATAAGACAAAGTGCCATAGACATTGTTAAAGCAGCGGGTGAAATGACAGAATATTTCGACGCATCTCTTGTGAATTTATGGCCAGGAGCTGATGGATTTGATTACTCCTTTCAAATAGATTTTGTAAGAGAATATGAGCTGTTAATGGATTCTATAAGACAAGTTACAGAAGCTAATCCAAATGTTAAGTATTCTCTAGAATATAAATTAAGAGAGCCAAGAATGAGATCAACTATCGGAACAGCTTGCAAGGCTTTAGCCGTTACAAATGAAATTTCTAAAGAAAATTTGGGAGTTACTTTGGATTTTGGTCATTCCATTGCGGCAAAAGAAAGTCCAGCTGAAGCAGCAGCTTTCTTAAGTAGATTCAATAAATTATTTCATGTGCACTTAAATGATAATACGAGAGATTGGGATGATGACTTAATTACAGCTTCTTATCATCTATGGGAAACATTAGAGTTCTTATATTATTTAAAGAAATGTAATTACAATGGCTGGATAGGCTTTGACATGTCTCCTTGGAGAGAAGATCAAATAAAAGCTGTTGAGCATTCTATAGAAATAGTAGAGAAGATGTTTAGATATGTGGATGAAATAGATGGCGAAGAATTAACTGAAGCTCTTAAGGACACCAATGCTCTTAGAAGTCACAGGCTTTTATGGGATAAATTATTTAAGTAAAGGTGAAAGTGGGGAGAATTATGTATTGTATGGACATGTCTGGAAAGGTAGCAATTATTACAGGGGGAGCAAGAGGTATAGGAAGAGGAATTGTAGAAGCTTTTGTAGATTGTGGAGCAAAGGTTGTTGTAGCTGATATAGACTTTGAAGAAGCATCAAAGGTATGCAGAGAAATAGGTGAAGATATAGCCCTGCCAGTACGCTTAAATGTAACTAAAAAAGAAGATGCTGAAGATATGGTGAAGAAAGTCATAGAAAAGTTTAAAAGAGTAGACATATTAGTAAATAATGCAGGAACTTCTACTATGGATTATGTTGAAGACATTAAGGAGGAAGACTGGGATAAGATAATGAATATTAACGCAAAAGGGGTACTTTTATGCTCCCAACCAGTGCTGAAGTTTATGAAAAAAGAGTCCATAAAAGGAAAAATAATTAATATAGCTTCCCAAGCGGGGAAAAATGGCTATAGATGTATGGGAAATTATTGTGCTTCAAAACATGCGGTAATGGGACTTACAAAGGTTATGGCTGTAGAAAATGCTAAGTATGGTATAAATATTAATGCAGTATGTCCAGGGATAATTGAAACCGATATGAAAAGAAGAGAGAGAGTTTGGGGCGGAGAGTTAAGAAAGATGGAAGCTAAAGACATAGAAAATGAAGATAATTCACAGGTACCATTAGGAAGAACAGGACAGCCTGAAGATGTAGCTAATGTGGTAATCTTCCTGGCTTCTAAATATTCAGATTACATGACAGGTCAAGGAATAAATGTGACTGGCGGAATGACAATGAACTAATAATATTTTTAAAATAAAACAATTATAACTAACTATCTTGCCTTTGAAAATAAATATAAATTTATATGGGGGATGTAAAATGAAAAAAAGCAAGCTCAGAAACATTATAAGTATGTCCTTAGTTTTGGGGATGGCTTTGGTATCTTTTTCAGGCTGTGGGTCAAGCAAAGGTGATAAGGCTGAAACCATAAAAGTAGGATATGTTGGAGCGCTTTCAGGTGATACAGCTGTTTGGGGTCAAGCTGGATTAAATGGCATGAAACTTACAGCAAAGAAAATCAATGCTGAAGGTGGAATACTTGGTAAGCAAGTTGAAATAGTGTCTCTTGATGGTCGTGGTCAACCAGTTGACTCAGTTAATGCTTTTAATAAACTAGCAGATCAAAAGGATGTTATTGCAGTTATTGGAACAAACTTCTCAAGCTGTAATATTGCAATGGCACCTATTGCAGATTCAAAGAAGATTCCTTTAATTGCAACAGCAGCATCAAATTTAAGGGTTACTGTTGATGAACAAGGAAACTTACATCCATACTCATTTAGAATAGGCTTTATTGATCCTTTTCAAGGAGAAGTTCTTGCAAACTTTGCATCAAAAGAATTAAAAGCTAAAACTGCTGCAGTTATGACTGACGTTGGTTCCGATTATTCCACAGGACTTTCATCATACTTCATTGAAAGTTTCCAAAAGAGTGGTGGAACTATCGTAGAAAAAGCTACAGGACACTCAGGAGATAATGATTTCCGTGCTCAACTAAGTAAGATTGCTCAGAAGAACCCAGATGTTGTTTTGGTTCCATGGATTTATAAAGATGTTGCTTTAATTGTTAATCAAGCAAGAGAGCTTGGAATAAAATCAGTATTTCTTGGTGGAGATGGCTGGGACTCAAAGGAGATCTTAACCATGGCTGGTCCAGCACTTGAAGGCTGCTATTATACATCACAGCCATCCTTTGCAAGACCTATTACAAAACCATATCATGATGAATATGTGAAAGAATTTAATAATTTAGTTCCTGAAACAGAGGCGCTTTTTGCACATGACGGACTTTATTGGATAAAAGATGCAGCAGAGAGAGCAGGCAAAGTTGATAGGACAGCATTAAGAGATCAATTAGAAAATACCGAAAAATTTGATGGACTTCTTGGAAGCATGAGCGTTGATCCAAAAACTCATAACCCATCTAAACCATGCAGTATTTATCAAGTTAAAAATTCTAAATTTGAATATGTTGGAGACTTTAAATAAGTTTAAGTTGTTTTAAGAATGTGGGATTGTCTCGAAGGAGGCTAATCATAATGTGCCTTTAAGCACTATGAGATAGTCCCACCAAATTATAAAGGAGGAGGGGCATAGATGTTACTTCAGCAGATTATAAATGGCATTTCAATTGGTGGAATTTATGCGTTACTAGCTACAGGTTATGCACTTATATATAGTTTACTTGGATTTTCTAACTGGGCCCACGGTGATGTTGCCATGCTTGGTGCTTATATGGGACTATTAAGTGTTACCACAGGACATATGCCATTCTGGCTTTCTGCTATTCTTGCAGTACTAGGTGCAGGAATAATTAGTATATTAAACGAAAGAATTGCATATAGGCGCATTAGAAATAATAATTCACCTACAATGTTTTTAATGATAGCAGCCATGGGACTATCAATAACATTTCAAAATGCAGTTATGTTATTAATTGGACCAAAATTTAAGACATTTCCTCCAGTGTTTCCTGTAAAGGCATTATCCTTAGGAAACGCAAAAATAGGAGTTCTTGATATATTCTCACTTCTTATTGTACTTGCGGCATTAATTTTACTCTCATTTTTAATTAATAAAACTAAATTTGGACTTGCAGTTAGAGCGGTATCTTCAAATATGAGAACAGCTTCAATCCTTGGAGTAAACGTTGATAAATATATAATGCTTGTATTCTTTCTTTCTGGATCACTTGCAGGAGCAGCTGGAATGCTCCTTGGAATGAAATATACCGTATATCCACTGATGGGAAACACTTCGCTAAAGGCATTTATAGCATCAGTTCTTGGTGGCCTTGGTAGTGTTCCTGGAGCAATAATTGGTGCTTTTATTATTGGAATAATGGAGACATTTGTATCTGCTTATATTAACACAACACTTAGAGACTTGTTTGTTTTTGGACTTCTCGTATTAATTCTTCTTGTTAAACCTACTGGTCTTTTGGGTAAAGAAGTGGAAGATAAAGCTTAAGGAAAGTTGGTGAAAAAATGTCAGGATATATTGGAGGAATAATTATACTTGTAGGTATTAACATAATAGCTGTTCTTGGAATATCAATACTCACAGGATTTACAAGACTGTTTTCCTTTGGTAATGCAGGCTTTATGTCAATAGGAGCATATACTTCTGCAATTTTAACAACTAAGTTTCATGTTCCATTTGTTATGGCAGTGATACTAGGTGCTTCTATGGCTGCTATTTTAAGCTACGGTCTTGGAAAACTTACATTAAATCTTAAGGGAGATTATTTTTTAATTACAACCCTTGGTTTTGGAGAATGTACAAGGGTATTTATGGAGTATATGGATAAGTACACAGGGGGAGCAAGGGGATTTGCAGGTATTAAGCAAAGTACTACTATAACAGTGGTTGTAGTTTCTGTTGTGCTTGCGGCCTTTTTAGCTTGGAATTTCACTCATTCAAAGTATGGAAGAAACTTAGTTGCAGTTAGGGAACAGGAGGTAGCTGCGGCTGCGTCTGGTGTTGATGTAGTAAAGGCAAAACAAATGTCATTTACAATTAGTGCGTTTCTTGCAGGATGGGCAGGAGCATTGTTTGCTCATTACTATACATTTATAACACCTGCAATGTTTAATCTTGATAAATCATCAGAACTCACAATAACAGTTGTTATTGGTGGTCTTGGAAGCTTAACAGGCTCAATTATATCAACAATAATACTTACAGTGCTTCCAGAGGCTATGAGAGCTTTTGCAAGCTATAGAATGTTATTTTATGGACTAGCAGTTGTTCTTGTTATAACACTAAGGCCAAGCGGACTTATGGGGTATAAAGAATTCTCACTTTCAGGTATTAAAAGGCTTTTTATAAAAAAGCATACTACAGAGGTGAATAAAAAATGAGTGAAACAATTTTAGAAATGAAAAATGTAAATAAGCAGTTTGGTGGAGTAAAGGCAATCGATAATTTTTCAGTGAGGCTTGAGAAAGGTAAAATTCATGGGCTAATTGGTCCCAATGGTGCCGGTAAGACAACAATATTTAATAATATCACAGGCATTTATGCTCCTACATCAGGAACTATTCATTTTGATGGTAATGATATAACTGGACAAAAGCCCTTTATGATTGCAAGGCTTGGTATAGCAAGAACCTTTCAAAATATAAGATTGTTTTCACAGGTATCTGTTCTTGAAAATATTTTAATTGCAAGTCACATGGATGCAAAATATAATTTTTTTACTGCCGTAACTCATATAGGTAATTATAAAAAAAATGAGATAAATCTAAGAGAAAGGGCAATAAACTTACTTAAAATACTTGAACTTGATCATAAGTTAAATGATTTAGCTGGAAGTCTTCCTTATGGTGATCAAAGAAAGGTTGAAATAGCTAGAGCACTTGCATTAAATCCAAAGCTGCTCCTTCTTGATGAACCAGCAGCGGGTATGAATCATGAGGAATCAAAGGAACTTGTTAATTTTATAAAGGAATTAAAAGAAAAATTTAATTTAACAATACTGATGATTGAACATCATATGGATGTGGTTTCAGGATTATGTGAAAATGTAACAGTATTAAACTTTGGTAAGACTATTGCATGTGGAAATACAGATGAAATAAAGAATAATAAGGTGGTTATAGAGGCGTACCTTGGAGAGGAGGAGATTTGCGATGTTAAAGGTAGATAATTTAAGAGCGAGATATGGTGGAATTAATGCAATAAGAGGAGTAAGTATAGAAGTTAATGATAATGAGATAGTAGCCATTCTTGGTTCTAATGGAGCAGGAAAATCAACCTTGCTTAAATGTATTACAGGCCTTATGAAATGTGAGTCTGATGGTATTACCTTTGATGGCAATAAAGTTCCTTCATCTCCATATGAAGTAGTTAAAGTAGGAATTTCTCATGTTCCAGAGGGAAGACAGATATTCCCTAATCTTACTGTTTACGAAAATCTAATGGTAGGTGCGTTTCTTAGAAATAAAAAAAGTGAAATAGAAAAGGATTTAAAACATATATATGAGCTCTTTCCAATATTAAAACAAAGAGAACAGCAGTATGGAGGGCTCTTAAGCGGCGGAGAACAGCAAATGCTTGCAATTAGCAGAGGACTCATGGCAAAACCAAAGCTACTTCTTCTTGATGAACCATCCCTTGGACTTGCTCCAATAATTGTAAATCAAATTTTTGAAATTATTAAGGAAATAAATAGAGAGGGAACTGGAATATTAATTGTTGAGCAAAATGCATATAAGGCTCTAAGGATATGTGATAGAGCATACATGTTAGATGTTGGTAAGATAGAAGCTACAGGTACAGGAAATGAACTCTTGGAGAAAGAAGATCTAGCAAAACATTATCTTGGGCAGTAAAATTAAAAGAAGCAATAGAATAATCCATAGGCGCTTGTGTGTTTGTAAAATTCACCTTAGGAATTTTAAAAATGTAAAAGTGAGCCAGTTCTGATTTTTAAAGCGTTGACATTGATATGTAAAAAGAATATACTTTTATTGAAATTAAATAATCCTCGGTAGGTGAGGCTACTATAAGGATATGGGTTGCTGCCGTAAAAGAATGGAAACATTCTGCACTGGCCAACAGATTTTGCCGAACAAAGAAGGTTTAATCTAATGCAACTTCACTGCCTAGTAGAGCTAAAACTTGAACGAGAAAGTATTTGTAGATAATACCTTCGTCATATTCAAGTTGTGACGGAGGTTTTTGTTTTAGGAGGTGAGAAGAATGGAAGACGATGATAGTAGTATGGATGGAGAGATTAATAATGCATTTAGTTATATAAAGTTTATTTTCTATTCTTCTTACTTAACGTAATTATTTGTACTAATATCTCTTCACCGGGATAAGATAATTTAATATGAACTATCAAATAAAGCTGAAATACGACAGAGGTGAAGAAATATGTTCCAAGAAAAACAAGACGCATTAATAAATAGCTTATTAGAAAATAATAAGGACAAAATATATGAAACTATTAATCATATGTATCCCATAGACATTGCACTAGTTTTAGAAGATTTTGATGATGAAAGCTTATTCAAATTTTATGGACTAATACATAATGAGCTTATGGCTGAGATTATGGAACAATCTAGTTATCAGTTGCAAGTTAGAATTATTAAACTGGTTAATTTTCGAGATATTGTAGATTTATTTTCCTATATGTCCAATGATGATATCGTTGATATTTTAGGAAACCTTCCCATTAAAATTAGAAAAGATTTATTAAAAATGATGAAGAAAGATGATACCAAACAACTTCAAGAATTGCTAGGTTATGATGAAGACAGTGCTGGTGGTATCATGACAACGGAATATATTGCACTAAAAAGCGATTTGACCATAGAGGAAGCCTTAAAAAAGATTAGAGAAATTGGCCCTAAAACAGAAATAATCGAAGTTATATTTGTAGTAGATAAAAATAAAGAGTTAATTGGAACAGCAGATTTACGAGATATATTGCTGGCATCTGAAGATAAAAGGTTAATTGATATAATGAATGATAATGTAATTTCTGTTAATCCTGAAGTGGACCAAGAAAAAGTATCTTTACTTGTTTCAAAATATGATTTAAAGGCTATTCCAGTTATTAATCATAAAAATTGTCTTTTAGGAATTATTACAGTTGACGATATAATTGATGTTATTGTTGAAGAACAAACAGAGGATATGCTAAGGTTAGGTGGTGTAAGTAAAGAAGAGAGAGTGGATGGTACACTCAAAACCTCTATTAAAAAGAGGCTACCTTGGTTATTTATTAATTTGGGAACTGCTTTTTTAGCTTCCTTTACTGTAGGGTTATTTGAAGATGTTATAGCTCAGGTAGTAGCTTTAGCTGCTGCGATGCCTATTGTTGCAGGAATGGGAGGAAATGCAGGTACTCAGACTTTATCAGTTGTAATTAGAAGTATTGCCCTTGGAGAAGTTAGTCTGAAAAAGAATTGGAAGCTAGTATTTAAAGAAATTGCCCTGGGGGTAATAAATGGTGCAGCCACAGGGATTTTAACAGGTATTATACTTTATATGAAGTATAATAACCCTTATCTTGGATTAATTATTTTTGCTGCCATGATTGGAAATCTAGTGATAGCAGGATTTTTTGGTTTTTTAATCCCTTTATCACTAAAGGTATTTGGTATAGATCCAGCATTAGCTTCGGCTATATTTTTAACAACAGCGACGGATGTTTTTGGTTTTTTTATCTTTTTAGGATTATCAAAAATGTTTTTACCTCTTTTAATGTAAATATACACTATAATACCATTATTTCAAAATGCTATACAGTTAGAAATATATAAGAACCGCTGTATGGACCTTTGGTAAAAGTGATGTTCCAATAAATATCATTATCAGTTTATAATGTGAGAAATAAAAGAAGCAATAGGGCAATCCATTGCTTCTTTTTTGCAAGTTAATTGTAAACTGAATTCAATTATTAGGTTGACAATAGAAAATTTTTTTATTATTATTGATACAAGAAAGCAAATATTGTAAGGAGAGTATATTTTATGAGAAATACAAGAAATTTAATTTTGGTGGCTATGTTTGCAGCTTTAACGGCAATTGGAGCATTTATTAAGATACCAGTACCATATGTACCTTTTACTCTTCAATATCTATTTTGCGCATTGGCGGGTGTGATTTTAGGTTCAAGACTAGGGGCCTTATCACAAATAGTTTATGTATCTATTGGACTTTTAGGAGTACCTGTGTTTACTGAAGGTGGTGGTTTTAACTATGTATTCAAACCTACCTTTGGATATCTTATAGGATTTATCATAGCGGCTTATGTTATAGGTAAAATTAGAGAAAATGTTAAGGAGCTGACTTTTACTAAGGCAATATTTATGCTGCTTTCTGGTCTGTTCTTTATATACCTGCTTGGAGTAATATATTTGTACATTAGTTATAATTTATATCTAGGACAAAGCATTTCATTTTATTTTGTATTTTTTTATGGATTTGTAGTTTGTATAGGCGGAGATTTAGTATTAACAGTATTTGCGGCCTATATTTCAGTAAAGATATTACCTATATTAAGAAAAAGTGGACATATTGTTTAAAAAATAATAAGGGGGAAGTATAAAATGAAAGAGTTTATTAAGGGTTTAGAGGAAAAGGTTTTAGGAGGACAGTTTATAAGTTTTGAAGAAGCTATGAAATTAGCAGGCATTGAAGGAAAGGAGGATATAGCAGAACTATGTAACAGTGCTAATAACATAAGGGAATTTTTTTGTGGCAGGGAAGTGGATCTTTGCAGTATTATGAATGCAAAGTCAGGACACTGCTCTGAGGACTGCAAATTTTGTGCCCAATCTGCCCACTATAAAACCGATGTAGATGTATATGATTTAGTTTCAAAGGAAGCAGCTTTAAAGCTTGCTAAGGAAAATGAAAATGAGGGAGTGAATAGATTTTCCTTAGTGACCAGCGGCAGAGGAATTATTGGCAGTGATTTTAAGAAGGTTTTAGAGATTTACGAAGAGCTAAATAAAGAAGTAAAAATGGACTTATGTGCATCATTAGGAATACTAGGATATGGTGAGCTTCTCAGCCTAAGAGAAACTGGAATAACTATGTATCATCATAATTTGGAAACCAGCAGAGATTATTATGAAAGAATATGTACCACTCACAGCTATGATGAGAGAATAGATACTATAAATGCAGCTAAAAAAGCTGGTATGGCTGTTTGTTCAGGGGGAATTATTGGGCTTGGAGAAAGCTTAGAGGACAGAGTGAAGTTAGCTTTTCAGCTGAGAGACTTAGAGGTTAAGTCCATTCCTATAAATGTATTAAATCCAGTGAAAGGAACACCTTTAGAAAATCAAGAAAGATTAAGTCAAGATGAAATATTAAAAACTATTGCCATCTTTAGATTTGTGGATCCTAAGGCTCTTATAAGACTTGCTGGAGGAAGAAACCTCATTGATGAATACGGCAAAAATTGTTTTAATGCAGGGGCCAATGCTACAATCACAGGAAATTACCTGACAACATCAGGCAATAAAATATGTGATGATAAGAAAATGGTAAGTGAATTAAAGCTGGAGGTTAGAAAAAATGGCTAAGGGAGTATTTATAGTTGGAACAGATACTGATGTTGGAAAGACTGTTGTAACTGCTGGACTTATGCATGTTCTTAGAAGCAATGGATATAATGCTACTTATTTTAAAGCAGCACTAAGCGGTGCTTTAGAAATAGAGGATAAACTTATTCCAGGTGATACTAAGCTTGTAAGTGAAGTGAGTAAATTAGAAGAGTCCTATGAAAACATCACACCCTATATTTATAAGACAGCAGTATCACCTCATCTTGCAGCAAAACTAGAAGGTAACCCTATAGATTTGGATATAGTAAGAGAAAAATATGCTTTTTTAAAGAAAAAGTATGATTTTATAATTGCTGAAGGCAGCGGTGGAATAGTGTGTCCATTGATAGATGACGAAAGAGGGTTATATACCCTGGAGAATCTTATTAAGGATTTAGATATGAGCGTTATTATTGTTGCAAGGGCTGGTGTTGGAACAATAAATCATACAGTGCTTACAGTAAGAGCTATAGAAAACTTAGGAATTAATATTAAAGGTATTATAATAAACAACTATAAAGAAGATCTTGTTTGTGATGATAATATTAAAATCATAGAAAAGATTACGAAAGTACCTATTATAGGCAAGCTTAAAGATATTGAAAACTTAGATGATAATATGACAGAAGCTATAAAAGCAAATGCTGAAAAGACTTTTAAAATTGAGAAGATAATAGAATGTATGGAAGAACTTAAATAAAGGGGGAGGTGTGGATATGAATGATTATATAAAAAAAGATTTAAAGTATATATGGCACCCTTGTGGACAAATGAAGGACTATGAGGAACTTAACCCTATTGTTATAGAAAAGGGAGAAGGGGTTTGGCTTTATGATATTCACGGAAATAAATATTTAGACTGCATATCATCTTGGTGGACAAATACCCTGGGACACAGCAATAAGAGAATAAATGAAGCTATAAAAAAGCAAATAGATAGCATTGAACACGTTATATTTGCTAATTTTTCAAATAAGCCTGCTATAGAGTTAGCAGAAAAGCTCGTAAATATAACACCAAACAAGCTTAAGAAGGTATTTTTTTCTGATAATGGATCTTCAGCGGTGGAAATAGCCTTAAAGATGAGTTTTCATTATAACATGCAAAAGGGAAATACTAAAAAGAGAAGGTTCGTAGCTCTAAGTGATGCATACCATGGAGAAACCTTAGGTGCTTTGTCAGTTTGCGATATTGATGAATTTAATATGGTATACAAGCCTTTGCTTTTAGATACTATAAGAGTGGATGGACCTGATTGCTATAGATGCAAATACAATTGTACTAGAGATAATTGTAATGCAGAGTGCTTTGAAGTTATGGAGAGGTGCATAATGGAAAACCATGAGGGAATAAGTGCTGTAATAGTTGAGCCTATGGTTCAGGGAGCAGCAGGTATGAAGATTTATTCACCCATTTATTTAAAAAAGCTGCGTGAGCTTTGTGATAAATATGATATACACCTTATTGTAGATGAAATTGCAATGGGATTTGGCAGAACTGGGGAGATGTTTGCTTGTAATCATGCTGGAATAAGTCCTGACTTCATGTGCCTTTCAAAGGGGATTTCTGCTGGGTATATGCCTATGTCCGCAGTTTTAACAACGGATGAAGTATATGATTGTTTTTATGGTGATTATAATGAGCGAAAATCATTTCTTCATAGTCATACTTATTCAGGCAATGCCATGGCTTGTGCAATTGCTTTGGAAAACCTAAAAATATTTGAGGAAGATAATATTATAGAAAACAATAAGGAAAAGGGTAAACTAATAAGAAAACTTACTCTTGAAAAGGCAGCGGCTTCAAAACATATAGGGGAAGTAAGAAGTATAGGCATGATAACAGCCATTGAAATAGTAAAAGATAGAGTCACAAAAGAAAGCTATCCTTGGCAAATGAGAGTAGGCTATGAAATTTATAAAATTGCTCTTAGCAAAGGATTACTACTAAGACCTATGGGAAATGTGTTATATTTTATTCCTCCATATATTATTAACAAAGAGGAAATAGAGTTTATGGTAAATACCTGTTTCCAGAGTATAGAAGAATATTTCATAGAAAATAAGTTATAATATGCATGTGAATGAACTAATTGAATGGGAACTAAGAATAAATAGAAGGATAGGTATTTAGAGTAAAGTCCTAATAACCTATTCTTTTTTTATCAATTTTTGTGGAATGAATTGTTATACTATTACAATTTATTGAAAAATTATAAATAAACTAATATAATATTAATATATGTAAACATTTTCGAGAATTTAGGGGAAGGGTTTTGTATTGTTATATGTTAATGCTAAATGGGGGGGATATATATGGACGATATATATCAAAAATTTAAAAAGAATATAAAAGTAAAAAATACCTTTCATAAATTAATGCTTTCCTACGTTATTTTCATAGTTCTTTTTCTTTTAACAACCATGCTTGTTTTGTATCGAGGTTATAAAAAGCAAATTGTTAAACAATCCAGCAGAGTATCTGAAAATATCATAAATCAAGCAGAGTATTACACTGGATATACTCTTGACTGGGCTAAGTCTTACATATATCAATTGTATTTAGATGAACAGGTTTATAGTTTAATGTTTAATTCCAGTAGCAATTCAAACATAGTTTCTGCTCCATATTTAAAAATCAAGCAAGCTGCCACCATGATTCCATCTATTCAATCTGTATACGTTTATAATAACAATACCAAGATGATATATTCATCAGATGGGAACTCATCTTATTATTCTTTGTTTTACGATAGTGATGTAATGAAGATTGTTAAAAAGTCCAATGAATCATTTAGCACAAAGTTTATTTCAAGGCAGATAACAGTGCCTATAGATGGAAAGGAATATAAAAAGAATGTACTTACTTTATTTTTGTCAAATATAAAGGCAGATGCAGGTGGGACTCCATATGGAGCTATAGTTTTAAATCTTAATGCTAATTGGGTACAAGCTTACTTTAATAATATGTCAGAAAATGATTATAATTTAATGGCTATAAATAAAAAAGGACAAGTAATTTTGAATTCAGATAAAGATATGTTTTTGAAGGATATATCAAAATTTGATTACGTTAATAAAATAATAGCCTCAGAAAATAAAGAAGGAAGTTTTTTATCCAGCATTGAAGGAAAGCCATCAATAGTAACCTATAGATATAGTGAGAAATTGGATCTGTTTTTTTTAAGCATAGTAAAGTATGATACCTTGCTTGAAAGTATTAGAGGGATGATTAAAATTTTGGTTTTAACCTTTATTATGCTGTTTTTACTTGGAGTGGTATTTTCAATATTTGCTTCTACAAAAATATACAAACCAATTGCTGAAACAGTAAGCTCAGTTAAAAGATACTTAGATATTGATGAAGATATAAGTAAGGAATTAGGTATTGAAGAGAATGCAAGCAATGAAATGGAATATGTTACAAAGGTAGTGGATACTCTTATGAATAAGCCTATATCCTTTGCAAAACTTGCAGATAAGGATTTATATTTTATAAGAAATCAGCTGCTAAAAGCTCTGATTTTAAATGTGGTTATAGAATTTGAAGGCTTTAAAGTCAAGTTAAAGGAAGCTAAATTTGATGCAGATGGAAGCAGTATGGCTATAGTATTATTTAAGATAGATTTTTATAAAAAGCTTTTAAAAGAAAAGGGAGACATGGAACTTAAAAATTTAAAATATGATTTGTATATGGAACTTTCTAATATATCTCAAGGATATTTTGACTCTGAAGTTGTAGGCTTGGAGGAGGATGAGATATGTCTTATTATAAAGGTTAAAGAGAAAATAGACCAGGGATTAACAAATGAAATAGCCCAGTTAATTGAAGAAAGTCAAGAAAAAGCAGCTAATAACTTAAATATTTCTCTTTCAGCATCAATAGGAAGATATGCAAGAAGACTTGAGGAAGTACCAATTGCCTACAAGACTGCCAAAGACTATAGTAATTATCGCTTTAAATATGGAATTAAATCAATACTATTCAATGAGCGAATAACTGAGGATATTTCCAGGGAAAGTAAATATGAAGATGCCCTCTCTGAAGCTCTCTTCAGAGCTGTAAAGCTAGGGAATCTTGATGATGTAGAAGTTGAGCTTGATAAAGTATTTGATATAATGAAGAAAATGTCCTATAGTGATATGGTAATTTCTCTTACTCAGTTTGGCATTAACTCTCAAAAGGTTATAAATAATATTTATCAGATGGGTAAGGAAAATGCTTATATAGATATTAAAGAACTCACTGACAATTTAGCACAGTTTGAAACCATAGATGAAGTTAAAGATTACTTCTTAAACCTATATAAAAATGTTGTAATCCAGATTAAAGAAAAAAAATCCAACAGAAGAAATGATGTAATTGAAAATGTAAAAAAATATATAACTGAAAACTACTCTGATCAGCTATTATCTTTAGAGGCTATAGCATGTGAAATGAGATTTTCCCCAAACTACTTAAGAAGCATATTTAAAGAAAGTGAAGGTAAGTCAATTTCTAATTATATAAATGAGGTTAGATTTGAAAAGGCTAAAGAACTTTTAGAGACAACACAGCTTACAGCAAAGGAGATTTCACTAAAAATAGGCTTTGAAAACTTCAATTATTTTTACACAGCTTTTAAAAAATACTATGGTGTGTCCCCAAATCAATTTAGAAATAATATAAACAGTATATATGAGTAGGGTAAATAGTATAGCATAAATATAGAGAAAGACTTAGTATAAGCATTGCTTTAATACTAAGTCTTTCTCTATATTTAACTTTTTTAAGGGTATTTTGGTATTTATTTAACAATGCTTTAAATTTTAAACAAATAATCGAATTTTAAATACGGAAAATAGTTAGAAAATTAAATGTTTTATAAATATTTGAACTATGTTATTTTTTGAAAACGTTTTAAAATTATATTGACGGCAGGAGATATAACAAATGTGAAAAACATTCAATTAAATAAGGGGGATATATTAAAATGAGAAAAAACTTATTAAAGGTACTTAGTCTTGCAGCTGTGTCTACAATCATAATAGGTTCATTATCAGGTTGCGGTAAGTCAAAAGAAACTACTACAGACAGCGGGAAGGGTACAGCAAAAAGTGAACCAACAATAGCAGTGGTTTTAAAGGCAGTAAACAGTGATTATTGGAAACAAGTTAAGGCAGGAGCTGATGATGCAGGTAAAGCACTTGGAGTAAAGGTAAACGTTCTTGGACCAAATGCTGAAACGGATATAGCAGGACAAACTTCTATTATGGAAGATCAAATAGTTAAGAAGGCATCTGCTTTAGTAGTAGCTCCATCTCAGCCAAGTGCAGCAGTAGCTATCTTTGATAAGGCAGATCAAGCAAAAATTCCAGTTCTTCTAATAGATACAGATGCTAATTGGGATAAGAAGAAGTCCTTTATAGGTACTGGTAATCTTGCAGGTGGAGAAGTTGGGGGAAAGTATATAGCAGGAAAGCTTCAAAAGGGAGACGAGGTTGTAATTTTAAGAGGAGCCCTTGGAGATGGAACTCATGACGAACGTACCAATGGAGCTAAAAAGGCTATGGAAGATGCTGGGTTAAAAATTGTAGCTGTGCAGCCAGCAAACAGTGATAGAAATATGGCTATGTCAGTTATGGAAAATTTAATTCAGACTCATTCAAATATTAAGGGCGTATTCTGTTCAAATGATGAAATGGCTCTTGGTGCTTCTAGAGCTTTAAGCCAGGCAGGAAAGAAGGGCATTATAGTTGTAGGTTTTGACGGATCACCAGATGCATTAAAGGCAATAAAGGCTGGAGAACTTACAGGTTCAGTGGCTCAAAGTGCATACAATATTGGAAAGTTTGGTGTTGAAGCAGCAGTTAAAGTAGCTAAGGGAGAAACCATAGATAAGAGAATAGATACAGGAACAACAATGGTTACAAGTGAAAATGTTGATAAAATTCAAGCTGAACTTGACAAAATACTAGGAAAATAATTTGAACTAATTTGACTAAATTGAATCCAAGCTTTAATAACTTGGATTCAATTGTTCAAATAATAAATGATTGGGGTGTTAGATTATATGCAGCCATTTTTGGAATTAAAGGGTGTATCTAAAGTTTTTCCTGGAGTTAGAGCACTAGATTCAGTTGATTTAGAAATATATCCCGGAGAAGTACATGGACTTGTGGGTGAAAATGGGGCAGGTAAGTCAACCTTAATAAAAATACTTACTGGTGCTCATAAAAACGAAGCAGGACAAATAATTATTGAGGGCAAAGAGGCAAGCATCAAGGGGCCAAGAGATGCTATGAATTATGGAATAACAGCTATTTATCAAGAGCTTAATATAGTAAAGCAGCTTTCTGTAGCAGAAAATGTGTTTTTAGGCAGGGAAATTAAGAAAAATGGAAATAAAGGGCTTTTAGATATAAATGTAATGAGACAAAGGTCTGGACAGCTTTTAGAAGAGCTGGGGCAGAAAATTGATACAAAGATGAATGTTGCAAGGCTTGGTATCGGTCAGCAGCAGATGGTTGAAATTGCCAAGGCACTCAGCGTAAAAACTAAACTTTTAATTATGGATGAACCTACTTCAAGCCTCGCGGAGAGAGAAGTAAAGGAATTATTAAAAACAGTTAAAGAGCTAAAAAATAAGGGGATTGCAGTTATTTATATATCTCACAGACTGGATGAGATAATGGAAATATGTGATAGGGTTACTGTAATGAGAGATGGAAGAAAGATAGAAACTTTAGACATAGATAAGGTGGATATAAATGGACTTATTAAGCTTATGGTTGGACGTAACTTAGAGCAGCAGTATCCAAAAATAGAAACAGAGCCTAATGAAGAGGCATTAAGAGTTGAAAATTTAAGCAAAAGAGGAGCGTTTAAAAATATATCTTTTAATATAAGAAGAGGGGAAATTGTAGGATTATCAGGCCTTGTAGGTGCAGGGAGAACAGAGGTTATGAGAGCTATCTTCGGAGCAGATGAGTATGACTCTGGGGACATATATATAAATGATAAAAAAGTTAAGATAACCTGCCCAAAGGATGCTATGAAAAATGGGATTGCATTTTTGACTGAGGATAGAAAGGGACAAGGGTTGGTACTTGATAATACGATAGATTATAACGCTAATATAGCTTCTTATGATAAAAGTTCATCTGGCATATTACTCAATATAAAGAAGCTTAAAGAACTAACTAGAGAAAATATAAAGAAGCTAAACATAAATCCTCCTATGGAAAACTTTATTGTAAGGCAATTAAGCGGAGGAAACCAGCAGAAGGTGGTTATAGCAAAGTGGCTTAACACAAAAGCTAATATTTTTATATTTGATGAACCTACAAGGGGAATTGATGTTGGAGCAAAGGTTGAGGTTTATAATGTTTTAAATTCACTTATAGAGCAAAACTGTGCAGTAATCATTGTTTCTTCAGAGCTTCCTGAGATACTTGGAATGAGCGATAGGGTTTATGTTATGCATGAAGGAGAAATAACAGCTGAAATAAATAGAAAAGATGCTAATCAGGAAAATATAATGCGTGCAGCATCAGGGGAGGTATAGGTAGATGAATAATGTTGGACTCGAAAATGAAAAAAAAGAGAGATTTCAAAGCTCTGATAAAAAGTCAGCAAAAGATATAATTAGTAAGTTTGGTTCCTTACTTGGATTAATCATCTTATGTATTATACTGGCAATTGCTTCAGAAAAGTTTTTTACATTAACAAATGTTATGAATATTGCCAGACAATCAGCTATTAATAGTTTGATATCAGTAGGTATGCTTTTAGTAATATTAACCGCTGGTATAGATAACTCAGTTGGATCAAATCTTGCTCTTTCAACTTGCATTATGGGAGTTGCAATAATTAAATGGCATATGAATCCATATCTAGCTATGGCACTATGTCTTGCCGCTGGAACTGGACTTGGATACTTAAATGGAATATTGCTTACAAAACTTAGACTTCCACATCCATTTATATCAACACTAGGAACTAAAAATATAGCAAGAGGACTTGCACTTATTTTAACAGGAGCATCTCCATTATCAGGTTTTCCCCAGTCAGTTCAATTTTTAGGAAATGGTTTTATTGGACCAATACCAATAAGCTTTATTTTAGTAATAATTGTGTTTGTAGGTTTTTCAGTTTTTCTAAACAAAACTGCACAGGGAAGATATATATATGCAGTTGGTGGAAATCTTGATGCTGCAAAGCTTTCAGGTATCAACACAGATAAAACTTTGGTTCTTGTTTATGTACTTTGCGGAGCCATGTCAGCTATAGCTGGAATAGTGCTTACAGGTAGAGTTAATGCAACTTTCCCACTGGCAGGTCTTGATTATGAATTAGATGCAATAGCAGCATGTATCATAGGTGGAGCATCCTTTATGGGAGGGTCAGGTACAGTATGGGGAACTCTTATTGGAGCTATGATAATGGCAGTATTAAGAAATGGACTTAATCTTCTTGGCGTATCTGCAGATGTTCAGTCTATAGCAATTGGTGTAGTTATAATTGGAGCTGTTTATGTAGATGTATTAAGAAGAAAGGCTGAAAAGAAAGCAAAAACTCAAGCAGCATAGCACCAAAATAGGTGTTTAATAATAAATAAAAATTTTTAGGAGGGTATGAAATATGATAAAAGTAGGAGTTGCAGGATATGGAGTTATTGGACAAAGACTAGCAGATGGGGTTGCCATGCAAAAGGACATGGAACTTGTGGGAGTTGCAGATGTTGCACCTACACTGTCTGTAAGAGCATTAAAGGAAAAGGGAATGCCTTATGCTTTATATAATTCCCTTCCAGATAATCAAAAATTATTCGATGAAGCTGGAATACCAATAAGCGGAACGTTAGAGGATTTAGTACAAAAGGTAGATATAATGCTTGATGCAACCAGTGCAGGAATTGGAGCAAAAAATAAAGAGATTTATGCAAAGTATAATAAAAAGGCAATATTTCAAGGGGGAGAGAAAAACAGCGTTGCTGATGTATTCTTCCATGGCTATGCCAACTATGAAAAGGGTGTTGGAAAACAATTTTTAAAATTAACATCCTGTAACACAACAGGACTTATAAGAGCAGTTGACTGCTTAGACAAACTAGTTGGGGTTGAAAAAGTTGCAATTACAATCATAAGACGTGTGGCTGACCCAGGAGATTATCACAGAGGACTTACAAATGCACTTCAAGTAGACAAGGCACCAAGCCATCAAGCACTAGACCTTATGACAATAATGCCTCATGTACAGGCTACTGGAATATTAGTTCATACACCAGTAACACATGGACACATAATTACTGTGGTTGCTACACCCAAAGAAGATATATCAAAGGAACAGTTATTAGAAGCCTTCAGTAAGCACCCAAGAATAAGAGTGGTAAGACTTGCAGATGGATTCCAAGGAAATGCTTCCCTATTTAGATATGCAAGAGACCTGGGAAATCCAAGAGGAGATATGTACGAAATAGCACTATTTGAAGAATCTGTAGTTAAATCAGGTAAAGATATAATGTTTGCAATAAACATTCCACAGGAAGCTGTAGTTATACCAGAAAATATAGATGCTATAAGAGCAGCTATGGAAATGCAAACTGATGGAGCAGAAGGTGTTTACCAAACAAATAAATATTTGGAGTTGGGAAAATGGATGGAAAAATAGGAACTAAAATAAGATCAATGGGAGAGTTTAATTATAAAGACAAAACAGTACTTTTAAGACTTGATATAAATTCACCAATTGATCCTGATACAAAGAAGATAGTTAGTGAAAACAGGATAAAGAAAAGCATACCTACACTAAACTATCTAATAGAACAGGGAGCTAAAATTGCTATAATAGCTCATCAGGGCGATACTTTAGACTATCACAACTTAATATCTATGAAAGAACATGCAGAAAAACTGACAGAAAAACTTGGAAGAGAAGTTAAGTATATTGATGATGTTTGCGGCCCGGCAGCACAGGAAGCAGTAAAAAATTTAAAAGCTGAAGAACTCATTCTTTTAGGAAATTTAAGATATTTATCAGAAGAAATATCAACCTTTGAGGATGCTGTAAAGCTTGAGCCTAAGGGTATGCTAAACACCTATTTAGTTAGAAGTTTAGCACCCATTGTAGATTGTTATATTAATGATGCTTTTGCAGCAGCCCATAGAAATGCTCCTTCAATGGTAGCTTTCCAGGAAATACTTCCTAGTGCAGCAGGAGACTTAATGTTTAACGAAATAAGTGCACTTACAAAGGTTATGGAGACACCGGAGAAGCCTTCAGTATTTGTACTTGGGGGACTTAAAATATCTGATGCCTTTGGAATGATGAAACAGGTTTTAGAAAATGGCAGTGCTGACAAAATACTATGCTCTGGAATAACAGGACATATCATGCTAATGGCAAAGGGTTATGACCTAGGAGAGGCTAATGAAAAGTTCATTAAGGATAAAAAGTTAGATGTGTTTATAAAACCAGCTAAAGATTATTTAGAAAAGCATGGAGAAAAAATAATATATCCTGTGGATTTAGCTTATGAAGAAAATGGTGAAAGAAAAGAAATAAGTATAGAAGCTCTGCCAATTAATAAATTGTTTATGGATATAGGGCATAAAACTATAGAAATATTTGAGGAAGAACTATCTAAGGCAGGAACAATTTTTGTTAATGGACCTGCAGGAGTATATGAAAATAAGACATCTGAAGATGGAACTAAGGCCATATGGAATGCTATAGCAGAAGCAAAGGGCTATTCTGTTATAGGAGGGGGAGACACAGTAAGTGCAGCACAACGCTTCATTGACACCAGCAAAATAAATTATGTATGTACTGCTGGAGGTGCCATGGTTAGATTCCTTTCTGGAGTAAAACTTCCTTTAATAGAGGCAATGAAAAATGCTAAATAAAAGCTCTGGAGGTGCAGCATGATAAGTGAAGAAAAAGTAAAAAAATTAGAGGCATTTGCTTTAAATATAAGAATAGAGACACTAAAAGCTATTGGTACATTAGGGTTTGGGCATCTTGGAGGCGCTATGTCTATAGCTGATACCATAGCAGTACTTTACGGTGGAACAATGAATATAGATCCAAAGAATCCAGCATGGGAAGATAGAGATTGGCTGGTGTGCTCAAAGGGGCATGCCGGTCCAGCTATATACTCAGCATTAGCGTTAAGGGGATATTTTAATAAAGAAGAACTTTTAACACTAAATAAGCCTGGCACCCATTTCCCAAGCCATTGTGATAGAAATTTAACTACAGGTATTGATATGACTACAGGCTCTCTAGGACAAGGTGCTTCTACGGCACTGGGAGTAGCTCTTGGAAATCGCTTAAAGGGAAAAGATAATTATACTTACTTAATACTAGGAGATGGAGAAATACAGGAAGGCCAGGTATGGGAGGCTGTAATGTGTGCTGCACATCAGAAAATAGATCATCTCATAGCCTTCGTTGATTGTAATAAGCAGCAGCTTGATGGATATACAAAGAACATAAATGATCTAGGTGATATAGGCAGTAAATTTGAAAGCTTTGGGTGGCATGAGCAAACTATTGATGGTCATAATGTAGAAGAAATTTACAATGCCATTGAAGAAGCTAAAGAAAATAAAGGAAAGCCATCAGTAATAGTATTAGACACAATAAAAGGAAAAGGGTGCGGCTTTGCTGAAGGAGTATTAAACAACCACCATATGAATGTAAGTAAGGATCAGATGCAGGAAGCTTTAGAAGTGCTAGAAAAAAAGCTTGAGGAGGTGGTGAGATAATGAGCGTAAAGTTAGCTGAAAAAAGAGTAAATGAAGAAACCGCAATGAGGGATATATATTGTAAAACTCTAATGGATCTTGCTTCTAAAAATGAAAATATAGTGGCACTTGACGCTGATTTAATGAATTCCATGGGAATGATGCCCTTTCAAAAAGCTTATCCAGAAAGAACCTTTGATGTGGGAATTCAAGAAGCAAATATGATTGGAGTGGCAGCAGGTATGTCTGCTGTAGGAGTAATACCCTTTGCACACAGCTTTGCGCCCTTTGCAACAAGAAGATGTTTTGATCAGATTTTCTTATCCTGTGCTTATGCAAAGCTTAATGTAAAAATAACTGGCAGCGACCCTGGAGTTACCGCAGCCTTCAATGGAGGAACTCATATGCCCTTTGAAGATATGGGCATACTCAGAAACGTTCCCAATATATCAATAATAGAACCTGTAGATAATGCTATGCTTAAGGATGTTTTAGCACAAATTGCAGATAAATATGGGGTTTTCTACACAAGACTACTCAGAAAAAATGCTGTAAAGATTTATGAAGAAGGTTCAACCTTTGAAATAGGAAAGGCAGTACCTTTAAGAGATGGAAGTGATGTCACTATATTTGCTTCAGGAATAATGGTACATGAAGCATTAAAGGCTGCGGAAGAATTAGATAGAGAAGGTATTGAAGTTCGAGTATTAAATATGTTCACAATAAAGCCAATAGATAAGGAAGCTATAGTAAAATGTGCAGAGGAAACAGGTGCAATAGTCACTGCTGAGAATCACAGTATCATAAATGGCCTTGGCTCTGCAGTAGCAGAAGTTATAGCAGAAAATATGCTTGTACCTTTAGAAAGAGTTGGGGTCTATGACAAATTTGGTCAAGTTGGACCTGTAGATTATTTAAAAGAGCAATATAACCTTACTTACAAGGATATTATGGTAAAGGTTAAGAGAGTAATAGAGAGAAAAGGAAAATAAAATCCATATAGAATTATGCTTTGCAATTAAGAAATTAGAGATTTCTAGAAAATACTAAAATTATTACAAAGAGGTGACTTTAACATGCTTAGAATTAGACAGAATGAGGGTTTTAAATTTGGATATAATTCAATAACTACTATGGATGAAACAGAAGACAATACTATGATGGACTTTGGAATATTAAGACTTGCCAAAGATCAAGCTCACATAGATAAAGATGAAAAAGAAAGAGTTTTTCTTCTAATTAAAGGAGAAGTAACTTTTGAATGGAATCATATGAAGCAGCAAGCACTTAGAAATTCATGTTTTGATGAAGACCCTTGGGTGCTTCATGTACCTAAAGGCGTAGAAGTAAAAATTACTGGAGTTTCTCCTGATACAGAAATTTGCGTTACTAAAACTACCAATGATACTGTATTTGAATCAAAGTTTTACACAAACAAAGAATGCAGAAGTGAAAATCGTGGAGCAGGTACAATGAATGAGGCTTGTACAAGAGTGGTAAGAACAGTTTTTGACTATTCAACTGCGGACTATTCAAATTTGGTTATAGGAGAAGATATAGATTATCCAGGTAAGTGGTCAAGTTATCCTCCACATCACCATCCACAGCCAGAGATATATTTCTATAAGTTTAACCCGGAAAATGGATATGGTTTTTCAGAGCTTGGCGAAGACGTGGTTAAACTTAAAAACAACGATGCAGTAAAAATATTAGATGATGTAACTCATCCGCAGGTAAGTGCACCGGGATATGCAATGTACTATATATGGGTAATAAGACACATAGATGGAAATCCATATATAACTCCAGTATTTGTTCCAGAGCATTTATGGCTTACAGATAAAGATGCAAAAATTTGGCCAGATAAATAAAAATAGAGGTGAAAATATGAAGACTATAAGGCTTACAATGGCACAAGCTCTTGTTAAGTTTTTAGATAATCAGTATGTAGAATTTGATGGAGTAGAAAACAAATTTGTAAAAGGGGTATTTACCATATTTGGACATGGAAATGTACTAGGACTTGGGCAGGCACTAGAAGAGAATCCAGGTGATTTGATAGTTCACCAAGGAAGAAATGAACAGGGTATGGCTCATGCAGCTATGGGATTTGCAAAACAAAAACACAGAAAACAGATTTATGCCTGTACCTCATCTGTTGGCCCAGGAGCAGCAAATATGGTAACTGCAGCAGCTACTGCCACTGCAAATAGAATTCCTGTATTATTTCTGCCAGGAGATGTGTATGCAACAAGACAGCCTGATCCAGTTCTTCAACAGGTAGAACAGTTTTATAACTTAAACATCAGTACAAATGATGCCTTTAAGGCAGTAAGCAAATACTGGGATAGGATATCAAGACCAGAGCAGCTTATGACAGCATGTATAAATGCTATGAGAGTACTTACAGATCCTGCAGATACTGGAGCAGTTACAATAGCACTTCCTCAGGATGTGCAGGGTGAAGCCTATGATTATCCCGAATACTTCTTCCAAAAGAGAATTCATAGAATAGAGAGACGACCTGCAACAAAAGAAATGCTAAAGGATGCAGTGGGACTTATTACAAATAAAAAGAAACCAATGCTTATATGCGGTGGTGGAGTAAGATATTCAGAAGCCGCAGAGGCATTTAAAATCTTTGCTGAAAAATTCAACATACCCTTTGGGGAAACTCAAGCAGGGAAAAGTGCAATAGTATGGAACCATGAATTGAATCTAGGTGGAATAGGAGAAACCGGAAGCCTAGCTGCAAATGCTATTGCTAAGGAAGCAGACCTTATTATTGGTGTAGGTACTAGATATACGGATTTTACCACATCATCAAAATGGTTATTCCAAAATCCTGAAGTAAGCTTCTTAAATATCAATATAGCAGCTTTTGATGCTTACAAGTTAGATGGTGTAAGAATTACAGCTGATGCTAAAGCTGCTCTAGAAGACTTGACAGATGAGCTCGAAAAAATAGGATATAAATCAGCATACGAAACTGAAATAAAAACTGCTAAAGATGCATTAATTGCAGAAGTGGATAGAGTGTACAGCGTAGAACACAGTGGTGAAGACTTTGTTCCTGAAGTGGATGATGATCTTGACCAAAAGACTGTATTTGAAGAGTTTAAAAAGATTACTGGTTCCAGCCTCACTCAGTCAAGAGTATTAGGTGTACTTAATGAAATGCTCACTGATAAAGATATAGTTGTTGGAGCATCAGGAAGCCTTCCAGGAGATTTGCAAAGGGTTTGGAGAGCAAAGGGAGCTAACACATATCATATGGAGTATGGCTATTCATGCATGGGATATGAAGTCAATGCAAGTTTAGGAGTAAAACTGGCTGAGCCTGATAGGGAAGTATATACACTTCTTGGAGATGGTTCCTACATGATGCTTCATTCAGAGCTTGTAACCTCTATTCAAGAAAGAAAGAAGATAAATGTAGTTCTATTTGATAACATGACCTTTGGTTGTATAAATAACCTTCAAATAGGAAATGGAATGGGAAGCTTTGGAACTGAATTTAGATTTAGAAATGAAGAAACAGGAAAGTTTGATGGTGGATTTGTTCCTATAGATTTTGCTATGAATGCAGCTTCTTATGGATGTAAAACCTATACCGTTAAAACAATAGAAGAATTAAAGGAAGCTATAATTGACTCTAAAAAGCAGAAGGTTTCTACATTAATAGATGTAAAGGTACTTCCTAAAACCATGGTTCATGGCTACAATTCCTGGTGGAGAGTAGGAACCGCAGAAGTATCCAATAAGGAAAAGATACAAGAGGCATATAAAAAATTAAGAGAAAATATCGATAAAGCTAGACAATATTAATAGGTAAGGTGAAGGGGGAAACATTATGTTTGACAATAAAAAAGTAAAGCTTGGTATTGCACCAATAGCTTGGACTAATGACGATATGCCAGAATTAGGTGGAGAAAATACCTTTGAGCAGTGCGTAAGTGAAATGGCATTGGCAGGCTTCACTGGCAGCGAGGTTGGAAATAAATATCCTAGAGACACAAATGTACTTAAAAAAGCTCTTGAGCTTAGAGGAATAAACATAGCAAGTGCTTGGTTCAGCTCTTTCTTAACAACTAAACCGGTAGAAGAAACCGTTGAAGCTTTTATAAAGCACAGAGATTTTCTTCATGAAATGGGAGCTAAGGTTATAGTTGTTGCTGAGCAAGGGCACAGTGTTCAAGGCCAAATGGAAACACCAGTATTTGATGGAAAGCCTGAGTTTACGGAAGAAGAGTGGGAAAGACTTGCAAGAGGCCTTGAGGAGCTTGGAAGACTGGCAAAAGAAAAGGACATGAAAATAGTATATCACCATCATATGGGTACTGGAGTTCAAACCACTGAGGAAGTTGATAAGCTTATGAGTATGACTGATGAAAACTTAGTTTACTTATTATTTGATACAGGACATTTCACATTCTCAGGAGAAAACCCAGAAGAAATTCTTAAGAAATATGTAAACAGAATTAAACATGTTCATCTTAAGGATATAAGAAAAGAAGTTTTATATGAGGTTAAAGAGAAAAAGTTAAGTTTCTTGAAGGGTGTTAAGGCTGGAGTATTCACAGTGCCTGGAGATGGAATGATTAATTTTGATCCATTATTTAAAGTACTTGAGGAAAATAACTACGAAGGTTGGTTTATTGTAGAAGCAGAACAAGATCCTGCACTGGCAAATCCACTTGAGTATGCTATAAAGGCTAGAAAATTTATAAACGAAAAAACTGGATTATAGGATAGGGGGACATAATAATGAGTAAAAAAATAAGAGTAGGTGTCATTGGAGCAGGAAGAATAGGAAAAATTCATGCTGAAAACATAGCAAAGAGATTTGGAACTGAGGCAGAACTTGTAGCCATAGCTGATGTGTTTTTAAGCGACAGCGTAAAGGAATGGGCTAAAGGTTTAGGAGTAGAAAATATATATGATGACTATAAGAAAATAATAGATGATCCAACTATAGATGCAGTAATAATTTGCTCATCCACAAATACTCACTCAATAATAAGCGTTGAAGCAGCAAATGCAGGAAAGCATATATTTTGCGAAAAGCCAATTGATTACGATTTAGAAAAAATTGCTGGAGCATTAGAAGCAGTTAAAAAAGCAGGAGTTAAGTTCCAGGTTGGATTTAACAGACGTTTTGACCATAACTTTAAGAAGGTTAAAGAGCTTGTTTCTGAAGGCAAAGTTGGAGACGTCCATATAGTAAAGGTTACTGCAAGAGACCCAGAACCTCCTTCAGCAGAATATGCAAAAGTATCTGGAGGAATGTTCCTTGATATGACTATACATGATTTTGATATGGCGAGATATTTAAGTGGAAGTGAAGTAGAAGAAGTTTACACAAATGCAGCTGTTCTTGTGGATCCAGCAATAGGAGAAGCAGGAGATGTGGATACAGCATTAATATCCTTAAAGTTTAAAAATGGAGCAATAGGAATTATAGATAATAGCAGAAAAGCAGCTTATGGCTATGATCAAAGGGTTGAGGTATTTGGCTCAAAGGGATCTTGTGAGGCATCAAACGATACTCCTTCTACTGTCGTGTTAAGCACAGAAAATGGAGTTCAATCTGAAAAGCCATTATACTTCTTCCTTGAAAGATATATGGAGTCCTTTGCTGAAGAAATGAAGGAATTCTTTAGTGCAATAATAAATGATACAGACACCGTAGTATCAGGTATTGATGGCTTAAAGCCAGTACTATTAGGCATGGCTGCAAAGAAGTCCTACTTAGAAGGAAGACCAGTTAAGATGGATGAATTTGAAGTATAAGAAGTGGTAGTTTTAGAAAAATAAATTGAGGATATGGTAGGGCCTAACTTTGGTTACGCCCTACCTTGTTATATAGGGGGATATAAATGAAGTATAGTGTAGAAATTGCTAAAACCACTATGGAAGTTGAAATTCATGATAAGAATCTTTTAGGAATACTGCATGCAAATAATGTAGAAGCTCCTTTAACTGGAGGAGAAGAAGTAAAAAGAGCCCTTGATAATCCGATAAATTCAAGAGGGTTACAGGAAATAGTTAAACCAGGGGAAAAGGTTGCAATAGTAACAAGTGATATAACAAGACCTATGCCAAGTAAGCTAGTACTTCCATATATTCTTGAAGAATTAAAAAAAGCAGGTACAAAAGATAATGATATAACAATTGTCTTCGCATTAGGAAGCCATAGAAAACATACTGAAGAGGAAAAAAAGTATTTAGTAGGTGAAGAAATTTATAATAGAATAAAATGTATTGACAGCGATTCAAAGGATTTTGTTCATTTTGGATACACTAAGAATAATACTCCTATTGACATTTTCAGACCTGTGGCAGAAGCTGACAGAAGAATATGTTTAGGAAATATTGAATTTCACTACTTTGCAGGTTACAGCGGGGGAGCTAAAGCTATAATGCCAGGAGTTTCTACCAGGGCAGCTATACAGGCAAATCACAGCAGAATGGTAGATGAAAAGGCCCATGCAGGTAATTTAAAAACAAATCCTGTAAGAATAGACATTGAAGATACTATAAAGTTTGTTCCTATAGATTTTATATTGAATGTGGTGCTAAATGAGAATAAAGAAATAATCAAGGCTGTTGCAGGCCATTATATAGATGCTCATAGAGAAGGATGCAGATTTCTTGATAATTTATACAAAATATCTTTAAGAGAAAAAGCTGATGTGGTAATATCGTCTATAGGTGGATTTCCTAAGGATATAAATTTGTATCAGGCACAAAAGGCACTTGATAATGCTAAACATGCTGTAAAAGATGGAGGAATAATAATACTTGTAGCTTCCTGCAGGGAAGGCCTGGGAGAAAAAGTCTTTGAGGACTGGATTATGGCGGCCGAAAAACCACAGGATCTAATAGATAGAGTTAAGACAAAGTTTGAGCTTGGAGGGCACAAGGCAGCGGCTATAGCTATGGTACTTAATAAGGCAAGAGTTTTCTTAGTATCTGAACTTCAAGCGGATTTTGTAAAGAATATATTTCTAGAACCCTATCAGGATGTACAAAGTGCTTATGACAGTGCACTGCAAATTATAGGTGAGGATGCAAAGGTTATTTTAATTCCACATGGAGGTTCCATATTACCATATATAAGTAGGTGAAATAGATGAAGATAGGAATTTTAACAAGTGGAGGAGATGCTCCAGGAATGAACGCTGCAATAAGGGCAGTAGTAAAGTCAGCAATTCATAATGGTATAGAAGTTATGGGAATAAAACATGGATACAAAGGTCTAATAAATGAGGAATTAGTTCCATTACTTAGCTCAGATGTTGATGGAATTTCAGAAAAGGGCGGAACTATATTAAAAACAGCAAGGTGCCCAGAATTTATGGAAGAGCAGGGAAGAAAAAAGGCATTAGAAACATTGAAAAAGTTTGAAATAGATGGACTAGTTGTAATTGGAGGAGATGGTTCATTTCAAGGAGCAGAAAAGCTTAAAAAACTAGGAGTAAAGGCTATCGGATTACCAGGGACTATAGATAATGACTTAGCCTATACTGATTACTGTATAGGATTTGATACAACTTTAAACACGGTGCTAGAGTGCATTGCCAAAATAAAAGATACAGATTCCTCTCATGAAAAAACAACTATTGTAGAAGTAATGGGAAGATACTGCGGGGATTTAGCCTTATATTCTGCTTTGGCTGGTGGAGGAGAAATAATATCTACCCCTGAAATGAAGCTGGATTTTGATACTATATGCACAAAATTAAGTGAAAACATAAGTAAAGGAAAAAATGATAATATAATTATAATAACTGAAAGAATGTATGATATAGAAGAACTTCAAAAATACTTGGAGGAAAAGCTTAATATTAGCATAAGAAGTACGGTTCTAGGATTTGTACAAAGGGGAGGAAATCCATCTGCTTTTGATAGAGTACTGGCAGGTAAAATGGGTATTAGAGCTGTAGAATTATTAAGAAATGGCTCCACAGGAAGATTTGTAGGAATTAGAGATAATAAAATAATAGATGTGGACTTTAGCGAAATAAACAATATAAATGATAATAAACAAAAGGAATATGATTTGTTAAAGGAGCTTCTATAATATCGTGGAAGCTGCTAAAAATAAGTATAAGTTTTGCCTAGATGTAGTTAAGTATGCATCTAGGCTTTTTCTAGCTTGTCACCTATGTGAAAACCGAAGCATATTATAAGATAGAAGGATGCTAAATATATATGAGATTTTTGATATCAATAATAAGAGATTCTTATTATTAGATGTTACTAATTAAAGATATTAGTGGATTTCAATTAAAAAAGCAATGATAAAAGGAGTAGATAGATAATGGCGTTTCAACCTATAAATACAAATACACTTTTAGCTGGGGATGTATCTCCATGTTCAGTAGATATAGTAGGTAATAATGCAAATCCAGCACTTTTTATGGATATTAACAATGAATTTGTTTTTTTTAGAATGAGGCTCAATTGTGATCCAAGAGCGAATAATGATCCAACAAAACTGGACAACTTTGCATGGGGTATTTTGATAAAAGATTTAGCAGGAATACCACTGTTTAGCATAAGAGTAAATGCAAGTGGTAATGTTAACAAGGTTCAAGTATTTGAAGCAGAGTTTTCAGATGATAGTAAGGACGCTTTTGTAGGAAGTCCAATATGTCAGCAGAATATACAATTGGGAACAAATGTATTCGTTAGTCTGGCTGGTTCCAATTTTGGAGGAGATCCAGATTTCTTTTTAGATTTTAGAGTTCCTCTTAGTTGTTTCCCTGACAACTTTTTTAATGATCAGCATATATTTTGTGGATTTACCTCAACTAACGGTAATAATATAAATAAAGAGCTGCCTCCCCCATATACTAAGCCTGGTAATTCAAATAATCCTGCATTATGTGGAGGTGCACCACCATCTGAAGAAAAGGTAAGATTAGTAAAGACAGTAACTCCTTTAACAGGTAGAACCTGTGAAGTACAGACTTTTACTGTTACAATTACAGCAACAAATATATCAAATCAAACTTTATCTTATACCATTACTGATGTAGTTAATGCACAGTTTGTAACTCTAGATGATAAAATAAGAAATTTCACTGTAACTAATCAAGCACCAGGTGCTTCTCAGCAGTTTATGTATATGATAACAGGTAATTTCCCAATTGCAGGAACATTTTCATTTAATATGGCAACAGCTGTTGATGCAGCTGATAATGTTATAGGATTTGTTGAAGGTCCAGATGTGGTAATAACTCCATGTAGAGGATTAATATTCTCTTAAATAAAGTTATAAAGCTCATGATTAATTTTATGCATGTGCAGAGGTTTCTAAAAATAAAGGAGTCGGAAATTTATTTCCGACTCCTGTTTACTGTATAATAAGTGTAAAGAAAGCACCGTAATTCAGTTTCTATTTAGTGATAGCAACTTCTTTTCCTTCCTTACGCCACTCAGCAAATTCAGCTGCAGCAGTGAAAAGTACGTCTGTGGATGAGTTAAGTGCTGTTTCGCAAGAATCCTGTATAACACCTACGATAAAGCCTACACCAACTACCTGCATAGCAATGTCATTTGGTATTCCGAAAAGACTGCATGCTAGAGGAATAAGTAATAATGAACCACCAGATACTCCTGAAGCACCGCAAGCACATACAGCGGACAATACGCTGAGAATTAACGCAGTACCAATATCCACTTGAATACCAAGAGTGTGAACCGCTGCAAGGGTTAAAACAGAAATAGTAACAGCTGCACCAGCCATATTTATGGTAGCACCTAATGGAATAGATACTGAATAGGTATCCTTATCCAAATTTAGTTTTTTACATAAACTCATATTTACAGGAATGTTTGCAGCAGAGCTGCGTGTAAAGAATGCTGTAATACCACTTTCTTTTAAACATTTAAGCACAAGTGGAAATGGGTTTTGACGAATATATAAGTACACTATGATTGGGTTTACAACAATAGCTACAAACACCATGCAACCAACCAAAAGTACAATTAATTTTCCATAGCTTAGTAATGATTCAAATCCACTTGTAACAATACTATCAAATACAAGTCCCATGATTCCTATTGGAGCAAAATTTATAACCCATACAACCATTTGAGACAATGCATCTGAAAAATTAGAAATCATTGTTTTTGTAGTATCCTGCGCATTTTTTAAAGCTAAGCCAAGAAGTACTGCCCAAGATAATATACCAATATAGTTTGCATTAAAAAGCGCTTTTACTGGGTTATCAACAAGGTTTAACAGTAATGATTTAAGAACCTCTGTCACACCGCCAGGAGGAGTCACGTTCTGAGCACCACCTGCAAGCGTTAAGCTTACTGGGAATATAAAGCTTCCAACAACTGCCACAAGTCCAGCTAAGAATGTTCCTAAAAGATAAAGTACGATAATAGATTTCATATTAGTTTGATGACCACTCTTGTGTTGAGAGATGGCTGACATTACTAAGAAGAGCACTAATATAGGCGCAATGGCTTTTAAAGCACCTACAAATAAAGAACCGAAAATAACGATTGGTTTTGCTGTTTCTGGAAGAAATCTAGCCAATATAATACCAATAAACAAGCCTATAATTATTCGTTTTACAAGGCTCAATTTATTCCAATTTTTTATTAGGTTTTTCATAATTTTTTCCCCCTTGTATTAATGTGGTAATAATATTATTTTTATATAAAATTCTGTTTGTGTTTTTAACATATATACACTTGTACACTCTCTAAATACGATAAATGTTAACATTTTTCGACTAGCTTGTCAACAATATAATAAATAAGTAATTAAATATTAAGTCAAGAGATGATTTCAGCAGATGAAATAAAGGATATTTTTTTGTTTAAGTAGATATATTCCACTAGTAAAATTTAATATAATATAATAAAAATAATACAACCAGCGAAAAAATATATGTTTCGGTATTTTCATGAATTAGTAAACAAAATTGCTGTGAGCAGCATATGTATTAATAACAGGAAAAAGTATAGGTCTTAAATAGCAAGTAGAAGGAGATTTTTTAAGATAATATTTAGGGGAGGTTATTTATTGTGAAGATTTTAAGAATAGTTGCCTCATTTATAATAATGTTTGTATTAGTAGGATTTACTGGTTGTCAATCACAGAAGCAGCTTGTGACGGAAACTAAGGTGGCTGCTCCTCCATCTGTGGAGACTATGGATGCTATTGTGTACTATCTGAAAGATAGCAATAATGAAATGTACCTTGTTCGAGAAGTACACAAGACCCCGAAAAGCGAGGGTGTAGCTAGGGCAGCTCTCAATGAATTGATTTTAGGGAAGCCGCTTACTTCAGGAGCTTTTAAGGTGCTACCGAAAGATACGAAGATTTTAGGGATCAAAATTGAAAATGGATTGGCAACAGTGGATTTCTCAAAAGAGGTGCTTAAGGCTAATGTTGGTTCTAGTGGAGAAATGCTGGGTATTTTAAGCATCGTAAATACCCTTACAGAGTTTCCCACTATCCAAAGGGTAAAGTTCACAGTGGAAGGCAAAGCTGAAAATGCTATGGGGTGGTGGGGACACGTGGGTCTTTATGAACAGCCTTTTAAGAGGAATCTCAGCCCTGTATATGAGCCTGCCATCTGGGTCACTTCACCTATAGCTGGGCAAACTGTAAAAAGTACTTTTAAAATCAAAGGCAATGCCAGAGTATTCGAAGCTTTTGTAAGCTTTCGTCTGAAAGATTCCAATGGTAATATTTTAGCCAAGGGTTCAACCAGAGCTGAGTCAGGTGCTCCAGAACGTGGAGGTTTCGAAGCTGAGCTTACTTTTAAACCATCCTCAGCGGGGAAGGGACAGTTAGAGATTTTCGAAGAAAGCATGAAGGATGGAAGTCCAATAAACATGGTGATTATTCCCGTTAAATGGTAGAAATGTAGTAAGAAGTTGTTAAGAATGTCTATAATACATTTATTGTAGAACTATGTCAGATAATTTGTTTTGACATATAATTTGCATCATATTAAACTAAATGTAATAAATAGAAAAAATCAACAATTCCATATCGAATATTGATATAAATCTAAGGCAATATGGAATATTTTTGAACATTATAGAAGGTGCTGGAAAAATGATGATAGATATAAACAATACGACAGACTCTTTTTATGAAAAGTTATTTGAAAATAGTAATGGCATTCAAGTTATAGTAGATGGTGACAATGGCCAAATTGTAAATGCTAATAAAACAGCTTGTGGATTTTATGAATATTCTAAAGAACAAATAAAAAAATTAAAGATATATGATATAAGTAAAATAGATGATTTAGAAGAAATGAACCATATTTTTAATCAAACTTTAGAGCCTAAAAATACTGAAGTCTATTTAACACATAAATTATCAAATGGCTCCATAAAAGATTCAAAAGTAATATTTTTAAAAATGTGCATAGATGGAAAGATATACTTTAACATGACCATATCTGATATTTTAGAAGGCAAAAATACTAAGGAAAAAAGCAGCAAGACAGAAAGAGGGCTAGAGAACTCTGAAGAAATGCTTAGAAAAGTTGACGTAAACTGCCGTAAGATACTAGATCGTTTGCCAGTGGCAATAATACTTTCTTCGGGAATAGAGCAAAAGATGATTTATCAAAATCCTAGATTTATAGAGTTCTTCGGCTATACTTTTGATGAGCTTTTTAATATATCAGATTGGTGGCCTATTGCATACCCAGATCCTGAGTATCGTGAATTTGTGTCAAAGGAGTGGGATACTAGATTTGCAGAAGCAATGAAAAATCAGTCAGAAATTGAACCTATGGAAGTTAATATAACTACCAAAGATGGCTCCATAAAACAGGTTTGTATACATGCTACTGTAGTTGGTGAGGTGAATTGTATTACCTTCATAGATATGACTGAGAGAAAAAAGGCTGAAGAAGCAATACGATTGGTAAGTGCCTATAACAGAAGTATGATTGAGGCTAGTCTGGATGCTCTTGTGGCAATTGATTCAGAGGGCAGGATTATAGATGTGAACTCATCAACAGAGAAATCTACTGGATATTCACGGGAAGAGCTTATAGGTAAATATATTTTTAATTATTTTACTAATCCTGAGAAATCGAGGAATGCACATAAGCAAGTTTTTAAGCTGGGAAGTATTGAGGAATGTGAGCTTGAACTTAAGCATAAGGATGGATATGTAACTACAGTTATCTGTAATGCTTCAGTTTATAAGGATGAGTGTGGACAGGTAAAGGGAGTGTTTTTATCTGCTCGAGATATTAATGAACGTAAGATAAGGGAAGAGGAACTAGAAAAACAAAAGTCAGCAGCAGAAGAGGCGAATATTTTAAAAAGCCAGTTTCTTGCAAACATGTCCCATGAATTAAGAACACCAGTAAATGTTATTTTTAGTGCAATCCAACTTTTTGAGTTATATTTGAAAAAAAGTTCAGATATGAATTCATTAAATTGGAATGAACATTTGAAAGCTATGAAGCAAAATTGTCAAAGATTATTGAGGCTTATAAACAACCTTATTGACATAACTAAAATAGAGGCAGGTTTTATTGAGTTAAAACTTAAAAATGTAAATGTAGTAAGCATAGTGGAAGATATCACCCTTTCAGTTGCGGAATATGCAAGAGGGAAGGATATATATGTACAATTTGATACTGAAATTGAAGAGAAAATAATGGCTTTAGATCCAGATAGATTGGAAAGGACATTTCTAAATTTACTTTCTAATGCCATTAAGTTTACAGGTAAAAATGGAAATGTTTTTGTAAATGTTTATGACAGAGGGACAAGCGTGATAATTTCAGTAAAAGATACTGGGATTGGTATACCACAGGATAGAATAAATGATATATTTGAGAGATTTACTCAGGTGGAGAATACAATGGTAAGAACTAATGAAGGAAGCGGCATCGGGCTTTCCATTGTTAAGTCTTTTGTTGAAATGCATGGTGGTACAGTTAATGTATTAAGTGAGGTAGGCGTGGGAAGTGAATTTATAATAGAACTTCCAGTAAATATTTTATTGAAGGAATATAACAAAAATTTTACTAGTATAAACAAAAAGCAAAATTATGCGGAAGTGCTTGATATTGAATTCTCTGATATATATAAGTAGCGCCACTCACATGGCAAGTGACAAATTAAAAGTTATAATTATGTAGTAATTGATTACACGTTACTAAAGTGAATAATAAATGACACAAAATTTGGGAAGAAAACTATAGGAATTTATAGGGGATAAATTTCTATAGTTTTTATTTTATAATTGTTATTAAATCTATAGTTTAAGAATAGTACTTTAAATGATCTATTTTTCAAGTATATCCTTAAGTTCCACCAAACTAGAAATTTCATAAGTAGGTTTTATTTCTATTTTATTTTCAATTTTTTTAGGATTAAACCAGCATGTATCTATACCAAAATTTATTCCACCTTGTATATCAGAGGTTAAACTATCTCCTACCATTAATACTTTGCTCTTGTCAGTATACTTTATATTGTTTAAAGCGTGTTCAAATATTTTAGAGTCTGGCTTGGATACTTGAACCTCCTCAGATATTACAATATCGTCAAAATATTTTCCTATAATAGATTTTCTTATTCTATTCTCCTGAACATCCGTAAGACCATTAGTAATTATAGTAAGCCTATAATCTTTAGATAAACTTTCTACAAGAGCTATACTTTCATCATATAAAAACGAAGCATAAGATAGATGTTTCATATATGATTTTGCAAATTGAATTTCATCAAATTCAGCATTTAAACTACGAGATAATCTTTTAAATCTTTCAACCTTTAATTCTTTCTGAGTAATAAGGCCATCCTCAAGCTCTTTCCATATAGCAGTATTTATATCCTTGTACACTTTTAAATGAAAATTTTCATCATATTCTATATTAAACTCGTGCATAGTATTTTTAAGGGACTCTCTTTCAGATTTTTTGAAATCAAATAAAGTCTCATCTGCATCAAATATTATAACTTCGTACTTCATAATAATCCTCCTAATAAACTTAATTTATATGGTTATAACTTTTTGATATTTTAGATAATGAAAAATAGCTTGTCTTGCTTTACATTGCTTAATATATAAGTTACCATATTGATATGAATTTCCATAGGACCTATGTCTTATTAAGGAGGATTTATGAAAAGAATTTTAAATAACAATCTCTTGAATCATTATTTTGTTAAGTATAATATAGAAAATATATTTGATAAGAATATAGTAAACTATGCACAACTTCATTTTTATGAAAAAGATGAAGTTATATTAGAAGCGGAGTCTGAGCTTGAATATTACTATTTGCTTGTAGATGGGAAAATAAAAATAACTTATCTTTTTGAAAATGGTAAATCAATGCTTTTAAAGTTTTATAAAGAATTTAATACTATAGGAGATTTAGAGTTTTTAAAGAATTTGCCTATAAGATGTAATGCTGAAGCTATAAAAGATACTTATTTAATTGCAATACCTTCAAATATACTTAGAGAAAAGTATATAAATAACCTGAATTTTTTACATCATTTAATAGAATCTTTAAGCGAAAAACTTAATGCAACCATTAATAATAGCTCATATAACTTTGTATATCCGCTTGTTAATAGGTTAGCTAGCTATTTGGTTGAACATATAACAGATAAAAACTATATAGTTTTAAATTCATCCTTTAAAGAAATTGCTCAATTTTTAGGAACTACTTATAGACACTTAAGTAGAACTCTAAATGAACTTGAATCAAAATCAATTATAAAATGTGAAGATAAAACAATTTATATATTAGATGAGGATAAACTCCGAGAATTATCTAAAAACTTGTATATGCAATCACTCTAATGCTGCATGGAAAATAGGGGCTACTTCAAATGCAATAAAAAAAGGGCTTGTCGGATGCGATTTGTGCATTTTGAGAAGCCCCTTAAAATTTATAAAGCAGGTGAACTATAGAAAGCTGTTGTTATCTACATATTGGATAATACCTGTATAACCTCATTTATATCAGGTAGCTCTTGAGAGTAATAAACTTTTACCCATTTAACTTTGCCATTTTCATCTATTATAATGTTTGCTCGCTCTGATACTCCGTACTCTTCGTTAAATAATCCGTATTCTTTTGCAACCTTTCCGTGTGGCCAAAAGTCTGAAGGAAGACTTACATTATTAATTAGGATTGCTGTTGCCCACGCTTTTTTACAAGGTGTGGGGTCAACACTAAATCCAAGTGGAACCGTATTGAGCTTTTGGAACGTTTGCCAATTATTCTCTAGTGCTCTCATCTGATCAGTACAAACTGGTGTCCAAGCAAGGGGATGCCAAGAGAGCAATACTTTTTTTCCTCTATAGTCTGACAAATTTATGTTTTGGTCATTATTATCCTTTACTGTGAAGTCTGGTGCAACATTACCTACCTCGATAAGCTTCATTATTCTGATCTCCTCTCTATAATATATATGTGTATTAATATAGGATGCTCTGGATAAGTAGGATTTATGTAATTTGTGGAATTTTAATAATTATATCTATGTTGTATTATAAACAGTTTTTTAATTTATAAAAAACTATTGACTTGTACCTTACAGGCAGCATTATAGTTAAATTAAAGGTTAGCTAACTTTTAATTTTATTGGAGGTGTTACTAATGAATATTAAAATTGTATCGGATAAAACTGGATTAACAAAAAAAGCCATTAAGTATTATGAGAGTGAAGGATTAATTAATCCTATGAAAAATAATGATAACAATTATAGAGAGTATACAGATAATGATATTGTAAAGCTTAACTTAATTGGTGCATTAAGAGCTATAGAAATACCAATAAGCGAAATAAAGTGTTTAGTAGAGGGAAATAAAAGTCTGCAGGAAGTTATGAACGATACCTTGAAAAAAGTAACTGAAACTATAAATAATCTAGAAAAAACTAAACTTATTATTAGTAATATTATTAATAAAGAAACAGAGGATTATTATAGTATTGGTGAGCAAGTTAGAACACTGAGAGAGACTTTAGAACTTTCTATAGCTGAAAAAAAGGAGTTCATATCCAATACGCTCATAAGAATTTTTCCAGGAAACTTTGGAAAAATATTTGTAAGCTGTTATGAACCATTTTTAAATATCACTATAGATAATAATGAAAAGAAAGATGCATGGCTAAAACTTGTAGAGTTTTTGGATGACTTAGATGAATTAGACCATAGTAATCCACTTATAAAAGGTATGAGTAATATAGATATTAATAAAATTGAGGGTTATAAAGAAAAGTCTAAAAATAATGCCATAAATTTTTTAAATGGAGATATTAATTTTAAGGAAAAATATAAAAAGACCATTATTTCATTTGTAAAATCTATAAATGAAAATGAAGAGCTTAAGAAAAATGTTAGTGAGTCTATTATAAAATCTAAGAATATGTTTAATGATATTGGAGCACCAGACAATGCTTTCGATGCATACTTAGAAATTTTAAATGAGGACTATAAAAGGTATAGAGAGATAGGTAAGGAAATAAACAAAGAAGCAAGTGAGGAAATTAAAAATGAGTTTGGAGTAAGTTTAGAGGATTTCTTCAAAAATTTAATGAACTCATCAAAGTAAGTATAGTAAGCAATATGAATTATGCTATGCTTGTTAATATGACCATAAGTAAACCCATATCAATAGTAAAATGTACCCTTTGTCAAGGACACAATAAAAAAGACTAAGCGGTTTTAAGGAGATGATCCCTGTATTGTACAGGGGTCATTTTGTTTAGTCCCCACTGATACCTATAATTGTTATAG
>NZ_OAOD01000005.1 GCF_900205925.1 Clostridium peptidivorans | reverse complement strand
TCTGGTGATTATGGCTTGAAGGTAACACCCGTACCCATTCCGAACACGAAGGTTAAGCTTCAAAGCGCCAATGGTACTGCCGGGGAGGCCCGGTGGGAGAGTAGGTCGTTGCCAGGTAGAAAACACATCAGTTAATCTGATGTGTTTTTTAATTTTTTGATTGTCACTTTAAAGGTGATAGGTATATAATATTTATACTAATATACACTGGGAGTGATTTTATTGAATAGTAATGAAAAATTAAAAGATATTATTAAAAATAGTTCTAATATAGTATTTTTTGGAGGAGCAGGTGTTTCTACAGAAAGTAATATACCAGACTTCAGATCTTCACAGGGGCTTTATGAGATAAAGAATAACTATAAGTATTCTCCAGAGGTAATGCTTAGTCATAGCTTTTTTAAAGGGCATACAGAGGATTTTTTTCAGTTTTACAAAGAAAAGATGATATATAAAGGTGCTAAGCCTAATAAAGCACATTATAGCTTAGCTAAATTAGAAAAGTTAGGAAAATTAAAGGCTGTGATTACGCAAAATATAGATGGGCTACACCAAGAGGCAGGTTCAAAAAATGTCATAGAACTTCATGGAAGTGTACATAGAAATTATTGTATTAAGTGCAGAAAGTTTTTTGATTTAGATTATATAATAAACTCTAATAAAATAATTCCTCATTGCGATGAGTGTGGTTCTATTGTAAAGCCAGATGTAGTTTTATATGAAGAATCTTTAAATATGGATGTTATAAATAAGGCCATATCTTATGTAAGAAATGCAGAGGTACTTATAATAGGGGGAACATCTTTAGTTGTATATCCAGCAGCTAGTTTAGTTCAATATTTTAATGGAAAGCATCTCATATTAATTAATAAGACAACAACTGACTATGACAATAGAGCATCGTTAGTTATATATGATAGCATAGGTAAGATATTGGGAGAAGCAGTAGAAGAAGTATAATTTATAAATACCATCTAAAAGTTGTTGACAAAGGACTGTTTAGATGGTATTATTTATAAGTAACGTAAAATGACATATGGCGCTATGGCCAAGTGGTAAGGCAAAGGTCTGCAAAACCTTTATTCCCCGGTTCAAATCCGGGTGGCGCCTCCATAAGAAAAATCCCAATCAATATGATTGGGATTTTTTTATTTTAAGATATGTTTTAAATAAATTAAAACATATCTTTTTTATTAAGAATTATTATGGCAATTAGTGATATAAAACTCATTATTGCAAATACTGCCCAAAAACCGTAAGGATGTTGAAAGAAGGGAACACCACCTACATTCATACCAAACATACCAGAAATCATATTTGGAATAGACATTACTATAGTTACAGAAGCTAATAACTTCATCACAATATTTAAGTTATTAGAAATTACCGAAGCAAAGAAATCCATGGTTCCTGTAAGTATATTACTATATATATTAGCCATTTCTATGGCCTGTTTATTTTCTATAATAACATCTTCTAATATATCTTGATCTTCTGGGTATTTTTGCATTATCTCTAATTTTAACATTTTTTCTAAAGTTATTTCATTAGATTTTAATGAGGTTGAAAAATACACTAGAGATTTTTCAAGAGAAAGCAACTGAATTAATTCTTTATTCTTCATGGATTTATGAAGTCTTTTCTCAACCATTGAGCTTTTTTTATCTATTTGTCTTAGATAAATTAGATAATAACCTGCAATTTTATATAGTATTTGAAGTATAAATCGTGATCTCTTAAAGGTAAAGAAAGATCTTACTTTGCCATCTATAAAATCAAGTAGTATTTTACTATTTTTAAGGCAAATTGTTATGAGCATAGTTTCTGTATGTATTATAGCTAGTGGATAAGTATCATAAGTTAATGAATTTTCTTCCATTTCAGTAAATGGAATATCTAAGAGAAGTAATATATTATTATTTTCATCACTATCTATACGAGAAGTTTCCTCATCATCCATTGCTGCACGTAAAAATTCTATGGATATATTAGCCTTTTTAGAAATTAAAAGTAATTCTTGATCCGATGGGGCAACAATATTTACCCAACATCCTGGTTCTATATTATCTATTTGGTGTAATGTACACATATTGTTTTCCTCAATAGTTTTGTATATTGATATCATAGTATCCCTCCTTTGTTGAAGTCAGTCAGTAATTATATTATAACTAAAAATTAACCTATGTCTATAATATATAAATAAAATGAATAAATTAATTCATAATAATACTAATGAGACTCTTTTAATTCATTAAAATTTGAGTTTCTTAGATAAGCTTAGCATATTGAAGTTAATATGTACAACTCTATATCATGCTAATATAGTTGTCCTATATGGCATTTTAAGAATAATTATAGCGTAATATGGACATGGATTAAACTTTGAATCCCTAGTATAATCTGTATGTTAAATCAATTAAGAGGATAAAGTATATGGAGGGTTATTATGGGCAATATGCATAAAGAAACAATTTGTAGAAGAAAACTTGCTTCTTTAATTAAATTGTTTACTTTAATAGTAATAGTATTGTTCTTTACTGAAGTAATTAAAGGATCATATATAGAAAGTACATTGATTGTACTTACCGGTGCTTTAGTTACGCTAGTGCTAGTATTAGAAGTAACAAAATGTAGAGTTAGGTATACCTATTCATTAATAGCGGATCAATTCATAATTCATAAGATTAAGGGCAATGATGATAAGGTTGTGGAAAATATAAAAGTTAAGGATATTGAATATATAAAAAAGCAGAAAACTATTAATATAACTACTATAAATAATAAAAAATATATATGTTCTCTATTAAATTTTAGTCCTTATTGTTGCGTTTATAGGCAGGGAGATAAATTAAAGAAATTTTACTTTGAGCCTAGTAATAATTTAATTGAAAAACTAAAGTTTAATAGAAATAAAAGATTAGCCTCATAATGAAGGCTAATCTTTTTGTTTTTTTAAAAAATTAATAAGTTCTTCTCGAGATTCTTGAAGTAAGGTTTCCCTTTGTATAATATCTATTGCAGTAAAAGCTAGGGCATGGGATACTTTTAATCCTATATTTTTAGCAAAATCAGATATAGTTGCTAGAGCAAATTCCCTAGATGAATATTTAATGCTATTATCTTGTACTATAGATATATAGGGATGTATACATGGAATTAAATGACTAACAGTGCCTAAGCTAAGGCCAGAATAAGTATCTTTAGGTCCTTCAATATCTATAATACCTGCTTCTTTTAAATTATGGGAAAATAATCTTGATAATGTGGAGTTTGTAATAAGTTCATCATAAGGTATTTCATAAATAGAGCACTCAGTATTTATATCCATGATTTCACCTAGGCATTTAGAAAGTGAGCGAATTTTACATTCAACAATTTCAGCATAGTGTTTTTTTGTAGCTCTTATATAAAATTTTGATTCGGCTTCATTAGGAAGTAAGTGAGGATCTTTACCACCTTGAACTATAACCCCATCAATGCTGCAGGCAGGACCAAAACCCTTTGACAATATATTTAGTGAGTTAAATGTAAGCATACAAGCGTCTAAAGCAGAATAGGTACCTTTTCGTCTATAACTTAATCCACATTCACTTTTATAATTTATTTTTAGGGGCATAAGCGCCATAGAAGTACCACTTTCAGCTGTAATTATATCTGGATGTGCAACTAGTACGGCATCGATATCCTCAAATAATCCTTGCTTTGCCATTGTAACCTTAGAACCACCCAAAAATTCACCAGGGCACCCAAGAACTATTATGCTTCCTCCAAGCTTTGAGATTACTTTCGATAGTCCTAGTGCTGCCCCTGTAGATATAGCAGATAATAAATTATGGCCAGTTACATGACCAAGATCCTTCACTGCATCATATTCGCATATAAAACAAATTCTAGGGTGACCATTCCCAATTTCAGCTGAAAAAGCAGTGGACATGTTCATAATGTTTTTTTTAACCTTAAACCCAAATTTTTTATAAATATTGCAGAGGTATTCAGAAGAATTGTATTCTTTAAAACTTTCTTCAGGATTGTTATATAAATAGGAACTAATTTTAAATAAATCTTCTTTTATAGATTCTAAGTAACCAATAATTTCTTGTTTCATAATATATTACACCACCCTTTAAAATTCAATATATATTATTTCCTAAAAATTTATATATATTTATGTGGACAAAATAAATTTTGGCAATGTAGTGAATAAAATATATTATGAGAGGCAATAATTAAGGCAAGAAATCTGAAGGAGGATATTTATGAAAAAATTACATTGTATAATATGCGGAAAGCCTCTAGGTAATGGTATAATGATAAATGGAAACGGTGTTTGTTTAGATTGTGAGAAAAGAATAGTTAGTACTGATATGAATACAGACTTTTATAGATATTATAAGAACTGTATAAAAAAATATATGATATACCCTATGATAAGAGGAGAGGATAATAATTGTCAAAATTACCACTTGTAGAAGGGGTTTTAAATTACGTAAAGGAAAATAATGCTTCTTTTTGCATGCCTGGACATAAACATGGCAGAGGATTTTTATCTACTGATGTAGGTAAGGAACTGGCAGGTTTAATTATAAATTGTGATATTACCGAAGTAGACGGTTTGGATAATCTTCACAATGCTGAAGGAATTATAAAGGAGGCAGAAGGCCTCCTATCACAATTTTATAACAGCAAGAAATCTCATTTTTTAGTTAATGGAAGTACTAGCGGAAATTTAATAATGATATTTTCTGCACTTCAAGAAGGTGATAAGGTAATAGTAGATAGAAATTGTCATAAGTCTATTTATAATGGAATTATTTTAAGAAAGCTAAATCCGATATATGTAGGAAATAAATTTCATAAGAGATTTAATTTGCCAGTAAGTATGGATATGGAAGAATTAAAAAGAGCTATAGAACAAAATAGAGATGCTAAAGCTATAATTCTAACATATCCAAATTATTATGGTATAGCCTGTAATTTAAAATTAATAACTTCTATGGCAAAAGAAAACAATATGTATGTATTAGTAGATTCAGCTCATGGAGCACATTATGGTGTACATGAAAAATTACCCAATAATGCGGTATCCTTAGGAGCAGATATGGTGGTTATGAGTTGCCACAAGACGTTACCAAGTTTTACTCAAACTTCATATTTACATATAACTAATAGTAAATTGATAGATAAAGCTCAATTTTATTTTAAAATATTTAATAGTACAAGCCCTTCTTATATGTTTATGGCATCTATGGACTATGCTAGATATTACATAGAAAATTTTGGACAAGAATCTTATAGTAATTTAATTAGTTTATGTAATAAGTATAAGGAAAAATTAAAAAAGTTAAATTACTTGCGTATATTAGAGGATAAAGACTTAGGTATATATGAGTGCAATTTAGATAAAACTCGTTATGTTATAAACTTTAAAAATAATATAAGTGCCAATTTAGTTTTAAATTATTTGAGAAAGAATCACATACAAGCAGAAATGAGTGACTTATATAATATAGTTCTTATATTTTCACCATTTAATACTGAAGAAGAGTTTCAATATCTTTATGAGGTGTTTTCAAAAATGCCATATAAAGAGTTTCATATGGAAAATGTACCGTTATTATCATATAAAGTTCCTAAAGCATATATAGCACCATATGAAACCTTAGAAAAAAATAAAGAATTAATAAAAATAGAGAATTCAGAAGGACATATATGTGGAGAAAGTATCATACCATATCCCCCAGGAGTGCCGATTTTAATGGCAGGGGAATTAATAGATAAGGAAGCTATAGATGTGATAAAATATTATATGGAAAATAACATCGAAGTAATTGGAATAGAAGATGAATATATAAAAATTATACATATGTAAATTTAATTTGGAGGAATATAGGTTGAAAAGTGATATATATAAGGGAAAGTTAATAGTGCTTGAGGCAGGAGATGGCAGCGGTAAAGCTACACAAACTAATAGACTATATGAAAGATTACTAAAAGAAGGATATAAGGTGTTAAAAATAGAATATCCTAATTATAAAAGCAATTCATCAGCTCTTATAAAGATGTATTTAAATGGAGAGTTTGGTGAAAATCCAGAAGATATAAATGCCTATGCAGCATCTACTTTTTATGCAGTAGATAGATATGCATCATTTAAAAAGGAATGGGAACAGTTTTACAAAGAGGGAGGCATAGTATTAGCAGACAGGTATACTACCTCTAATATGGTACATCAAGCATCAAAAATAAGTGATATAGATGAAAAGGAAAAGTTTTTAGATTGGTTATGGGAGCTAGAATTTAAATTAATGGGGCTACCGGTACCAGATAAAGTATTATTTTTAGATATGCCTCCTGAATATAGCTTTAAGCTTATGATGGAGAGAAAGAATAAATTTACAGGTAATAAAGAAAAGGATATACATGAAAGAAATAATAGTTATCTTATACATTCTTATAATAATGCATGCTATATTGCAGACAAGTATAATTGGGATAAAATCAAATGTGTGGAAAATAAAAGTATAAAGACTATAGATGAAATTCATGAAAATATATATAAATCATTAACAGAAATAATTTAATATTTCTATAATAATATTAAAGGGGTATAATAAAGTATATATACAATTTTATTATGAGGGGGTTGATGTATATGAAACTTGTAATTGCAGTGGTACAAGATGATGATGCAATAGATTTAGTAGATGTATTAACTGAAGCTAATTATAGAGTAACAAAGCTTGCAACAACAGGTGGGTTTCTAAAGGCAGGAAATACTACTTTAATGATAGGTGTGGAAAAAGAAAGAGTCGATGAAGTAATAAAAATCATAGAGGAAGTTTGTAAGACAAGAAAGCAGGTTGTGACTTCTCCATCACCTGTTGCAGGTTCTACAGGCGTATATGTACCTTATCCTATAGAAGTTCAAGTAGGCGGGGCTACAGTATTTGTTATAGATGTAGATAGATTTGAAAAAATCTAATGGAGGAATATATATTTGTTATTTAAAGATATTATAGGACATGAGGCTGTAAAGAGGCAAATAATGCACTCGATAGATAATGAGCGATTTTCACATGCATCCATTATTACTGGAGAAGATGGATTAGGAAAGAGTTTAATTGCGAGAGATATAGCATATGAATTATTAAAGAAGGATAAAAATAGGCAATGTGTAGATATTATAGAGGCAAGAGTGACTAAAAACAAAAAATCCATAGGAGTAGATGAGGTAGAAAAGTTAATAGAAGAAATTAATTCAAAGCCTTATGAAGGAGATAAAAAAGTAATAATAGTATATGAATCAGATAAGATGACAAATCAAGCTCAAAATGCCTTTTTAAAGACTATAGAAGAGCCACCAAGTGGTGTGTATATTATACTTCTGTGTGAGCATTTAGATTCATTGCTTGATACAATACGTTCTAGGTGTCAAGTTTATAAATTACATCATTTAACATATGAGGAAATGGAAAAATTTATAACTGATAAGTATTCAGACCTAAATAAAGAAGAAATATATTCTATGATGGCATTTAGCGATTGTATTCCAGGAAGGGCAGAAAAGTACATTGAAGATAAATCTTTAAAAGAAATAAGAAGTTTGGCCTTAGATATACTATTAAATATAAAAGTTATGGATTTTAATATATGGCACTATGAGGATATACTTGTGAAGTATAAAGCACAGTGGAATGAAGTACTCACTTGTTTTTTTTCCTTTATAAGGGACTCTTTAATATATAAAGAAGTAAATAATACAGATATGGTTATTAATATAGATAAAATAGAGGGTATAAAGAAGTTATCTGAAATGTTTTCTTTTAATGAGTTAAGTGATATTATAGATATAATAAAATCTACAAGGGTTAAGATTGAGAAAAATGTAAATGCAGGGTTAGTATTTGAATCAATGCTACTTGATATGCAGGAGGTATAATTATATATGGTAAAGGTTGTAGGAATACGTTTTAAAAAGGCTGGGAAAATATATTATTTTTCGCCGGGAGAACTTAAGATAAATCAAGGAGAAAATGTAATAGTAGAAACTGCACGAGGAATAGAATTTGGAGAGTGTGTTATAGGAGAAAAACAAATAGGTGAAGATGAGATAGTAAGTCCATTAAAGAGTGTTATAAGAAAGGCTACAGAAGAAGATGAATTAAGGCACTCAGAAAACAAGACCAAGGCCTCAGAAGCATTTAATATATGTGCTGAAAAGATACAAGGACATAATCTTCAAATGAAGCTTATAGATGTAGAATATACTTTTGATAATAATAAAGTGATATTTTACTTTACTGCAGATGGAAGAGTAGATTTTAGAGAACTTGTAAAGGAGTTAGCATCTATATTTAGAACTAGAATAGAACTGAGACAAATAGGGGTAAGAGATGAAGCAAAAATGATAGGCGGACTAGGACCTTGTGGAAGAACTATGTGTTGTTCATCATATTTGGGCGATTTTGTTCCAGTATCTATAAAGATGGCTAAGGAGCAAAATTTATCATTAAATCCTACTAAAATATCTGGTATATGTGGAAGACTTATGTGTTGCTTAAATTTTGAACAGGAAACCTATGAAGGGATTAGGAAAAGACTTCCTAAAATAGGATCCATAGTTAGTAGTGAATATGGTCAAGGAGAGGTTATTGGAAATAATACAGTTAAAGAAAGTGTAAGGGTAAGGATAAAACCTCAAAATGGCGAAGAATTTATAAAAGACATCTCAATAGATGAAGTTACTTTAATATCAGGTGCGTATGAGGGAACTGTAAGTGAAGAAGATATAAAAATAGAAGTAGCGGAAGAAGATAAAGATATACTTAAGGAATTATTCAAGGAAAACTAGGAGGCAATTATGAAGACTGATTTAAAGATATGTAATATGAAAAGCATGGTAGACGTAAATAAGATTAGAAATGGAATTTCTAATAATGAGGGAGTTATAGCTTGCCAAATAAATTTAGAAAGTAAGGAAGTTAATGTAGTCTACGATGAATATTTTTTATCTTTAGACAATATATTGGAATCAGTGGAAGATTTGGGATATACTATTTTATAAAAATCACTTTAAAAATTTTGAGGAACGTGGTAAAATAGAATTCGGATATACTTGTCCAAATTATTAAGGAGGTGTTTACATAATGGCATACGTAATTAATGATACTTGTATAAGCTGTGGAGCATGTGCACCAGAATGTCCAGTTAACGCTATAAGCCAAGGAGATTCAATATTCGTTGTAGATGCTAACACTTGCATCGACTGCGGAAACTGTGCTAATGTTTGTCCAGTAGGAGCTCCAGTAGTAGAATAATAAAAAGGGCCACTTTTAAGTGGTCTTTTTTTTATGCATAATATATTTGACATTTAAGTCTTCTTAATAAATAATTATTTAGAGAAACTTTTCTATGGAAAGGAATTAAAGATGAAAAATTATAATTTAATAAAAGATGATGAAACATTAGATGATCTTGATTTAAAAGATATATGTGTGATACAAAAAAAACATGACTTTAGATTTGGAATTGATGCAGTACTTTTAGCTAATTTTGCAAAGATAAAAAGAAATGATAAAATAATTGATTTTTGTAGTGGAACAGGGATAATTCCATTTGTAATAACAGGTAAAAATGAATTAAAGTCTATTAAAGGTATAGAAATACAGGAAGAAATGGTAGATATGGCTTTAAGAAGTGTAGAGTATAATAACTTACAAGATAAGATATCTTTCTTATGTGGAGATTTAAAGAATGAGGTAATGCTAAGTGCTTTAGAAAAGGTAGATGTAGTGACAGTAAATCCTCCATATAAGATTTTAAATACAGGTATTATAAATATAAGTAATAAAAATGCTATTGCTAGGCATGAAATATGTTGTACATTAGAAGATGTTATTAAGGCTTCGGAAATAGTACTTAAGGATAGAGGAAGATTATATATGATACATAGGCCAGAAAGAATTGCTGATATAATGGTACTTATGAGAAAGTATAAGTTAGAGCCTAAAGCTATCAGGATGATTCAACCATCAGTAAATAAAGCACCAAATCTTGTTCTTATTGAAGGACAAAAAAATGGGGGTAAATTCTTGAAGTTTGAAAATACCCTTTATGTTTATGATGAAAATGGTGATTATACAGAGGAAATTAATGAAATATATGGAAGAGAGAATGATAGAAATGAGTAAAGGTAAATTATTTATAGTCCCTACACCTATAGGAAATTTAAAAGATATAACTTTAAGAGCCCTAGAAGCCTTAAAAGAAGCGGATATAATAGCTGCAGAGGATACAAGACAAACTTTAAAACTATTAAATCATTATAATATAAAAAAGTCACTTATAAGCTATCATATGCATAATGAAGAAGATAGAAGCGGTAGTATTATAGAACGCTTAAATGAAGGAAATATTATAGCCTTGGTAAGTGATGCAGGTACTCCGGGAATTTCAGACCCTGGCAGTGTAATAATTAGTAAATGTATAGAAGAAAAAATACCTTTTGAAGTACTTCCAGGGGCTACAGCTATTACAACGGCATTGGTTTCATCAGGAATGGATACTACAAAATTTTTATTTAGAGGTTTTTTGCCAAGGGAAAATAAAGATAGAAAAGTTATAATTGAAGATTTAAAAAGCAGAACTGAAACACTTATACTGTATGAAGCTCCACATAGGCTTTTAAATACTTTAACCTTTTTAAGAGAAAACTTAGGTAGCAGAAAAATTGCTTTATGTAGGGAACTTACAAAATTACATGAGGAAGTGCTAAGATTAACATTAGAGGAAGCTATATGTCACTATGAAAAAGTATCACCACGAGGAGAATATGTATTAGTGATAGAAGGAAAGACCATAGAAGAAATAGATAGAGAAGAAAAAGCCTTGTGGGAAAATATGAGTATAGAAGAACATATAAAAAGTTACATGGATCAGGGGTATATAAAAAAAGAAGCGATAAAAATGGTAGCTAGGGATAGAAAAATGCCAAAATCAGAAGTATATAAATATTCTTTGGAGGTTTAATATACTAAATAAATATATAACGAGAAATTAGTAAATAGGCAAAATTATCTAATTTCTCGTTGAGTTTTTATTAAAGTTAATGGTATAATGGGAAGTGTGTTAAATAATGATATAATTTTATAAAAAATGGATAAAATTTTTGTAAACTTAGGATAAAGTTTTGGGGGTGCTTATGTGAAAAATAAGATAGTTTCAATTATTACGGCAATGGGATTAATTTTTACTTTAAGTAGTTCTGTATTGGCAGAGCCATTATCTACTCAAGTAGAAAGCCACAAGGCTAAAGTTCAGAAAAGTAAAAAAGCGTTAGAAGATGTTAAGAAAAAAAGAGAAGACTTAGAAGTTGATATTGAAAAGATGGACAACCAGATAGAAGGATTAATGCATCAAATAAATGACGTAAAAACTAAAATTGTGAGTACAGAGAAGGATATAAAAACAACGAAAAAAGAAATCACAAAGGCAGAAGAAGAAATAAAAGACCAAAATGATTTATTTGAGAAAAGAATTAGAGCCATGTATGTAAAAGGCGTGGGAAGCTATTTAGATATTTTAGTAGAAGCTGATGGAATAGGAGACTTTATTTCAAGAGCGGAAACTGTTAAAAAAGTAATGGAATTTGATAAGAAAATAGCGGCTGAGCTTAAGGAAAAGAAAGAAGTTATTGTTGAAAAAAAGGAGCGCTTAGATAATGATAAAAGTAAATTAGTGACGTTAAAAGCTAATAATGAAAAGAAGCTAAGTGAAGTAAATAATAAAAAGAAGGAACAAAATAAACTTTTAGCTGACTTAACAAAACAAGAAAGAACCTATGCATCCACAATAACCGAATCTCAAAGTTATATCAATAGAGCAATGGCTCAAATTGCTGAAATGCAAAGACAACAGCAATTAGCTAAATCTAAACCATCAAGAGGGAATTCAAATGATTGGAATGTTAATAATGATTCTCAGTCAAATATGGAAATCCCATCAAATGCGTCTGGAAGCTCTATAGTAGTATATGCATCCAACTTTTTAGGAAAACAATATCAATGGGGAGGAAATGGTCCAGATACATTTGATTGTTCTGGATTAGTTAAGCATGTATATGCACAGTATGGAATAAACCTTCCAAGAGTTGCATCAGCTCAACAGACAGTAGGAATAGCTGTTTCAAAAGATCAGTTGGAACCAGGTGATTTAGTATTCTTTGGATATCCAGCACATCATGTTGGAATATACGTGGGTAATAATTCTTATTTGCATGCACCAAGAACAGGTGATGTAGTTAAAATATCTCCACTTACTAGAAGCGATTTCAGTGGCGGTAGAAGAATTATACGTTAATATAAAAAATCCAGCTCTTTGAGAGCTGGATTTTCTTGTTTAAGTTTATAATAAGGAGTATATTTTAGGGTGATGACAGGGTAGCTATCCTATTAACTTTTATCTTTATTAAGAATATTTAAATAGCGATAAATACTTGGCTCTGAACAGTGAAGTTGTTTAGCAACTTCACTAACGGCTCCCTTTAACATAAATACTCCCTTTTGATTTAACACATCCACTATATTAAGACGTTCATCTTGAGTCAGACGATTAGCAGGAATATTTTTATCAGATAAAACCTCATTTAAAACAGTTTCTGTAACTTCTCCGATAGACTCAGAGAAATTTTCAGGAACATCGTTTAAAACTGAATTAACTGAATCATAAGCCTTATTTTGAAGAATTAATTCATTAGGATGGCAGAGCTTTAAAATTTCTTCACTGAGAGAGACATACTTGCTATCATCAAAGTTAATACATAGCATTGCAACAATTTCGCCAGTATCATCTTTTATAAACATAGTAGATGAGCGCAAAACTCTATTGGTCTTTGAAGCGCCATTATAATTAATAACATAATCACTATTTTTGTAACTTCCCATTGCCATAATTTTCAGTCCAAGATTTGTTAAAGGGGCACCTACACTGCGGCCGCTAACATGTCCGTTTGCAATGGCTATAATAGAATACTTCTCATCAGTTAAATCATGAAGCACAATTTCATAATCAGGACCTAATACTTTCCCTAAAAACTCAACAAGTTTAATATATTGATTTAAGGTAGTTTTCTTCATTTTATCCACCTACTTTATGACTTTATGTATTATATTATACAATATCATGAAGATTAATATATTTCAATAAAATAAATAAAAATATTATTATTATAATAAAATATTATTAATGAGATAAAAATATTTTGTAATAAGTCACAGTTACAGCATCGAAACAAGGTAAAATATCGAATAAATCGTTCCTAATTGGAAAAAAATAATAAAAAAGTAAATTACATTGTTGACTGAAAATTATAATGATGATATAATTTTATTATAGAAAAAATAATTTGAAAATTTCAACTAAACAAATTATTTATCTTAATATGAATAATAAAAATTAGATGATGGAGGGTTTGTTAATATGGGGATTAAATATGTACCAGAACCATTTAGAATTAAGATGGTAGAAACAATTAAGATGCTTAGTCGTGAAGAAAGGGAAGAAAAAATTGCTGAGGCAAAGTATAACTTATTTAATCTTAGAGGGGAAGATGTATATATTGACTTATTAACAGATAGTGGAACAAATGCAATGAGCCAAGAACAATGGGCTGGAGTAATGAGAGGTGATGAAGCCTATGCAGGAGCTTCAAGTTACTTTAAATTAGTTGAATCAGCACAAGATATATTTGGATATAAATACATTCAACCAGTACATCAAGGTCGTGCAGCGGAAAAAGTTCTTTTTGGATTAATGATGGGTAAAGGACAATATTCTATATCTAATATGCATTTTGATACAACAAGGGCACATGTTGAGCTAGCAGGTGCAAGAGCAGTTGATTGTGTTGTTCCTGAAGCTGCAGATCCAACACTTAGAGTACCATTTAAAGGAAACATGGATGTTGTAAAGCTTGAAGAATTAATAAAAGAATATGGAGCAGATAACGTTAGACTTGTTATTATGACTATAACAAATAACTCAGCAGGAGGACAACCTGTATCTGTTCAAAATGTAAGAGAAACCTCTGAAATTTGTAAAAAATATAATATAAAATTTTGCATAGATGCGGCACGTTATGCAGAAAATGCTTATTTTATAAAACAACGTGAACCTGGATATGAAAACAAATCTATAAAGGAAATAATTAAAGAAGTATTTAGCTATGCAGATATGTTTACAATGAGTGCTAAGAAAGATACTATTGTGAACATGGGTGGCTTAATTGGAATCAAAGAAGATGCAGAATTATATCAATTATGCAAAGGTCGTACAATTTCATTTGAAGGATTTATAACTTATGGAGGACTTGCAGGCCGTGACCTTGAAGCTTTAGCAATTGGTCTTTATGAAGGACTGGATGAAAACTACTTAAGATATAGAATAGGACAGATGGAATATCTTGCAGGACGTCTTGATGAAGCAGGTATAGCTTATCAATCACCAGTAGGAGGACACGGAGTATTTGTAGATGCAAAAGCTATGTTCCCACATATTCCATATAATGAATTCCCTGGACAGGCTCTAGCAGTAGAACTTTACAAAGAAGCAGGAATTCGTACATGTGATATTGGATCTTATATGTTAGGTAATGACCCTGATACTGGAAAACAACTTCATTCAGAATTTGAGTTTACAAGACTTGCAATTCCACGTCGTGTATATACTCAAGCACATATTGATATTATGGCAGATGCTCTTATTGCAATTAAAGAAAGAGCCAATACTGTTAATGGTTATAGAATTACATGGGAGCCACCAATTCTTCGTCACTTCCAAGCAAGTCTTGAACCAGTAAAATAAAAAAAATATACCCGTAAAATAGTAATGCTATATATTTTACGGGTAATATTTAAATTATATAGTTAGATAGTAATTTGAAAATAAAAGTATTAAAAAATATTAAATATGTAAAGGATCTATATAAGTTTTACATATTTTTCACTTTTTCATATCACTACTTGTATTGTCATTGGCAATAAGTAGATTGATAACAAAAAAATTATCAGCTTTGTTTTGTAGAAAGTGGAAAAGAGATAAGAGATACAATCAGTATCCATCATGAAAAATTTAGTTTTCATGTGAAACTCTTTTTTACTTTCTATATTTATGTAACTAAATAATTAAAAAGTCTTAATTAGTTCTGATCTAAAAAACTTTTCATAATGACGTCAAAGGGTATTATCTCACAATCATATATTACATGGAAAAGTATAAAGTTATAAAAAGAATGAATGTTAATGATAAATTAACAGGCTTTCTATTAAATATTATAATTATATTATAAAGGAGTGAAATTATGGGGAATAACAACCAAAGCAACCTTTCCACGCAATTGAACAATGAGATTAATCGTGAAACCTTTGATTCAAAAATTGGATTTATTTTAGCATGTATTGGCTCAGCAGTAGGTATGGGCAATATCTGGATGTTTCCTTATCGTGTAGGACAGCTTGGGGGAGCCGCATTTCTAATACCATATTTTATATTTGTTATAGTTCTTGGGTTTACAGGAGTTATTGGAGAGATGTCCTTTGGTCGTGCAATGGGAACAGGACCACTGGGGGCCTTTCAAAAGGCATTAGAGAGAAGAGGAAAGAAACATGGAGACCTTATTGGACTTATTCCAGTAATAGGTTCATTAGGTATTGCCATAGGGTATTCAGTAGTTGTAGGCTGGATACTTAGATTTACTGTAGGATCTATTACTGGATCTTTAGTAAAATCACAGGATAGCGGAGCATATTTTGGAGCTATAGCTGGGAATATGGGAAGTCTTAGTTGGCATATGATGGGATTGGCTTTAACATTTATCATTATGCTTGCAGGAGTTTCCAATGGAATAGAAAAAGTTAATAAAGTAATGATGCCTGCATTCTTTATATTATTTTTAATACTTGCTATCCGTGTAGCAACACTACCGGGAGCTATGGAAGGATATAAGTATTTATTTATTCCAAGATGGGAATTTCTCGGAAATCCTAAAACTTGGGTATACGCTCTAGGGCAAGCATTCTTTTCGCTTTCATTAGCTGGATCGGGAACTGTAGTGTATGGAAGTTATCTAAAGAAAAGCGAAGATATTGTGGAAAGTGCAAAGTATGTAGCTGTATTTGATACAATTGCAGCAATGTTAGCAGCACTTGTAATCATACCATCAGTGTTTGCGTTTAAAATGGATCCAGCCGCAGGCCCTCCACTTATGTTTATTACAATGCCAAGTGTATTTAAGCAAATGCCAATGGGACAATTATTTTCAGTTATCTTCTTTATAGCTGTTTTATTTGCTGGAGTTACATCTTTGGTAAACCTATTTGAAACTCCAATAGAAGCATTGCAGGCGAGATTTAATCTTTCTAGAAAGGTTTCAGTTGCTGTTATTGCATTAATTGGAGCTGGTGCTGGAATAATGCTTGAAGATGGAAATAAACTTGGTGTTTGGATGGATGTAATATCTGTTTATGTTGTTCCTCTAGGAGCACTTCTTGCTGGAATTATGTTTTTCTGGGTTTGTGGACCAAAATTTGCAAGAGAACAAGTGCAATCAGGTTCAAAAAAGGAATTAGGTTCTTGGTTTGAACCAATGACAAGGTATATATTCTGTGGGCTTACAATAATAGTTTATATAATGGGCATATTCTATGGTGGAATTGGCTAAAATTTAGTATATCATAGAATATGAATAGTTTAAAGGAGGAAGAAAAAATGAAAAAAGTTATTTCAACAGATTTAGCACCTAAAGCTATAGGTCCATATTCACAGGGAATAATAGTTGGAGACCTAGTATTTTTATCAGGACAAATACCAGTAGACCCAAAAACAGGAGAAATAGTTACAGGTGAAGATCCAATTGTTTCTCAAACTCACCAATCAATGAAAAATGTAAGGAGCATATTAGAATCTCAAGGATTAAATTTTAATAATGTTATAAAGAGTACAGTTTTTATAACAGATATGAATGATTTTCCAAAGGTAAATGAAGTATATGCACAGTATTTTGAAGAAACTTATCCAGCACGTTCCTGTGTTCAGGTAGCTAAGCTGCCAAAAGGTGCGTTAGTAGAAATTGAAGTAATTGCACACAAATAATAAGTTAAGTATATATGTTGTAGCGTAAGTATTATATAAATTTTTTAGTTAAAAACTAAGGATGCCTTTGTCTGAGGGCATCCTTAGTTTTGCAATAAATAGATGTAAGATTGTAATGATATGAATAAGAAATGATATAATTATTATGATGTATTATTTGTTATAAAATGTAAAAAAAGTTGCAAAACAAAATAAAAAATTGCATGAAATAAACAAGAAAATGTCTAAGTATTCCACAGTATCTTGTCCAGGTTATCAACAGGGTAAATGTGGACAATGTTCACAAGTGCCTATATAATTGAAAGTGTGGGTGTTAAAAAAACAAAAATTATGCACAAAAATTGTGGATAAGCTATAAAGAATTGTGGACAAATATGAAAGATACAATAAAACAACCCATAAGAGGCGTTATTAAGTGTTAAAAGCGTAAATTTAATTTATATAAAATGTTAAAAGATAGACATAGAATAAATAAGTTCTATGTCTATTTTTGTTATTGAGATAGTATATTTTTAGAATGAATATTGTTGTAATTTCTGTTTGTTAATCTTCTTTCAAATTCGCTTAAGTCAAAGTTAGAACTTATATATACTCTGTCTAATTTATATATGTCATCTGATTTATCTGTCCAAGTTCCACTTGTAGAAAAGGCCATAGTATAATCAGAATTTTTAGCGGCCTTTAAAGTATCTTTGTTCCAACGCCCATATGGATAAGCAATATAATTTACTTTCTTCTCTAAAATTTTCTCTAAAAATTTCCTTGAGGTATTCATAGTATATAGTTGTTTATCATAAGTAAGTGTTGAAAGATCTTCGTGTTTTTCAGTATGACTCATAATATCTATTCCATTTATAGACATTTCTTTAATTTGGGAGGAATTTATAGTATGACTATATTTATCTACATTATCGGTAATAACAAATATGGTTGCTCTAAAATTATATTTTTTTAGTATTGGATAGGCATTTAAATAATTATCAACATAGCCATCATCAAAAGTTATCGCAACAGATTTTTTTGGGATAGGTTTATTAAAAGCTATAAAATCATAAAGTTCATCTAAAGACAAGGTAGTATAATTTTTATCCTTTAAAAACTTCAGCTGAGCTTCAAATAAGTCTTTAGATAATTGAAGTTCATTACCCTTTTTATTAGAAATGGAATGATACATAAGAACCGGTATCCCTTCATTATTATATTTTAAATTAGGTCCAGAGAAACTTCTCTTTAAATAAGTATTTTTTGCATCTGTTGAAGGGAATGTGGTATTATGAGGGTTATTAAGAGGCTTGTCGTTATCTTTGTGGATAAACTGTTGATTATTTGTTGAATTAGTAATGTATAAATATTTGTTAATTATTAAATAAAACAAAGGAATTGTAAGGAATACGAGTATAATTAAATATAATGACCATTTAAAGACTTTGGATTTCTGCATCATTTTTACTCCTTTCAAATTATATATTAAAATTTACAAAATCCCTGTATTTTAAAGGTTCCATGGATTTGATTGTATTAAAATAATTAAATAATTTAATAGTTATAAACATTGTCCACATTTTGCCTGTGTATAACTTGTGAAATTTCTGTTGATTTCTATATATCGTCAACTATATACAAAAGGTTACATTTTTAATTATAGTTATTAAACGTAAAATATTACAAATATTTCAATTAAAGAAGCTGTTATACTAACATTATCCACAGAAATGTGGACAAATTGTTGATAATTATTTTGGAATATATTACACAATAAATATTTTAACATATTTTATTTGAATTGTTTTTAATATTAAGTAAATAATATAAAATGAAATAGCAAATTATAAGTATGTGAATATAATATAATATATGTTACTAGCAGATCCTATTTTATAAAATAATTTCTCCTCAAAATCCTATGTCTAAAGGTTTCTGTTAAAAGGAACTTTTAGACATAAAATATATTTAGAATTTTCTTAACAATTTGTCTATTTTATGGTATTATATTAATATAAATAAATTATAAAGGGTGTGACATGGATGAAAGATAATGTTGTATATATTGATTTTTCCAAAAGGCACAAAAATAAAAAAAGTATGGAGCCCTTGTATATAAGAATTATTAATAGTATAAAAAGATTTTTTCATTTAAATAAAAAAGGTCATAAAGAAAATGTAATCAATTACAGAAAAAACATATCATAAATTATATAGTATAATATGCCTGGTATACCAGGCTTTATTTTTTTGGGTTTTATTAAAAGAGATATTATTATAAAATATTATAAAGGATGTATAGGAGGTAATATAATGAGAGTAGGAATAGGATATGATGTACATAAGTTTGTAAATGAAAGAAAACTTATACTAGGTGGAGTTCATATACCATATGAAAAAGGACTTTTAGGACATTCTGATGCAGATGTATTGATACATGCTATTATGGATAGTATATTAGGGGCTGCAGCTTTAGGTGATATAGGAAAGCATTTCCCGGATACAAAGGAGGAGTATAAAGGGATTGACAGTTTAAAATTATTAAAAGAAGTAAATAAATTAGTAAAGGGAAAAAACTTTAAAATAGTAAATATAGATTCTATAATCATTGCTCAGTCACCTAAAATGGCACCATATATTGAAACTATGATAGAAAATATAAGCAATGCATTAGAGATACATAAGGATCAAATAAATATAAAAGCCACAACTGAAGAAGGATTAGGTTTTACAGGAAGAAAAGAGGGAATTGCAGCACAAAGCATTTGCATGATAATGAGATAATTTCTGTACCATGATAAAATAAAGAGAGTCCTTCATAAAAGGCTCTCTTTTTACTTAGATGATTCTTCAGTTTTAGTTGAGTTTTTTACCAGTCCATTTATGGTGCTAACTTCATCCTTAGTAAGGTATCTCCATTTCCCAAGAGGCAAGTCATCTAATTTAACATTCATTATTCTAATTCGTTTAAGCTTTGTTACAGTGTAACCAAGGACTTCGCACATTCGTCTAATTTGCCTATTTAATCCTTGGGTAAGTATTATTCTAAATACATTAGAACCCTCTTTATATATTTTGCAAGGTTTTGTTATAGTACCAAGTATTCTTACACCAGAACACATTCTTTGGAGAAAGTCTTGAGTTAATGGTTTATCTACTGTAACAATATATTCCTTTTCGTGATTATTACCAGCTCTAAGTATCTTGTTTACAATATCGCCGTCGTTAGTTAAAAATATAAGGCCTTCTGAATCCTTATCCAATCGACCTATATGAAAAATTCTCTCAGGATAATTAATAAAGTTTACTATATTATTTTTTTCTTTTGGATCTGTGGTGCTTACTATGCCTTTGGGTTTATTTAAAGCTATGTATACTGATTTAGGTTTTTCGGAAAGAATTTTACCTTCAAGTTTTACCTCATCTGTAGAAGTTACTTTAGACCCCATGGTGGCTACTTCACCATTTATTGTAACTTTACCTAAAGAAATAAGTTTATCTGCTTCTCTTCTTGAACATACGCCTTTTTCACTTATAAACTTATTTATTCTAATTTCTTCAACTTTAAAATTATCGGTAAGGTTAATTTTTTTCATTGTTATACCTCTCTTTTATTAATATACAGTTAAAATTATAACAAAATATTAAAATAAATTAACTTTTTGCGTAGAAAAAAGTGTTAAAATTTTATATAATCTAATTATAGTAAACAACAGATAAAGTGAGGGGATTATTTTGAAGAAGTCTTTTGCGGCACTTATGCTTGCAACTTTTTTTACATTTACAACTAGTAATTATAACATAGCACATGCAGCAACAAGTGTAAAAGAATTTCAAAGTCAAACATCTATTTCTCAAGATAAAGTATGGACAGTAAAGTTTAATTTTAATCTTAATCAAGAAACTATAAATAATTCTAATATAACAGTAACAGATGATAAAGGCAATGCTGTACAAGCTACTGTAATGCCAGGCGATACAGCTAATACTATAAAAGTACTTCCTAAGATAGAGGGTTATACCGCAGCAAAGTCTTATTATGTAAATGTAAGTACAGAAGTGGAGTCCTTAGGTGGGAAAAAGTTAAATCAACCTGTGAAAATGAAATTTACAATAACACCTAAATTTTCAGATGGTTCTACGTATGTAAATGGAGCTGAAGTTAAGTCACTTAAAATGCAATATGAACCTATAATGAGTAATCAATATCAAACTTTTAATGTATCTTCAAATGTTAACAATGCTCAGTATAAAATATATGTAAGTAGATATAATAAGAAACTTTGGAAATACGAGGATTTTCAGGAATGGACTAATGGATATACAGCTACTTCTTCAGGTAAAATTACTATAAATAAAAAATTTACTAGTGATGAGAATGGAGATAAATATAAAATTCTTATTTATGTGAAAAGAGCAAATGCTAAAGGGAATTATAAGGATATAAACACGGATTATGACAATTATTATATAGATTATTTAAGATGCATAAACAGTATATCAAGTACTGATATAGTTAATAAAAGTTATACCACTACCTTTGCAGATGCAATAAGTAAACAAGCAAAGCCTGGTGTTTCAACTACAAGCGAAGGTGGTTCAGGTTGGGTAGGGGCAAGTTATAATCAGATAAAATATAATCTTAATCCTAAGAATTTTATGGATCAAGATGGAAGATATATGTTTATGAAATTAAGCTATACAAATGATAGTATAACTGTTCAAGATTTAGATAATATTTTAAAGGGCAAAGGAATATTAGAAGGAAAGGGACAAGCATTTTTTGATGCAGCTAAAGCAAATAACATAAACCCAATTTATCTTGTGTCTCATGCCTTACTTGAAACAGGAAATGGTTCATCAACACTTGCTAAGGGAATAGAAGTTGATGGAGATAAGGGTAAGAAAGTAGTTTATAATATGTTTGGTATACGTGCCCTAGATAGCAATCCAGATAAGTTTGGATCAGAATATGCATATGAGCAAGGTTGGTTTACTCCAGAGGATGCTATAAAGGGTGGAGCAAAGTTTATTGGCTCAGGATATATAAATAATACAACTAATAATCAAGATACACTTTATAAAATGAAATTTAATCCGGGTGCACCAGCAACTCATCAATATGCAACGGATATCAATTGGCCATATGCACAGATTAGAAATATAAAAAATTTAGTTTTACAATGTAAGGAGCCTAAAATTACATTTGAAATTCCTGTATATAAATAACAAAAGAAGCCTAACATATGGGCTTCTTTTTAATTTAAGTTCTGTTTCCATTTACTATTGGTTAGTTCATCTATAAAGGGAGCATAAAATTCAAAAGTCTTTTCATGACCACATTTTGCGCATGTACAATCGCACACATCATAAGGATTTCCATCAATTATATCTATATCTAGACCATCAGCTAAATATTCACCGCCACATACTTCACAGGGAGTACTATTTATAATATGGTATTCACTTTCTATATACTTCATAATATCTTTTAAAGTCATTTATAGCCTCCATAATTTATATTTAAAAACATTATATATGGTAACATTAATAAAATTTAATTGCAATACAATAGAGCCTATTAACATATAAATTAATATACAAATAATCCACGGAGGGTAAAATGATAAATTATATTTGGTTTGGAATATTAACATTAGGAATAATTTGGGGAATGATTACAGGAAGAGCGGATATAATGACACAGGCAATACTAGCTTCAGCAAATAGTACTGTAGAAATAATTATAAAGCTTGCAGGAGTTATGTGCCTATGGTGTGGAGTAATGAAAATTGCTGAAAGAAGTGGTATGACAGAAATGCTAGCAAAGCTTTTAAGGCCTATCTTAAGAATTATATTTAAAAAAGAGGGAAGAGATAAGGATTCTTTAGGGAGTATAGTTATGAATATTACTGCTAATATGATGGGAATATCCAATGCTGCTACTCCCTTCGGTATAAAGGCTATGGAAAATATGCAAAAGCTAAATCCAAATAAGGATACAGCTTCTAATGATATGGCATTATTTTTAGTTATAAATGCTGCATGTATTCAATTTATACCAACTACAGTAATTTCTATAAGAGCAGCTACAGGCTCACAAAACCCTGCAGAGATAATAATTACAGCTATAATAACTACAGCTACAGCAGCCATGGTTGGGGTAATTTCATGTAAGATACTTGAGAAATATTTTTAGGAGGGAATTATGAATTTAGGGAATTTGCTTATTCCAGGAATTATAGGAATTATAGTAACCTATGGAGTAATTAAAAAAGTAGAGGTATATACTTGTTTTGTGGAGGGAGCTAAAGATGGATTGAAGATATGTTTAAGAATATTTCCTTATTTACTTGCTATGATACTTGCAGTATCTGTACTGAGGGAAGCTAAAATATTAGACTTTATAACGCAAATTAGTAATCCTTTATTAAAATATGTAGGGATTCCAGGAGAACTTTTACCACTTATACTTATAAAACCTTTATCGGGAAGTGGAGCTTTAGGAGTTTTTACAGATGTTTTAACAACCTATGGCCCAGATAGTTTTATAGGAAGAGTGGCATCAACTATAATGGGTTCTACAGAAACAATATTTTATACAGTTACTATTTATTTTGGAGCAGTAGGAGTTAAAAAAATAAGACATACCTTGTGGGCTGCAATATTTGCAGATTTAACGGCTATTATAATGGCAGTAATTACAGTAAAATTATTTTTCTATTAGAGAACATAAACCCCTGCTTTGGCTAAGCAGGGGTTATAAGTTTTTTGAATTTCTTTTTAAAGAGTGTAAAGATTACTATACCTTCAAAGGCCCATTGTATTGCAGTTATCCACCAAACATACACAACTGATAGGTTTAATTTGTATATGAAAATAAGTAGTAGTGGAAATCTTATAACCCAGCTAGATATTAAGGATGTTATAAATGGAGTTTTGGTATCACCCATGCCTTTTAAAGCTCCGCCAAGTATCATGGAAATTGCCATAAAGGGTTGTTCTATAGAAGCAACCATAAGACAAAGGGTACCAAGACCTATTACTTCAAGTTCGTTTGGCTTTATAAACAAACTTATTAAAAATCTAGGAAATAGTAAAAAAGCTATAGAGCACATAAGCATTATACTTGTTCCAATTAATGTGCAAGTATAAGCGTATTCTTTTGCACCATGCAAATCTTTTTCTCCAATTTTATGTCCAACTAAAGTTGTAGCAGCTATGGCAACCCCATTTCCAGGCATAAATGATATAGATTCTATAGTAGTTGTAATTTGATTAGCTGCAAAGGCTGTTTTACCTAAATACATAATTAGTATAGTGCCTAATAGTCGTATCATGGAGAATACGCCCTCTTGCATTGATGAAGGAATGGAAAGCTTAATAAGTTCTTTAGCTCTATGAGAATTTATATTTTTTATAAATTTAAAATGAGGTTTTATAGGAGACTTTTTTAACGTATAAAAAGCTATAAATATAAATCCAACTATATGTGCCGTAGCAGTAGCTATAGCTGCACCTCGTATTCCCAGTTCTGGGAAACCAAGTCTTCCAAATATTAAAACCCAATCTAAAAATAAATTTATTATATTAATTAGTCCAGATACTAAAAGAGGAATTTTAGTATTTTTACCTGCTCTAAGAATTGAATTTAATACATTCATAAGCATATTAAAAAACAACCCTATGGAAGTGATTTTCATATATATTATTCCATTACTTAGCACCGTATCTCTTGCCCCACAATAAAATAAAATCTTGGGTGCAAATATAAATGCTACAGATGAAATAGTAAGTGCTAGCATAAAGCCTATGGCAAGTCCTAAAGTTGTAAACTCTTCTGAAGCATTAGTATCTTTAGAACCCAGTTTTCTTGAAATAAGAGATACAGTTCCAACGGATATTCCCACGGAAATAAATACATTTACAAAGCTATACATTATTTCAGAGCTAAGTCCCACAGTACTTACAGCAGTTTCTCCCCCATACTTACCAACCATCATTGTGTCAAGTACCCATATCATCATGTACAAGATCATTTCTCCAACTGCGGGAAGAGCTAGTTTTAAAACATCTTTTATTATATTTTTGTTTATCAAATAAGTACCTCCTTTAAAGTAATAATATTTTAAGCAAAGTTTATTAAAGAAATAAAAAGCAATACATACTAATTATAATACATTTATTGAATTTAAATAGATAATATATTAAACATATTATTCTATGAAAAGGTAGATGAACTTAGTAAAGAAGATAAAGAAAAACTTATAGTATATTTAAAAGAAATAAGTGAAATAATAGAAAAAATCAACTAGTTGACATGGGAAAATATATGTATTAATATTAAGTTTGAAATGCAATGATGGGAAGAGTAATAAAAGGAAATGCGAAAAGAGAGTCGGATAAGGTGAAAGCCGATAGCATTAAGATTTATGAACATGGCCCCAGAGCAAAATATCTGAAATGTTAAGTAAGGTATTTCGGGTGCAACCGTTAAAATGCAAAGTGAGTATTTTCTCACTTAGAGAGTCCTTTTTTGAGAAAAAAAGGAGAATTAGAGTGGTAACGCGTAAAAATGTACGCCTCTATAAAGCTTTTAAGTTTTATAGAGGCTTTTTATTATATATAAAAGTTCATTTAAGGAGGAATAGAAATTGAATAAAAAAACCTATTATATTACCACCCCGATTTATTACCCTTCAGCAAAGTTACACATAGGAAATACCTATACAACAGTGGCAGCAGATGCAATGGCAAGATTTAAGCGACTTACAGGTTATGATGTAATGTTTTTAACTGGTACAGATGAACATGGCCAAAAGATACAAAGACTTGCAGAAGCGAAAAACGTAACACCTAAAGAATATGTAGATGAAATAGTTGCAGGTATTAAAAGCCTTTGGGATATGATGAACATAAGCTATGATAAGTTTATAAGAACTACAGATGATTATCATATAAATTCTGTACAGGAAATATTTAAGAAGCTTTATGAACAGGGAGATATATATAAATCAGAATATGAAGGTTGGTATTGTACACCTTGTGAATCATTCTGGACTGAAACACAATTAACAGATGGAAAGTGCCCAGATTGTGGAAGACCTGTAGAAAAAGCAAAAGAAGAAGCGTATTTCTTTAAAATGTCAAAGTATGCAGATAAGCTTATAGAACATATAGAATCTCATCCGGAATTTATACAACCAGAGTCTAGAAAAAATGAAATGATAAATAACTTTTTAAAACCAGGACTTCAGGATTTATGTGTTTCAAGAACTTCCTTTAATTGGGGAATTCCAGTAAGTTTTGATGAAAAGCATGTTATATATGTTTGGATAGATGCTTTAGCAAACTACATAACAGCACTGGGATATAATACAGGTAATGAAGAATTACTTAATAAATACTGGCCAGCAGATGTTCATCTAGTAGGTAAGGATATTTTAAGATTCCATACTATTTATTGGCCTATAATGTTAATGGCACTGGGTGTTCCTCTTCCTAAGCAAGTTTTTGGTCATGGATGGCTTTTAGTGGATGGAGGAAAAATGTCCAAATCTAAGGGTAATGTAGTGGATCCTGTAGTACTTGTAAATCATTTTGGAACAGATTCAGTAAGATACTATCTTTTAAGAGAAATCCCATTTGGTTCAGATGGAATATTTAATAATGAATTATTTATAAAGAAAATTAATTCAGATTTAGCAAATGATTTAGGAAATTTATTATCTAGAACTACAGCTATGATAGAAAAGTATTTTAATGGAGTAATACCAAGTCCTATAGCAAAGGAAGATATAGATAACGATCTTATTTCCATGGCAACTGGTGCATACTTAAAGGTTGAAAAGCACATGGATGACTTAAGAATACCTGAAGCTTTAGATGAGGTTTGGACACTTATAGGAAGAGCAAATAAATATATAGATGAAACTACTCCATGGATACTTGCAAAGGATGAAAGTAAGAAAGAAAGACTTGGAACAGTATTATATAATTTAGCAGAGTCCTTAAGAATAATTTCCGTATTAGTTTCCGCGTTCTTACCAGATACAAGCAAAAGAATAAATAATCAGCTTAATGTAGAAGTTATCACTTGGGATAGTATTGCATCCTTTGATGGAACAAGCGCAGGAACAAAGCTTGTAAAAGGAGACAATTTGTTCCCAAGAATAGATGTTGATGCTAAGATAGATGAATTAAATAAATTAAAAGAAGAGCAAATGAAAAACATAGCTCCAGCAAAAGTTGAAATCCAGCCGTTAAAGGAAGAAATAACCATAGAAGACTTTGAAAAGGTAGATTTAAGAGTAGTTAAGGTGATAGAATGCGAACCTGTTAAGGGTGCTAAAAAGCTTTTAAAATTAAAAGTTGATTTAGGTGGAGAGGAGAGACAGGTAATATCAGGAATAGCTAAGTTCTATAAGCCTGAAGAACTTGTAGGAAAATATGTGGTTCTAGTTGCAAATCTAAAGCCTGTAAAATTAAGAGGAGAACTTTCCCAGGGGATGATACTTGCAGCCGCTACTGATGATGATAGCAAGCTGTTTACTGTATCAATTCCAGAAGAGCTTCCAACTGGAAGTATAGTGAGATAATTTTAGTTATTAAAAGGTTCAGAGTTATAATTGACTCTGGACTTTTTAATACTTAAAGCTTTTAGTAAGAATGTATACAAGAATTAAAATATGGTATAATTTTAAGATAAATATTTTTAAAGGAGATAGAATATGTACATTTTTGATTCTCATGCTCATTATGATGACTGTTCATTTGATGAAGATAGAGAAAAATTAATAGAGGAACTTAAAAATAATAATGTAATAGGTGTATTAAATTGTGGCTCCTCATTAGAGGGAGCTGTAAGTTCGGTTGATTTATCAGAAACTTATGATTTTTTTTATGCAGCGGTAGGAATTCATCCAGAACACGCAGATGAGGTAAATGATAATACTATATATAAAATAAGAGAATTGGCTAAGTCACCAAAGGTTAAAGCTATAGGAGAAATAGGATTAGATTATTATTGGGATCAAAATCCACCAAAGGAAGTACAGAAAGAAACTTTTATAAAACAAATGAAATTAGCTAAAGAATTAAATTTACCCGTGGTAATACATGATAGGGATGCACATAAGGATACTCTAGACATAATGAAAATGTTTCCAGAGGTAATAGGGGTAGTACACTGCTTTTCAGGAAGTGTAGAATTTGCAAGGGAATGCCTAAGCTTAGGTTATTATATAGGATTTACTGGAGTAGTAACATTTAAAAACGCAAAGAAAATCTTAGATGTAGCTAAGGTAGTTCCAGATGATAAAATATTAGTTGAAACAGACTGTCCGTATATGGCACCGACTCCTTTTAGAGGAGAGAGGAACAGATCAGATTACATAAAACACATAATAGAAAAAATGGCAGAAATAAGAAATATGAGTGAGGAAGAAATTGGAAATCAGGTTATTTCCAATGTGAGGAAGTTGCTAAAAATATAATAATAGTGTAAAATTTGTTTATAGAAAAATTAGATAACTTTCAATACCTACAGGGAATGGTAATAATTTAAAGATATATATAATATAATGATATCAACATATTTTACCATGAAATCCATCATATCCATCAAGGTGACTGTCTTTATTAAGTTAAAACGCTATCATTAATTTTTATAAAGTTTTTATGCACAATGTTGCATTTTAGACGGTCAAGGCACATTAATTTGACAAAATGAACCAAGTAAATTATAATAGTCAAATGTTTGTGTATTTTGCCAAAGGGGGGTTTTGGTGATGGAAAAGGTAAAAAAGTATCTAAAAAATTATTTTTCCAATGGTCCTAAGGCAGCATTTCTTGTATTATTAGTAGTAATAGGCATAACTATATTTGTAGGTAATACAAGGAAAACAGTTTATGTTTATATTGACGGGAAAGAGAACAAGATAACTACTTTTAGACATACTGTAAATGATGTTTTAATATCCAATAACATAATATTAGGACCAAAGGATAAGACGTCAATTGGTGTTGACAGTAAAGTGAAAAATCAAGATAAGATATATATTAAAAAATCAATGGATGTACAGGTTGAAGTAGATGGAAAGACATTAACTATGAACTCTGCAGAAAGTGATGTGGAATCTATGCTTAAGGCAGAGGGAATAAAAGTTAATGAAACTGATAAGGTATTGCCATCAAATGACCAGCCACTAGAAGAGGACTTAAAAGTTACCATAATCAGAGTTGAAACTAAGACCATTAAAGAAGCAAAACCTTTAGCTTATTCAACAGTTACAAAAAATGACGGTGGTTTAGAAAAAGGTAAGCAAAAGTTAGTTCAGTCTGGAAAGGCTGGAGAAAAGTCAGTAACTACTAAGGTTACTTATGAAAATGGAAAAGAAGTTTCAAGAAAGGTTATAAGTGAAGCAGTAACTAAAAAGCCTGTTCAAAAGGTAGTGGCTATGGGAACAAAGCCTAAGGTACAACCAGTATCTCAGCATTCTGCTTCTCGTGGAGCAAGTAGTGAAGGTGCTAAAAGGATAATAAGTGTTAGATCTACAGCATATTCACCTAGAAAAGACCATGGAACGGCTATTACTGCATCTGGTATGGTTGCGGTAAGAGATGCTAATGGAACAAGTACTGTAGCGGTGGATCCAAGAGTAATTCCGCTAGGTACTAAGTTATATATAGAAGGCTATGGGTATGCAATTGCTGCAGACACTGGACTTGCAATTAAAGGAAACAAGGTAGATCTTTTCTTTAATACGCTTGATGAAGCTAGAAATTGGGGAGCTAGATACGTAAATATTTATATAATTAATTAAAGGGAGCCTATGGCTCCTATTTTTATACTTTTAGGAGGAAAAAATGATTAAAGAAGTAATAGTGGTAGAAGGAAGAGATGATATTACTGCAGTGAAAAAGGCAGTGGACGCAGAAATAATTGCTGTGGGTGGATTTGGTATAAACGCAAGGGTTATAGAGAGAATAAAAGAAGCTCAGAGAAGACAGGGAGTAATAGTTCTTACAGATCCAGATTATGCTGGTCAAAAGATAAGAAATTTAATATCAAGAAAAGTTCCAGGTGTAAAGCATGCTTACATATCAGAAGATGAGGGAACAAAGAATGGGGATATAGGAGTAGAAAATGCAACTCCAGAGGTTATAATAAAAGCGTTAAATTCAGTTAAATGTGAAATTAAAGAGAAGAGAGAAGAATTTACGTTACAAGATTTAATTTTCTTTAAGCTAACTGGAAATAATAATGCTAAAGACAGAAGAGATAAGCTTGGCAAGATATTAAGAATAGGGTATTGTAATACTAGTCAATTTGTTATTAGATTAAATAATTATGGAATAACAAAGGAAGAATTTATAGAGGCAATTAAACAAATGGAAAGGGAGAATAATAATGGATAATACCACACAACAAATAGTAAATAAGTATAACTTTAAGTTTTCAAAAAGTTTAGGCCAAAATTTTTTAATAGATGATCAAGTTTTAAGAGATATAGTGACAGGTGCAGAAGTAAATAATGATGATTTTATAATAGAAATAGGACCTGGAGTTGGAACTCTTACAAAGGAACTACTTCAAGTAGCAAAAAAGGTATGTGCAATAGAATTAGATAAGGATTTAATACCAATATTAAATGAAGAATTAAAGGAATTTGAAAATTTTGAGTTAGTAAATAAAGATGCATTAAAGGTAAATTTTGATGAAATAATTGGAGAAGAAAAGTCTGTAAAGCTTGTGGCAAATTTGCCATACTATGTAACTACACCTATAATTGTAAAGCTTCTTACAGAGGGATATAAATTTAAGTCCTTAACAATAATGATTCAAAAGGAAGTGGCAGAGAGAATTGATGCAAAGCCAAGCACCAAGGAATATGGAGCATTATCATTGTTAGTTCAATATTATTGTGACACTGAGTTGGTTAGAAAAGTATCACCATCCTCTTTTATACCAAGGCCTAAAGTGGATTCATCAGTAATAAGACTTAACAAATTAGATGGTCCAAGAGTGAAGGTAGATGATGAGAAATTATTTTTTAAAATTATAAGAGCTTCGTTTAATATGAGAAGAAAAACACTTTGGAATGCTCTTAAAAGCTTAGGATTTAGTAAAGACTTATTAGAAAATGCGTTACAGGAATGTGATATAGATCCTAAAAGAAGAGGAGAGACGCTCTCAATATATGAATTTGCCAATCTTTCCAACTGCATACATAGATATAAGTAAAAAAAAATTATAAGTTTTATGTTAAATGGTCACTTTTTGAATAGTACCTCATATATTATAATGAATATAATATATGGGGGTACGTTAATTGGTACAGAAAAAGAATTATAGTAGATACTTTATAATACTTCAGGAAGACGAAAAGGGTTTTGCTATAGCTTCCGATAAACCTCCTACAGGTTATGTAAAACTTGAAGTGAAAAATAATAAATGTAAGGTTTCTTATTATGTACAAAATTTAAAAAAGGAAACCACACCTTACTTTATGGCACTAGTTTCAGGAAAGAAAAATGGAAACAAAATAATTAAGGTAGGAGAATTAAACATAGATGATTATGGAAGAACCGATGTTTCCCATGAATATCCTATAGAAGATATAGCATATGTAGGATTAAATGTAGAAAACGTAATAGGAGCAGCAATAGTTAAACTTCCTGATAAAAACATAGTGCCTGTACTTAGCGGATTCTTAACCACTGATGTTCCAAAATGGAAGGAATTTTTGTTGTTAGAAGGAAAAACAAGAGTGGATGAGGATGTTTCAGAAGAAAAGAATATATTTGACAAATATGAGGAAAATATTGAAACGGCTAAAAGAGAAGAAAATATAATAGTTAAGGAAGAGGACAGTAGAGAAAACTTAGCAGAAGAATCAAATGTTACGGAAGAAGTTATAAAAGATGAGGAAAAGGTTAGGACAGATGAATGTGTAAAAAATGAACCTGAAGTTATAGAAGATAATAAAGAGCTTAAATCAGAAGATACAGATGATGATGTAAAGGTTAGATTAGAGGAAGAAGCAGAACAAAAGGTAATCGAAGATATAGAAGTTATAAATGAACATATAGATGAGGAATTGTTTAGGGATAAAGATGATTTACCAAAAGGAAGAACAGGAGAGTTTTTCAAAAATTTAGTTAGAGATTATAATGAGATAAAGGATATATCAGAAATAAAAAGATGTAAATGGTATAGAATTCCTATAAAAGATATTAATAATATGCGTGGATTGAAGGATTATAATAAGTATGCAGTTATATACTATCCTATGATGAATTATTATCCTTACATTAGAAGACATGGGTATTTCTCATTGGGATATAAATGCGATAGGGATGGAAAGTTAAAGTGCTTAGTTTATGCTATTCCGGGAAGAAGAAATAAATGTGATCAGCCTTATGGAGGTAAATCTGGATTTGTTACTTGGGTTCCATGTAAGGGAAAAGAAGATGAAGGATATTGGTTAATGTTTTATGATTTTAGAAAATCAACTATTCTTATTCCTGTAAAGTAGGTATGCAAATTTGCATACCTTTTTATATTAAATATTTTTCATAAAAATTAATAAATATAGCTTTCTTCACATATATTTTATTATTAGTAAAGTATGTGGAGGTGAGTGATAACCTTTTAAGGTTTGAAGGTATGAGACTTATAATAGTAAATAAAAAAAGATTAGGCGTCACCGTAATTATAATAGGACTTATGATAACAATGTTTGGTATTCAAAGTATATTTAAAGATAGTATAAAGCTAACCTCCCTTATGCAAAGTAATATAAATTCTTTAAAGGAGTATTCTGCTTTAAATGGTAAGGTAACATATAAGCTTCCTTATGATTGGATTTCAGAAAAAAGGGATTTTGGAGGAGAAGAGATAATATATCATAACGATTTTCAAGCTAAGGATTTTAAAGTATATGGTTTTGCAGAAATATGGAATTTAAATCAAGACCTGAAAACTTTTATAGAAAGAAGTAAGGATATATCTTCTAAACAAAATGTTATAGAAGGATATAAGTTATCTAATGTAAAAATTAATGGTAAGGATGCATATTATGTTGAGTATTCTTTGATAAATTCACAAGATACAAAATATAGGGCATTTGAATATTTTATTCCGGATAAGAGTAAATTTATAAGATTTTCTTTCTTTACAAGAGAAGATAACTTCAAGGAAAATATGCCCACTATATTTAAAGCTATAGTGGAAACATTAAAAACAGGGTAGAGCTGGTCTATTATTTTATAGACCAGCTTATTTTTTATAAATATATTTATATGCTATAATAATGCTTAATGGAGGTGATAAAAAGTGAGGCCAGTATTATTTGAATTATTTTCAAGGCCAATTTATGGATATGGTACAATGATAGCTATAGGTATATTAGCTGCTTTGCTACTTTTAAGTTCAAGAGTAAAAAAGAATAGTAAGTATAATGAAGATGATATCTATAACATGTCTTTAATAGCTATAGCTTCAGGAATAGCTGGAGGTAAGCTTTTATACATAATAACTGAAATGAGAAATATTATAGAAGACCCTTCTTTGTTAAAGGATGTGGGAAGCGGCTTTGTTATATATGGTTCTATAATTGGAGGGGCTATATCAATATTTTTTTATTGTAAAAGAAAAAAGTGGGATACTCTAGATACTTTTGATTTAATAATACCTTCAATACCTTTAGCACAAGGTTTTGGAAGAATAGGATGCTTGCTTGCAGGGTGTTGTTATGGAAGACCTACAGACCTTCCTATAGGGATTGTATTTAACAATTCGCCGTTTGCACCTTCAGGAGTACATATTCATCCTACACAAATTTATTCATCTATATTTGATTTTTTATTAGTAATATTTTTACTTTGGTATGATAAAAGAAAAAATAAGAAGGGAAATACCTTTGCGTTATATATAATAATTTATAGTATAGGAAGAATAATAGTAGAGATGTTTAGAGGAGACCCAAGAGGCACAGTTTCAATATTATCTACATCACAATTCATAAGTATTTTTACATTGATACTTGGTATAGTTTTATTTAATATAAGAAAGCCTAAAGTAAGTTTTAATAATTAACCTAGGAGGTTAAGAAGTTGATAAAGTTAAAAAAGTTTTTTCGATTTAAAGCTATGATTATTACGTGTATCTTAATAAGTACTCTTTTTTCAGGATGTAATACATTAGAAAATACGAAGGTAAAATTAGGAGTGAAAAATACGGATTTTGAATATATAAAACAAAATAAAGTGCAAAAAATAGTAATACAAAATACTCGAGACCAAGGATATAGATTTGTAGTAACAGATAAAAATGTAATAAATGAATTATATGATATACTATCTTCTGCAAAGGAAGTGAAAGAAAAGTCTACTCTTCAGCCAGATTATATATTTGAAATGCATGAGGCGCATGATAAAGTACATAAATTTAATTATGTTGCAGGATTAGATAAAAAAAGCGGTGGTAATCTTTATAGTGATGATAAGATTTATATTGTATCAAAAAGAATAGATAATGATATCATAAAAAGTTTTTGGAATATAAGAATTCCTAAGGATTTTACAGATATATATTACGGTTCACTTATAAAAACCTTAAATAGTTATATAAAGGATACAGGAACAACAAAAAAAATAGGAGTGAATTTAGACGAAGATAGAGAAATTGCAAAATTTATTTTATCTACAGATTTAGAAGACTTTAAAAACAAATTAAATGATAAAAATATAAATGGAGAACTGGTAAAAGGCAATCCTACGGAGTATGATGTGCTTATGACAGTTAAAACACAGGGGTATAACAGGTTACTGTATAAGAGTATAATTACTTTTTATAATAGGGAAGAAAAAAATACAGAAGAGTATTATGTAGTGGCAAACTATGAAAATAGAAGTTGGCATTTGAATGTAACTAAAGATAAACCTAATAACTTTTAGGTATTAATATAATTTATATAAGGGTTTTTATAACATTTTTTTAGTGCTATAATAAATAAAGTTTTATAATGCATATTAAGGAGGAATAGAAATGAGTGATTGTAATAGTTGCCCTAGCAAAGGAAGCTGTAATAGTAATTCATCTACATGTTCTAAGGATGTACCAAAGCACGGAAATATAAAACATATTATAGGAGTAATAAGTGGTAAAGGTGGAGTAGGTAAGTCAACAGTAACTGGCATCTTAGCGGTACAACTGCAAAAGGCCGGATTTAAAGTTGGGGTACTTGATGGAGATATAACAGGCCCTTCTATGCCAAGATTTTTTGGTATAAATGAAGAACGAGCAGAAATACATCAGGTAGAAAATAGTGAAGAAGTAAAATTTATACCTGTTCAAACATCTTTGGGTATAAAGGTAATATCACTAAATCTTTTAACTGAAGAAGAAGAGCAGCCTGTTATATGGAGAGGACCTGTAATAACTGGCGTATTAAAACAAATGTACTCAGATACAGTTTGGGGAGATTTAGATTATCTTTTAATTGATATGCCTCCAGGAACAGGGGATATAGCATTAACTATAATGCAAAGTATGCCTGTAGAAGGAATGGTGGTTGTATCTACACCTCAAGATATGGTATCCATGATAGTTAAAAAAGTCGTAATAATGGCAGAAAAAATGGATGTAAAGGTATTTGGCGTAGTAGAAAATATGTCTTATGTGCAATGCAATAAATGTAGTGAAAAAATTAGAGTGTTTAGCAAGAAATCTGCTGAAGAACAAGCCAAATACTTAGGAGTACCTTTAATGGCAGAGATGCCTATAAATTTAGACTTAGCTGAGAGCTTAGAGGGCGGTCAAGCAGAAAGATTTGTATTATTAAGTGAAGATTATCAAAATTTATTAGATAATTTTATAAAGTTGAGTAAGTAACTAAATACTAGAATATGAGCTAAAATTTAAATTTTAAAATTTAATAAAATAGTAATAAAGAATGATGAGTGGGGTAAAATATATATAGTTCAAATTAAAAGGAGGAATTGTATTATGCAAGCATATGTTGATAAAGAGCTTTGTATAGCATGTGGACTATGTCCGGCAATAGCTGGGGATGTATTTGAAATGGATGATAGTACTGGAAAAGCAACAGTTGTAGTAGATGAAGTTCCATCAGGTTCAGAGGATGCTGCAAAAGAAGCAGAAGGAAGTTGTCCAACTAACGCAATAAAAGTAGAATAATAAAAATAATAAAAGCATGTAATGGAAAATCATTACATGCTTTTGATTTAATGGCTATGAATTGAGTTTTTATTTAAAATAGAATATATCTGATTAACAGGAATTAGTGCAAGTATTATAATGCAAATTAATCCATCCATTGACAAATAAGAAGCGTTATATATAAGTGAATATAAATAAGGGGACATTCCCTCTGGAGCAGTACTTCCCCAAAATACTACACCTGAAATAAAGTGGAATATGAATCTTCCAAATACAGCTATAATAGTAGCAATTAATTTTTTGTCTCTAAAAAAGCCTGCAAGCCCCAGTGCCATAAATGGTAGAGGATAATCAAATAATACCTGTACAGGATGGAGTATATAAGGGCCTAAAATCAAGCTTAATATACCATACATGAAACCAGTTAGAAATCCTATTTCAGGTCCGTAAAATAATGATAAAAGAATAATAGGAACCATTCCACCTAATGTAATAGCTCCTCCACTAGGCAATTCTACAATTTTAAATAAGTTAAGTATTACAGATAATGCAAGAGCAATACTTACTTGAGAAATTATTTTTACGGTTAAAGTAACCTTTTTAAGCCTTATAAATGCCAGTATTATTAACATTACTCCTGCAAGAGTTAATAAGGTTAAAGGATACTTAGATAATTCTAAGAGTCCATTTTGTAAAGTTTTCATAATAACCTCCTTTGTGCTAAAGGATATAAAAAATAAAGGTATTCCAGTACTGGAATACCTTATAAAGCGAGTCAAGACTGCTTCCCTACGCTGGTATTATCCAGATCAGGTGATAAGAGTTAATGACTAAATCATTTCTCAGCCGAGCTCGGCACCTCTAGCACGATTTATTAATTTTATATAACTTATTATATAGCATTATATATGTACTTTCAATGATATTATACTAACTAAAAGAAATCCACAAGTTTATCATTTCCAGGATGAAGTGGACTAGGATCTACGTTTACCATATCTCCAAGCTTTAAGTGCCCAGATAACGTAAGTCTGTTAATCTCCATAGTAGTACCATCTTCTAAAGCAACTAGAGCATCTGAGCCTATTAAATCTATTATTCTACCTTTCATGGGCAATACCTCCTTTTTAGTTAGTATTGCCCTTAATTAAGTAAATTATTTTATTTCTATGGGTACTTTTTTATCTAATATATGCCACCATGTATTTCCTGTATTTAAAGGTATAGGATTTCCTAAGCTATCTATAAGCTCTATATTTGAATCTAGGCTAGATTGTTTCCACCTTCCTTTAACTACTTTACCATTGCTTATAACTAAACAATCACCTTCACCAAGCAGCCTTATATCTACATGTAAATTATCATTTTGAAGTGTTATATCTGTAAGTTGAATAACGATATTTTTTGCTTGTATGGGTCTATTATCATCTCTATTTATAGAAGCAGACCCGTCCATTTGTTTAACGTACAAGCTATCTTTAAGTGCATAAGAAGTATTGTAATATTTATTTACTTTTATAGTAACTGAATTAGAGCTATTAAGATTAGAATTTTCCCAATAGGATTTATCAAAATTATAAATTGATGCAGGGTTAATTATAAGATTTTTTTCTGAAATTAATTTTCTCATATTTGCTGTAGATGTATATAAGCTATGTTCATACTTTCTAGATTTATCTCGCCAATAATATTTTTCATATATAAATTCATTTAAGCTTGGTAAATTTTCAGTCTCAATTTGATTTTTAGCTTCTTCACTATACCCGCAATGTCCAAAAGGTAATTTATAAAGCTTAGATAAATCTAAAAAATAAGGACGAGCACTTCTAACTGGACCAATTTTTTCAGGACTATTTTTATGAAATAAGGCAATAAATCTTGGGATTCCTCCTTCAGCCATGGTTTCATATACAATATCAGCATCCACAAGACCTGATTGTGGACGAGCATCTTTAGAATTTTCTACTATAACCATAAAGGGAATATTATTTAGGGTATCCTTAGAAATTTGTTCTCCAGTATAAGGCGATATATATTTTTCTTCCTTTTGAATTATGTTATCTTTTGGTTTGTCTTCAACATTTTTAGTGCTTTGGCTGCATCCTGATAATAAAAATATAAGAATTATTGAAATAAAAGATATAAGTTTTTTCATAATATCATCCCCATCATATAATAAATTAGTTTTAGAATAATTTTACATTTAATGGATTTTATAATCAAACTCATAAACTTGATATTTAGGCGTATTTAGTGTAAATTATTTACTTTTAAGTGATTTTACTACAAATAACTCTATTTTAAAAAACAAGAAGCTTATTATTATAATAATAGTAAAAAATATAAGAAGAAGGGGTTAAACATGGAGATAGCCTTTTATAAACTGATTTTATAAATTGGTATAAAAGTACTTTACATAGTATAATAGGTTAGTATTTACGCAATATATAGTAGGGGAGGATTATTTGTATGCTACATGTTGTAAAAAGAGACGGAAGAAAGGTTCCTTTCAATTCAATGAAAGTTACAAATGCCATAAAGAGAGCGGCAGAGGAAACAGGATATAAAATAAGAGAAAGTGAGTTTATAGATTTAACTCAAAAGATAATTTCTAGTTTAGAACAAAAAGAAATTCAAGAAGTTACTGTAGAAGAAATACAAAACATAGTAGAAAAGGTTTTAGTTGAAAGTGAATATAAAGAAATAGGTTTCGTATATTCAAGTTATAGAAGAGAAAGAACAAATATACGCGAAATAAAATCAGATTTAATGAAAGCTATAGAAAAAATAGGAGTGGAAACAGACAGAGATAATGCTAATGTAGGAAATAATTTTTCATCTAAGCTTTTAAGAATAGCTAGTGAATCGAATAAATGGCATAATCTTGCCAGTATGCCTAAACATTTAGCTAAGGCACATGAAAATGGAGATGTGTATTACCATGATCTTGATAGTTACAATTTGACAACAAATTGTTTACATATACCTACTAGAGAAATTTTAGAGAGGGGATTTAACACTGGATATGGAACTATAAGACCTCCTAGAAGAATAGAATCAGCAGCGGAACTTTCATGTATATTATTACAATCAACTCAAAATGATATGTTTGGTGGACAATCCCATCCTAATTTCGATAATGATATGGGAGTATTTGTAGAGTACACTAGACAGGAAATAGTGAAGGAATTAAAAGAATATGATATAGAAGAAGATAAGATTAATTCTATAGTACATAAAAAACTTAAGAAAACCATAGAACAGGCTATGCAGGGCATAGTATATAACTTAAATACTATGCATTCCCGTGCAGGATCTCAGGTGCCATTCAGTTCAATTAATATAGGGATACCAGAAAATGAGGATGCTGCATTAGTATGTGAGATATTCCTTTTAGAATATGAAAAGGGGTTAGGTAATGGTGAGCAACCAGTATTCCCTAATATAATATTTAGAGTAAAGGATGGAGTAAATAAAAAGCAGGAAGATCCATACTATTACTTATTTAAACTTGCATGTAAAGTAGCAAGCAAAAGAATGAATCCAACCTTTATGAATATAGATGCAGACTTTAATCTTGAATACTATAATCAAGGATATATTCCAGCAACTATGGGATGTAGAACTCGAGTTCAATCAAATATAAATGGAGAACCAGAAGTAAAGGGAAGAGGGAATATTGCACCAACAACTATAAATTTACCTAGAGTAGGAATACTTGCAAAGGGAGATTTAGATAAGTTCTTTGAACTTTTACAAGGCAGATTAGAATTAGCTAAAGAATCATTAATCCATAGATATAAAATACTTAAGAGATTAAAGGTTAAGGATCTTCCATTTGTAGCAGGACAAGGACTTATGAAGGGAGCAGAAGGATTACTTCCTGATGATTATATAGAACCAATATTAAAGCAAGGTACTTGGGGAATAGGATTTATAGGACTTGCAGAAACATTAATTGCTTTAACTTCACATCATCATGGTGAAAGTGAATATGCAAGAGAGCTAGGAATAAAAATAGTATCATATATAAGAAACTTTACAGATAAGGCTACAGAAGAAACAAAATTAAATTGGAGTGCCTATGCAACTCCAGCAGAGGGATTAAGTGGAAAGTTTATATTACAAGATAAGAAAATATTTGGAGAAATAAAGGGAGTTACGGATAAAAATTATTATACAAATAGTTATCATATACCAGTTGGATTCCCTATATCTATAAAAAATAAAATAGATATAGAAGCCCCTTATCATGCAATATGCAATGGTGGGCATATAACATATATAGAGTTAGATGACTATCCAACAGAAGATGTAATAATGGACATTTTAAATTATGCTTATAATTATACAAATATAAATTATCTAGGTATAAACTTTCACATTAAGTATTGCAAGGAATGTGGAACTTACTTAAGTAATCAAGAGGATGATTGTCCTAAATGTGGCAGTGAAAATATTCAAGGAATTTCTAGAGTCACAGGATATTTAAGTTTAGATGAAAGATTTGGGGCAGGGAAAGCAGCTGAAAGAAATGATAGGTTATCTCATACTAACCATATGGCATTTTACAACAAAGGTAATTTGTAATGAACTATTTACAAGTAGCTGGTTTTTTAGATAATTCACTTACTAATGGACAAGGTTTAAGATCAGTAGTATTCGTCTCAGGATGTAATCATAGGTGTGATGGATGTCATAATGAAATTATGCAAGATTTTGCCTATGGAGATAAAGTTTTAATTGAAGAAGTTCTCGAAAGAATTAAAAGTAATATTCCAGTTATTAAGGGAGTTACTTTTTCAGGAGGAGAACCCTTTGAGCAAGCACAGGACTTATCCAAATTAGCCAGTGATACAAAAAAATTTAATTTAAATATTTGGTGTTATACTGGATTTACTTTTGAGGAAATTATAAATAATATATCTTATAATAAGCAATGGATGAAATTATTAAATCAAATAGATATCTTGGTAGATGGGAAGTTTGAAGAAAGTAAGAAGGATAGTAAATTAAGATACAAAGGATCTTCAAATCAGCGAATAATAGATGTTAAAAGATCACTTGAAAAAAGTGAAGTTGTATTATTCATTCCTTGAAGTATTAATATAAAACATATATAATACATATGAATGAATTTCATGTGTAGGGGTGAAAAAATGAAAGACACAAGAGATATAGAAGTTTGCGGATGCTGTGAAATACATAATGATTGTGTACAGTGTGTGAAAAGGGATATGCTTGATAATAATACATTCATAGGGCTTGCAGAGTTATTTAAGGTTTTAGGAGATTATACTAGAATAAAGATCATATATGCTCTTTTAAAAAAGGAGTTATGTGTTTGTGATATAGCAGAGCTTTTAGATATGAGTCAGTCCTCTATATCTCATCAACTTAGAACGTTAAAAGCTGCAAGGCTTGTCAAGTTTAGAAAAGAGGGTAAGGTTGTTTATTATTCCCTTGATGATGAACATATAGAGCATATATTAAATGCTTCTTTAGAACATGTAGAACATAATTAAAAAGGAGCCTGTAAGTTTTTACAGGCCCTTATTTGTAATTTAATATAAAGACTTCATTGGTCATATCAGAGATGTCTCCAGTTATATTTATAAAATTGTCATTTGATTTTTTAACATTTTTCATAAATGTTAAAAAGTTTTCCACACCATCTAGTGGAAAAGAGAGTGCAGGGGTTTTATAATGCATAGGTATGATTATATGGCTCTTTAAAATTTTTGTAAGTTCATAAGCTTCCTTAGCATCAATGGTGTAATTCCCGCCCACAGGTATTAGAAGGATATCGATATTTCCTAGGGAACTAACTTCATCCTTGCTTAGAATATGACCTAAATCTCCTAAATGGCATATTGTATAACCATCTACGGTAATTACATATATAGTATTTTCTCCACGCTTAGTACCCCTCACTTCATCATGAAAGGATGGAAAACCCATAATTGGAATATCATATAAATTAAATATTCCAACTTTGTCTAATATATGAGTTTTTGAGGAATTTAGGTTTTTTATATAATCATGATCAAAATGATGATGACTTATTGTTGTAATATCTACATCTCCACTGAAAGTTTTATAACCTAAACTTTCATCAAAGGGATCTGTAAGAATCCTCCTTCCTTTAGAATCTTCAATTAAAAATGAAGAATGACCTAGCCAAGTAATTTTCATGTATAGCACCTCTTTAATATTATAATAGTTATATTATAACTCTATTTATGATTGTTTATTTTATATATTTTAAGAAATTTTAGGGAACCGTGTATATGAGGAGCATTTTCTGAAAATAACAAAAAAACTTTTAATTGACAAACTTGAAATCCATTGTTATAATATTCTCATAAAACGAACTAAATAATTACTGTTCATTATATCGGTATGCAGACCAATATTAAAAATTTGTATACATAAGTATGATGAAGCCGGTTTTCTTAAATATTAAGAGGACCGGCTTATATTTTTTGAGGAGGATGGTTATATGTTAACGAAAAATAACCCTATTGGAGTAATGGATTCAGGAGTAGGTGGACTTACTACAGTAAAGGAACTTCAAAAACTAATATCAACAGAAAACTTAATATACTTTGGAGATAATAAAAATGTACCCTATGGAAATAAAACAGAAGAAGAAATAATACACCTTACAAGAGGAGCTATAGAGTTTTTAATTAGTGAAGGGGCTAAGGTAATAGCCGTAGCATGTAATACAATATCAACTATCATAGATAAGATAGCAGCAGATTATGATGTAAAAATAATAAAAGTCATAGATCCAGTGGTAGATTACATTAAAAACAGTTTAAATGTAGATAAGGTAGGATTAATAGCTACTAACTTCACTGTAAAAAGTGGATATTATGATAAAATGTTAGGAAACATAAAGGTGTATGGAAAAGGGTCACCAGAGCTTGCTGCTATGGTTGATAGTGGGAAGATAGATAGAGAAGAAGCTAAAAGAGTTATAAGAATTCATATGGAAGATGTATTAAGAGCCGGTGGAGACATTAAACATGTAATACTTGGATGTACTCATTATCCTATAATAAAGGATATATTTCAAGAATGTTATCCAGAAATAAATTTTATAAATCCTGCATATGAACAAGCTGTAGCTGTTATAAATTATTTAAATGAAAAATCTATTTTAAAAGATGAAGGTACAGGAAGCTTTAATGTATATACTACAGGAGCATCAGATCCATATAATGTAATAATGAATATGCTAAATATGAGTATGCCTGAAGAAATAATTAAATATGAAAAAGAATTAGCTTTACTTTAATTTTAGAATTCAGACTGTTATTGAAATAACAGTCTGAATTTTTGTGTAAAATACTTAATTTTTTAACAATTCCATAATAGTTTATTGTATAATTTTAATATAAGACTTGTGCATAATATTTAAGAGGGGGAAGCATCATGACATATGAAAAAAACACAATATACATTACAGGAATTGCCCATTCTAATAGTAGTGATCCAATTACAGTAAAATACAATATTTTTTTCTTAGGGGTGGTAATAAATAGAGATACTTCAGAGATAGTAGATATTGCATGTAATGCCATAAGTCAAACAACTGTAGAATTCATTAAATGCATAATAGCTGGTCACAACATAGTAAATGATATTCAAGAAATTATTAAGGAAATACAAGAGAGATTTTTTGGAACGTCACAAAAGGCTCTTATTGTGGCTCTTAAGGATGTACATAATAAGTACTTAATAGAATTAAAAAAGAATAAAAGGTAATAGTATAATAGATATAAAAGGGGAGAGCATGGGTGGATGTTATAGTAACTTTTATAATTTGCTTTATATTTCTTATTGGGAGTGTACTTAAAGGAATATATATAGGATATCCTCTTATACTAAGTTTAATGCTATTTATATTTATTTCAGTAAGAAAAGGTTTTCCTTTAGGGGAAGTGGTAAGGATGGCATACAAAGGTGGCAAGAAGTCCTCGGTAGTGGTAAAAATATTCTTGATTATAGGTGGAATAACAGGAATTTGGATGGCTGCTGGTACTGTACCATCGCTTGTTTACTATGGGATGAAGTTTTTAAAGCCAGAACTTTTTATATTATTTGCATTTTTAATAAGCTCTTTTGTATCCTTTCTTATAGGTACATCTCTTGGAACTGTTAGCACCGCAGGTCTTGCCCTAATTGTAGTTGCAAGAGGCGGAGGCGTAAATGAAGTAATTACAGCAGGTGCAATTATTTCTGGAATATATTTTGGTGATAGATGTTCACCTATGTCCTCTAGTGCTAGTTTGGTTGCTACTTTAACACAAACTGAACTTTATACCAATATAAAAAATATGTTTAAAACATCCATTGTACCATTTGTGTTAGCAGCAGTATTTTACACATTTTATTCTTATAAATACCCTTTAAATACTATGGGATCTACTATAGTAGATGAAATTGTAAAGGTTTTTGATGTTGGAAGTATAGTACTGTTGCCAGCATTTTTTATTTTGGTACTCTCACTTTGCAAGGTTAATGTTAAGATATCTATGTTTATAAGCATAATTGTAGCAATATTTATAAGTGTGTTAGTGCAACATAATAGTATTATTAATTCTCTTAAATATGTATTTTTAGGATATGTTATGGAAAATGATAATCCTCTTAAAGCCATAATGAAAGGCGGAGGGGTAATATCTATGATAAAAGCATCTTTAGCCGTATTTGTGTCTTCATCTTTCACAGGAATCTTTGAGGGAACTGAAATGTTAAAATCTGTAGAGAGCTTAATTAATAAAGCGAAAAATAGGCATCAATTATTTTTAGCAACCATTGCTACAAGCACAATAACTGCAGCTTTTGGATGTAGTCAAACATTAGCGGTTATATTAACTCATATGTTAGTAAAAGATGCTTATGAGAAAAATTTTATAAATAAGTATGATTTAGCTATAGATTTAGAAAATACAGCTATAGTTATTTCAGCTTTTATACCTTGGAATATAGCACTGCTAGTACCGCTTACCACCCTTGATGTAAGTGTGAGTTCTGAACTTTATGCCAGCTATTTGTATTTCATACCATTAGTAAATTATATTTTTTATAAAATCACCAGTTCAAAGTTAAATAAAAGTACAAATATAACTACCAAATTATAGATTTAGATGAATTTTTAATATATTTTAAATTTTATATGGAAAATTGAAGTAATCATAATTATAATATATATTGTAGCTTAAGATAATAAACTTGCTACATATAAATCTTAGTACAAATTTTGGGGGTGGCGAGTTGAGAAAAAACAAAATGATGTTTTTGATAATATCATTTATGTTAAGTTTTTTGTTTTTAAGTAACTCTGTTGTATATGCAGCGGAAGACTATATACAATGGAAAGATACTTACACTATTTCAGATCTAAGTAAAAGTTGGAATGTAAAATTTAACTATCCTATAAAAAGAGATTCAGTAAATACAAGTAATTTTAAATTGGTAGACGATGTAGGACAAAATATTGAGATAAGTCCTGTTTTAAATTCTGATAATAGATCTGTAACAGTAGCTTTAAAATCAGGGGTAAAATATGAAGTTGGAAAAAGCTATACTTTAACAATAAGTAAAAATGTGCAAAAAACTTCAGGAGATACTCTAAAGAAAGATGTAAAAGTGAATTTTAGTGTAAAGTCTTCACCAGTAGATCCACCAGTAAGTAAGGATTTCAAGATAGTGTTAGATGCAGGTCATGGTGGACAAGATGATGGTTTAACAGGACTCAACGGATTAAAAGAAAAGGATTTAGCGTTAAGTGTAGCATTAAAAGCTGGAGAAATTTTAGAGCAAAAGGGCATTGATGTAAGTTATACTAGAATAAATGATGATATAAGTTGGGAAGCTGATGATATGAATTCACGTTTTGCAGAGCTTAGTACATCTGGTGCTAGCTACGTAGTGAGTATACATGCAAATTTAGCAGGAAACATGGATGCTTCTGGACTTGAAACGTTTTATATGTCAGGAAACAGTAAATCTCAGGCATTAGCAAACTTATTACAAAGTAATATAGTCTCGAAGACAGGAGCTGCAGATAGAGGAATTAAAACAGGTTCAATGCCAGAGTTTACCACACTTCCTCATATACCTACTGCTAAGGTATTTTTAGGATTTTTAAGTAATCCAGATGAGGAAGATAGGCTCTCTGATTTAGATACTCAGTATAAATATGCAGAAGGAATAGCAAATGCTATAATCCAAGTTAAAAATTCACAAGCATCTCAAGCATCTATTGTTGATGTTGCAGAAAAGGATGTTATAAAGTCAGTAACTGAAGGAGGAGCAATTGCGCTTCCAACTACCGTTACTGCAACAAGAAATAATGGATCTAAAGAACAAGTTCCTGTAAAATGGGACAAGCCTTCAGTAAATACTAGTACTGCAGGTACATATACTCATATAGGAACTGTAGATGGATATTCAGGAAAAATTGTATGGACTATTTTAGTAACCAAGAGTGGTAAATATACTGTAGTTGTAGACCCAGGACACGGAGGATATGATCCGGGTGCTGTAGGACCTACAGGACTTAAGGAAAAGGATGTAGCCTTATCAGTTGGGTTAAAACTTGGAAAGCTACTTGAAGCTAAGGGAATAAGAGTGGTATATACAAGAAGTAGTGATGTTGTATCCTGGCCATCTAATGTTTCTCAAGATTTACAAAAAAGAGTACTAATATCAAATCAGGCAAATGCAAATTACTATGTATCCATTCATTGTAATTCAGCCGTACCTGACGCTAACGGAACGGAAACCTATTGGTGGAATGGAGGAAGCGCCGCAAGTCAAAGGTTAGCTACTTATGTTCAGCAAGAGCTTATAAGCAAACTTGGAACTACCGATAGAAAGGTTAAAACCGCAGGATTTTATGTTATTAAGTATACAGATGCGCCTGCAATACTTGCAGAACTTGAATTTATAAGTAATCCTACAGGAGAAAAAAATTTAAGAAGTGAAGCATTTCAGGACAAGTCTGCTCAGGCTTTGGCAAATGGAATATTTAAGGCATTAGGAATGTAGTAAAATCAATTGACAATAAAATTTTAATATACTATAATATAATAAAATTTTACTTGAATTGATATCAAGAATTAAAAGCAGTGAAAAGGAAAAGTATTTAAAATCTATAACTTGCAGAGAGTGGAGATTGGTGAAAATCCACAGTTTATAGTTTAAAGAAAATCACCTTGGAGTTGAGTGCTGAAATTATAGTAAGCTTATCCGTAATCTCGCGTTAAGAGATAGGGCATGAGAGTGCTTGAATTTTATATCCATAGGTGGTATAGCGAGTTTAACTTCGCCCTATTTGGGCGAAGTTTTTTATTTTTTTAGTATATAAATTGTTTATTATACAAAATGAAGGTCAACAATAATAACAGGAGGGATTGCTTAATGTATAAGAAAATTGATAACTCTAAGGGCTTTGTACAAGTAGAACGTGATGTATTAAGTTTTTGGGAAAATGAAAAGATAATTAATAAAAACTTTGATCTAAATAAAGAAGGTAAATACTTTACTTTTTATGATGGCCCACCAACTGCTAATGGAAAGCCACATGTAGGTCATGTATTAACAAGAGTAATAAAGGACTTAGTACCAAGATACAAGGTAATGAAGGGATATAGAGTTTTAAGAAAAGCAGGATGGGATACACATGGTCTTCCTGTAGAACTTGAAATAGAAAAGAAGCTTGGTATTTCAGGAAAACAGCAAATAGAAGACTATGGAGTAGAGAAATTCATAGAACAGTGTAAAGAATCTGTATTTACATATTCAACTATGTGGAAGGATATGTCCGAAAAGTTAGCCTTTTGGGTTGACATGGATGATCCTTATGTAACATATCATAATAATTATATAGAATCTGTATGGTGGGCATTAAAACAGATGTGGGAAAAAGATCTTCTTTACAAAGGACATAAGGTTATACCTTATTGCCCAAGATGTGGAACATCTCTTTCATCTCATGAAGTTGCACAAGGATATAAAGATGTAAAAGATGCTACAGCTATAGCAAAATTTAAGGTAAAGGGAGAAGAAAATAAATACATATTAGCTTGGACCACTACTCCGTGGACTTTACCAAGTAATGTAGCATTAGCTATAAACAAAGCTTATGATTATGTGGAAGTCTTAAATAATGATGAACATCTAATACTTGCTAAGGAACTGGTTTCTAAAGTTATAGAAGGAGAATACGAAATAGTACGAGAATTTAAGGGCGAAGAACTACTTGGAACAGAATACGAGCAGCTCTTTAAGTTTGTAACTCCAAAAGAAAAGGCATTTTATGTAGTGCATGCAGATTACGTAACATTATCAGATGGTACAGGAGTTGTACATACTGCACCAGCATATGGTGAAGATGATAATCAAACAGGAAAGAAATATAACTTACCTCTTATAAATCTTGTTGACGGAGAAGGTAAATTTGTAGAAGCTGTAGAACCATGGAAAGGTATATTTGTAAAAAAGGCTGATCCTAAAATTCTTGAAGAATTAGAAGCAAGAGGACTACTTTATAAATCAGAAAAGTTTACTCACTCATATCCACATTGCTGGAGATGTGACACAACTCTTTTATACTATCCAAAGGATAGCTGGTTTGTAAGAATGACATCCTTAAGAGATAAGCTTTTGGAAAATAATAACAAGGTGAACTGGTATCCTGATAACGTAAGAACAGGAAGATTTGGAAAGTTCTTAGAAAATGTAATAGATTGGGGTATTTCAAGAGATAGATACTGGGGAACTCCACTACCTATTTGGGAATGTGAATGTGGACATAGAGAATGTATAGGAAGTGTAGCAGAACTTAAAGAAAAGGGAATAAATGTACCAGAAAACATAGAGCTTCATAAACCATACATAGATGAAGTTAAATTAAGATGTCCTCATTGTGAAAAGGAAATGAAGAGAACAGGAGAAGTTATAGATTGCTGGTTTGACTCAGGTTCTATGCCTTTTGCACAACATCACTATCCTTTTGAGAATAAGGAAATATTTGAAAGTAATTTTCCAGCACAGTTTATTTCAGAAGCTGTAGACCAGACAAGAGGATGGTTCTATACTTTAATGGCTATATCTACATCCTTATTTGATACAAATCCATTTGAAAATTGTATAGTACTTGGACACGTACTTGATAAACATGGACTTAAAATGTCAAAGCATAAGGGAAATGTAGTGGATCCATTTGAGATATTAGATAATGTTGGAGCAGATGCTTGTAGATGGCATTTCTATACTGCAAGTGCACCATGGCTTCCAACTAGATTTTCTGTAGAAGATGTAGAAGAAACTCAGAGAAAGTTTATAAGTACTTTATGGAATGTGTATTCATTTTATGTATTGTACGCAGAGATAGATCAATTTAATCCATTACAGTACAAGGATTTTGTAAGTGAAAATGTAATGGATAAGTGGATAATTTCTAAGTTAAACACATTAATAAAAACCGTAGAAAATAACATGGATGGTTATGGAATAACTCAAGCAGCTCTTGCTATTGAAGAGTTTGTAGATGAATTATCCAATTGGTATGTAAGAAGAAATAGGTCAAGATTCTGGAGTGAAACTTTAACAGATGATAAGATAGGAGCTTATGTAACATTATATAAAGTTCTTACTACATTAACACTAGTGGCAGCTCCATTTGTACCATTTATAACCGAGGAAATATATCAAAATTTAGTATTAGAATTAGACAAGACAGCTAAAGAAAGTGTACATTTATGTCCATGGCCAAAGTATGCTGAAGAACTAATAGATAGCGAGCTTGAAGGAGAAATGGAAGAGGCTTATAAAATGGTTAAGCTTGGCAGAAGTGCTAGAAACGGAGCTAATATAAAGAATAGACAGCCACTTTCAAAGATGCTTGTAAGTTCTAAATCACTTCAAGAATATTATGGAGATATTATAAGGGATGAACTTAATATAAAAGAAGTAATATTTGGAGCGGATCTTTCAAGTTATGTTAATTTTGATATTAAACCAAACTTACCTGTACTAGGTAAAGCCTATGGTAGATATATACCTGTAATAAGAAAAGAGCTAGCAGCTATGAATCAAATGGAATTAGCTCAAAAGATTCAAGCTGGAGAAAGTATAGTAATAAAAGCTAATGATGCAGAAATAGAGTTAAACCAAGATAGCTTACTTATTACAATGCAGGGATTAGAAGGTTTTGCATTTGCAGGAGAAGGAACTATGGGCGTTGTACTTGATACTACTTTAACAGAAGAATTAAGAGAAGAAGGCCACTTAAGAGAAGTATTAAGTAAAGTTCAAAATATGAGAAAAGAAAAGAATTTTGAAGTATCTGATAAGATAGTACTCTATGTAGATGGTAATGAAAAACTTGAGGCTGTAGTTAAAAAGTTTGAAGATACCATAAAGAAAGAAACTTTATCAGTGGAAATAAAGTATAATAAAGAAGTAGAATATGCAGACACTAAGATAAATGGAGAAGACTTTAAACTACAAGTAGAAGTAGTAAAGTAATTTAAATATAGCATGTGGATAAATTATCTTATCTACATGCTATTTATATAAAAAAATTTTTAGGGGTGATATTATGGCAGCATCTATAAAGGACGTTGCAAAAGAAGCAGGAGTTTCCATTGCAACAGTTTCAAGAGTTTTAAATGACGTGGACGTTGTAAACGATGATACAAAGAAAAAGGTAGTAGATGCAATAAAAAAATTAGGGTATAGACCTAATATAGTGGCGAGAAGTTTAAAGACACAGAAAACTAGCACTATTGGCATAATAATTCCAGATATATCAAATCAGTTTTATCCTGAGATAGTAAGAGGAGCAGAAGATGTAGCGAACATATATGACTATAACATAATTCTGTGCAATACAGATATGGATGTAGAAAAGGAAATGGAGTATTTAAAGGTATTAAGGGAAAAGATGGTGGACGGAGTTCTTTATATGAGTAATTCCCTTGGAAAAAATACAATTGAGCTTATAAATAAATTAGAAATTCCTACAGTACTGGTAGAAACTATAGATAAAGATAATAGTTTTCCAAGTGTGGTAATAGATAATGAGCAGGCAGCTTATGATGCAGTTAAATATTTAATAGATAAAGGAAATAATAAGATTGCCTATATTGGTTCAGATGAAGAAAATTTTAACGCAGCAGCACTTAGATATGTTGGTTATAAAAGAGCACTAAGAGAAAAAGATATAAATTTAAATCCTCATCTTGTACATTTTGGTGGAATGAAACCTAATGATGGATATGAAGGCATATTAAGTATATTAAATGAGGCAGAAGTAGATGCAGTATTTTGTGCTGGAGATGAAATTGCCATGGGCGTTATAAATGCACTAAGGGAAAAGGGAATAGATGTGCCAAATGATATAGAGGTAGTAGGTTTTGATAATATATATGCATCAGAAATATTTTATCCTAAACTTACAACTGTAGCTCAGCCAATGTATGATATGGGATCCGTAGGCATGAGAATGCTTATAAAAATAATAAATAAACAATCAATAGAAGAAAAACATTATGTGCTACCATATAAGATGATTGAAAGAAACTCTACTAAAAAATAAAATTAAAAATAAAACCATGTAGAAAAATCTACATGGTTTTATTTTTTATGTATTATTTTATGGCTAATAATTAAGATAAGTGTTTAAGTATGTATTTAATGTGTATATTATTGTAAATTCACAACAAATATTGTATTATAAAAATTTTGAAAAACATTTACATGGGTGCTATAATTTAACATACAAGTAATATACTTATAGTTTATAATAAGGACAAGCATCTAGTATAAATTATGGGGGTAAAAGTTATGAGTTTAAACACAAGAGAAAAGGTAAGAAGTGTATTTAATTACCTAGGAAATCTAAAAAAATCTCAAGAAAAAAGAGTAAGGCACATAGGGGAGTATGAAAGGGTATTCTTTGAAAAGGAGCTTTTTAGTCATACTGGATGCAAAATAACTACTGATGAAAATTGTGTGTTAGAAATAAGTAAAATGAATAAAGAACTATATAATTATTTCTTTAATTTACATCAGCAGATTGAAAATAAGTCAAAGAACTTGGAAATTGTTTTAGGGAAGGGGCTTGTTACATGGATAAAAGAAAAAGAAACCATAGTTCATACAATGTTTTCTATACCGTTAGAATTGGAGTTTAAAGTAGAAAAAGCAATATTTTGTTTAAAAAGTAAGGGTAATATGGAGATGAATACTCACTTCTTAGAAGGACTTAATATACATAATTACTCTAAGCTTGTAGAAATACAAGAAGAAATAAGAAATAAAAATATTAAAATAAGTAATTTAGAATATATTAATAACTATTATGAGCCTATAATAAACATACTATCTGTGGATAATGATAAAGAGTTTAAAATTTATAATGGAAAAATATTTGAAGAAGATATAGAAATAACTTCTAAGGTAAATATATTAAATAAGCTTGCTATTTTAATTAGAGAATATGATGTAAAAATTTGGAATGAAGAAATAAATCACATACTTCATCAAATAGATGAAGGATATGAAATACCAAACACTATAAAGGCGTTAGTTACAAATCAGAAAATAGAGCATACAGAAAGTGAGAAGGAAGAGTGGAAGGGCTTAGAAAAGGACTTATTATTTCCGCTCCCATATAATGCAGAACAAAAGGAAATAGCAAATAGATTATCAAGCAACTTTGGGCTAGTAGTTCAAGGGCCTCCAGGAACAGGTAAAAGCCATACTATAGCAAATCTTATATGTCACTTATTAGCTCATGGCAAAAGTGTACTAGTAACTAGTGAAACAGATAGAGCACTTAAAGTATTAAAGAATATGATTCCTGAGGAAATAAGTTCACTATGTATGAGTGTTATAGGTAATGAAAATAAGGATATGGATAATCTTGAGAATTCCGTAAAGAATATTACAGATAATTTATCTATAAATCCAGTACAGCTTCAGCAAGAGATAGGGATATTAAGAATTAAATTAAGTGAATGTAAGAGAAATCAGGATAATATAATAGATAAGCTCAAATATATATGGGAAAATGAAAATGCTGCTATTTCGTATCATGGAAGAGATTATAGCATAATGGAAATAGCTAAATGGCTCAAAGAAAATGAGGAAGAATATTCTTGGATAGAAGATGATATAAGCTCTCATATAAAGTCACCAATTTCAGAAAATGAATTTGAAGAGGTAATAGGATTTTTAAATGAAGTTCCAAGTAGAGAAAGAGAAATGATTAGTAAGGTGTTGCCTATTTTAGATAAGATGCCGACCCATGACGAGCTGTATAATGTATTTATTAAGTATGAGGAATTAAGAAATAGTTATGATAATAATAAAAGAATATTAGAGAAATGGAACATATCTGATAACAAAGGGTTTGATTATGAAAGTCTTATTGAACTATTAGAAGAAGGGTATAACAAACTTAATATATGTGAGGAAAAAGAATTAGGCAATTTTATAAGAGATTTTAACAATAGTGCTTTGCTAAGGGACTCTGCAATGGATCTTTTATTAAGGTGGAAAAGCTATATAAAAAGAATAAGTGTTATAAGAAAGGAGTTAAATCAGCATTGTATAACGCTTCCACAAGAAGTGGATTTATCCCATTTAGAAAAGGATTTTCAAATAGTATTTCATGAGCTGGACAAAAAAGGTAAAATTAGCAAGTGGTTTACATTAAAAAATAAATCACAAAGATATATTGTTGATAAGTGCTTAGTGGATGGTAATCCAATAAGTGACATATATCAAGCTACAATATTAAAATTGTACTTTGAAAAACAACAAATAATTAAAGGTGTTACAAAAGTTTGGAATAGCACCTTTAAAAACTACAAAAATATATGCGGTATTTCTGAAAAGGAAGAAGATTTAATAAGAGTGGAAAAGTATATATATAAAATAGAAAATTTATGTCAATGGACTAATAATATAAAACCAAATATAATAAAGAAATTTGGAGCAATTGTTATTCCAAATGATATTAATTTAAATAATAGAGAAGGCTTATTAAATATTAAAGAATGTTGTAAGTCAATTAAAGAAATGTATGAGTTACAGGAAATTGAAATTTTCTTAGATAGCATTATAAGGATTATGAATAATTCAGGTTTCAGCATTCTATGTGAAGCTTTAGAAAAAAGGGATGTGGCAAAGCTTCAAGAAAGTTTTAAAGAAGTGGAAAGATTAAGACTTATAAGAAATAAATTAAATAGGATAAATGAAATACTGTATAAGATAAAGGGGGTATGCCCTAGATTATATACAAAACTAACTACGGAAGAATCATTAAATATGAAAAGTTGGAATAATGCATGGAAGTGGAAAGAGTGGGATAACATTCTTAAGGGGGTGTGGAAACAAAATGAGGAATGGCTAGAAGGAAGATTACAAGAGGAAAAACAAAAAGAAAAGGCATTGATTATGCAGCTTGTTTATAAAGAAACTTGGTTTAGACAAATATGTAGTATAACAGAGGAAGGAAAAAGAAGTCTTTTTTCATGGCTTCAGGCAGTAAAAAGGATTGGAAAAGGAACAGGCAAGTTTGTAAATGACTATATACAAATTGCACAAAAAGAAATGGAAAACTGTAAGGAAGCTATACCTGTATGGATTATGCCTTTAAATAGGCTTCTAGAAAATATAAAACTTTCAGATAAGCAGTTTGATGTTATTATTTGTGATGAAAGTAGCCAAAGTAATATTTATACCCTATGTGCTCTTATGAGAGCTAAGAAGGCTATAATAGTTGGAGATGATAGACAAATAAGTCCAGAAGTTGTGGGAATATCACATGGTGAGGTTCAAAAATATATAAATGCTTATTTGAACAATATACCTAATAAGGAATGGTTTGATTTAAGTACAAGTCTCTATGATACTGCACTTAGAGTATTTCCTGATAGGGTAGTATTAAGGGAACATTTTAGATCAGTACCAGAGATAATACAGTTTAGTAATAAGCTTTGTTATAATAACGAAATAGCAACACTAAGATTTGCTCATAAAAATGAAAAGTTTGATCCACCTGTATGTGCAGTTAAGGTAGATGGAACCAGAGAAAAAAATAGGCCACTTAATATAATAGAGGCAGAAGCCATAGTAGATAGGATATACAGAATATGTAATGATAAAAGATATAACGGAATGTCTATAGGAGTAATATCCCTACTTGGAGATGTACAAACAGAATTTATCCAAGCTCTTTTAAGAGATAAAATAGGTGAGGAAGAAATACTTAAAAGAAAAATAGTATGTGGGGATGCTTATTCCTTCCAAGGAGATGAAAGAGATATAATGTTTCTCTCTATGGTAGTGGCTAATAATGTAAAATACACTGTACTTAATCGTGAATCAGATATAAGGAGATTTAATGTAGCTACAAGTAGGGCTAGAAACCAAATATGGGTATTTCATTCCGTAGATTTAGAAGATTTAAATAAGGAGTGTGTAAGATACAAACTTTTAGATTACTGTGAAAATTATGATAAGTATAAAAGGGAAGAAAAGGTCATAGAAAATATATTTTATTCTACATTACAAAAGGACATATATAGTATATTAAAAAATAGAGGCTTTAATCCTTTATCAAATGTATTATTAGGAAACTATACTATAGATTTAGTACTTGAAAATGGGAGGGATAAGATAGCTATATTGTGTCAAGATGAAAAAAGTGAGTATACTAGTAACTATCACGAATTTTATAATATGCAGTTAAAATTAACGGAATGTGGATGGAATGTTATAAAAATAAGGGGAAGCAAATTTTATAGATATCCAGATAAAATGATACCTGCATTATTAAAAAGGTTGCAAAGTTTTACTATAATAAAAAGCTCTTTAGAAGATACGAAAAAATATATAAAGCATGATAGTCTTAGAGTTGTATAAATAGACTTTATAAAACTTTTACAGAATCATAAAAGGAGGTTGTTCACAAATAACCGCTTTAATTCATACTATGGAATTAAAGCACTTATTTGTGGAGAGGTTTTTGTGTTATATGCGTTAATTCTAGCCGGTGGAAAAGGAACAAGGCTCTATCCCTTATCAAGGGAAAGTAATCCTAAGCAGTTTTTAAAAATAATAAATGATAAGAGTTTTTTAAGAAACACTGTAGACAGGATAAAGCCTTTAGTAAATAAAGAAAATATATATGTGGTAACCAATGAGATATATTTAAACAAGGTATATGAGGAATTGCCCGATATTAACAAAGAAAATATATTCGTAGAACCTGCAAACAAAGAAACTGCAACCTGTATTGGGCTTTCTGCAGTAAAGCTTTTAAAAAAAGATAAGGATGCAATAATGATGGTACTCCCTTCAGACCACTATATAGAAAATGAAAAATTATTTACAGATACATTAAGCCAAGCTGTGGAAATCGTAGAAAGAAAAAGAGGGCTGATTACAATTGGAGTTGCTCCGACTCGTCCTGAAACAGGATATGGATATATAGAAACAGGAGAGAGAATCATTGGAGGGATACCTTCTTACAGAGTAGAGAGATTTTTAGAAAAACCTAACCTAGAGGTGGCTAAAGATTTATTAATAAAAGGCACTTATCTATGGAATAGTGGTATGTTTATTTGGAGAGCAGATATTTACCTTAGGGAAATGGAAAAGTATTTGCCTAAAATGTATAAAAGTATGATGAATATATATTCTGCATTAGATACAGAACAGGAAGAAGAAGTAATAAAGGAAGAATATAATTTAATCGATGGAATTTCAGTAGACTTTGGTATAATGCAAAAAACTAGAAAGGCATTTGTTATAAAATGCGAATTTGTTTGGGATGATATAGGTAACTTTGTGTCGCTTGCACGATTTTTAAAGAATTTCCGTGGAAATAATGTAAATGGGAATATATACATGGACGAAAGTCAAGATTGTATAGTTCTTGGTGGAGAAAAGCTTGTCATAGGCTTTGGAGTAAAAGATTTAATAATAGTAGATGCAGGAGATGTAATACTTGTAATGGATAAAAATAAAGATCAAGAAATAAAATATTTGGTAAGCGAATTGAAAAAAGATAATGAATTTAAAGATTATATATAGGCTTACTATAAAGATCTTCTATAAGAATAGCTTAATTATCTTATGGAAGGTCTTTCATAATTTATTTTAAATTATAAAATTGTATATATTTTCATTTGATAAGAATTGAAAAAGTACACATACTAAGTATAATATAAAAATTAAATATAATGGGTTATGGAGAGATAAGAAAAATAAATTTTGTATCGCTCATAATGGTTATAATAAATTTATTAATTGTTAAAAAATCTGGTAAAATAACAAATAAAAAATTAATTTCAAATGATAGTTATGATATGACAAATGAGGTTATAAACATAGGAACAAAAAAATAACTAGCTGTCAAAGCTAGTTATTTTATGTTATCATAATGGTTAAAATAAATTCATAAATCTTGTAAAATAATAATATTTAATTATGATATACTATATTTACATGAACTTATAGAATATAAGACATTATAGAGTATGGAGATGATGTTATGAAATTGTGTTCAATATGTCATAAAAATGTAGCCACGATATTTACTTCCAAAATAGAAGGTGGGAAACCTCAAATAATGGGAGTTTGTATAGATTGTGCTAAAAAAATGGGGCTTCCAGCATTAAATCAGCTTTTAGAATCTACAGGAATTAGTTCAGAGGATATGGAGAACTATACAGAACAACTAAATAGTATGCTTGAAAATGTAGATTTAAACGAATTTACAAATAATGATATGTTTAATAATATAATAAATAATTTATCTATAAATGATCAAACATCTTTAGAAAAAAATGAAGCAAAGGATATATTTGAAAGTAATGAAATTAAGGATATGTTTAGAGGCTTTGAAGATGGTAAGGATTATAAATATGGAGAAAATAAAAGTAGCATAAAGACTAAAAATAATTTATTTAAAAAGAAAAGAAATAACTTAGATAAGTATGGTATAAACCTTAATGAAAAAGCTAAAAATGGTGAAGTTGATCCTGTAATAGGAAGGAATACAGAAATAGATAGGGTTATTCAAATCCTTAATAGAAGGACTAAAAACAACCCTATACTTATAGGAGAACCAGGCGTAGGTAAGACTGCAATAGCAGAAGGATTAGCAGTTAGAATTTCTAAAAAGGAGGTTCCAGCAAAACTATTCAATGCAGAGGTATATTTATTGGATCTTACAGCAGTAGTAGCGGGAACTCAATTTAGAGGACAATTTGAAGGAAGAATGAAAAGTATAATCGATGAAGCTAAAGCAGAAGGAAACATTATATTAGTTATAGATGAAATTCATAATATAATGGGGGCAGGAGAAGCTCAAGGAGGAGCTATAAATGCCGCGAATATATTAAAGCCTGCACTAGCTCGAGGTGAAATACAAGTTATTGGAGCAACTACTTTAGAAGAGTATAGAAAACACATAGAAAAGGATTCAGCACTCGAAAGAAGGTTTCAACCTGTACTCGTAGAAGAGCCAACTATAGAAGAGGCTATAGAAATATTAATGGGCATAAAAAAATACTATGAAGATTATCATAAGGTGCATATAAGTGATGATGTTATAAGTGAAGCTGTAAAGCTTTCTGAAAGATATATAAATGATAGGTATCTTCCTGATAAGGCTATAGATGTGATTGATGAAGCTAGCTCTAGGGCAAATTTAAAAAATAAAGGGCTTGTAGAAGTAGAATCTTTAGGGGAAGAGCTTGAAAAAATTCAACAAGAAATAATAAAAGAAGCTGATAATGGAAATTATGAAAGAGCAGCTGAATATAAAACACAAGAGTTTAGAATTAAAGAAAAGTTAACGAAGATTGAGAAAGAATGCAATAGTGTTGAACTAACTATAGAAGATGTAGCTTCTGTTATAGAAGCATGGACAAAAATTCCAATTCATAAAGTAAAGGAAAACGAAGGAGAAAGATTATTAAACTTAGAAAATAAGCTTCATGAAAGAGTAATAGGTCAAGAAGAAGCTGTAAATGCTTTGTCAAAATCTATTAGAAGAAATAGATTGGGATTTAAGAAAAAGAAAAAACCGTCATCTTTTATATTTGTGGGCCCTACAGGGGTAGGGAAAACTGAACTTGTAAAGGCATTGGCTTCTGAGCTATTTGGAAGTGAGGAAGCACTAATTAGGGTGGATATGTCTGAATATATGGAAAAGCATACTTCATCAAAGCTTATAGGAGCACCTCCGGGATATGTTGGATATGATGAGGGTGGCCAGCTTACAGAAAAAGTTAGAAGAAAACCTTATTCTGTAGTATTATTAGATGAAATAGAAAAGGCTCATCCAGATGTATTTAATATGTTACTTCAAATATTAGATGATGGAAGGCTTACAGATGGCCAAGGAAGAACTGTATATTTTGATAACACTGTAATTATAATGACATCTAATGCGGGGACAAATTTTAAGGGAACTAAAATAGGTTTTGGAAGTAGTGATTATGAAGCTTTAGAGGTTCAGGTAAGAGATGCCCTTAAGGAAACCTTTAGGCCAGAGTTTTTAAACAGAGTAGATGAGACAATAGTATTTAAACCTCTTACAAAGGAAGAGCTATATAAAATAGTAGATTTAATGATTAAAGAGGTAGAAGAAGAGCTATTTGAAAAAAATATAAAAATAAAGGTTAATAAGGATGTTAAAGATCTTATTCTTGAAAAGGGATATGATGAAAAATATGGAGCAAGACCTTTAAGAAGAGCAATTCAAAGATATTTAGAGGATGAAATAACAGAGGCTTATTTTGAAAAACGTATTAAGGAAGGCTCAACTATAGATTTGGGTGTAGAAAAAGATAGAACAATAATAAATAATATTTTATAAAATTTTTAGTTATATTTGCAGCCTGGTATGTTAATACCAGGCTGTAAATTTTAAAGGAGGGCATTTAACATGAAGCTGTCAAGAGAATTTTATAATAAAGATACTTTAGAAGTAGCAAAGGAGCTTTTAGGAAAAAACTTAGTGACTGTTGAAAATAGCATAATAACTTCAGGAAAGATTGTAGAAGTAGAAGCATATATGGGATTACAGGATAAGGCTGCTCACAGCTATGGTGGACGTAGAACTAAAAGGGTAGAAGTTATGTATGGAAAACCTGGAGTTGCATATGTATATTTTATATATGGACTTTATTATTGTATGAACGTAGTATCAAGAGAAGAAGGGATAGCGCAGGCGGTATTAATAAGAGCAGTTGAGCCCTTAGAAGGAAAGGAAGTCATGAGTAAAAGAAGGTTCAATAAGAACTATGATGAATTAAAGAAAAGGGAAGTAGTTAATTTGACCAGCGGTCCTTCTAGATTATGTATGGCTCTTAATATTGATAAAAGTATGAATGGAGATGATTTATTAGGGGATAGGATATACATAGAGGAAGGAAATAAACAAGAATTTGAGATTGGAGAATCCTCGAGAATAGGTATTGATTATGCTGAGGAAGCTAAGGATTATCCTTGGAGGTTTTTCATTTCAGGAAATCCATATGTGTCTAAATAAGTAAGATGTGGTAAAATTATAATATATTGAAAATATTTAATCTTTATTAATAAAGGGATGGGTGAAAATTATGAAGATACTTTATTATGATTGCTTTTCAGGAATTAGCGGAGATATGAATTTAGCAGCTATGGTGGACTTAGGGGTTCCTAAGGAATATCTTATAGAAGAACTTAAAAAGCTTAATATAAATGATGAATATGAATTAAATATAACCAGAGAAGTTAAAAATGGAATAGCAGGAACCAAGGTAAATGTAATTTTAAAGCCTCATCACCATCATAATGAAAATCATGGTGAGCATAATGAACATAATTTACATCACCATGAGGAAAATAATCACCATCATCATAGAAATTTGAAGGATATAGAAGAGATAATAAAAAATAGTAGTCTTAAAGAAAAAGTAAAAAATTTAAGTTTAAGTATATTTAAAATAGTAGCAGAAGCAGAGGCAAGAGTTCATAACAAGGAACTATATGAAGTTCACTTTCATGAAGTTGGAGCTACAGACTCTATTATAGATATTGTAGGGGCAGCAATATGTTGTGATTACTTAGATGTGGAAGAAATATTTTGTTCCACTGTAGAGGTAGGTAGCGGGTTTGTTCATTGCGCTCATGGAGTACTGCCAGTACCTGCACCAGCTACAGTAGAAATACTTAAGGACATACCAATAAGAAAGGGGAATGTGCCTTTTGAAGCAACTACTCCAACTGGAGCTGCCATATTAAAATCTTTAGTAAAGGAATTTACAGATAAAGAGGAATTTAAAGTATTAAGGGTTGGGTATGGTATAGGATACAAGGATTTTGATAAAATACCTAATGTGCTTAGAGTGTTTATTGCTGAAAAAGAAGAAAAAAAAAACAGTGTTTTGTAACTGAATGTAATATAGATGATATGAGTTCAGAGGTTTATCCATATATAATAGATAAGCTTTTAAGCTCTGGAGCTCAAGATGTATATTTAACTCCTATAGTTATGAAAAAAGGAAGACCTGCTATAAAGCTATCTGTATTACATACAGAAGAAAAAGAAAAAGATTTAAATAATGTATTATTTAATGAAACAACCACTATAGGACTTAGAAAATACAAGGTAGAAAAAAGTATTTTAGATAGGAATATAAAAAATATAAGTACATCTTATGGAGAAATAAGAATAAAAGCATGTTATAAAGAAGGAAATATGATTAAATATAAGCCTGAATTTGAGGATGTAAAAAGAATTGCGTTAGAAAAAAATATTCCTTTTATAAGATTATATGAAGATATAAAAATGGAAATAAAAGATTTAAAAGTATGGGGTGAGTAAATTGTATAATGAAAAATATAAAGAACTTGTGGATTATATAAAATCTCTTAAAAAGGTAGCAGTTGCATTTTCTGGAGGAGTGGATAGTACCTTCCTTCTAAGGGTTTGTCAAGATGCAATAGGTAAAGAGGTTATTGCGATAACTATAAAGGCACCGTATATACCTGATAGAGAAATAAAAGAAGTAGAAAACATAATAGATGAGTTAAAAATAGAGCACTATTTCCTGGAGTTTGACATATTAGAAGAGATAAAGCATAATCCTGAGGATAGATGCTATATATGTAAGACACATATATTTAGCAAAATAAAAGATTTTTTAAAAGAAATGGGAATAGATTATGTAGTAGATGGAAGTAATTTGGATGATACAAAGGATTATAGGCCAGGAATGAGAGCACTTAAGGAACTTAATGTAAAAAGTCCATTATTAGAATGTAAATTTACTAAAAAAGATATAAGAGAAATATCTAAAGAGTTGGGACTTCCTACTTGGGACAAGCCATCCTATGCTTGTTTATTATCTAGACTTCCTTATGGACAAGAAATAAAAATAGAAGAACTTAAAAGAATTGAAAAGGGAGAAAGTTACTTAGCTGAAGCAGGATTTATGGGTGCGCGTATACGAAGTTATGGAGAGTTAGCTCGTATAGAAGTATATAATGAACAAATAAATAACTTTTTAGATAAGGACATAAGAAAAAATGTAATAGAAAATTTAAAGAATTTAGGTTATAAATATGTAACATTAGATTTAGAAGGATATAGAACAGGAAGTATGAATGTAAATATAAAAGGTGGCATGAATAATGAATGAAAAGGAGCTAAGAGAACTTCTTTTAAAGGTTAAAGAAGATAATTTAGAAATAGATGAGGCGCTAAATAAACTAAAAGAACTACCCTTTAAAGATTTAGGCTTTGCAAAGATAGATAACCACAGAGAACTTAGAGTGGGTTACCCAGAAGTAATATACTGTGCAGGCAAAACTGTAGAGCAAGTAAAAAGTATAGTAGAATTCATGATAACAAAGAAAAATAATATACTAGCCACAAGAGCTACAGAGGAAATGTATGCAGAAATAAAAGGCATATGTGACAAAGCTGAGTATTTTAAGGAAGCAAGAATAATAAGAATTATACAAACAGAAGTAGAAAAGAGCTCAAGTTACATAGCTGTAGTCACTGCAGGGACTTCAGACATACCTGTATCTGAAGAAGCAGCTATAACTGCAGAGACCTTTGGAAATGAAGTAAAAAGAATATATGATGTAGGAGTTGCCGGAATACATCGTTTGTTTAACAGATTGGATGATATAAGAGGAGCAAAGGTAGTTGTTGTAGTGGCGGGAATGGAGGGAGCTCTAGCTAGCGTAGTAGGTGGCCTTGTAGATAAGCCAGTTATTGCAGTTCCAACAAGCGTGGGATACGGAGCTAATTTTAATGGATTATCTGCTCTTTTATGTATGCTTAACAGCTGTGCAAGTGGAGTTACTGTAGTAAATATTGATAATGGATTTGGGGCTGGATATTCAGCGAGTATTATTAATAAGTTGGGAAATAAAGTCATATAATTCACTTATGGTGTGAAAGATTTATTGATTTAAGCCATAGGGTATAATAAAATGTATGGTTGATAAGGGATATGAAGTAGGCGGCATGGATATATTAATAAATGAAAATATTCATATTATTTTAAGCGTACTGGGTATAACGCAGATTTTTATGAAAGCGGCATTGGTGAAGGAGTTAAGGAAATTATAAACTAAAAGGATTGTAAAAGGTGATACAAATATGAAAAAGCATATGCGATACATTTCATTTTCTGTAGTTCTTATATTTTTAATTAGTATTTCTTCTTGTAAAAGTATAGGTAGCTCAAATACTTCCAAGACCATACGAGGTGTAATAAATATATGGTGCAGCGAGGAGTATGAAGCTAGCATGAAGTTTGTAGCACAATCTTTTAAAAAGGTTTATCCTAAAACCACTATAAATATAAAAGTAATTGATGGAAAAGATTTTAATATAGAAGATAAGCTGCAAGATGAGGCGCATATATTTATGATACAAGATAAGGATACTCCTTATTACTTAAAAAAATATAAGGATAAGTTAGCGGATGTAACTAGTATAGTAAATAATCATAAAAATTTATTTAAAAAGGAAACATTGAATAATATATCTTTTAATGAGAAGATTTATGCTGTACCTATAGAAAGTAATCCATATGTTATGGTTTATAGAAAAGACATATTTTCTAAATATAAAATTAAAATAGAAGATATAAATACCTGGGATGATTATATAGATCAATATGAAAAGCTTAAAAGAGATTCTAAGGTATCATATAGTTTTTTAACTGGAAATCCCATGGATTACTATGAGATGCTCTTAAACCAATTAAATAAAGTATTGATAGACTCAAAGGATAACATGTATATATCATCATCTGAATCCATGAAGTCTATTAATTTAATAAGAGAATTGAGAAAAAGAGGAATTTTGAAGGATAACAAAGAGAGGTTTTCTTTAAACTCCATAAAGTCTGGGAAAGTAGTGTCTTTTATTGCAAATTATAAAGAACTTAAGATATTGGAGGAAAAGGCTCCAGAGCTGAAAGGAAAATTTAAAATTGCAGCTATGCCGTCCTTTGAAGCTGGTGGAAATAAGTTTGTGTGCATTAATGGGAAAAATTTAATTGCATTAGATAACAATAAATATACTAATTTAATTAACACCTTTTTTGAATTTTTATTGGACAATGAAAAGTTGCAACTTGATTTATTTACTCAATACTCTATATTTCCATGTAATTTAAATATTCAACGAAGTAAAGCTTTATTAAATCCTGTAGAATACTTCGGAGCGGATAAGGTATGGCAATTTTTAAGCAATGTACAAAAACAATCATTTTACAATTCATATAGTGCCAATTATGCCTATATAAATAGTGAATTTGAAAAACATATATATGATATTATGAAAGAAAAGAAAAGCCTAAAAGAAAATACTTCAGACGTTGAAAAAAGATTAAAGGAAATGATTAAAAATACTGGGTTCTAGATTTTAAGAACCCAGTATTTTTTTATAGGCATCTAGTGTAGCTAATGCTGTGTTTTGCCAAGAAAATAATTTAGATTGCTGTAATCCCTTTGCACTTAGTTCATTTAAAATACTTTCATTAGAGAGTGTATTTAATAAGGCATCCTCTAATTCTTGTTTATTTAAAGGATTTATAAGTATTCCTGCATCTTTAACAACTTCAGGAATAGAGGAAATGTTAGAAGTTATAACAGGAGTACCGCAACTCATTGCCTCTAAAGGGGGAAGCCCAAAGCCTTCATATAAAGAAGGATATACAAAAACATCAGAGGCATTATAAAACCAAGGAAGATGCTCTTCAGGTATAAATCCAGTAAACTTTATTCGAGAAGATATCTCTTGAGTTTGGCTTAAATTAAACAACTCTTCTAGGCTGTCTTTATTTGCACCTGTAATAACTAGTGAATATTCCTTAGGCAAATCTTTATATATTTTTGAAAACGCAAGTATAAGAGATTTAATATTTTTCCTTGGACTGAACCCTCCTATATATAATATAAAGGGATCCATTATATTATAAATCTTTCTAAGATCTTGCCTACACTTTTCTTTGTCCAAAGGTGTGTATTTTTTGTCTGCAGCTAAGGGGGTAACATAAATTTTATTTTCGTCAATGGGAAAAAATCTAAGTATGTCTTTTTTAGAGTATTCGGATACAGTGATTATTCCATCGCTTAATTCTACGAGTTTTGGCAGAGAAGATAAAAATTTATTTAGATATCCATTACCAACGGTTTCAGGCATTATATATGGAATTAAATCATGGATAGTAATTACTTTTTTACAAGAAATGCTTTCGTCTAAGCCTATACCATTTTGAGGTATATGAAATAGGTCTATGCCTTCTTTTTTTGAGCTTTCACCAAAGTAATATTTTTCAAAGAAACCTTTGTGTCTTTTGGAGCTAAATATTATATGAGAATTATTCTTTTCAAATTCATCATAATTTTTTCCCCACCAATAAATAAAAAACTCATTTTCTTTATCTAAGTTAAGCATGTTTTTAACTAAATTTTCGGTATATGTTCCGATACCTGTGCCATTATACCAACCTATGCCTCTTCCATCAATGGCTATTTTCATACATTTACCTCCTGTTAAAGCTTATAGATTGAAATTATGTGTATATATATTATTAATATTATTAAAATACGAAAATGTGCCTTATAAGTTAAAATAAAACCTATATTATATGTATGTCACCCTAAAGCCATATAATTCATATAATAAAAATATAAGTATGCATATTATGAGGAGGCTCTATGAACATAGACAATGTAAAACAAGTTGTAAAAGATAATTATAACTTGGACATAGTAGACATGAAAAAGATAAAAAATGTATACAAAATATCAGGAGAAGAGGAAGATTACTGCTTGAAGGTTATAAATTATAATCTTCCTCGTTTTTTATTTGTAATTGGGGCTATAAAGCACCTACAAAATAAAAAATTTAAAAATACTCCTAGAATAATAAAAAATAAGGATGGGGGTGAGTATGTGCAAATAGATTCTTGTTTTGCATATTTAACTCCTTGGATAAATGCAAGGGAATGCAACTATAGTAACCCTTTAGATGTTATGGCAGCGGCATCAAAGCTTGCGGATCTTCATAAAAAAAGCTTGGGATTTATAGTAGATAAAAAAATGGAGGTAAGAACGGGGTGGTTTAACTGGTCTAGAGATTTTTTAAAGAAAAAAGGAGAGTTATTTAAATTTAAAGATATAATTCTTTCAAAGTCTCAAAGAACAGAATTTGATAACTTATATTTAGAGTCGATGGAAGAAGAAATTGGAAGAATAGATAAAACCTTAGGACACCTATCAGATACTAAATACCTTTCTAAGATGGTAGCAGAATATAAGCTCAAGGGTTTTTGTCATCATGATTATGCTCATCATAATGTGCTAATAGAAGAAAGTGGCGATATGAACATAATTGACTTTGATTATTGCCTTTTAGATACACATTTGCATGACTTAAGTAGTTTAATTATAAGAGTTATGAAAAATGGTAAATGGGATATGGATAGCGCAACTTTTATATTAGATTCTTATAACAGTATATATACATTAGATAATGATGATATTCCGATTATGGCAGCTCTAATAGAATTTCCTCAAGCCTATTGGCAATTAGGAATACAATATTATGAGGAAAAACAGCCTTGGGGAGAAGAATTTTTTATTAATAAACTTATTAAAATATATGAAGATAAGGATTATAGACAAGATTTTGTAGACGAATTCAAATCTATAAATTATAAGTAGATCTGGAGGTGGAATGGATAATATGATGACTATAGTTACATTTGAACAGTATTTAAAAGATAAAAATATAGATATAGTAGATAAATTCAATTACGATAGTATAGTTATAAATGAAGAAAGTCTAATAGAACAAATGAAGATTATAGATGAATTTCATAAAAGAACCATGAGAGGGGAAGCGATTTTTAAAAATAGGCTAGAAAGCACTGTAGGAAAGCTTGTAGAAGATTTTAAAGTAGGACTTAAAAAATTAAAAAGAGAAGAACAAGTATTAAAATCAAAAGAGATAGAAAATGAATTTGAAGGGCTTCTTTTAAACAACTTAGAATTCTATATACAAAGAGCAGAGAAGTCAATTAAAACTATTTATGAAAATGGATATTTGGATCTTATAAGAAGAAGTATGAAAAATAAGGAGATATCTATAGGAACTGAAGATTTTATAAATTTAACAGAAGATAAAATTTTACAAATAAAAAATCCCAATAAGTGTAGTTATGACATGGTAGAAGTAGATTGTTTTCATTTACTTCGGAAGTATAAGAAAAAAAAGTATGAGTTAGATTATGAAAGGCTTATAAGAGAGTTTTGTTCTATAGAATTCTTAATGGAAGATAGTTATAGTTTTATAGCAGGTCTCCTATCCTATCCCTATGAGTTTGTAAGAATAAGTACTAAATATAGAAAAAAGCATTTAACTCCAGAAGAATGTCTGAGAAAATTAGTAAGAGCTATGGAGCAGGATGGAGACAGCATAATATAAGGGGGCGTATTAATGGAAGTATATGATGAAAAATTATATCTTTGTGGATATGCACTAGATACAGAGCTATTCAATAAGTTTGATGTAGAAATATATGATATATATCCACTTAGAAGTGTATTTTTTGTAAGTACAAACAAGGGAAACAAAATATTAAAGAAAATAGATTACAGTATGGAAGAATTAACATTTATATATAATGGTTTAGAATATATAAAGAAAAAGTTTAATAGGGTAATGGATTTTCACAGGAATGAAGATGGGGGAATTTTTGTAAATTTCAAGGGGCAGGTTTATTGCTTAATAGATTTAGTAGAAGGAATAGAATGTGACTTTAATAATCCCATAGATATTTGTCTTGCAGCACAAGGACTAGCAGAAATGCATTCAGCATCCGAAGGATTTAGGCATAAAATCATAAATAAGGACAATAGCGGAAAACTTATAGATAGTTTTAAAAGAAGAATAGATGAAATGAAATTTTTTAAAAGGATTGCTGAAATGCATGAAAATAAAAATGAATTTGACAATAACTTTTTAAAGCATGTTGATTTTTATATAGAAGAAATTAAAGAAAGTATAGATATACTTGAGGATTCTTCCTACTACAAGCTTTGCAGTGAAGAGGATAAAAAGGTTTTATGTCATCATGATTTAGCGCATCATAATATTATAATAAAGGATAACAAGGCTTATTTTATAGATTTTGATTATGCTATGATAGATTTAAAAGTACATGACTTGGCAAATTTTATATTAAAGGTAATTAAAAATTTTGCCTTTGATGTGGAAAAGGCTAAGATTATATTAAATGAATACATGAGTATAAATTTAATTGAAAATAGGGAACTAAAAGTATTATATGGAATTTTAAAGTTTCCTGAAGATGCCTATTCTATCTCTAGAGATTACTATGGACGAAGGAAAAACTGGCCTAATGAAGTATTTATTGATAGATTAAATAAAAAAATAGAGAAAGAGGAATTTAGACAGGATTTCTTAAATGAATTTAAAGCTGTGTGTCTAGTTTAATAGACACACAGCTTTTTAACTATTAAGTATTTTACTATATGCAATTATAGTATTATGTGCAGTAGAATCCCAGGTGAGTTCAGAGGAGCGTACAAGCCCCTTTAAAATAAGTTTTTCTCGAAGTTTATCATCCATTAAGCCCTTGGAAATACAATCAAATAAGTCATCTATATTATTAGGATCTATAAGTAGTGCAGCATCTTTAACTACCTCAGGTATAGAGGTAAGGTTTGAAGCAACTACCGGTACACCACATGCCATAGCTTCTAAAGGAGGAAGTCCAAAACCTTCATAAAAGGATGGATATACAAAAAGTTTTGCTGCATTATAAAAATATGGCATATGATCTATTGAAATAAATCCAGGAAAGATTACCTTATCTTCTATATGAAGTTCTTCGCAGCGTTTTTTATAGATTTCATAGGACTTACCCTTCTTTCCTACGATGACAAGCTTTATATCTTTTTTATAGTGAGCTATAACTTTACTAAATGATTCGATAAGGCCTATTATATTTTTACGAGGGCTGAAGCCTCCTACATATAAAATAAAGTCATTATCTATTCCGTAATAGCTTTTTACTACTTGTTGACTTACGAGTTTATCTATAGGCCTATAAATGTCTTCACTAGCTAAGTAAGTAACAAAGATTTTTTCTCTTGGAAAATTAAATGCTTTAATAATATCTTCCTTTGAAAAATTGGATACTGTTATTATTCCATCACACATTGATACTATTTCAGGTAGCTTTTCTTCAAATAATTTTAGGTAACCTTCGCTGGCGGTTTCTGGCATTCTATAAGGTATAACATCATGAAGGGTTATTAATAAGGGACACTTTTTTTCCTCAGGACTTCCTATGCCATTTTGAGGAACATGATAAAGATCTACCTCATTAGACTTTAATATATTTGGTATGTTAACCTCATCCCAGAAATTATCCTTACAGTTTTCTGTAATATTTGTTATGGAAAAATTAGAGTTAAAATTAATATCATATTTAGAGTTTTTGGGCATAAAAATCATGTAATTATTTAAAAGATCAACCTTATTTACATGGTTTATAAGTTGATATGTGTAAGTACCTATACCAGTTCCCCGATACCATTGAGAAGCTCTTCCATCTATACCTATCTTCATACGAACTAACCTTCCTTATAATGGTTATATTTCATTATATTAGACATAGTTTGAAAGTGTTAATAAAAGTTCTTATATAAAAATCATATGATGAATAGTACACAATTTATACATTAATTTAACTTCTAAATAGTATGTTTATTTCATATAAATTATAAGGAGGTGATTACTATGATGAGAGAATTTGAAATAGAAAGGCAGTTCGACATTAAAATTGAAAGCCTTAAACCAAATAAAGGAGTTTATTTAGTAAAAACAAATAAAGGTATCAAGTGTCTAAAGAAAATAAATTATGGTGTACAAAAATTATTGTTTGTATATGGAGCGAAGGAACACCTTATAGACAACGGATTTTCTGGGGTAGATAGATATTGTCTTAATGTAGATGGAAATCCATATGCACTAGTGAATGAGGACATATACACATTATCTGAATGGATTGATGGACGAGAAGCGGATTTTAGAAATAAGGAAGATCTTTATATAGCAGCTAAAAAGCTTGCATATATGCATATTGTTTCTAAAGGATATGAGCCTCCAGAGAATAGTAAACTTAAAAGTGATTTAGGAAGATGGCCTCATCTTATGGAAAAAAGAGTTAGATCCTTTGAAAAAATGAGGGATATGACTCGTAAAAGGAGCAATAAAAATAACTTTGAAATGAATTATCTAAAGACAATTCAGTTTTATAAAGACTTAGGTAAAAGAGCAATGAAGGTATTAAATTCATCTAATTACATGGAGATCTGCAGAATAACAGAGGAAGAAAAAGTATTTTGTCATCATGATTATACCTATCATAATATAATAATAGACAATAATAATGATGTAAATGTTATAGATTTCGACTATTGTAAGAGAGAAGTAAGAGCATATGATATTTCTTCTTTTATAATAAAGGTTCTTAAAAGGGTCGAATGGAACATAGAATATGCGCATTTAATTATTAATGCTTACAATGAGGTAAGTCCGTTATCTACAGATGAGTACAAGGTATTGTTTGCCTTTTTGTTATTCCCACAAAGGTTTTGGAGACTTTGTAATAGATATTATTATAATGAAGTTAATTGGCCAACAAATACTTTTAATAATAAAATGGAGGAATTAATAGCTGAACAAGATTTATATATTAATTTCATCAATGAATTTAAAAAGTACTATAATCAAGAGGAATAGTAATTAAGGCATGTATTATTTATAAAAAGTAGTACATGCCAATAATTTTGCACTTAATTAAGGGTATACACATATTATATATAATGAAATTAAGTGCATATGGAGATGTTTTTATTGAAGGTAGGAGATATAGTAGTAAGAAAGTCCTATGGAAAGGATATTACATTCAAGATAATAAATATAAAAGAAACAGAAGATGGAGAAATATATACACTTAAAGGAATAAACCTTAGAATAATAGCAGACTCGGCAGAAGAGGATTTGGAAGTAGTAGATGAAGAAGATACAAAACAGGAACAAGTTTTTAATAGAAAGGTAAATTCATCAATAAAAAAAATCCTGATAGGTAGAACAGGAAAAAATCTTTATAGAAGAGAACTTAAAGTAATAAAAAGTAATAATAATGAGTTATCCTTTGGGAGGCCAGGAAAAATACTTCATGTGGATGGAGATTCAGAGTACCTGGATGTATGCTTAAAGGTTTATAAACAATTAGGATTAGATGTTATTGGAAAGGTGATTGCAGAAAAGGAACAACCTTCACAGGTGTTGCAATTAGTAAAAACAGTAAAACCTGATATTGTGGTTATAACAGGTCATGATGCGGTAACTAAAGGAACAAGGGATTATATAGACATAAATAATTATAGAAATTCTAAATATTATGTTGAAACTGTAGCAGAGCTTAGAAATTATGAACCAGGGTATGATAATTTAGTTATCTTTGCAGGAGCATGCCAATCTAACTATGAAGCCATATTGGATGCAGGAGCTAATTTTGCAAGTTCACCTAATCGGGTTTTAATACATTGCCTTGATCCTGTATTTTTATGTGAAAAAATAGCATATACAAATATAGAAAAAGTAGTATCTATACCTGAGGCATTAGAAAATACCATTACAGGAGTAAAGGGAATTGGTGGACTTCAAACAAGAGGAAAATATAGAGAGGGATTTCCTAAATCACAGTATTTAAAATAATTAAACATAAAGAAATGCTATCAAATATAATAAAGATATGCAAAAAGGATTCTTCTGCATATCTTTATTAAATTTTTATGAATAATGGCAAGGCGTAGAGGGAATAATATATGAGGATTAAGTAAAGATGGAATAATGTATGTATACGTTTCAAAATTGTTATAGTTCATAAAAAATTAATATTGACAAAGTGTAAGAATAAAGATAAAATTATAAGTTTATTGACAAAAATAAAAGCATGTTATATAATGTATCATGTAGAAAGAGGGTGTTTAGTGTGGAAAGAGGAAATGTATTGGCTTCTATAAAAAAAGATATAGAAAACCATGTAGGGGAAAGTGTAACACTAAAGGCTAACGGAGGCAGAAGAAGAACTTTTGTTAACAAAGGCACGATTGAAAAAACTTACCCTAGCATCTTTGTAGTAAGATTAGACAGTGACGCCCAAAGGACAGTGACTTACAGTTATTCAGATGTATTGACAAAGACAGTTCAATTAGTTTATGCATAATAAACAAAGCAGTGATGTTATCGCTGCTTTGTTTTTTTATTACATATAAAAAAAGAAAGATGGCTTCTCCATCTTTCGACTATGGTATAAAAGGGTATTGAGAATTTATGAGAGGTTATATGGTCAACAACTAATTTTATAATACGTCAAAATAAGATATATGTCAACAATTATTAAGATGTTTTCAAATAGATATCGATGCAAAACATAAAAAAATGACGAAATATGTATATTAATGTTCCAAAAGACTTGTCTTTATGTAAGAAAGTAAATAATTGAAATTTATCATATTTATTATAATTATACTATATATATAGATAGTAGGTTTATAATAGGGGGGAATATGATTATGTCTATAGAATTGATAAGGGAAAATATAGAATGCGAACAGCTCCTAGGGGAAAATATGGCAGATACAATAGTTAAAGGAGAGTATGTTATACCTGATACCCATCCAGATGTAGTAGAAATACTGACTGTAGAGTCAAAACCTGTTATAACTAATAAAGAAGTTCAACAGGATAAGGTTTTAGTGGAAGGCGAAGTAAAGCATAATGTGATTTATAAGGCGCGTGAAGATGAAAAGCTTGGCATATACAATGTGGCTTATAACAATAAATTCTCTAATCAAATAGAGTTAAAGGGTGCAGAACATAGAATGGATTGTGATGTTGAGTGTTATGTTGAACACATGGGATGCAACATACTAAATGAAAGAAAGGTAATGATAGAAGGTATAGTAAAGTTAAAAGCAGAAGTATATAAAAATAATAACTTTCAAATAGTTAAGGATGTTGATGGAGATAAAAATGTTCAGATGCTGAAAAATACTTCTAAAATAGATAAGATTGTAGGAACTGTAAAGGGTAACTTAGAAGCGGATATAAATTTAACTGTTCCTGCAGATAAACCTCAAATAGGAAATGTATTGAAAACTAATGTAAATCTTAAAAAGAAGAATATAAATATTATGGAAAATAAGATAAATGTAGAAGCTAATGCTGTTTTATATATTTTATATAGAGGCAAGGATACAACAGATATAGCTTGTTTAGAAAAAGAAGTAGTTTTAAATAACGAATTTGAATTTGATGGAATCAATCCACTTATGGAGGGATTTACTGAGTTTGATGTAGAGCCCGTAGGAATTGAAGTAAAAGAAGATGAAGTTGCGGAAAATAGAGTAGTTGAAGCAAAGATTAATGTTAAAACATCTACTAAGGTTCTTCATAAAGATCAGATGGATGTTTTGGAAGACATATACTCACCTGATGCAATATTAAATATGAAAAAGGAAAGTTATGAACTTAATGACATGGTCGGAAATGTTAATACAGAAACAGTAGTTAAGGGAGATATTGAAATAGATAAAGGATCTCCAAAGCCTGCTGAAGTAATTATGACCAGCGGAAATGTATGTATTACTGATAAGAAAGTAATGGAAGAAAAGGTAGCGGTAGAGGGAGTAGTTAGAGTAGAAGTAATGTACAAGGCAGATAATGAAAATAAGTCTATTGAAAATATAAAAGAAGAACTTCCATTTAGTGCTGCAATAGATGTTTCAGGCTGCAAGCTAGATATGCAAGCTATAGCAAAGGCTCTTTTAGAAAATTTAGAAGCTTCTATAGAAGCTGGAAATATAGCTATAAAGGCGTTAATTGAATTAAATGTAAGGGTAAATGCACCAGTTAATAAGGAATTTTTAGTAGAACTTGAATCTGTAGAAGATGAAGTTGCAAAGAAAAAATGCAGTATTACAATATATGTTGTTCAAAAAGAAGATACTTTATGGAAAATAGCTAAAAAGTATTTTACAACTATGGATGATTTAATGAAAATGAATGGTATTGATTCGCCAGATATGGTTAAGATAGGCGAAAAGTTATTAATACCAGGAAGATTAGTATTCTGATAATAGGTTGTGCAAAACACAACATGCTTTTTATTTATAAAAGAGTATGTTGTGTTTTTTTATTTTACATGAATAAGTGAATTTAAATTGGGAAAAATAAAAAATACCTGTGGAAAGAGGTGTTGAGTTTTGGAAGAAAGAATAAAAAGCAATTTAATAATAATAGGAGGAGCAGAGGATAAAGAAGGCGATAAGAAAATATTAAAGGAAGTTTGTTCCCATATTGACAAGGATAGGGATGAATTGCTTATAGCAACAGTAGCATCAGGAGTACCAGAAGAATTGGGAAATCAATATAAATATATATTTTCCGGATTAGGAGTAAAAAATATAGGAATATTAAACGTTAAGGAAAGAAAAGATGCCTATGATGATTACCATGTAAGTTTAATTTCAAGGGCTTCAATAATATTTTTTACGGGGGGAGACCAATTAAGGATAACAAGTCTAATTGGAGGTACTCCTTTGTACAGAATGATGAAAAAGAGATATGAGGAAGGTTGTATGTTTGTTGGAACTTCTGCGGGGGCTTCTGTTATGAGTGATACTATGATTGTAACAGGTCCTGAGGAAGAATCGCCAAGAAAGTGTACTTTGAAAATGGCTCCTGGACTAGGACTAATAAAAGGTGTAATAATAGATCAGCATTTTGCTCAGAGGGGAAGGATTGGAAGACTACTTGTAGGAATATCAGAAAATCCTGAGAGTATAGGAATAGGCATTGATGAAGATACTGCCATTATAGTTAATAAGGAAGCTCAATTTAGTGTAATAGGTTCTGGAGCTGTATATGTAATTGATGGAAGTGAAATTACTAAAACCAATGTTTCTGAGCAAAATCCAGATGAAATACTATCTATATGTAATATTAAAATGCACATATTAAAAAAAGATGATAAATATGATTTAAATAGGAGGACACCTTAAAAAATGAAAGTAATAGAGATAGCTTGGTATGAAGGCAGAAATATCTATAGTCATAGACCTTGTATAAAATTAGATTTAGACTTAGAGGGATATAGTGATACTCCAAGCAATGAAATAAAAGGTTTCAACAGCAATTTATTGAGAATTTTGCCTGAACTAAGAAGTCATAGATGTGGTATAGATGAAGAAGGTGGATTTGTAAAAAGATTAAATGAAGGTACATATTTAGCACATATTTGTGAACACATGATAATTGCTATTCAAAATAAATTAGGAATAGAAGTGAAGTATGGAAAGGCAAGAGAAGTAAATGGAGAGCATTATTATATAATTTATGAATATAAATATAGAAAGACAGGTATAGATGTAGCTAAGATTGCAATATCATTAATAAATTCTATTATAAAAGATGAAGAATTTAATATAGACGGAGCGCTTAAGAAGTTAAAAAATACTCTAAGGTCAGAAGAATTGGGACCAAGTACACTTGCTATTTTAGAAGAAGCTAAAAAAAGGGGTATTCCTGCAATTAGATTAAATGAGGGCAGTGTATTTCAATTAGGGTATGGTAGTACTTCTAAGTTAATAGAAGCTACTGTAAGTAGTAATACCGGATGCATTCCAGTGGATATCGCGTGTGACAAGCTTTTAACAAAGAATATTTTACAAAGACAATGTCTTCCAGTAGCAGATGGAGAAGAAGTGAAAAATCCTATTCAAATGCTTATGATTGCAGATAGAATAGGATTTCCTGTAGTATTAAAACCTAGATTTGGAAACCAAGGCAAAGGAGTTTTGGTAAACTTAAGAAATGAGCAGGAATTAATAAAAGCATATAAGACTATAATTAAGAAATACAAGGATATAATTATAGAGAAATATGTTATAGGAAGAGATTATAGAGTTTGTGTGATAGATGGCAAGGTAGTAGCGGTATCAGAAAGAATACCACCATATGTAACTGGAGATGGAAAGAGTGCCATAAGACAGCTTGTTGAGGAATTAAACAAGGATCCAAGAAGAGGAGAAGGACATGAAAAGCCTCTAACTAAAATAAAGATAAATGAGGAGTTAATAAGCTATATATCGAAAAATTCATATTATCTAGAGTCAATACCTGAAAAGGGACAGAAGGTATTTTTAAGAGAAAATGCTAATTTATCAACAGGAGGAGTAGCAATAGATTATACAGACTCTATATGTGACGAAAATATAGATATATGTGTTAGAGCTGCAAAGGCTGTGGATTTAGATATATGTGGTATAGATGTGTGCTGTACAGATATAAGTAAACCTATAGATGGCGTAATTATAGAAATAAATGCTGCACCGGGAATAAGAATGCATGAAATTCCATATGAGGGGCAGCAAAGAAATGTATCAGGAGCTATAGTAGATATGTTGTTTAAAAATGTAGAAAATCAAATTCCTGTTATATCAGTTACAGGCACTAATGGGAAAACTACAACAACAAGATTAATATCTTATGTTTTATCCTTAGCTGGTCATAGAACTGGAATGACTACTACAGGGGGAATATATGTGAACAATAAATGTATTAGTAAGGGAGATACTACAGGATATAATAGTGCTATGACCGTACTTCTTAATAAGGATGTGGATGCTGCAGTGCTTGAGACAGCAAGAGGAGGAATAATTAGGAAGGGTCTAGCATATGATTTGGCAGATATCGGGGTGATAACTAATATAGCATCAGATCATTTGGGGTTAGATGGAGTAAACTCTGTTAAAGAATTGGCCTTTGTAAAATCCCTTATTGGAGAAGCCGTTAAAGAAGATGGATATGTGGTATTAAATGCAGATGATGAAATGAGTATGAGCATAAGAAATAGAATAAAAAGTAACATAATACTATTTTCTAAAGATAAATACAATGAGCATATATTACAACATATACAAAATGGAGAAAAAACAATTTACATTGAAAATAATTACATTTGTTTGGAAAGTAACGAAGGAATGACTCCTATAATTAAAGTTAAGGATATAAAAATTACAGTGGATGGGAAATTAGAATACAATATAGAAAATGCTATGGCCGCTTGTGCAGCTCTTATAGGTTTAAATATAGATCTTAAACTTATAAGAAAGGGCATGAAAAATTTTTATCCAGATGAAGAACATAATCCAGGAAGATTTAATATGTATAAGATAAACGATATAACTGTAATATTAGATTATGGACATAATATAGAAGGATATAAAGCAGTACTAGAAGGAGCAAAAAAATTACGATGTAAGAGACTTATAGGAATAATAGGCGTGCCAGGAGATAGAAAGGACGAAAATATAGTAAGTTTAGGAAAGATATCAGGAGAAAACTTTGATTATATTTATATAAAAGAGGATGAGGATACAAGAGGCAGAAATAGCGGAGAAGTGGCATCACTTTTGGAACAAGGTGTACGACAAACTAGTTTTAATACTAAAGATATGAACATCATATTAAATGAAAGCGAAGCACTGTTAGAAGCAATTAAAAACTCTAAAAAGGGCGATTTAATCATAGTATTCTTTGAAAATTATGAACCGTTGCTAAATATCATAAAAAATGAAATTAATATGAACAAGGATATAGATATTAAGGAAGCATTAACATGCGTATAAGCTATAAAATAAAGCAGTATTTAATAAAAAAAGTACTGCTTTATTTTATAGCTTTCTTTTAATTAGTGTATTATAATAAGTTAATAAAACTTATATAAAAGGATTGAAGAGTTATGAAATTAAAGGCTTATGGAAAAATAAATTTGTTCTTAGATGTTATAGGTAAAAGAGTTGATGGATATCATAATTTAAAAATGATAATGCAAACTATAAACTTATGGGATGAAGTCGATATTGAGAAGACAGATGAGGGAATAGAATTAACTTGTGATAATGTTAATTTGCCTACCGATAAGAGAAATATTGCCTATAAAGCAGCGGAACTATTTATAAATACTTATAATATAAATAGTGGAGTTAAAATTAAGATAAAGAAGAATATACCTATAGAGGCAGGTCTTGCAGGGGGAAGTACTGATGGAGCTGCAGTAATTAAGATACTTAATGTAATATTCAATAAAAACTTATCTGAAGAAGAAATGATAGGCTTAGGCAAGAAGATAGGAGCGGATGTTCCTTTTTGTATAGTTGGAGGAACTGCTAAGTGTGAAGGTATAGGAGAAGTAATAAAACCTTTAAAACCTTTAAGAAATTGTATTTTGGTGTTGATTAAACCAAACTTTGGAGTGTCAACAAAAGAGGTGTTTAATAAAATAGACAATAAAAGTTATATCCACCCTAGAATAGATAAAATTCTTAAAGGAATTGATGAAGGTGACTTAACCCAAATAGGCAGTAACTTAAATAATGTATTAGAGCAAGTAACTATAGAGCAAAATCCTGTAATAGGAGATATAAAGAAAATGATTAAAGCAAATGGTTCTCTGGGAACTTTGATGAGTGGAAGTGGACCTACGGTATATGGAATTTTTGATGATTTACATAAAGCAGAAAATTGTTATAAGGAAGCTATAAAAAAGTATAATCAAGTATTTTTGACTAAAACAATTATACCTTAGATATATAAAAGAGACTTAGGACTATATTAAATATGTCCTAAGTTTTTTTATGCATAAATAAGATAATGATTAGAGAAAATAAGTAAAGCAAATTATTTATTTAAGTGAGGTTAACTATGAATATATCGCTTAACATATTGGAGCTATTTGATGAATATTTTTTAATACTTATTTTAATACAAAGCCTTGTATTATGGATGCTAGACTATAAATATTTCAAGAGAGAGAATATGTGTAGAGCTGCGAGGCAATGTAAGTCAATATCTCTTATTAGTACTATAGTTGCTGTAGTACTTTATATAACTAGAATGATATTGTTATAGAGGAGGGGTAGGTTATGAAAGAGGAGATAAGAAATCAAATTTACTTGAATTTAGATGAAAATGTAGATTATATAAAAGGCTTACTCAGAGATGCATATGACATAGTGTACAGAGAATTTTATATAGGAGAAAATAAAGCAACATTGATATATATAGATGGTATGGCAGACAAAATTCTTATAAATAACTTTGTACTTGAAAGTTTGATGCTGGAAAAACCCTCTATAAGAATTGAAGATATTGAGAAAAGATTTCTTACTGTTTCTGATATGAGAGAAGAAAAGGAGTTAAGCAAAGCTGTAGATTCTATGATGTCTGGGGATACTATGTTATTTATTGACAATTTTACAGCTTGTTATGTTATAGCGACACGCTTTTGGCCAGCTAGGGGAGTATCAGAACCTTCTGGTGAAACTGTTGTTAGAGGAGGCAGAGATGGATTCACTGAAACTATAAGATTTAATACAGCTCTTGTAAGAAGAAGAATAAAAGATACTCGCTTTAAGATTATACCTAAAACTCTAGGAAGCAGATCTAAAACAGATACAGCAATTATGTACATGGAAGATATAGCAGATAAAGCTATAGTTGAGGAGGTTATAAAAAGAATAGAAAAAATAAGTATAGATTCTGTACTAGATAGTGGATATGTAGAGCAATTAATAGAAGATAGCAAGTGGTCATTGTTTCCTCAAATAGAAAGTACAGAAAGACCAGATGTGGTAGCAAGTGCATTATATGACGGAAGGGTAGCTATATTAGTAGATAATTCACCCTTTGCATTAGTAGTACCTGCAACTTTACCGGTGTTTTTTCAATCTCCAGATGATTACTATCAAAGATGGGCATATGGAAGTATGTTCAGAATTATAAGATTAATAGCATTATTTATGTCTCTTGTATTACCAGCATTATATGTAGCAGTAACTTCTTTTCATGTATCTATATCTCCTACAAAACTTGCATATTTTATTGCTGCTTCCAGAGAAGGAGTGCCTTTTCCAGCATTTGTAGAAACTATTATTATGGAAGTAAGCTTAGCATTACTTACGGAATCTACTGTAAGGCTTCCAAAACCTATTGGTTCAACTATAGGTATAGTAGGAGGGTTAATCATAGGTCAAGCGGCAGTAAGTGCAGGAATAGTAAGTCCCATAATGATAATAATTATAGGAATAACAACTGTAACTAACTTTACAACACCTAATTATGAAGTAGCCATGGCAATACGAATTGTAAGATTTTTATTAATTATTGTATCTTCAATTATAGGCTTATATGGAATAGTACTAGGCCTTATATTGTTATTAATACATCTTATAAGACTTAAGAGTTTTGGAATATCGTATTTATCACCGCTTGTTAATCCAAATATAAAGGATTTTAAAGATATATATGTAAGATTACCTTGGGATTTATTTAAGGAAAGACCTAAGTATTTAAATACTAAGGATAAGATAAGGCAAAAGTAAAAGGGGTGAGAAAGTGATATGGATAATAAAAAATTTACAACAGGATATGGGCTATTTTCTACAATTGTAGTAACTTTAATAGGAATTAATGTATTTTCATATCCTAGAGAGCTTGCAGAAGCAGTTGGAAATGATGGATGGATATCTATAATCATAAGTGGATTTATAGCATTGCCCTTATGCTATTTGATATATAAAATAATGAAAAATAATTCATATAATCACTTTGAGGAAATACTTGAGACACATTTTGGAAAACTACTAGGTAAAATAATAGGACTAAGTTTTGTAGTATATAATATTATTTTTACAGCCTTAGGTCTCAGAGTGTTTGGAGAAGAGATAAAGCTATACTTATTAGAAAGAACTCCAATAGAATTCTTATTTTTAGTAACTATACTAGTTGGAAGTTATTTAATTAGATCAGAAGTAGATAATTTGGTGAAATTTAATGAAATTGCCTTTTGGCTCATGTTTATACCTATTGGAGTAGTATTTGTAGTATGTTTATACAATGTGGATTTTACGAACTTGCTGCCTGTATTTGATGCTAAGCCTATTAGTTATATAACTAGTTTAAATACATCAATAAATAGGTTTGGTGGGTTAGTAATATTATTTTTAATTCTTCCTTTGGTGAAGGATCAAGTAAATAAAAAGAAGGCAATAAGAAGAGGAATTTTATTTGTAACGATATTTTATTTAATTACATTTATTCTTGCAATAGCTACATTTGGAGAAAAACAAGTTTCAACTCTTTTATGGCCAATTGTAAGCATGATAGGAGATATAAATATACCAGGTTCCTTTGTAGAAAGATGGGAAGGTATATTCATGAGTATATGGATTATCTTTTATATGACTACCTTTGTAAATCAGTATTATTTTGCAGCTGATATGGCAAAAAGGATATTTGATTTAGAGGATATAAAGTTAGGAGCGGCAATAATTATACCTTTCACATACCTTGTTGCACTTTATCCTAAAAGTATTAAAGATGTATCTGAAATATCCTCAGTTATGAGTCTTATATTATTTCTTATAAATTTAATATTAATTCCTCTTGTACTGTTGACTTTAAAACCTAGAAAAAGGAGGAAGGACACAAATGAGAAGACACAATAAGCTTTCGCTAACAATTTTATTAATTATGAGTATATTACTTAACGGTTGTTGGGATAAAGTTGAAATAGATAGAAGAAATTTTATTTCTACCATAGGAATAGACATAGGAACAGATATAGGAAAAATAGATGAACTAAAAAAAATAAAGCCTGGAGAGCCGTTTTCGGAAATTGATTTTAAAAAGTTAAGTGTATTCTATAATTTTCCTGATATAAGTCAGTTAGGGCCACAGCAGGGAGGAGTAGCAAAAACAAAGACAATAACTACAGAGGCTTATTCTATGGAGGATGCTATATCTAAGGCTATAGAAAAGAGTAGCAGAAGTATAAGTTTTGCACACACGCAAATAATTTTACTTGGAAATGAATTTTTTGCATATCCAGATGTAGCAAAGGAGGTTGTGGATTATCTACAAAGGCAGCCATCATTAAAAAGGAATATGTTAGTTATCATGACTCTTGGAAAAGTGGAAGATTTCTTAAAATTTAAGCCTGATATGGAGAAGAGTATAGATAACTACCTCGAAGGAATTATAAAAGGTAGCGATAGAAAAGTTGGTGTAATACCAATAACTTTGGATGAATTTATTAATGATTTAATTACATCAGGAAATGTTAGTATTCCATGTATATCCCTAGATAGAGAAAAAAATGAACTTAAGCTTGCAGGAACAGGTATAGTAAAAAATTATAAAATGGTAGATACGTTATCAGTAGATATGACTGAAGATATTCAAATTTTACAAGGTAAGATTAAGAGAGGAAAGAGAGTAGTATACAAGGAAGGTCACCCTATTGATTTTGAAATAGAGGGAATTGAGAGGAAAATAAAGGTTAGGGAAAATGATGATAAATTACAGTTTGATATTAATTTAAAGCTAGAAGGAGAAGTTAAAGGATATTATGTGGGGGAACATGTATTTTCTAGAAATTTCATTGAGGAGCTAGAAAATAATTTGAGTAAATCGTTAAAATATGAAAATGAAAGACTTATAAAAGTACTTCAAGATAAATACGAAGTAGATTTATTAGATCTTAAGGAATATGTTCAGAAGTTTCATCCGCTTATATGGAATAGGGTTAAGAATAATTGGGATGATGTATATAAAAGTGCTAAGGTAAATGTAAATTGTGTGGTTAATGTAAGAAGAATAGGGCAAGTAAAATAAAAAATATAAATAAGTGATTATAAAAAATAATACTGGTAATAATAGCTAGTGAAGTAGGGGAAAAAGAATTTAGATATATTAGGGGGAGAAATTATGAAAAAAACTTTTATAGCTATTATTACTATATTTTTATTATTTATTATTATGACTGTTTATGGTCCTACAATTAAGACAAGCTTTATGCAGAAAAAGATTGCAAATAAATTAATTAGATTTCATGTAATAGCAAATAGTGATTTAAACAATGATCAAAAACTCAAGCTAAAAGTAAGAAATGAAGTATTAAAATATATGACACCTAAGCTTAAGAATTCAAAGAGTTTAGATGATTCAAGAAAAATAATAATTGAAAATGATGATGAAATAAGAAAAATATCAGAAAGAGTAATAAAAGAAAATGGATATAAATACGCTTTAGATACAACTCTATCCCATGAAAATTTTCCGGTTAAGACCTATGGGAGTATAACATTACCAGCAGGAGAGTATGAAGCCTATAGAATAATAATAGGAGAAGGTAAGGGTCAAAATTGGTGGTGTATTATGTTCCCTCCATTATGCTTTGTAGATATTACAAAGGGAAATATAGCGCAAGAGGAAACAGAAAAAGAAATGAAAGCTGTATTTACAGATGAAGAATATAAAGCTGTAGATAATACTGTAAAAAAGGATGATACAAATAAAAATAAAGCAAATAAAGAGAAATCTAAGGGTGAGAATAAAGTAGTTGTTAAATTTAAAATATTTGAGTTGATAAGAGAAGTGTTTAACATATAAGCTAAATTATTTTAATTAAAGCATGGAACTCATCTTTTAAAATAAAGACCAATGGTAAAATTCTATTGAATTATACCATTGGTCTTTATTTTAAAGAATTTTTATCTAATAGAGATTTTAATATATTGTATAAGTTTTCTCCAACCTGTGGTTTGGAAAATTCTCTACAATTATCTTTCATTTCCTGAAGTTTTACTTCGTTTGAAATTAGATAATCTATAGCATCTATGGAATTTTTACTTTCATTTAAGTTTATGGCAAGATTATACTTTAATAAAAATTGTGCATTTTTCTCTTCTTGACCTGGTATTGGAGAAAATATTGCTAAAGGAACTCCACATATTAAAGCTTCTGTAACGGTAAGTCCGCCAGGTTTAGATATAAGTAAGTCACAAGCCTGCATATACTTGTTTACATTATCAGTAAATCCAATAATGTAAGTAGGCTTTGTTTGAAAGGTATCTCTAATTTTAATAAGCTCATCATACAGTTTTTTATTCCTGCCTGCAACTATTATTATTTGTATATCTTTATCTAGGAATAAAAGTTGCTTATATATATGTTCTATTTTGCCAATGCCCAAACTACCTCCCATAATGAGAATAGTCTTTTTATTTGAAGAAAGCCCTATATCTTCTAAAGTTTTTTGTGGATTATATTTTTTAAAAAATTCAGGGTTAATGGGAATACCTATATTGTATATAGTATTTCTATCTATTCCCTTAGACACCATTTCTTCAACCATATCTGAATTTGAAACTATATAGGCATCTATATAAGGATGAAGCCAAAAGCTATGAGAGGCATAATCAGTTATTATAGAAACCGTAGGCAAATTTTTCTTGTGTTTCATTTTTATAATGGATATCATTTCTGTAGTAAATGCATGAGTAGAAATTAAAATGTCTGGTTTAAACTCATCTATAAGAGGTATTAATTTATAAGTTAGCATTTCATTTATCTTAGCACTTAAATTAGCAATCCCATAGTCTGTTTCAGAATAATTATAAAGCTTGCCAAATAGGTTAGGAGATATTTTTATAGTTTTTAAATATCCCCCTATTACAACTTTATCTATTAAGGGATTTATGTATTTTAACGTATCTATTATTTTCACTTCGCTATTATTATCATAAATGTCAATATAGGATTTTACTGCTTCAGCTGCACGTTTATGCCCTCCGCCTGCGGATACTGAAAAAATTAAAGCTTTCATTATGTAAGTATGTCCCCTTCCTGTAAAACTCCTAAAATTAAGAAAAATTCACATTAAATATTGTACACCATTTTAATTAAAAATATAAGCACTTAATAATATGATTCAATAGTGCATTAATTTTATTACAAGATACATTATACCATATAAGTAAAGAGGAATTCTTTTAAATTTAGGTAATGAATAACTATAAAGGTTATTACAGATAATAAAAAAAGAAATTTATCCAAATAGGAGGTACAGGCATGAAAATAAAAAATAAAAGAATGTTGTATACCATAGTTGTAACGCTAATAGTAGTTTTTTCTACTACATTTGCTATATTAATGACTTTGGAAAGAACAGATTATAGAAATTATTTGCAAGCAGAGTATAGTAAAAATATGTATGAGCTTATAAACTCTGTGCAAAATATAAGGGTTAATTTAGGCAAATCAGCTATAGTAGGCTCTAGAGAACAAAGTATAATTGTTTTTGGTGATATATTTAGAAATGCAGCTATTGCCAATGATAAGTTAAATTCTTTACCTATAGAGCAACAAACAATGCAAAATACTAGTAAGTTTTTATCTCAAGTGGGAGATTTCTGTTATTCATTAGGTAGGTCAGCGTCTCAAGGTAAAAATTTAGAGGAAAAAGATTATAATAATATAGAATTGCTTAAAAATAGGTCTTTTGAATTGGAAGCATCATTAAACCAAGTTGCAGATGATATTAATAGTGGAAATGTAAAATGGGGAGAAATAAGAAAAAAGGTTTCTGGAGTACTTGCCAAAAATGGTGAAGAAACTGTAGTAGAAAAATTTTCAGCTATACAAAAACAAGTAGCGCAATATCCTGCACTTATATATGATGGACCATTTTCTGATAACGTACAAGATATAAAGCCTAGGGTAAATTCAGAGAAAGAAGTTTCGAGAGAAGAAGCACAAAAGTCGGCTGAAAAAGCAATAGGGAAAAATAGAATAAAAAGTATAACTTTAAAAGAAGAACATACAAGAGCTAAAATTCCTACATATTCCTTTGATGTAGTATTAAAAGGAAGAGATGAAAAATCTAAAGTAGTATGTGATATAAGTAAGAATGGTGGAAGAGTAGTATATATACTTGATTATAGACAGGTGAAAACACCAAAACTATCTAAAGAAAAGGCTATACAGTTAGGGAAAACATATTTGCAAAGTTTAGGATATGATAATATGCATCCTACCTATGCATTAAATTATAATAATACTTTAATAGTAAATTATGTTTATAAGCAAGGGGATGTAATAGTGTATCCTGATCAAATAAAAGTAAAAATTGCATTAGATAATGGAAATATAATAGGTGTAGAGGCGGAAAAGTATCTTGTATCACATTTAGATAAAAGAAACATACAAAAGCCTAAGGTGGCAGAAGAAGTTGCAAAACAAAGGGTCGGGAAAAAATTAAATGTAAAATCTGTAAAGCTTACTATTGTTCCTACTGAAACAAATACAGAAGCATTATGTTATGAATTCTCGGGAACGTATAATGAAGAGAGTTTTATAGTGTATATAAATGCAAATACAGGATTTGAACAAAGAATAATACAAATAATAAACACTCCTAATGGTGAGCTTACCATGTAAAATATAAGAAAAAATTATTGATTAAATATATAAAAAAAATTAAACTAGTTATAGTGAGTATTTACATTTTAAAATAATATATTAAAATAGTGTAGTATGAAATTATAATGCTCCATGATATATACTTTTTAATTATTTTAAGAGGAGATGGGATAATGAATAAAATAGCTATTCTTTTTGGGGGAAAGTCAACAGAGCATGAGGTATCTAGAGTATCTGCAGCATCAGTACTTAGAAATATCGATAAATCTAAATATGAAATACGTGTAATTGGTATTACAAAAGCAGGAAACTGGTATGAATATCTAGGTTCTATAGATAATATAGAGAATGGATTATGGGAAAAGGACGATAAAAATAAAAAAGAAAATGCACAAAACATACTTTTTAATAAAGAAGTAGAGGTAGTTTTTCCTGTAATGCATGGTTTATATGGAGAAGATGGAACAATTCAAGGTTTATGTAAGCTTATAGGAATTCCTTTTGTAGGCCCAGGAGTTCTATCTTCTGCATTATGTATGGATAAAGTATACACTAAGTATGTCTTAGAAAATTTTGGAATAAAACAAGCTAACTATGTAGTTGTAACAGAGTATAATTATAACAAAAATAAAGATGAATTAATACAAAATATTGAAAGCAAGCTTGGATATGATGTATTTATAAAGCCATCTAATAGTGGTTCTTCTGTAGGTATAACTAAGGCTCATGATAGACAGGAACTTATAAACGGACTAGAAGAAGCCTTAAAGTATGATAGAAAAATACTTGTAGAAGAGTCTATAAATGCAAGAGAAATAGAAGTAGCTGTGCTTGGAAATGATGAACCTAAAGGAGCCGTACCAGGAGAAATAGTCCCTGCAAAGGAATTCTATGATTTCGAAGCAAAATATAAAGATGAAGCTTCAAAACTCTTAATACCAGCTAATTTAGATGATGAAAAGCTGCAACAGGTAAAAGAATTAGCTATAAAAATATATACATTATTGGATTGCCAAGGAATGTCTAGAGTGGATTTTCTAATGGATAAGGAAACAGGAGAGGCTTATTTCAATGAAGTAAACACATTACCTGGATTTACTCAAATCAGTATGTATCCTAAGCTTTGGGAGGCCTCAGGCAAAAAGTATTCAGAGCTTATAGATGAATTAATTAAACTTGCAATAGAAAGAAATAATAAATAAAGGGTGATGAATATGACAAGGGCATTAGCAATGATGTCAGGTGGGTTGGATAGTACACTTGCTGCTAAATTAATGAAAGAACAAGGTATAGATGTAATAGGAATATGCTTTAGATCAAATTTTTTTAATGAAAAAAATGCTGTAAGAATGGCAGAACAAATAGAAATACCGTTACATGTAGTAGACTTTTCTGATGATCACTTAAGAATAGTAAAAAATCCTAAACATGGTTATGGAAAAAATATGAATCCATGCGTAGACTGTCATGCTTTAATGATGACTTATTCTGGAAAGCTTTTGGAAGAACTTAATGCAGATTTTATAATAACAGGAGAGGTATTAAATCAAAGACCTATGTCTCAAAATCGTTCTGCATTAGATATAGTAAAAAATGAGTCAGGATATAGTGACAAGATATTAAGACCTTTATGTGCTAAAAATTTACCTCCAACAGAAATGGAGTTAAGTGGGTTAGTGGATAGGGAAAAACTCTTAGATATATCAGGTAGAACTAGGAAAGTTCAAATGGAGTTAGCTGAAAAATGGGGCATAGTTGATTATCCATCTCCTGCTGGAGGATGTAAATTAACAGAACCTAACTATTCTAAGAGATTAAAGGAATTACTAGAACATAATAAAGAGCCCAATTCATCGGAATTATATCTTTTGAGAATAGGCAGACACTTTAGAGTTACTCCTAATTGTAAAATAATATCTACTAGAACATTAGAAGAAGCAAACTCTATAAAAGAATATTTAAATTGTGAAGATTTAATATTTTTTGCTGAAGATTATAATGGATCTATGGTAGTACTTATTGGAAAACCTACTGATGAAGATATAGAGATGGCAGCTAAAATAACTGCAAGATACTCTAAGGGAAAAGATAATCCTAATGTGGTAATAAAGTATGGTAATTTTTCTAGGGAATTAAATAATCATATAACTGTTACTCCAGCTACTGATGAAGAAATAAATAAGTATATAATATAAGTTCTGTAATAGTTAGATGAAGAGGTGGTCGTTCTAATGCTAAAGGAAGTACTTATTACTGTTAAAAGTACTCAAGATAATGATGAAAAAAATTCTATTGAAGTAATTTCTGTAGGGAAGTTTGTTAAGATGGAAGGACTTTATCGTGTAGTATATGAAGAAACTCAAATATCTGGTATGGAAGGTACTACTACTCATTTTAAGATTTATCCTGATGAAAAAAGGATGATTCTTTTAAGAATGGGAAGTACAGATGCTAAAATGGAGTTTGAAAATAGAAAAAAACATGTATGTCTCTATGATACTCCCTATGGTGTTTTGGAAATTGCTATAACAACCAATGATCTAAAGATAGATATAAATGATGATGGAGGAAAGATTCGTGTAGATTATGAAATGAGTGTATCAGGTCAAAAGCCTGTTCGCACTATTTTGTCCATAGATATAAGACCTCAATAGGGTATCCTATTGAGGTCTTTTTTATAGATTATAATAAAATGAAGTTTAAAAATAAAAAAAGTGGGCATTAATGTAAGTAAATATTTAAGGAAGGTAGTTGAATATAATATGAATTATTTTTTTGATAGACATAATAGATATAAAAATATAATAGAGTTTTTATGCCAATATAAGGGTGTAAGTGAAGGGGAGCTTTTTAAAATACTAGAAGATGAAGATTGTAAATACTTATTAGCCTTGCTATTGAAAAAGTATGAATGTTTAAATCAACAAGAATTTCATGAAAACTTTCCTTCAAGCAAAGTAGACTTTAAGGAATACATGAAAAATGCAGAGGAAAAGATGCTTTTTAATAAAAGAATAAGGGACATGTATTTTGAAGCAGAGGAGCTGTTAGATAAGAAAGTGAAATAGTAATATACTAAAAAGAGGAAATTCATAATATTTATAGAAATGTTATAAATACTATAACTCTAGTTATTTTAAAATTTTTGGAGATGAAAAAATGATAAATTCAAATATTACTATAGCTTTAAAAAATCATATGATTAAATATGAGATAAGGAAAGTCTCTATATTTAAATTAAGCTCCTTAAAATATGAAATTAACTCTATCAAAAATGTAATTATTGAAAATAGGCAAGTATGTTTAGAAATTGTGTGTCCACTCTGTGGGCAAAATCATAAATATGAATATAGCATTCAAGAAGTTTTAAATTCTAAACTAATAGTAGGTGGATGTAAAGAAATTTACATACCATTATTTTATATAGGAGATCAGGAGAAAGTCCTAGAAAAGGTTAAATTATTTAATAGTACTAATAATAAGGTTTATGCATTATTATAAAGCTATTTAAATGCCTCTATGATAATATTATCGCTTAAAATTTTTCTGGATAAAGTTTGTAAAATAGGTTATAATGTTATCGCATATATCCCTTCGAAGAGTTTCTTTTATTTTCCCAGAGGATTTATTATATATAACTTAATATCGCAGGAGGTGTTATTTTTTGTTAAATGTGGAATTAGACAATATGACTGTAAACGAATTAAAGTCTATTGCCAAGGAATTAGGCATAAAAAATATATCTAAATTAAAAAAGTCAGAACTTATAGAGGAGATTAAGAAGGTATCTCCTATGCATATAGAAAAGAACGGGGTAGTATTAAGAGAAAAAATAAGTCCTAAAAATACAGTAGAAGTTAAACATGAGCCAGCACCGGAGCAAGAAAAAGAGTACATAAAGCCACAGGAAGTAAGCCCTGAGGAGAAAAAAGAAAAGCTTAAAGAAATGATAAATGAATCAGATACAGCTAAAGGTGTATTAGAGATAATAGAAAATAATAACTACGGATTTTTAAGAGGAAAAAATTATTTAACAGGACCAGATGACATATATGTATCACCATCTCAAATAAGAAGATTTAATTTAAAAACTGGTGACGAAGTACAAGGTAAAGTCAGAATTCCTAAGGAAGGAGAAAAGTTTAAGGCCTTATTATATGTGGAAAAAGTAAATGGGGAAAATCCTGAAAGAGCAGTTAGAAGAAAACCTTTTGAATTATTAACTCCTATTTATCCAAATAAAAGAATAAAACTTGAAACTATAAAAGAAGACCTTTCAGCAAGGCTTATGGATATAATATGTCCTATAGGAAAGGGTCAAAGAGGAATTATTGTAGCTCCTCCTAAGGCTGGTAAGACTACTCTTCTTAAAAAAATTGCTCAAAGCATTTCTACTAATCATCCTGAATCCAAACTTATAGTATTGCTTATTGATGAAAGACCAGAAGAAGTTACTGATATGCAAAGATCTATAAATGGAGAAGTTATATATTCTACCTTTGACGAAGAACCAGAACATCATACAAAGGTGGCATATATGGTTCTAGAAAGAGCTAAGAGAATGGTAGAACAAGGACAAGACGTAATTATACTTTTAGATAGTATAACAAGACTATCAAGAGCATATAACTTGACAATTACTCCAACGGGAAGAACACTTTCAGGTGGGCTTGATCCAGGAGCTTTAATAATGCCTAAAAAATTCTTTGGTGCCGCAAGAAATATAGAAGAAGGCGGAAGCTTAACTATACTTGCTACAGCTTTAGTTGAAACTGGAAGCAGAATGGATGATATGATATTTGAAGAATTTAAGGGTACTGGTAATATGGAGGTTCACTTAGATAGAAAGCTTCAAGAAAGAAGAATATTCCCAGCTATAGATATTTACAAATCTGGAACAAGAAAAGAAGATTTACTTTTAACAGAAGTAGAATATGATGCATCATTTAACATAAGAAAAATGTTATATACTGAAAGTAACACTCAAAATGTAACAGAACAATTAATCAGTATGTTATTTAAAACTAAAAACAATGCTGAATTTTTAAATATAATAGGTAAGGAAAAATTAAATAAATAAAAAAATAAACCCGAATTTATTCGGGTTTATTTATTATAAAAATTATTCTTCGTTCTTTAAGTTGAATTTCTTCATGAACTTATCAACTCTTCCGCCAGCATCAACGATCTTCTGCTTGCCAGTGAAGAATGGATGGCATTTAGAACATATTTCAACCTTTAGTTCTTTATTAGTAGAACCAGTTGTAAAAGTGTTTCCACATGCACACTTAACTACTGCATCATGATGGTAGTCTGGATGTATGCCTTCTCTCATGTTTTTCACCTCTCTCGTGAATTCTAGACTTTATCGTCCGAATTTTTAACTACTAAATTATAACACAGTGTTTGTTTACAAGTCAATAATATTTAATTATTTCCTCTTTATTATATTATGCTTCTCTGTTACAATTATATTTGTTTATTAAAGACTGGGGGGATTTCTATGTATGGACCAAAAAATCATGGCTGGATAGAGCTAATTATAGGACCGATGTATAGTGGTAAATCAGAAGAACTTATAAGAAGAATACGAAGAGCTAAGATTGCTAAGCAAAAGGTTCAGGTCTTTAAGCCTGAAATTGATAATAGATACAGTAAAGAAGATGTAGTTTCTCATTGTGGAGATAAAGAAGATGCTATACCTGTAACAGTTAGTAATCAAATAATCGAATTGATTGATGAAGATGTTCAAGTAATAGCTATAGACGAGATTCAATTTTTTGATGAAAATATAGTAAAGGTAGTAAATTACTTAGCTGATAGGGATAAAAGAATAATTTGTGCAGGTCTTGATATGGATTTTAGAGGAGAACCTTTTGGGCCTATTCCAAAACTTATGGCCGTTGCAGAATTTGTAGATAAAATTCAAGCTATATGTATGAAATGTGGGAATCCAGCTACTAGAACTCAAAGACTTATAAATGGTAAGCCAGCAAGTTATGATGAACCTATAGTTCTTGTAGGAGCTAAGGAGTCTTATGAAGCTAGATGCAGAAAATGTCACGTTGTTTTAGAAGAGAGGTGAAGCAATGAAGAAGAAATGTACAGTAGGAGGACAAGCAGTCATTGAAGGTGTAATGATGAGAGGAAGTAAGGGTATTGCTACTGCTGTGAGAAAAGAAAACGGAGAGATAGAAGTAAACTTAGAAGAATTTGTACCTTATTCAAAAAGAAATAAGTTTTTTAGTATACCAGTTATAAGGGGATTTGTATCTCTAATAGAATCCTTGATAATAGGCATAAAAACCTTAAATTATTCAGCTTCATTTTTTGAAGAGGAAGAGGAAAACAAATCTACCTTTGATAAGTGGTTTGAAAATAAATTTAAAGAAAAAGGCGACAGTATAATAGCAAGTATAAGTCTTATTGTTTCGTTGATTTTTTCAGTTCTTTTATTTTTTATATTGCCTAATTTAATTGCAAGTGGATTTAAGCTTTTAGGAATAGAAAGTACAATTGTGTTAAATATAATAGAAGGAATAATAAGGGTAGGCATATTTTTAGCTTATTTATATATTATAGGGAAATTGGAGGATATAAAGAGGGTTTTTGAGTATCACGGAGCAGAGCATAAGACTATATTTTGCTATGAACATGATGATGAGCTTATAGCTGAAAAAGCAAAAAAATATCCTCGCTTTCATCCTCGCTGTGGAACTAATTTTATGTTTTTGGTAATGATAGTAAGTATAATATTATTTTCAGCAGTGGGTTGGAATTCTTGGTGGGAAAATGTGCTTTGGAGAATAGCGTTACTGCCATTTGTATCAGGGATAACTTATGAGCTTATAAAGTGGCTAGGAAAGAGCAAGAGTAATTTATCAAGCATTATAGCTTACCCAGGACTAATGCTTCAAAAATTAACTACTAGGGAGCCGGATTTAAGTCAATTAGAAGTAGCTATTAAGGCAATTAAATTAGCTGAAGGTATTGATGTGATGGAGAATGGAGAAAGTCAATAAATGGATACAAGGGAAGTTTACACAATAGGAAAAGTTTTAGAGTGTGGGTATAAAATTCTTAAGAAATCAAATAATGTTAGTTATATACTTGATTCTCAGCTTCTATTGAGTAAAATTATAAATAAAGATAAATTATTTATAATGGTTAACAGAGATTTTAAAATATCATCCAAGGAAGCTGAAGAATATTTTGAATTAATTAAGCTTAGAAAAAATAAAATGCCTATTAAGTATATATTAGGCTATACTGAATTTATGGGACTTAACTTTAAAGTTAAAGAGGGTGTACTTATTCCTCGTCCTGATACAGAGATATTAGTAGAAAATGTAATATCGATCATTAATAAAAATAACTATTTAGATATAGCAGATGTATGTTGTGGCAGTGGGGCTATAGGAGTGTCTATAGCTGTTTATTGTCCTAATACCAATGTAGACTGTTTTGACATTTCAAACACAGCTTATGAAGTTGCTAAGGAAAATGCAAGTCTTCAGGAAATAACGCATAGAGTAAAAGTATATAAAAGCGATTTACTTGAAGTGGCAATAAAAAATAGGTCTATGTATGATGTTATAGTTTCTAATCCTCCTTATATAAGAAAAGATGTTATCCCGAGCCTTATGGAAGATGTTAAAGATTATGAGCCATATGAAGCTTTAGATGGAGGAGAAGATGGACTTTATTTTTATAGAAGAATTGCATTGGAAAGTAAAGGAGTTTTGAAAAATCATGGACTTATTGCTCTAGAGATAGGACATGATCAACGAGAAGCTGTAACTGAAATTCTTAAAAATAGTGGTTTTCACACTATAGAATGCTATAAAGATTTAGCAGGGAATGATAGGGTAATAACAGCCTACTTAAATTATAAATAATGCATTAGGTGCCAAACAATATATTTGATTTAAGTGTATATATTGTGATATAATTGTTAGTTGTTAAAATATAATAACGGAGTGATAAAGTTTATGTTAGAAAGACTTGATTTTATAGAAAATAAATATGAAGAGTTATCCATAAAGATAAGTGACCCAAGCGTAATGACAAACCAAAAAGAGTGGCAGAAGCTTTGCAAAGAACATTCAGACTTAGAAGCAGTGGTTAATAAATATAAAGAGTATAAAAAAGTTATAGATGATATAAGTACAGATAAAGAAATGCTACAAGAAGAATCAGATAGGGAACTTAGAGAGATGCTACAGGAAGAATTAAAAGAGCTTTCCCAAAGGCAAGAAGATCTTGAACAAGAACTTAAAATATTAATGCTTCCTAAAGACCCTAACGATGATAAAAATGTATTTGTAGAAATAAGAGCTGGAGCTGGCGGTGAGGAAGCAGCTTTATTTGCTACAAATTTATTTAGAATGTACACAAGATATGCAGAAAGAGTTGGCTGGAGAATAGAACCTATGAGCGTTAATGAAACTGATTTAGGTGGACTTAAGGAAGTTGTATTTATGCTAAAGGGGAATGGTGCATATAGCAGATTAAAGTATGAAAGTGGAGCTCATAGAGTTCAAAGGGTTCCTGATACTGAATCAAGTGGAAGAATTCACACCTCAACAGCCACAGTTGCAGTTTTACCAGAAGTAGAAGATGTAGAAGTAGAGATAAATGCTAATGATCTAAGAATAGATGTATTTAGAGCATCAGGACATGGTGGACAGTGTGTTAATACTACGGATTCAGCAGTGAGAATTACTCATCTCCCTACAGGACTTGTAGTTTCTTGTCAAGATGAAAAATCACAGCTTAAAAACAAGGAAAAGGCTATGAAAGTATTAAAGTCCAGATTGTTTGATAGACTTCAAGCGGAAAGAAGTGCAGGCATTGCAGAAGATAGAAAAAGTCAAGTAGGTACTGGAGATAGAAGTGAAAGAATAAGAACCTATAACTATCCACAGGGAAGAGTTACTGATCATAGAATTGGAGTTACATTATATAGATTAGAATCTTTCTTGGATGGAGACATAGATGAAATCATAGATTCACTTATAACGGTTGAACAGGCAGAAAAGATGAAGGCTTTAGGTGGAAACTAATTATTAAAAGAGAGAGAGGGGCATTATGAATATAAATAAAGCCATTAGAAAGCAACAAAAGTCTTATAAAAGATTTATGCTTATAATGTGCTTTATTTTTTTTATAATCCCCGCTATACTGATTTATACTAAAAAACTGTCATTGTTTTATATTGTATATGCAGGTATAATACAGTTTTTAATTATAATATCCATGCTTGTAAAACAGCATAATGAGCATATTAAATTTGAAATTATAGAAAATTACAGGCTCTATATAGAATTAGGATTGTTTAAGAAAAAAATTAACATGCTATGCGATAAAATTGAAATAGTACATGCTGAAAATTTCAAAAGAAAGTCCGATGGAAAAGAAGATTTTGAAATTATAATGATTACCTCATCGAAATTTAGAAATGAATATGTAGTACCTGTTAATGCTAAGCTATTCAAGCTACATCCTTATGTAGCACACTGCTATAAAAAGAGAAAAGTGCTTCATCCTGAGAAGTCATATTTTTTTACAATTATAAAAAAGGGAAAACTTCATAAATATCTCCTTTTAGATATGATATACAAAAGATGTGTAAATGCAGAATTTACTTATGAAGCTATAGATAGAATAAAAGAATATAGGGAATCATTATAAATAGAATAAATAAAACCACAGTTAAATATATCTATATAGATAATATTTTTAAAAGGTGGTTTAAAGTGAATAACCTATATTTAATAATACTCATAGGAAGTATAGTGGCAGTAGCGGGTACTCTTATCGGGTCCTTTATAGCTATTTTTATAAGGAATCCTTCGAATAAAACATTAGGATGGCTTATAGGATTTTCTGGAGGATTAATGCTTGCTGTGGTAGTCTTTGATTTAATTCCAGAAGCACTAAGTAAGTGGAGCTTTGTATATACGATTATATGCTGTATTATGGGAATAATAACAGTAGCATTTATAGATAAAAAAACTGAGGAAAAGAAAATAGATAAGCACGCAAAAATAGCTTTCATTACGGCTATAGGGCTTATGATGCACAATTTACCTGAAGGAATTATAATGGGATGTGGTTTCGCTACAGGAGGATTACTGGGAATAAAAATGAGCATAATAATAGCGTTACATGATATTCCTGAGGGGCTAGCGGTTGCAGCACCGCTTATGGCTTCAAAAACTAAGGTGTTAAAAATAATTATATATACTTTCCTTACTGCAGTGCCTACTATATTTGGAAATTTCATCGGATTATACATAGGAAATATTTCTCAAAGTGCACTAGGAATAAGTTTGTCATTTGCTTCAGGAATAATGTTATATGTAGTATGTGGAGAAATGATACCAGAATCTAATAAGCTTTGGGAAGGAATAACTACTACATTTGGAACACTTTTAGGTATAATTGTAGGACTTGCTATAATCACGTTGTTGTAGTATCAGAACAATAACTTTAGAAGGAGATGTAATCTTTGAATACAAAGGTTGTAAAGTTAAATTACAATAATTTAGATAAGGAAGCAATAAAAGAAGCAGGATATGTTTTAAGAAATGGAGGCCTTGTGGCCTTTCCAACTGAAACTGTATATGGATTAGGAGCCAATGCTTTAGATGATAAAGCTGTAAAAAAAATATTTGATGCTAAAGGAAGACCGCAAGATAATCCTCTTATAGTACACATTGCAGAAATATCTGATATAGAGACCTTAGTACAGGAAGTTCCAGAGGTTGCTTTTAAGTTTATAAAAAAGTTTTGGCCAGGACCTTTAACAATAATATTACCTAAAAGTAACAAAATCCCTAATTCTACTAGTGCAGGACTTGATAGCATAGGAATAAGAATGCCGTCAAATGAAGTGGCCAGAGAAATAATAAAAGCATCAGGAGTGCCTATAGCAGCGCCTTCAGCTAATATTTCAGGAAGACCTAGTCCTACAGATTTAGAAAGGTGTGTAGAAGACTTAAATGGTAAAGTTGACTATATAATTGGAGGAGAAAAGTCCAATGTAGGTGTGGAATCTACTATTATAGATTGTACGGTGTATCCTCCATGTATATTAAGACCTGGTGGAGTTACGTTGGAAATGCTAAAGGAAGTAGAAAAAGAAGTTTATATAGATCCTGCTATAATGAAGAAACCTGAAGAAAAATTAAAACCTAAAGCTCCTGGGATGAAGTATAGACATTATGCGCCGAAGGCACCGGTAAAGGTTATACAAGGTGACTTAGATTTTACTATAACAAAGATTAATGAATTGATAAATAAGTATACCAAAGAAGGGAAAAATGTAGGAGTAATAGCTACAGATGAAACTTTAAATAAATATCATAATGCAATAGTGGAAACCTTGGGCAGCAGGAATAATATAAATATAATAGCACAAAATTTATTTGAGACATTAAGAAAGTTTGATGATAAAAATGTTGATGTGATTCTTTCCGAAGCATTTGAAGAAAAAGGAATGGGAATTGCTGTTATGAATAGGTTAAAAAAATCAGCAGGTTTTGATATAATATCTATATAAATTTATGTTCATATTGACATGGAGCTGGTATTAATATAAAATGATGAACTGATAGTTAAAGAAAAAGTAAGGAGGCAATTATGAAGGTTTTATTTATATGCACAGGTAATACTTGTAGAAGTTGTATGGCAGAAGCTATATTTAATCATTACTCAGAACAGTTGCATCAAGGATTGTCAGCAGGAGTAGCTGTAGTAAATGGTAGTAAGACCTCCTTAAATTCTTCAGCTATTGTTATGGAAAGTTTAAAAATTGATATAAGTGACAGAAAAGCAGTACAGCTCACAGAAGAACATATTAAAGATAGTAATCTTATACTTACTATGACGGAAAGTATATGTGATTATTTAAAAAGAGTTTATCCCAAATACCAAAATAGCATATATTCTTTAAATAGTTTTGTCGGCATAGAAGGTGAAATTTTAGACCCTTATGGTGGCACAATTTCTGTTTACAAAAATACATTTGAGCAATTAAAAAATAATATTATATTATTATTGAATAAATTAAAGGAAGATAAAGGTATCTAAAAATAGCTACTCCTATCTTCCTTTTTTGTGGGTAAACTAAGAATTATAATTATTTTTGGAGGTGTTTTTATGAAAATAGCATTAGGAAGTGATCATGCTGGATTTCCATTAAAAGAGGAAATAATAAAACATTTAAAAAGCAAGGGTATGGAGCTAACGGATTTTGGAACTTTTTCAGAGGAGTCTATTGATTATCCAGATTATGCCTTAAAGGTTGCAGAAGAAGTAGCTAACAACAATTTTGATTTTGGTATACTTGTATGTGGAACAGGAATAGGAATAAGTATTGCAGCTAATAAGGTTACTGGTATAAGAGCAGCGCTATGTTCAGATACATTTAGCGCGCATTCTTGTAGAGAACATAATAATGCTAATATACTAGCATTAGGACAAAGAGTAGTAGGTTTAGGGTTAGCACTTGATATAGTTGATACATTTTTAAGTGCCGGATTCCAAGGTGGAAGGCATCAAAATAGAATAGATAAAATTTCTGATATAGAAGCAAAATATAATAAATAGGAATTATAGGGAGGAATAATAATGAGTAAAGTAACACAAATAGCCCATCCATTAATATTACACAAACTTGCATTTATAAGAGACAAGAATACAGGTTCTAAGGATTTTAGAGAATTAGTAGAAGAAGTAGCAATGCTTATGGCTTATGAAGTAACAAGAGATCTTCAATTAAAGGAAGTAGAAATAGAAACACCTATATGTAGAACAAAATGTAAAGTATTATCAGGAAAAAAGGTTGCCATAGTTCCTATACTTAGAGCAGGTCTTGGTATGGTAGATGGTATGTTAAGACTTATTCCAGCAGCAAAGGTTGGACATATAGGATTATATAGAGATGAAGAAACACTTAAACCTGTAGAATATTTCTGCAAGCTTCCACAGGATATAGGAGAAAGAGATATAATAGTTACAGATCCTATGCTTGCTACAGGTGGATCTGCTATAGATGCTATAACTCTTCTTAAGGAAAAGGGAGCAAAAAATATGAAGCTTATGTGCCTTATAGCATCTCCAGAAGGAGTAAAAGCTGTTATGGACGTACATCCAGATGTGGATATATATGTAGCTGGAATAGATGAAAAATTAAATGAACAGGGATATATAGTACCAGGTCTAGGAGATGCAGGAGATAGATTGTTTGGAACTAAATAATATTAAGTCGGCTAATTTAAGCCGACTTTTAAATTACTTATACTTTTAATTAGCATTTTTTTAGTATAGAATAGTACATAGTAGTATTAAGTATTTGTACATAATGGAGGAACTATGGATAGAATAGATAAAAACAATTATTATCTTGATATATGTGAAACTGTACTAGAGAGGGGAACCTGTCTTAGAAGAAATTTTGCAGCTATAATAGTAAAAAATGATGAAATTATGTCAACTGGATATACTGGTGCTCCCCGTGGAAGAGTTAATTGTTGTGATCTAGGATATTGCAGAAGAGAACAACTTAATGTGCCTAGAGGTACAAGATATGAATTGTGTAGGTCTGTACATGCTGAGCAAAATGCTATAATTTCTGCAAGAAGACAGGATATGATAGGGTCTACTATGTACCTGGTAGGTAAGGAAGAAAAGACAGGAGAATTTGTAGAAAATGCATCTCCATGTTCTTTATGCAAAAGATTTATAATTAATTCAGGAATTGATAAAGTAGTAATACGAGATACTAAAGAAGAATTCAGAGAAATACTTGTAAATCAATGGATAGAAAATGATGATTCACTTGCAGGAGATGGATCATATTAAATGGGGAGATAAATATGGATAATATGCTTTTCTTAGGAGTGATTGCAGCGATCTTATCATTTCTTTTTACTCCTTTAATAAAAAGGTTAGCAATAAAAATAAATGCAATAGATGTACCTAAAGATGAAAGAAGAGTACACAAAAAGCCCACTCCGCTTTTAGGAGGATTAGCAATATATTTTTCTTTTATCATTACACTGATTTTAAAAGATGGACATTTAATTAAACAAGAAAAAGGAATAATTCTAGGGGCCACTATTATTGTTATAGGAGGATTTTTAGATGATAAATATGATTTAAAACCAATTATAAAGCTATTACTTCAAATAGGGGCAGCAATGTGTTTGATTTTATATGACATAAAGATAATATCTGTTACAGATCCTTTCTCAAGTTATGATTCTTATATAAATATAAGGTGGATTTCATTACCACTTACTATAATTTGGGTAGTAGGAATAACTAACGCCATTAATCTTATAGATGGATTAGATGGATTAGCAGCTGGAGTAGCATTGATTTCCACTGTGACATTGTTTATTATAGCTTTGCTGAATATAAGTACCAGAATGGAAGCCGCTATACTAACATCTGTACTTATTGGAGCTATAATGGGGTTTTTGCCATATAATTTTTATCCTGCATCTATATTTATGGGAGATACAGGAGCACAACTTTTAGGATTTCTATTAGGAGCCATATCTATAGAAGGTGCTATAAAGTCTGCAGCTGCCTTTGCTATATCAGTACCTATATTAGCACTGGGACTTCCTATATATGACACTTTATTTGCAATGATAAGAAGAAAAATAAATGGGAAGCCTATAATGGGAGCAGATAGGGGACATTTGCATCATAGATTGTTAGATATGGGATTAACTCAAAGGCAAGCAGTTATAATAATGTATCTTATAAGTACTGTTCTAGGAGCTTTTGCAATAATAGCTATGCAAATAAGTAGTGCAAATTCTTATTTCTTATTGGCATTAATAATGATTTTAATAGTTATTATTGCGTGGAAATTTGGATTTTTTCAACATAAAGAATGATTTTCTGGAGGTAAGGTAATGGAAAAAATTAAGATAATTACTATATTTGGAACCCGACCAGAGGCTATAAAAATGGCGCCGCTTGTAAAGGAACTAAAAAAGTATGATAAAGTTGAAAGTATAGTTTGTGTTACAGCACAGCATAGACAAATGCTTGATCAAGTGCTTGAATTATTTAATATAACTCCAGAGTATGATTTGGATATAATGCAAAGCAAGCAAAGTTTAACAGGGATTACAGTTAAGGTTTTACAAGGTTTAGAGGAAGTATTTGAAAAAGAAAAACCTGACTTAATATTAGTTCATGGTGATACAACAACCACCTTTGCAGGAGCACTCGCTGCATTTTATAAAAAGATAAAGGTAGGACATGTAGAAGCTGGACTTAGAACACATAACAAACACTTTCCATTTCCTGAGGAAATGAATAGAAAGCTTACTGGAGCTATATCAGACCTTAATTTTGCGCCTACTGAAAGTTCTAAGAATAACTTGCTTTTAGAAGGAGTAAAGGAAGAAGATATATATATTACAGGAAATACTGTAATAGATGCAATGAATGTTACAGTAGAAGACAATTATGTTTTTGAAAATAATGAACTAAATAATATAGATTATAAAAATAAAAAGGTCATAATGGTTACCGCTCATAGAAGAGAAAACTGGGGCCAGGGTATAGAAAATATTTGTAAATCTTTAAAAACATTAGTTGAAAGATATGAAGATGTGGAACTGGTATACCTTGTTCACTTAAATCCTATAGTAAAGGATGTAGTATACAAATACTTAGGAGGAATGGATAGAGTACACCTTCTTTCTCCTCTAGATACTAAGGAAACTCACAACTTAATGAACAGATGTTATATGATTATGACAGATTCAGGAGGACTTCAGGAAGAAGCTCCTCATTTAGGGAAGCCGGTATTAGTTCTAAGAGATGTAACAGAGAGGCCAGAAGCGGTAGATGTAGGTACTGTAAAACTTGTAGGAACAAATATAAATAACATATTAGAAAATGCAAAGGTTCTTATAGAGGATAGAAATTGCTATGAAAGAATGAGTAAGGCCATAAATCCTTATGGAGATGGCTTTGCATCGCAGAGAATAGTGGAAGCTATATTATATCATTTAAAAAAAGAAACGAAAAGACCAGAAGAATTTAAAGTAATGTAAACTTTGTGTTTTTTTTAACAAAATCTATTGATTAAATTTTAATTTATGGTTATAATGAAATTGTTGACAGAAAAATTTGTGAATTATAAAATAAATCTTAATGAAAATACATATTTTAGGAGGGTTACCAATGAAAGAAGTAGTTATAGTTAGTGCAGTTAGAACAGCATTAGGTTCTTTTGGTGGAGGATTAAAAGATGTTCCAGCAGTTGAGTTAGGCGCTACTGTTATAAAGGAAGCTGTAAAAAGAGCAGGAATAAAGCCAGAAGATGTACAAGAAGTTATAATGGGAAATGTTTTACAGGCAGGACTTGGACAAAATCCAGCTAGACAGGCAGTTATAAAATCGGGTCTTCCACAGGAAGTTCCAGCATTCTCAATAAACAAAGTTTGTGGTTCAGGATTAAGAGCAGTAAGCTTAGCAGCTCAAATGATAAAAGCAGGAGATGCTGACGTAATAATAGCTGGTGGTATGGAAAACATGTCTAGAGCTCCATATGTATTAAATGATGCAAGATGGGGACAAAGAATGGGAAATGGACAGTTAGTAGATGAAATGATAACTGATGGTTTATGGGATGCTTTTAATCAGTATCATATGGGAATGACAGCTGAAAACATAGCTGAAAAATGGGGATTAACTAGAGAAGAGCAAGATCAGTTTGCTTTAAGCTCACAGTTAAAAGCTGAAGCAGCTATAAAAGAAGGAAGATTCAAGGATGAAATAGTACCAGTTGTTATACCTCAGAGAAAGGGAGAGCCAAAAGTATTTGACACAGATGAATTCCCAAAATTTGGTTCAACTATAGAAAAATTAGGAAAATTAAGACCAGCATTTAGGAAAGATGGAACAGTTACAGCTGGTAATGCATCAGGTATAAATGATGGAGCAGCTGCATTTGTAGTAATGAGTGCTGAAAAAGCTCAGGAATTAGGATTAACTCCATTAGCTAAAATAACATCCTACGGTTCAGCAGGATTAGATCCAGCTATAATGGGATATGGTCCATTCCATGCAACAAAAGTAGCTTTAGAAAAAGCTAACGTAGCAGTTGAAGATTTAGACTTAATTGAAGCTAATGAAGCATTTGCTGCACAGAGCATAGCTGTTGCTAAAGATTTAGGATTTGACATGGAAAAAGTTAATGTAAATGGTGGAGCTATAGCATTAGGACATCCAATTGGAGCATCAGGTGCTAGAATACTTGTATCATTAATTCACGAAATGCAGAGAAGAGATGCTAAAAAAGGTTTAGCTACTTTATGCATAGGTGGCGGAATGGGAACAGCTTTAATAGTTGAAAGATAATATAATTTATTTTATATAAAGAGATTGAGTAAAATTACTCAATCTCTTTACTTTTTTGAATTTTATGTGTAAATCTTATTATATCTCTTATTGGTAACATTTTTTCTATAAAACTATATATTAGTAATATATTTATTGAATAAATAGCATGTATTTGTCCATAATTCAAATAGGTTCTTAAGATGAATTAAAAGGGGGAAGGCTCTTTAGGGCAAATATATGAAAAAGTTAAGATGGGTTATTGTGGTTATTATAATGTTGATAATGTGGGAATATAAATTTCCGATGTATTCTCAAGCAAATGAAAAAGTAGACATGTTTTCTGAAATAATTAGTAAAACTGGAACTGAAGTAATGGAGTATGGAGTACAGGTAAGCTTTTCTACAAAAGATCCTGGAGAAGAGGCATGCAAATCTATTCTGAAGAGGTTAAATTACGATAAAAATATTGAAATTAATATGGAAAAGAATAATGACAATTATTATATAGAGTTTTCAAACTCTATAGTTGAAGGATATATTCATAGTATAAATTCAGATAATGATAATATTATATCTATCAATATAAAAGAATATAGCCATGAAAATAAATTAACTGAGTTGAAAGCAAAAATTAAGGAATCTATTGGAGGTAATGAGGAAATAGTTTTTTTTGAATATATAAAAGGTAAAACTAATAATTCTAATATGAAAGAGTTGAATAAACAAGTTATAGGTATTCTGAAGTCTTTTAATACAAAAGGAATAAAAACAGTAGAAATAAATAATGGATTAAGTACTACAGCATATACTCACCAATATAATGAATTAAATGTTGGAGGAGAGTTTATAGATTTTAATTATGCTTTATGTAATTATGATACAGGTAATTATATGATTTTAGCTACACCGGTTATATCTATAACTTATTAGTAATTTTATGGAGGATATACATGGATAGGATTATAATTAAAGGTGGAAAAACCTTGAAGGGGGAAGTTGAAATAAGTGCTGCAAAAAACTCAGTTCTTCCTATTATTGCAGCAAGTATATTAAGTGGAGATAAGTGTGTTATAGATAATGCTCCAATGCTTGAAGATGTTTTTGTTATAAGTGATATATTAAGATCTGTATCTGCAGATATTGATATAGATACAAGTAATAGAAAGATAATAATTGATACGAAATCTGTATGTGATGTTGAACCATGTAGTGAACTGGTAAAAAAACAGAGAGCTTCATTTTTAATAATGGGACCTATGATATCAAGATTCGGTAGAATTAGAGTATCCTTGCCAGGGGGATGTAATATAGGAACAAGACCTATAGATCTCCATCTAAAAGGGCTAAATGCTCTTGGAGCTGAAATTAACATAGGACATGGATATGTAGAGGCTATAGCTAAAAAGCTCATAGGAAAGAAAATTTATTTAGATTTCCCATCTGTGGGTGCTACTGAAAATATAATGATGGCGGCAGTGCTTGCTGAAGGGGAAACTACAATAGAAAATGCTGCAGAAGAACCTGAAATAGAGGATTTGGCAGATTTTTTAAATAAAATGGGAGCAAAAGTAATTGGAGCGGGAACGGATACAATAAAAATTGTGGGTGTAAAAGAACTAAAGGGAATAACTCATAGACCTATATATGACAGAATAGAAGCAGGAACATTTATGGTGGCAGCTGCAATTACTAAGAGTTTAATAAAGATAAAGGGTGCAAATGAGCAGCATTTGAGACCCGTAATAGCAAAGCTTATTGAAATGGGAGTTAAGATAGATATTAAAGGAGAAACTTTAATAATTGATGGAACTAATAATCTTAATGCTACAGACATAAAAACTATGCCTTATCCAGGATTTCCAACGGATATGCAATCCCAAATGATGTCTCTCTTATGTACCGTTGAAGGAACTAGTTTAATAGCAGAAACTATATTTGAAAACAGGTATATGCATGTTTCAGAAATGAAAAGAATGGGAGCAAACATAAAAGTAGATGGGAGAAGTGCTATTGTTCAAGGCGTTAATAAATTAACAGGGTGTGAAGTAAAAGCTACAGATTTAAGAGCAGGAGCAGCACTTGTTTTATGTGGGCTTGCAGCAGAAGGAATCACTAGTGTTACAGATGTATATCATATAGATAGGGGGTATGTAGATATAGAGAAGAAGCTAAAGTGTTTAGGTGCAGATATATTTAGACAAGAAAATTAAATAAAGGTAAGTTATAACTTATCTTCTGTTTTCATATATTTTTATATAAACATAAAAAGGAGAAATGCATATGAGAACAGAAGATGTTTTTTTATTTGTAAAGAGATTTTTAATTTTTATCTTAGCTAGTATAGTTTTTATTGTCATATTATCGCTACCTTTAGCAAGGGGTGGTAATAAGCTGCCTCAAGATAAGTTAAATAATATAACATATAATATGAAACATGATAATGTGGTAGTTATTAACGAAATTAAGGTGAAAGTATATAGAGATAAAACAAATAAGATAGAAGAAATGAATTTAGAGGATTATATTAAAGGAGTTGTAGCTTCAGAAATGCCAGCAGAATTTCATATAGAAGCACTGAAGGCTCAAACTGTAGCAGCAAGAACTTATGCAGTAACTCATATAAAGTCTCTTGGAGGTTCTGGATGTAGTAAGGATAAAAATGCAGACATTTGTGATACAGTACATTGTCAGGCGTTTATGAGTAAAAATGATAGAATGGCAGCATGGCCAAAAGATAAGAGTAACTATTATTGGAGTAAAATTGAAGAAGCTGTAAATTTAACTAAGGGACAAGTACTAAAATATAATGGAGAAGTGATAAAAGGTGCGTATTATTTTGCTATAAGCAGTGGAAAAACTGAGAATGTAAAGGATGTATTCTCAGCTGCACTGCCATATTTAAAGAGTGTTGAAAGTCCAGGGGAAGAGGTAGCACCTAAGTATAAATCTACTTCTGCATATAGTTATTCTAAGTTGGCAAGCATTATAAATGAATATTTCGATAAAAGTATAGTATCACCAAGCAATTTAAAAACCAATATAAAAATTAAAAGCAAAACTGAAGCGGGTGGAGTAAAAGAGATACAAATTGGAAGTAAAACTTTGAAAGGAAGCCAATTTAGAAGTATGCTAGGACTTAACTCTACTCATTTTAGTATTAATTTTGGTAAAAAAGATATACAAATAGTATGTACTGGTTATGGACATGGAGTAGGAATGAGTCAATGGGGGGCTAATATTTATGCTAAGGGTGGAAAAAGTTATAATCAAATATTAACACACTACTATCAAGGAGTAAAAATAGAACAAATAAATTAAAAATGTAGAGCTGTTTATTGACAGCTCTTTTTTTATGTCAAATGTTGTCACAAAAAATAGAAATAAATTGGAAATAAAATTATAATAAAATGTATTTTTTGATAATGTCTGGACAAACTAGAAATTGGAGGTGTTGATATGAAAAACAAAAACTTTAGTAAAATTTTCAACTTTTTTAAGAAGGAGGGATTTTACGTTGTACTGTTTTTATGCCTATGCATACTTGCTACAGTAGCTATTACAACCACAAGAGATAATAGGCAGGCTAAAATTGAACAAAATAAAACATCGGTGGTAGAGCAGGATAAGAAAAAGGATACAGCTCAGGTTGCTGAAAAACCTTATACAGATTATGACAATGCAGAACAAGTAAAGAAACCAAACAATACAGAAACAAAAGTAAATAAAGAGGTAAAAAATACTGAGAAAACTGCCACAGTATCTAAAACAGTAGATACTAAGTTTGGAAAACCTGTAGAAGGAATTATAGGAAGACAATATTCTGAAGAGCCTGTATTTTGGAAATCAACTAATAGCTACAGACCTAATTTTGGTATAGACATTAAATGTGAATTAGGAAAGCCTGTTGTAGCAGTGCTAGATGGAAAAGTTGAATCTGTAAAAAATGATACAGTAGATGGCATTCAGGTAATAGTAGATCATCAAAATGGATTAAAAACAGTATATTCAAATTTAGATTCAAAGGTAAGTATATCAGCAGGGAAAATGGTTAAAAAGGGAGATAAACTTGGAGTTGTAGGAAAAACAACTTTAAGAGCTATGTATGAAACCTATGGAGACCATTTGCATTTTGCGGTATTAAAAGATAAGGATTTTGTAAATCCAGATAAGTATATAAAATACTAAACTTTAGGCCATTTTTCGTTCATGTTACGAAAAATGGCCAGACAGATGTAATTTAAGTATATGAATAAGCATATTTATAAATATAGAAGGGTTAAGGAGGTACCACCTTGAAAGACTACATTGAAGAAAGAGTTCTTGAAGTAGCAAATTATATTATAAGTTCGAAAGCAACTATTAGAAAAACAGCTAAGGTATTTGGTGTTAGTAAAAGTACTATACACAAAGATATGACAGAAAGGTTACCTAAAATAAATCCTCAAATAGCAGAAGAAGCCAAAATTATTTTGGATTATAATAAAGCAGAAAGACATATAAGAGGTGGAAAAGCTACTAAAATGAAGTATAAAGCTATTGAAGGATAAAAGCATTCCTATTATAATAAAACTATGTCGTAAAATTATATAAAATTGCGTTTTTATTCCAAAAATGTTATGGAAAGAGTAGGTGGAGTAATAGGGATGTTTTTTAAAATGGGTACAGATATGGGTATAGACCTTGGTACAGCTACAGTACTGGTTTATGCAAAGAGTAGAGGAGTTATTTTGAAAGAGCCTTCAGTAGTAGCGATAGATAAAACTAATAATAGAGTTTTAGCTGTAGGGGAGGAAGCTAGACAAATGATTGGTAGAACCCCTGGTAATATTGTAGCTATTAGACCTTTGAAAGATGGTGTTATTTCTGATTATGACTTAACAGAAAAAATGTTAGAGCATTTTTTAAGAAAAGCCTGTGGAAAGAAGAAAATGGTTTCTCCACGAGTTGTGGTATGCATACCTTGTGAAGCTACAGGAGTAGAGAAAAGAGCTGTTATTGACGCTGCTAAGAATGCTGGATCAAAAAAGGTGTTTTTGATAGAAGAACCTTTAGCTGCAGCGATTGGGGCAGGTGTAGATATCACTAAGGCTAGTGGGAACATGGTAATAGATATAGGTGGGGGAACAACAGATGTTGCTGTCATCTCTCTTGGTGGAATAGTAGTAAGATCTTCTATAAAGGTTGCAGGAGATACTTTTGATGAAGCTATTATAAGATATGTAAGAAAGAAACATAAGCTCATGATAGGAGAAAGAACAGCTGAAGATTTGAAAATTAATATAGGGTCAGCATATGTAAGAGAAGAAGAAGTTAGTATGGAAATAAGAGGGAGAGACTTGGTGTCTGGTCTTCCTAAAAATATAAATATTTCCTCAGAAGAAATGAGGCAAGCCTTAAGTGAGCCTGTAAATTCTATAGCAGAATGTACACATTCAGTTTTAGAAAAAACCCCACCTGAATTAGCTGCAGATATAGCAGATAAAGGAATAGTTATGACTGGAGGGGGTGCCCTCTTAAATGGTCTTGATAAATTAATTCAAGAAGTTACAAAAGTACCAGTTTGTATCGTAGAGGATTCTGTTTCTTGTGTAGCAATGGGCACAGGTAGGGTTTTAGATTATTTGGACAAATTAGAGGGATCCTTTTCTGGAGAGGATATATCATTATTAGAATAATAAATTTTAGTGAAATAAAAGTATAATAAGTGCTTTCGTCTTATTAAATATAAGCGAAAGCACTTATTTTTTATACCAGGAAATCTTTGATATTTGATGGAGTGTTAGAGCTTAAATTATGAGCATGAGACAAAGCATCGCAGATTACTTTGGCCATGTTAAAGATTAAGCTAAGACGTATATTGTTATTATTAAATACATTTGCATCACTTGAGTCTACAATTCCTATTATAGAGGACTTTCCTACAAGGGGGAGGGTTTTACCAACGCCTTTTCCAGGATGAATTGGATAATCCCTAGCTTGTATTTCTCCTACATTATCTTCATCGCCAAGGCATGCATCGATGCCTATTATATTTGCATTAGGATGAAGCAAATTTATTTCGTATAACTTTCTATCTAAATTTAAAGCATGTATAGGATCAGATATGGTTCCAAATACTGGGAGAGGAAAATTTTTATCTTTAAGCATGGTGCCAACTAATGGGCCAAGGCAATCTCCTATACATCTATCTGTACCTACACATACTATTATAGTGTCTTCCATAATATAATCTTTTATAAACTCTCCAATTTTACAATATCCTAAAGAATCATTAAAATGAGTTCTAGCTTTATTCAATAGTTACACCTCCCTTAATAATTTATATGAGAGTTGTACATTAAATATTAAAAGAAAAAGGTGTTTTTTAGATAATGTTAATTTTTATTAGCCAAATTAACTATAAAAAATATGATAAATATAATAAAATAATGGCTTAAAGTAGAGGAAATGAGAATAAGATGAAGTATAGTAAAGCAGATCTTATGTGGCGACTTAATATTGCATTTGAAATTTAACTTATAAGATTGTATACTAATCCATGTTGAAGTTATTAAGTGCGGAAACGCGCTGAGATAGCTTGATAATAAGGTTATTAACTTGTTTAGTAAGTTATAAAGCTTAATAATGGAGGAATTCCCGAGCGGCCAAAGGGGGCAGACTGTAAATCTGTTGTCTTCGACTTCGATGGTTCGAATCCATCTTCCTCCACCACAATAATTAAATATATCCATATGCTGGCATGGCTCAACGGTAGAGCAGCTGACTTGTAATCAGCAGGTTGTAGGTTCGATTCCTATTGCCAGCTCCATTATATGGAGGAATTCCCGAGCGGCCAAAGGGGGCAGACTGTAAATCTGTTGTCATCGACTTCGATGGTTCGAATCCATCTTCCTCCACCAAAGACACCAAAAGGTGTCTTTTTTTATATTCATTTGCTGTAGTAACTTGTATAATGTATTGAAATGATGTATAATAATTAAACTTAATATTGACACAAGATTATTATTGTGCTAAGATATGCTAGTAAATTTAATAAAAAGCTCTTATCAAGAGAGGTGGAGGGAAAGGGCCCTATGAAACCCGGCAACCAAGTACTCTGTACCAAGGTGCCAATTCCAGCAGGTTAGTTCTGCGAGATAAGAGAGGAATGCAAATTATACCTCTTCTTATCGAAGAGGTTTTTATTTTACATATTATATTTTTCGATGGAGGTGCAGAAATGAGAAGATTATTTACATCAGAATCCGTTACTGAAGGGCATCCAGATAAAATTTGTGACCAAATCTCTGATGCTGTATTAGATGCTATATTAGCTCAAGATCCTAAAGCAAGAGTTGCATGTGAAACTACAGCTACAACAGGCATGGTTATGGTTATGGGAGAAATAACAACATCATGTTATGTTGATATTCCTAAAGTTGTTAGAGAGACAGTAAGAGAGATAGGATATACAAGAGCTAAGTATGGCTTTGATGCTGATACTTGTTCAGTGTTGACTTCAATAGATGAGCAATCTCCTGATATTGCAATGGGAGTTAATGATGCATTAGAATCAAGAGGTGCTAGTAAAGACGAAGTTGAGTCTGTTGGTGCAGGAGATCAAGGCATGATGTTTGGTTATGCAGCAACTGAAACTCCGGAATTTATGCCAATGCCAATAGCTATGGCTCATAGATTATCAAGAAGACTAACAGAAGTTAGAAAAAATGAAACATTAGATTATTTGAGACCAGATGGGAAAACTCAGGTTACAGTTGAATATGAAGATGATAAACCAGTGAGAATAGATGCTATTGTTATTTCTACTCAGCATGGACCTGAAGTAACACAGGAACAAATTAATAAGGATTTAATGGAGCACGTTATAAAAGCAGTTATTCCAGCTGAATTATTAGACGAAAAAACTAAGTATTATATAAATCCAACTGGTAAATTTGTTGTTGGAGGTCCACAAGGAGATACTGGACTTACAGGAAGAAAAATTATTGTTGATACTTATGGTGGATATGGAAGACATGGTGGTGGAGCTTTCTCAGGAAAAGATCCAACAAAGGTTGACAGATCTGCAGCTTATGCGGCTAGATGGGTTGCTAAGAATTTAGTAGCAGCTGGAATAGCTGATAAACTTGAAATAGAACTAGCATATGCTATAGGTGTTGCACGCCCAGTATCCATAGAAGTTGAAACTTTTGGAACTAACAAAGTTGAACATGATAAAATCATTGAAATAATAAATAACGTATTTGATTTAAGACCAGGTGCGATAATTAGAGATCTTGATCTTAGAAGACCTATTTACAGACAGGTAGCAGCTTATGGTCATTTTGGAAGAAATGACTTAGATTTACCGTGGGAAAAGCTTAATAAGGTAGAAGAAATAAAAAAATATTTATAGTAGTGAAAACTCCCTTCAAATTGATGAAGGGAGTTTTTTATTTAATCAATATAATTATGTTATAATTATATTATAAATATCGCCTTATAGTATCAAGTAGAACAGGAGAAGATTATATGGAAGAAATACAGGGAATTGTAGATTCGATAATATTTAAAAATGATGAAAATGGTTATGTAGTAGCAAGATTAAAAGACAATAAAAGTTATTATACAACCTTTGTTGGATGCATTCCCTATATTAGTGAAGGACAGGGATTAAAGCTTAAGGGACAGTGGGCAGTTCATCCTCAATTTGGAGAACAGTTTAAAGTCCAAAGCTGTGAGGAAATGGTTCCTGATTCTGTAAGTGGTATAGAAAGATATTTAGCATCAGGAGTAATAGCTGGGATAGGGCCTGTAACTGCTAAAAAAATAGTGGAGAAGTTTGGAGAAGAGTCTTTAAATATATTAGAAAATGATATAAATAAGTTAAGGGAAATAGAAGGAGTAGGAGAAAAAAAGATAGCTATTATATGTGAGTCCTATGGTAAACAAAAAGAATTAAGAACTGTAATGATGTTTTTTCAAGGCTATGGAGTTACTCCTAATCAATGTGTGAAAATATATAAAAGATTTAAAGCTGATTCTGTAAGAATAGTAAAGGAAAATCCATATATATTAACAGAAGAGATTTCAGGAATAGGATTTAAAACTGCGGATAAAATTGCAAGAAGTCTAGGAATAGACTTAAATTCATCCTTTAGAATACAAAGTGGAATAAATTATATAATAAATCAATTTTGCGCATTAGGGAACACTTATATGCCTGCAGAAAAGCTTTTGAGTGAAGGAAGAGATATATTAGGAGTAGATGATGAAAATATAAAAGAGGGAATAATGCAAAGTGCATTTCATGGAAAAATAAAAGTAGAAACGGTGGATAATAAAGAATGTATATTCACTATTCCATATTATTATTGTGAACTTGGAGTAACCAAGAAAATACTTACCTTAGCTATAGCAAAATATGATGAGTTGGAGTTAAATGTAGAAGAGGAAATAATGGAGTTTGAGGAAGAAAGGGGAATATCCTTTGCACCCTCTCAAATAGAAGCTATAAAGGGTGCAGTATCTAGTGGAGTAGAAATTATAACTGGAGGTCCTGGAACAGGAAAAACAACCATAATAAATTGCATTACATATATATTTGAAAAACATGGACTTAGAGTTTTTATGGGGGCACCTACTGGCAGAGCTGCAAAGAGAATGACAGAAGCCACTGGAAAAGAAGCAAAAACTATTCATAGGCTTTTAGAAATGGGAGCAGGAGAAGATGAGGATATGATATTTTCAAGGACGGAAGAAACTCCACTAGAATGCGATGTAGTGATTATAGATGAGGCATCTATGATGGATATAATGCTTATGAATAATCTTCTTAAATCTATAGCCCTTGGAACTAGACTTATAATTGTTGGGGATGTGGATCAGCTTCCATCTGTTGGCCCTGGAAATGTACTTAGAGATTTAATTGATAGTAATTGTGTTAAGGTAATAAGGCTTAGGGATATCTTTAGGCAGTCTTCACAAAGCATGATAACTGTAAATGCACATAAAATAAATAATGGAGAAATGCCTTTACTAAATGGAAAGGATAAGGACTTTTATTTTATAAATAGTGAAGAAAACTCATCTACATCGGATATATTAATGGCGCTTATAAGTGAAAGATTACCTAAGTTTAATAAGGAATGGGATAAACAAAAGCATATACAAATACTTACTCCAATGAGAAAGGGCTTATTAGGAGTAGAAAATCTTAATAAAAGCCTTCAAGAAGTATTAAATCCATCTGCTAAGTGGAAAAATGAAAAGAAATTTAAAGATAATGTACTTAGGGTTGGAGATAAGGTAATGCAGATAAAAAATAACTATGCTTTGAAGTGGAAGAGAATTAAAGGTGATGGAGAAGAAGAAGGAATAGGGGTATTTAATGGAGATGTAGGATATATAGATGAAATAAATGAAGAAGAAAATACTTTAAGTATAATATTTGATGAAGAAAGAAAAGTAGTTTATGAAGATACCTATTTAGATGAGATAGATCTAGCATATGCCGTAACCATACATAAAAGTCAGGGAAGTGAGTTCCCTGTGGCTATTATACCTATGTTTATGGGACCTCCAATGCTTATGAATAGAAATTTACTTTATACAGGAATAACGCGTGCAAAGAAATTAGTAGTACTAGTAGGTTCGATAAAGGCTATGAAATTTATGATAGATAATAATAGAAGTTTTGAAAGATATTCTTTACTAAAATGGAGAATAGCTAATGTTTTAGAAAATGCTATAGAAGATTAGTGATGGAGTGAAGTATATGAATACTAAAAGTGCTGTAATCAGAGAGAAAAGAAAAAAAGTATCTCAACTAATAGAAAAGTGGTTATATTCAAATGAACAATTTTTAAATATTATAACCATTCCTTGTGCATCTACAGATATATTTATATATAGTATTTTGGATTATATGAATAAAGGAAAAAGTATATTATATATAAGCAATGAAGATGAAGAGTATGTGGATATTTTAGAAAAAATAAAAAAAAATAGCAGTTTTAGAGGGTACAGTTATTTGAGACGAGGAGATATTGAACTCAAAAGCAAATTTATTATAGCTAAGGCAGCTAATGCGTTAAAAATTATGAAGGATTTTGATTTGGTTATATTTGATGATACTAGAGCATTTCCTCGTCATACTTCATATGAAATCATAGACATAATGGCAAGGATGAGTAAAAGTGAGGGGAAGTTTATATATTGTGGAGTAGAAAGTATATTTAAGGGAAAAAGGGAAATAATCATACCTATAAGTGAATGGCCTCATCCTATTGTTGAACCTAGAACCATAACTACTAAGATAAATTTAGAAGAAGATATACCATATATAATATATGATTATTTAAAATGGTCCCTTTATGAAGATAGAAAGGTAGTAATATATATACCAGATTTAGAAAAGGGGTTAAAGGTAGCTAATTATATAAGATTTTACTGCAAAAAATTAAATAAGAGTGTGTTATGTTCTTGGGAAGAGGGGAAAGAAAGAAGTTTTTTAAAATTTGCTAAAGTGAAAAGTGCAGTTCTTATAACATATACCTTTGAAAATATACCTACCTACTTTGCAAATGCAAATTTAATGGTATTTTTCGCAGATTATAAGGGATATGATTATAAAAAGTTGTTTCACTTTTGTGGAGTTATAAATTGCTATGAATCAAATTTTAAGGAAGTTATATATGTATCTAATGAAGAAACAGAGGATATGGATAAGGCTAAAGAATTGGCAAGGAGTTTTAATAAAGAGGCATGGGATATGGGTTTCTTAAGCTATTAGAATTCATTAAGGAATGTATTTTTGAAGTTATATATGATGGTAAATCTCACTGTATAATATGTGAAAGGTATTTAGAGGAAAGCGGCTTATGTGATGAATGCAAGAGGTATATAGTTCTATCTCATAATGTGTACACTATGAGGTGTTTGGATAAGCTTGTAAATTGCTACAGTGCTGCATATTATACTGGAACTATGATGGAACTTATAAGAAGGCTCAAATATAAGAGTGATTTTAAAAGTGGAGAGATAATAGCTTATTATATGAAAGATAGGATAAGGAACTTCATCTATGATATAGATTTTATAACTTATGTGCCTATGACTAAAAAGTCATTAAAGCTTAGAGGATATAATCAAAGTAAATTTTTATGCAATTTACTAAGTAAGGAATTTAATATACCTGTAATAAATTGCCTCACAAAAACAAAGGAAACTAAAGATCAAATAGGGTTAAGTCAAGAACAGAGATGGGAAAATATGAAGGATTGTTTTAAAATTAAGAAATCACAAATGCTAAAAAATAAAAAAGTACTGTTGGTGGATGATGTGTTTACTACAGGGGCTACAGCATATTTTTGTTCCTATGAACTCATAAAATGTGGAGTGGAAAAAATAAATATCTTGACTGCGGCAAAAAGTAAGGTATAATTATTTTATATTAAGTTAGGTTTGTGATTGAAAGTCGATGCCAGTCGCAGGCAAAACGATCCACGTAAGTTAAATAAAATGTTTAATGATCATGGTGCGGCTTAGAGGTAAGTCCTGCCGAAGAGATACATTTTGTATCTTAACGAGAGTGTAAGTAGTGAGAGGGTAATTCTGGGTAGCAAAAGCTCCAGCAGGCGAGTGTGGGGTCAAAGATCAGGTCAGCTAACTTAATATAAAAATCTTATTGTTTTAAGCAATAAGATTTTATTTTTTTGTCGAAATGTTGATGTATTTTGAAATTTAATTTAATATTTTGTAAATTCCAAAAATTCTACTTGTTATTTGGTATAATTCGTATTAAAATAGAATTAACAACAAGACATTACTCTATTAAGAGTTAAAGAGAGGGGCTGAAGACAATGAGAGTAACTATAAAAGGAAAGAATATAGAACTAACAAATGCTTTGAAGAACATAGTAGAAAAGAAGCTGGACAAACTTAGCAAGTATTTTAGTCCAGATGTAGAGGCAAATGCTACCTTAAGTGTTTATAAAAACGATCATACTATCGAAGTTACAATACCTTTTAATGGAGTTATATTAAGGGGAGAAGAAACTAGCGATGATATGTATGCATCCATAGATTTAGTATTGGACAAATTAGAAAGACAAATAAGAAAGCAGAAAACAAAACTTCAAAGAAGAAACAATGGAGATTCTTTAAGATTTCAATATATTCCAAGTTTCGAAGATCAATATATGGATACTTCAGAACCAGCCATAGTAAGAACAAAGAGATTTGCAATGAAACCAATGTCCGCAGAAGAGGCTGTGCTTCAAATGGAACTTTTAGGGCACAATTTCTATGTATTTGAAAGTGATGAAAATGGAAAAGTAAATGTAGTTTATAAGAGAAAAGATGGAGATTATGGCTTAATAGAACCAGAAAGATAGTAAAAGAGGAGGAGTAACCTCCTCTTTTATTATTATAATTACAATAAGTTGAATACAAATAAATTAGATGTTATAATCTATAGGGTATACAATAAATATTTTATATAGCGAGGATGAAAAATATGGGTTTAATGGAAAAGATATTCGGGAGTTATAGTGATAGAGAATTAAAAAGAATAATACCTATGGTTGATAAAATAGATGAGCTAGATGAAAAAATAAAATCATTAAGCGATGAAGAGTTAAAGAATAAAACCTTAGAATTTAAGGAGAGATTAAGTAAAGGTGAAACTTTAGATGATATATTAGTAGAAGCATTTGCAGTTGTTAGAGAAGCTTCATGGAGAGCTATAGGCCTTAAGCACTATAGAGAACAGCTTATGGGAGGAATTGTCCTTCATCAAGGAAGAATAGCAGAAATGAAAACAGGTGAAGGAAAGACTTTGGTTGCAACACTTCCAGCATATTTAAATGCACTATCAGGTAAAGGGGTCCACATAGTTACAGTTAACGACTATCTTGCAAAAAGAGATAGAGACATAATGAATCCTGTGTATGAGTTTTTAGGACTTAAGGTAGGAGTTATTTTACATGAATTAGAACCATCAGAGAGACAAGAAGCATATAGTTCAGATATTACATATGGAACAAATAGTGAGTTTGGATTTGATTATTTAAGAGATAACATGGTTATATACAAAGAAGAAAGAGTTCAAAGACCTCTTAGCTTTGCTATAGTGGATGAAGTTGACTCAATACTTATAGATGAAGCTAGAACACCACTTATAATTTCTGGCCAAGGAGAAAAATCAACAGAGTTCTATAAGGTAGCAGATTATTTTGCTAAATCATTAGTTAAGGAAAAAGATTTTACTACAGATGAAAAGGCAAATTCAGTAATACTTACAGATGAAGGTATAGAAAAGGCTGAAAGATACTTTAGATTAGAAAACTATGCAGATCCAGAAAATATGGAAGTCCAACATCACGTAGTTCAAGCATTAAAGGCTAATTACATGATGAAAAAAGAAAAGGACTATATAGTAAAAGATGATGAAGTAGTAATAGTAGATGAATTTACAGGAAGAGTAATGGAAGGAAGAAGATATAGTGATGGTCTTCATCAAGCCATAGAAGCAAAGGAAGGCGTTAAAGTAGAGAGAGAATCTAAAACTTTAGCTACTATAACTTATCAAAACTACTTTAGAATATTTAAAAAGCTTTCTGGTATGACAGGTACTGCATTGACAGAAGAAAGCGAGTTTAGAGAAATATATGGATTAGATGTTATAGTAGTGCCAACTCATAAATCAGTTATAAGAAAAGACCAGCCAGATGTGATTTATAAAACTGCAAAGGGTAAATATAAAGCCATAGTAGAGGATATAATAGAAACACATAAAAAAGGTCAGCCAGCACTTGTAGGTACCGTAAGCATTGAAAAGTCTGAGCTTATTTCTGAAATGTTAAAGAAGAAGGGAGTTCCACATCAAGTTCTTAATGCTAAGTATCATGAAAAGGAAGCTGAAATAGTAGCTCATGCTGGTGAATATGGTATGGTAACTATTGCAACAAATATGGCAGGTCGTGGTACCGATATTAAGCTTGGGGAAGGAGTAACAGAAGCCGGCGGACTTAAGATAATAGGTACAGAAAGACATGAATCTAGAAGAATAGATAATCAGTTAAGAGGACGTTCAGGACGTCAGGGAGACCCAGGTGAGTCAAGATTTTTTGTATCATTAGAAGATGATCTTATGAGAATATTTGGTTCTGATAAGTTAAAGGGAATAGTTGAAAAATTAGGCCTTGGTGATGATGAAGCTATAGAAAGCAAAATGGTTAGCGGAGCTATAGAAAATGCTCAAAAGAAGGTAGAAGGTAACAACTTTGATGTAAGAAAAACTCTTATTCAATATGATGATGTTATAAATAAGCAAAGAGAAATAATATACAAACAACGTTCTGAAGTTTTAGAAGGAGAAGACTTAAAGGATCAAGTTCAGCAAATGATAAGAGAAGTTATATATGCTGCAGTGGATTCACATATTTCAGGAGTAGAAGATGAACTTGAAGCCGATATAGCAAAACTTATAGATTACCTTGAAGATATATATTTACCAAAGGATTATGTAAAAGTTGAGCAACTATCAGTATTGTCTCATGAAGAAATAAAGGAGAAACTTTTAACTATAGCTGAAAATATGTATGCAGAAAAGGAAGAAGACTTTACTTCTGAACAAATGAGAGAAATAGAAAGAGTCATAATATTAAGAGTTGTTGATACTAAATGGATAGATCATATTGATAACATGGATCACTTAAAGCAAGGTATGGGACTTAGAGCATATAAGCAGCAAGACCCAGTTCAAGCTTACCAGTTTGAAGGAAGTGAAATGTTTGATGAAATGATTTATGGTATCAAAGTAGATACTGTAAAATATTTATTCCATGTTCAAATCCAAAGTGCTCCTGAAAGAGAGAGAGTAGCAAAAGAAACTGCTACTAACTATGAAGGTGGAGATGGAGTAAAAAAGGAACCTGTAAAAAGGGAACACAAAGTAGGAAGAAATGACCTATGCCCATGCGGAAGCGGCAAAAAGTATAAAAATTGCTGTGGAAGAGAAGCTTAATTAAAGTTTAATATAATTGTTGTTTGAATGGAGAAGATGGGATTACTACTTCTCCATTCTGCTATACAATAAATAAAATTATAAAGGGGTGAAGTTAAGGTGCTTATAAAATTAGAAGAAGCAAAGGAAAGCTTAGCTAGCATGAAAAACACTTTAAAAGAAATAGGTGGTTCACTTTGACTTGCCAAAGCTTAAATCACGAATAGAGGAACTGCATAATATAATGCAAGAACCGGATTTTTGGCAGGATTTAAATAAAGCACAGCAAGTAACACAAGAAGAAAAATTTCTTAAAGATAGAATAGATAAATTTAATGATTTAAAAACTAGAGTTCAAGATAGTGAAGAACTTATAGATATAATCGCAGAGGAACAAGATGATTCAGAAGTTAGATCTATATTAAAAGAAGTATCTGACTTAAATAAAGAAATGGAAGAACTTAGAATAGAGATAATGCTTTCTGGAGAATATGATAGAAATAATGCAATCATTACTCTCCATGCAGGAGTTGGAGGTACAGATGCTCAAGATTGGACTGAAATGCTTCTTAGAATGTATACAAGATGGGCAGAAAAGAAAGGATACAAAGTAGAAACCATTGACTTTTTACCAGGAGATGAAGCTGGAATTAAAGGAGTTACTTTGAATATAATAGGTGATTTTGCATATGGGTATTTAAAAGCAGAAAAGGGAATACATAGACTTGTAAGAATATCACCATTTAATGCAAATGGTAAAAGACAAACTTCCTTTGCAGCTCTTGAAGTGCTTCCTGAGCTTACAGAAAGCCAGGATATAGATATAAATGCTGATGATTTAAAAGTAGATACTTATAGATCTGGTGGAGCAGGCGGACAGCATGTAAATAAAACAGAGTCTGCAATCAGAATTACTCATATACCTACAGGAATAGTGGTACAGTGTCAAAATGAGAGAAGTCAGCATTCAAACCGTGAAACAGCGCTAAAAATGCTTAAGGCTAAACTTATTGAACTTAAAGAAGCGGCGCATAAAGAAAAAATAGAAGATTTAAGTGGAGAGCTTAAAGATATAGGTTGGGGAAGTCAAATAAGGTCTTACGTATTTCATCCATATAGCTTAGTAAAGGATCATAGAACTCTAACAGAAACCAGCAATGTAAGTGCTGTAATGGATGGAGAAATAGATATATTTATAAATGCATATCTTAAAAGTAGCTAATAGATAATAATTAATGCAGAAAGTTGGCTTAGAACAACTTTCTGCATTAGCTATTATTTGTTAAATATTAATTTTTATTTAGATATTTTATTATTTACGCTTTTTTTAATTTTTGATATTGTAAATAAGCTAATAAGTGTTAAAAGGGCTGAAGCTATTAGCATTTGCTTATAGTAAAGATACAATGGATTGTTTCCAAAAGCATATTTTATAACTTCCTTATATACTACGTTAAAACACCTATCAATATTTTTCACACTTATAAAGGAAGCCTTATCATTAGGAGTATGAATACTAGTAGTATCATTGTCTATAAAAGTTATAGCATCTATATTTTCTTTTCTAAAGGAAGAATGGTCACTGGAGTCATCAAATAAATAGTTAAAAAATATCTTATTTCTAGTGCAGGTACCAGCGGCGGATTTTATAAAGGAATTATTTACAGTGTCTTCTTTTCCACCCATGATACAAAGAGGAGCTGAATTATTAGTTCCAATCATATCAAAATTAAAAACCTTGCTATTTGTTAGTATAGGTTTATACTCTTTAACAAACTCTGCTGAACCTAAGCAACCAAATTCTTCAGCATTAAATCCTACAAATGCTATATCCTTTTCAGGAACTCCAAGAGACTTTAAGTATTTACTCATTTCGATTATAAAGGATATTCCAGAAGCGTTGTCTAGTGCCCCACCATATAAGTTTCTTTCTAAATCATTACCTAAATGATCAAAATGTGCACCTAATACTATAGGAGAGTAATTAGGTTTTTTACCTTTAATTTTTGCAACTACATTTGGAATGGAAGCTTGTTTAACTTCAAAGGGAATAAAGCATTCAACCATATATCCAAGCCCAATAAATCTTTCTAAATCCTTTTTTGTAGAAGATTTAATCATTATATACATGTCTAAAGGAGCTTCATACATGAAGGAACTTCTAAAGGAAAGATTATCTCCTTCAGGTACATAAAATATTACATTTGTATCTCCTTTATCTACTTTTATAAGATCTTCTTTAAACAAAGATTCATTTTTTGAAAATGTGACCTTATTTTCCTTAAAGTTTAAAAGGTCTTCCTTATAGTCTTTTCCATAAGAGTATTCCTTTACTACATCTCCTTTTGTATTTATAACTTTTAGAGTAGGAGTGCCCTCTATTTTGTTTGGATAATTAGTAGTAAAGAATTGGTAATAATTATCGTAAAAAGGAGTAAGACCGTTTTCTTGAAACTTTTCCTTTATAAAAGAGGCAGCGTCCATATTTTCAAGAGTTCCAGCAAGCCTTCCGCCATATTTATCAGAAGATAGTGTTTCTATTGTTTTAAGTACATTATAACTTTCAAAGGGTTTTATGTCAGTAAATAAATTAAAGCTAAAATAGAAAACAATAAGAAATAATGTGGTACAATAATATAGGAATTTTTTTAACATAAATTCTCCTTATCAAATAAAGTATTTCCATAAAATATATTAAATTTTAATGGGTATTATAACTCTTGATAGAAAACTTAATTTTAATTGGAGGGATATATAACATGGGTAACATTGATGAAAGACTTTCAAGGGAACTTAATATAAGTTTAAGTCAGGTGAAAAGCGTAATAGGATTATTAGAGGAAGGCAATACCATTCCTTTTATAGCTAGATATAGAAAAGAAGCGACAGGTGGACTAAGCGATACTATACTTAGAGAATTTTATGAAAGACTAAACTATTTAACAAACTTAGAAAGTAGAAAAGAAGACGTTATAAGGATTATAGGAGAACAAGGAAAGCTTACAGATGAAATTAAAGAAAGCATTGTAAAATGCGAAACCTTAACAGAAGTAGAAGATATATATAGGCCATTTAAACCTAAAAAGAGAACACGTGCAACTATAGCAGAGGAAAAGGGATTAAAGCCTTTAGCTGAAGTTATATTAGGTGGGGAATTTAAAGAGGATATAAGAGAATATGCTTCTAAATTTATAAATGAAGAAAAGGGAGTAAATTCTATAGAAGAAGCACTTCAAGGAGCTGAAGATATAATAAGTGAAATAATATCTGATGAGGCGGATTTTAGAAAGTGGATTAGAAATCTGGTAGCTAGAGAAGGATTTATAGAAACTAAGGGTGAAAGCAAGGAACCTACGACCTATGAGATGTATTATGATTATAAAGAAGCAGTAAGAAATATACCTTCTCATAGAATACTTGCTATAAATAGAGGAGAAAAAGAAAAAATTTTATCAGTTAAAGTAACTGTGGAACAGGAAAAAATAATACAGTATTTAAAAAGCAAGGTACTAAAGGGAAATAAAAACACTGACGCATACCTTGAACATAGTGTAGAGGACTCGCTTAAGAGACTTATATACCCATCAATAGAAAGAGAAATAAGAGCAGAGCTTACAAGCAAGGGAGAAGAAGGAGCTATAAATATATTTAAAGCTAACTTAAAGGCACTTCTTATGCAGGCGCCTATAAAGGGTAAAGTAGTTTTAGGTTATGACCCTGGATTTAGAACAGGATGTAAGATAGCTGTACTTGATGATACAGGAAAGTTTTTAGAGAAAGCTACAGTTTATGCCACAGCGCCTCAAAATGATGTAGAAGGTTCTATAAAGATTTTAAAAGGGCTTATATACAAACATGATGTAGATGTAATATCCTTAGGAAATGGTACAGCAAGTAGAGAATCAGAAGAAGTTATAGGAAGGCTTATAAAAGAAGTAAAAGAAGAAAAGGGAAAAGACTTATATTATGTAATAGTTTCAGAAGCTGGGGCTTCTGTATATTCAGCATCAGAGCTTGCGGCAAAGGAATATCCAGATTTAGATGTTTCTATAAGGGGAGCTGTATCTATAGGCAGAAGGCTTCAAGATCCGCTAGCTGAGCTGGTAAAGATAGATCCTAAGTCAATAGGGGTAGGACAATATCAACATGATGTAACTGCTAAAAAGCTAGATGAATCTTTAAAGGGAACAGTAGAAGATTGTGTAAACAATGTAGGTGTTGATTTAAATATAGCTACACCATCTCTTTTAACTTATATTTCAGGAGTAAATTCATCTATAGCCCAAAATATAGTAGCTTATAGAGAAGAAAATGGTAAGTTCAAAAGTAGAAAAGAGCTTTTAAAGGTAAAAAGACTTGGGGCTAAGGCTTTTGAACAGTGTGCAGGTTTTTTAAGAGTATTAGAAAGCAAAGATGCATTAGATAATACTTCTGTTCACCCAGAATCCTACAATGTAGCAAAAAATCTTTTAAAACTCATTAATTATACTGAAGATGATTTAAAAAATAAAAGACTTCAAGATATAGATAAAAGAGCTGAAGCAGTTGGAATAGAAATGTTGGCAGAAAAGCTAAATATGGGAGTTCCTACGCTAATTGATATAATAAAAGAGCTTAAAAAGCCAGGAAGAGATCCTAGAGAAGAATTGCCTAAGCCAATACTTAAAACTGGAGTTATTGATATAAATCAGTTAAAATCAGGAATGATGCTTATGGGAACAGTAAGAAATGTTGCAGACTTTGGGGCTTTTGTAGATATAGGAGTACATCAAGATGGCCTAGTTCATATAAGCCAACTTTCTGATAACTTTGTAAAACATCCTTTAGATATAGTGAAGGTGGGAGACATAGTTCAAGTGAAAATATTAGAAGTAGATGAAAAAAGGAAGAGAATATCTTTAAGTATGAAAGACATGGGTTAATTTATATTTACACAAATTCCAGTTGAAAATTAGCTTTTTATGACATATAATATTAATATAATAAAAATTAATAATAAAATTAATTTTTATCTTCAGGGCGGGGTGTGAGTCCCCACCGGCGGTAAAGCCCGCGAGCCGAAAGGCTGATTCGGTGTAATTCCGAAGCCGACAGTATAGTCTGGATGAAAGAAGGTATAATAGTTCATTGCTATTTTCGCCCTGACGTTATTTTATAATGTCAGGGCTTTTATTATGCCTAACCCAAAGAAGATATATAAAATTAGGAGGGTTAAAGTATGAGAGACTTTAGATTGAACAAACTTATTAAAATTTCCTTATTAAGTGTTATAGCATTTTTAATTCAATATATTGAATTACCATTACCGTTTTTTCCTGAGTTTTTAAAGATTGATGCAAGTGATATACCTGCACTATTAGGAGCCTTTGCATTAGGACCTGTTGAGGGCGTAATAATAGAATTATTTAAAAATATAATACATGGATTAATGGGAACAAAAACAGCTTTTGTAGGGGAACTAGCTAACTTCTTAGTAGGAGGAGCCATGGTTTTTGTAGCAGGCTATATGTATAAATACAATAAATCAAGAAGAACAGCAATATTAGCATTGCTAATAGGTAGTGTTTTTATGTCTATAGTTGCAGGAGTTCTTAATTATTATTTATTTTTACCACTTTATCAAAATGTACTTCATATTCCTATGGAAGCTTTTGTTAAAATGGGAAGTGCAGTTAATCCAGCTATAAAGGATTTAAAGACATTCATATTATGGTCTATAGTTCCATTTAATCTAATAAAAGGAGTTGTGGTATCAGCTATAACTCTTGGTATTTATAAGAGTGTGTCTCCACTAATTCATAGTGAGGCTAAAAAGGCAGCACGAAGCAATTAATTTAAAATGGTAGCAATCTAGTAAATGCTAGATGCTGCCATTTTATTTTTAATGTGATTTAGGTTTACTATAAATTAATCGATAATAGGATAAAAAAAGGAGGGGTAGGCTTTATGGCGGGAATTTTAAATATAAACAGTAATTACAATATAAACTCAAATAAAATTAAAGGGAAAATATCCTTTGAAATAGGACAGATTTTTGCTGCAAGAATAATATCTCTAGAAGAAACAGGACAAGACATTTTATTAAAACTTTTAGATGGATGGGAGTTTTCGGGTAAGCTTGAGAAGCCTTTGGAGTTTATCCCAGAAGAACTAATAAAATTTGAAGTTGAAGGTTTTGAAGATGGGAAAATTAAGCTTAAGATTGTAAGACAAGAAATTCAAGAGGAAATTATACAAGATACTTCTTTAGAGAATCTTTTGAAAAATGAAAATTTAAATATAAAAAAAGAAGACTACGGACTTTTGAGAGATATGATAAAACATAATATACCTCTTACAAAGGAAAATATAATAAATATTATATCCATAGAGAGTTTTAAGGAAAATGCGAATAGGGATGAAAATTATATTGATACATTTATAAATAAGTATTTATTAAATAAAAATATAAATCCTAGTTCGGCAGAAGGCAAAAATATAGTAGAAAACCTTAAGGTTTTTTTTAGCAAACTTAGAGAGTTAAACTCAAAAGAAATTATTACCTTTATGGAGAATAATATAAAACTAAGCTCTGAAAATATAGATAGTTTCAAGAGAATATTTAAGGAAGAAAGAACACCTATTTATAATATTATCAAAGAAAGTAATATATTTGAGGAAGGCAGTATATCTCAGCAAAGTAGTGTATCTAAAGAAAGCAGTATATCTAAAGAAAGCAATATATCTCAGCAAAGTAATGTATCTAAGGAAAGCAATGCATCTAAGGAACTTCTAAAGAATAGTATATTAAGCTTAAACAAAGATGACTTTAGTGATTCAGTATTGGAGGAGTTTAAAAGGTTATCTAAGGATTTACCAAATGATATAAAACAAGATATAAAGCCAAATCAAATAAATTTAAATAAAAATGGTAATGATAATACTAAATTAGATGATAGCTTGAATTTAAAAAAAGAAAATACAACGGAAGTTCAACTTGAAAATTTAATAACAGAGAAAAATGGAAATATAGAAGAAAAATTCAATAAGAATGAAAGTTTTAAGCATAAGGATATAGAAATACTATCTGAGAAGATAAAGCAAGATATAGATATTAAAACAGAAGAAATTAAAAATACTATAAATTCTCTTTTAAAAAATATTAAAGATGAAAATATATTATCAGATGGGAAAATATCTGCATTTTTAAAACAACATATAAATGATTTTAAAGTGTTTAATTCTGTATCTAATCAATATTATTACATGGATGTGCCTATAAATATGGATAATAGTAATTATGAATGTAAATTAATAATAAAGGATGAAAGAAAAAAAGGTAAAAAAATAGATAGTAAGAGTGTAAAAATAGCAGCATCGATTAATACTAAGAATATGGGAGAAGTGGATGCCTTTATAAGTGTAAATAATAGCAATATGGATATTAATATTAAATCTCAAAAAGAATTTATGAACTTACTAAAAAATAATACTAAAAGAATTTCAGACTCCTTGACAAATTTAAATTATAATATATGTATAACTGTAGATAAAAAGGAAGAGAAGTTTGATATAATAAATTGTAGAGATTTTTTTAATGATAATTTTTTAGGTAATGTAAATGCAAGAGCATAAATTACTTTGAGGTGAATGATATGGAAAAAAAGAGAAAGGCTGCTGCCTTAAGATATGAACAAAATTATGATGCACCTGTGGTAACGGCAGCGGGTATGGGATATGTTGCGGATAAAATATTAGAAAAGGCAAAGGATAATAATGTTCCTGTGGTTTACGATGAAGAACTTGCAAATTTACTTACTAATGTAGATGTAGGGGAATCTATTCCCTATGAGCTCTATGATGTAGTAGCTAAAGTAATAGCTTATGTAATGGATATAGATGGAACATTAGACGGAAGGTGAGATTATGGCATTATATGCAATATCAGATTTACATTTATCCTTTGAAGCAGATAAGCCAATGGGCATATTTGGAGAAAAGTGGATTAATCATGAAGAAAAGATTAAGAAAAATTGGTTAGATACGGTAAATGATAAAGATACAGTTTTAATTGCAGGGGATATATCCTGGTCTATGAAAATGGAAGATGGTAAAATAGACTTAGAGTGGATACATAATCTTCCAGGAAAGAAGATGCTTATCAAGGGGAATCATGATTATTGGTGGACTAGTATATCAAAGTTAAATAGCATGTATGAGGATATGAAATTTATACAAAATAATTACTTTTCTTATGAGGAGTATGCTATTTGTGGTACTAGAGGATGGATTTGTCCTGAGACTGATAAATTCACAGAACATGATAAAAAGGTGTATGATAGAGAGCTTATAAGACTTAAATTATCCTTAGATTCAGCTAAAAAAGGTGGATTTGATAAGTTTATAGTAATGATACATTATCCTCCAATAAGCAATAATTCAGTAGATCCAGGATTATTAGGAATATTTAAAGAGTATAATGTGGAAAAGGTAATATATGGCCATATCCATAATGCCAATAAAGAAAGTCATTTTCAGGGAAAGATAGATAAAGTAGAGTATATTTTAACTTCTTGTGATTATTTGAATTTTGAGCCAGTAAAAATTTTATGATTTTTACTGGCTAAGTTGTTGACAAATACATCGTAAAAACATAATATATAAATATAACGATAGGGGGTATAAAAATGAATAGCTATAACGAGGAATTATTTCAGGAGAAGGCAGAACTTTTAAAGGCTCTAGCCCACCCCATACGTCTTTGTATAGTAAAAGGGCTTTTGGAAAATGGTGGTTGTAATGTGACACATATGAAAAATTGTTTAAATGCACCTCAATCTACCATATCACAACATCTGCAAAAGTTAAAAAGTTTAGGAATAATAAAAGGTGAACGAAATGGACTTGAGATAAATTATACCGTGGCAAATCCTTTAGTTCGGGATTTAGTGAAAGTTTTATTTAAAGAATAATTTTTATGGAGGAGCTTTATGAGTAAGAAGGTTTTAATAGTTGGAGGAGTTGCAGGTGGAGCATCTGCAGCAGCAAGACTTAGAAGATTAGATGAAGAAGCAGAAATTATAATGTTTGAAAAGGGAGAATATATTTCCTTTGCAAATTGTGGACTTCCATATCATATTGGAGAAACTATAAAGGAAAGAGAAAAACTTATAGTTCAAACTCCAGAGGCTATGTCTGCAAGATTTAACATGGATATAAGGATAGAAAGTGAAGTTATAGAGGTAGATACAAAAAATAAAAAAATTAAGGTGAAAAGTAAAGATAAAGAGGAGTATGAAGAAACTTATGATAGCTTAATACTTTCACCAGGAGCAAAACCTTTAAAACCACCTATTGAAGGAATAGATAACGAAAGAATATTTACATTAAGAAATATTCCTGATACAGATAAGATAAAGAAATATGTAGATACCAATAGTATTAAAAATGCAGTGGTTATAGGTGGAGGATATATTGGAGTTGAGATGGCAGAAAATTTAACTCATAGAGGAGTTAGAACAGTGTTAGTTGAAGCAGCTCCACACATACTTTCGCCCTTTGACTCTGAAATGGTAGCTTATGCAGAAAGGGAGCTTCAAGAAAATGGTGTAGGACTAGTACTTGGAGATGGAGTAAAATCCTTTAAAAGAGATGGAGAAAGAACTTCAGTGGTACTTTCTAGTGGAAAGACATTAAAAGCTGATATGATAATACTTGCCATAGGAGTAAGTCCAGATACTGGCTTTTTAAAGAATAGTGGAATTGAATTAGGACCTAAAGGGCATGTAATAGTAAATGACAATATGCAAACAAATATTGAAAATGTGTATGCTGTGGGAGATGCTATAGAAATAGTAGATTTTATAAATAAAAATAAATCAGCAATAGCTCTTGCAGGACCTGCTAACAAGCAAGGAAGAATAGCAGCAGATAATGTTTCTGGAATAAAGTCAACTTTTAAGGGAACTCAAGGCACTGCAATTATAAAGGTGTTTGATTTAACTGCAGCAAGCACTGGAAACAATGAAAGAACACTACAAAAATATAATGTGCCATATAGAGCAATATATGTTCATCCACAATCTCATGCATCCTATTATCCAGGAGCTATACCAATGTCTATAAAGCTTATATTTAATGATGAGGGAAGAATACTTGGAGCTCAAGCCTGTGGATATAATGGAGTAGATAAGAGAATTGACGATATTGCTACAGCTATAAGGCTTAATGGAACTATATATGATTTGGCAGAGCTAGAACTTGCCTATGCGCCACCATATTCTTCAGCAAAGGATCCAGTAAATATGGCAGGTTTTGTAGCAGAAAATATACTTACAGGAAAAGTAGAAGTAGTATCACCTTTTGATGTGGATAGCAGGGATAAACAAAAAGTTACTTTAGTTGATGTATCTTCAACTATTGAATTTAATAGTGGTAATATGAAGGATTCTATAAATTTGCCTGTAGATATCATAAGAGAAAACTTAGATAAATTAGATAAAAATAAGGAAATATGGGTATATTGTAGAGTTGGACTTAGAGGATATATTGCAGCAAGAATACTAAAGGCTCATGGATTCAATGTAAAAAATATATCAGGTGGATATAAAACCTATGAAATGCTTAGATTTAAACCTGATAATGTAGATGAAAATAATTTTGAAAATAATACCCATATACACCAAGATAATATAAATAAGGATGTGGATAATGTGGATATGTCTCAAAATAAAGCAGTAAATTACCCACAGGAAAAAGCAGAAATAACTAAGGAAATAGATATATGCGGACTTAGTTGTCCTGGACCACTAATGCAGGTAAATGCAACTATAGGTGTCATGGAAGAAGGAGAAGTATTAAAAGCCAAGGCATCTGATCCAGGTTTCTATGTGGATATTAAATCTTGGTGTCAAAGAACAAATAATACACTTTTAGATGTTAAAAAGGATAAAGGAATAGTTACAGCAGTAATTAGAAAAGGTACTAATGAAAATGCAGTTAGTAGAGCAGAGAATATAACTATCCCATCTAAGGATAACAAGACTTTGGTTGTATTTAGTGGAGATTTAGATAAGGCTATTGCATCCTTTATAATAGCTAATGGAGCCGTTGCTATGGGTAAAAAGGTTACTATGTTCTTTACTTTCTGGGGACTAAATATACTAAGAAAGCATGAGAAAGTATCTGTAGCAAAGGGATTTATGGATAAGATGTTTGGAATGATGATGCCAAGAGGAAGTAGACGATTAAAACTTTCCAACATGAACATGATGGGCGTGGGTGCTAAAATGATAAGAAATGTTATGAAAAACAAAAATGTAAGTTCCTTAGAAGAGTTAATTCAGGCAGCTATAGATAGTGGAATAGAAATAGTAGCATGTCAAATGTCTATGGATGTTATGGGAATAAAACATGAGGAACTTATAGATGGTGTTAAGATAGGTGGAGTAGGATATTACTTAGGAGAAGCTGAAGATTCAAATGTAAATTTATTCATATAATAATTAGTGGGCATAAGATAGTATTTATCTTATGCCTTTAGCTTTTTTTAAAAAGTTTTGAAAAAAACTAATGTTTTTACCTTGGGATTCATAATTATTCACATCAAAGGAGGAGTCATTTTTTAATGATGCATATCCGCAATTATCACAAATCCATACATCATAAAAATACGGATTTATAATACCAAATCTCATAAAAAGATCAGAATCTTTTGAAGCAAACCTGTAGGAAGAAGATTTTACAGCCTTAACTTTAAGCACATTATTGCAAACAGGACAAGTTACTTCTTTTTCGTAGATATGGGATAATTTGTTGACTTCCTTTTTTTTATCCTCTACAATTGAATTATTATCATCTTTTTTATATATATTCATATTGTTTAAATTATCAAAACCTAAGTTATGTAAATCTGAAAAAATTTTATTGCTCATTTTAATCACCATTTAACCAAATATTTTTGTGGTACTTATATTATTATATCAAAAATATTTAGAAGTGGTTTGTGAATTTAAAATTTAGTGTAGTATAATTATAGAAGAATCAAAAGAAAGGTGGCGTTCATATGGCTATAAGGGAATGGAAAACTTTTTTAATACCTTATGAACAGGCTGTGGAAGAGCTAAAGATTAAATTTAGAAGTATAAGAACTGAATATAGAAGAAAAAATGAATATTCTCCCATAGAATTTGTAACAGGAAGAGTTAAAGAATTATCAAGTATTTTTGAAAAGGCAAATAAATTTGATATACCCTTAGACAAGATAGAGTATGAGATGGAGGATATATCGGGAATTAGAGTAATGTGCCAATTTGTAGATGATATAGAAAAGGTAGTAGGTCTCATACGTCAAAGAAGCGATATGAGAATCATGTATGAAAAGGATTATGTTACTAATGTAAAGGGCAGTGGATACAGAAGTTATCATGTTATTGTAAAATATCCCGTTAATATGGCAGATGGAACAAAGGATATTTTGGCAGAATTTCAAATAAGAACTTTAGCCATGAACTTTTGGGCCACTATTGAACATTCATTAAATTATAAGTATAAGCATGATATACCTAAGGAAATAAGAAATAAACTTAAGGTTGCAGCGGATGCAGCTTTTCAACTAGATCAAAGGATGCTTGAAATAAAGGATGAAATAAAGGATGCTCAGAAGATATTTGAAGTAAAATCTAACATAGTATCAGATATTATGGATAATATCCTAATGCTATCTTCGCTAGGTAAAACTTCAGAATCTACTAGATATCAAGTTCAACTAAATAAGCTTGTTGAAGAAGGAGAAGTATCTGAATTAAATAAATTATTAAATGCTACAGAAAAAACATTAGATATATATAAATAAAAATCCTGCTAAAATTTTAGCAGGATTTTTATTTGTATTATTTTACAACTATATTTACAAGTTTGCCCTTTATAACAATTACTTTGATTATGTTTTTTCCTTCTGTATTTTTTTGAATTTCATCGCAAGTAAGTGCAGCTTCTTTAATAGCATCTTCAGTTAAATTGGAAGGCACATTTATTCTTGCTTTGATTTTTCCATTTATTTGTATAGCTATTTCAATTTCATCTTTAATTAAAGCGTTAGGATCAAATTTAGGCCATGATTCGTTAAATACAGAGAAATTCATACTGAAAAGATTCCACTGCTCTTCTCCAAAGTGAGGAGCAAAGGATGATATAAGTCTTATAAAGTCAAGTATACATTCTTTTAAGAAAGAAGAATTCTTACTTTCTTCATTTAAATACTTAGATAAAGCATTTGTAAACTCCATAAGTCTTGCTATACAAGTATTAAACTGCATCTTTTCCACATCTTCTGTGATAGATTTAATAGTAGAGTGTCTTATAAAGTTTAATTCCTTTTCAGATTTATCCATGATATTTTTATCATTTATAGGATTATTAATATACTCTCTAGAAGCGGCTAGTATTCTTTCAACTCTGTCTACAAATCTTGCTATAGATTTAATTCCATCGTCACTCCATGCTCCACCTTCAGTATAGTCAAAGCCAAACATTAAGTACATTCTAAATACATCTGCACCAAATTCAGTTATATAATCATCAGGTGAAATTGTATTTCCCTTAGACTTACTCATCTTTTGTCCGTCAGGTCCAAGTATAAGACCTTGATGAGTTAATGATGTAAATGGTTCATCAAAGTTTAAATATCCCATATCTCTAAATGCCTTTGTGATAAATCTAGCATATAAAAGATGCATACAAGCATGTTCAGGGCCACCTACATATTTATCTACAGGTAGTATTTCATTAATTATTTCAGAATTAAAAGCTTCTTTGGTATTTTTGTTATCTGCATATCTTAAATAATACCAAGAAGAACATACAAATGTATCTAAAGTATCTGCTTCCCTTTTTGCATGACCACCGCATATTGGGCAACTAGTATTTATAAAGTCCTCTGACTTAGTGAGAGGAGATTTACCATCCGGTGCAAATTCAACATCATATGGAAGTGATACTGGAAGCTGGCTTTCAGGCACTGGTACAGTTCCACACTTATCGCAATATACTATTGGAATAGGTGCTCCCCAGTATCTCTGACGGGATATAAGCCAATCTCTTAATCTATAGTTGATTTTTTCTGCACCTAAATTAATATCTTCTAGTTTTTTAACAATGGCCTTTCTGCCTTCATCTGAATTCATGCCATTAAACTCTTCACTATTTATCATGCTTCCACATTCTGTATATGGAAGTTCTCCACCTTCAATAACTCTTTCGATAGGAAGATTATATTTAGATGCAAAGGCAAAATCTCTTTCATCATGAGCAGGAACAGCCATAACTGCACCAGTACCATAAGTGTTTAATACATAATCTCCAACCCAAATAGGAACTTTTCTTCCGTTGATAGGATTTATAGCATAAGCGCCAGTAAATACACCAGTTTTTTCTCTAGTTATAGATTGTCTTTCTATATCAGATTGCTTCTTTGTTTCGTCTTTGTATGCTTCTACCTGTTCTTTATATTCACTTGCAGTAAGTTTATCTACTAATTCATTTTCAGGAGCAAGAACTACATAAGTTACTCCGTATAATGTATCTGCTCTTGTGGTAAATACATTAAATTCTAAATCGGAGTTATCTACTTTAAATCTAACTTCAGCTCCTGTAGATTTTCCAATCCAATGTTTTTGCATGGATTTTGTTTTTTCAGGCCAATCCAAAGTATCAAGTTTTTCTAAAAGTTCTTCTGAGTAGTCTGTAATTTTTAAAAACCATTGAGTTAAGTCCTTCTTTGTAACTTCTGTACTACATCTTTCACAACTGCCGTCTATAACTTGCTCATTTGCAAGTACAGTATTACAGCTAGGGCACCAATTAACAGGGGCCTTTTTTCTATAAGCAAGACCTTTTTCATATAACTTTAAAAATACCCATTGAGTCCATTTATAATAATCTTCATTACAAGTTATAACTTCATTTTCCCAGTTAAACATTGCTCCCATTGCTTTCAATTGTTTTTCCATGGTTTCAATATTTTTCATAGTAGAATCATAAGGATGGATTCCTGTTTTTATAGCGAAGTTTTCTGCAGGAAGGCCAAAGGCATCAAAACCCATAGGTTGAAATACGTTATATCCTTGCATTTTCTTAACTCTTGCCCAAGAATCTACAGGTCCATAGTTAAACCAGTGTCCTGCATGAAGCTTACTTCCGGAAGGATAAGAAAACATTTCAAGAACGTAAAGCTTTTTTCCAGGATTATTTCTATCAAATTTATATAGTTTTGCTTCTTCCCACTTTTTTTGCCATTTTTCATCAATCTTTGTGCTGTAGTTAGCCATATATTATCGCTCCCTTTAAATTTATATTTTATATATTTATTACTTTTAAAAATAAAAAACCTTCGTCTCTTAATAAAAGAGACGAAGGTATAAACTCCGCGGTACCACTCTATTTAAAGCTAAATATTAGCTTTCTCTTAAAATTTTAACGGAATAACCGTATCTGTTTTTCTACAGATAAGCTCCCAAGGCGAGTTCATAATTCATTACTACTGTTTCGCACCACACAACAGCTCGCTAAAAGTAATAAAATTATTACTACTCCTGTTCAAAGCCTTTGAATATCAAATTTTATTAAATTTTATACTAATTAGGTTTTAATGTCAATACCCATAAAGCTATAAAAGAAGAACTCTTGATTAACAAGAGTTCTTATGGCTGCCCATGCTGGACTCGAACCAACAGGATGCCTGCTCCAGAGGCAGGTGCCTTACCATTTGGCTAATGGGCATTATATCTATTTTTTTGTCGACTATATTGTCGACATTTATTATTATATCAAATTATTAAGATGTGTCAACAGTTTTTTTAGAAGTTTTTCATAAGCTTAGTCCTAACATAATGTATTGTATAAGTTAAAACGTAGTCATAAAAATAGAAGGCTATTTCGAAAGCTATAATAAAAAGAGGAATAGGCAATTTAATTTTAGTCAAATCAATTTCTCCTAAAAATAAGAATTTGTATAAAAGATAACACAAAAATAAGCACAAATTAAAAAATAGATATTTTAAAAACCATTCTAATTTTGAATTTCTGATTCTTTCTATAAAAAACTTTACAATTCCATAGATTCCAAAGAAAATAATATATAAAATCACTTGTCCTCTAAGTCCTAATAATAAAAAACTTATAATTGAAGTAGCAATATACACAGTTATAGCATTTTGTAAACTTGTAGATATTAAAGCTACAGGAGTTAAGGAGGAGGCTATTCCTAAAATAAAAATCTTATTTATAGGTATTATAGTACTTAAATATATTAATAAAACACCTAGTGCTGTGAGTAGGCCTCCTTTTGATATATGAGAACTTTTCAAAGTCATCATCTCCTAATTTGAACTTGTTATAATATTTAAATTAACAACAGTTAATTAAATCTCCACCTAAACATTCGCAGCAGCAGTCAGCACAATAAAGCTTAAGACATAAGTCGCCCATACCATTATCATTCCTTCTAGTGGAATAATAAGGTTCTCTATAAGAGTTATTCATACTATTTATACGATTTAAAGCCTCTCTATATTCTGAATTTGAAGGGTCCATGTTACAAGCATTGCGAATATATTGATAAGAAGAATCATGCCAACCCTTTCTCAAATATACAAGTCCCATAAGATAATTCCATTCTGCATTTCTTACATTAATATTTTCTAGCTTTTGCTGAGCAGAATTAAAGTTGCCATTTTGTATATCCATTCTTATGCTATTATAATCACTATAATTATGGGAGTTAGAAGAATTATAACTATTATTAGAAGCACTATATGAACTACTTTGACCATTTTTCATAAGATGATCATAAGCTTCATTTAGTTCTCTCATTTTTTCTTCAGCTAAGTCCTTTAGAGGATTATTACCATATTGATCTGGATGATATTTTTTTGCCTGTTCTCTGTAAGCCTTTTTTATTTCTTCTTGAGAGGCTCCTTCCTTAATGCCTAATACTTCATAGGGATTTCTCATCTTCAAATACACTCCTTTTAAAAACTTTGTTAATTTTTTCAATCATTCCTAATTGTAATATATTATAAAGTAAATCATAGTTTCTTTTTATAGGCAACTTATCTAATAAGTAAGTACAAGTTCTTCCGCAGCTTAATAATGTAAATTCTATTCTATCTTCAATATTTACCTTAAAGTTTTCATAATTTAAATTATCGGTATTTAGCACTGAACTTATAGCATTAAACTTATTATTTTGCATATCTTTTTCTAAATCATCAAAGGCATCTATTATATAAATCCATTTACCTAAGTTATATCCAAATTCCTGCATAATTTCTTTAATATCTTCATCAGTTATAGTATAGGATAAAAGATATCCTGTAAGTTCCCCAAAGGGGTGGCTTAATGAATCCAATGTATGGTTTTTAAAATTTTTTTCTAAGTCATAAAGTTCTTGCAATTTATCTCTTGTAAAATCCGTAACTTCTTGATAATTATTAAAATATTTTTTTAAATAATATTTTAGCATAATAGAAGATAATTTGCTTTTAATACTTTTATCATCTTCTACATTATCTAACAGTTTAAAATAAAATAGCATAACATTACAATAAGCTGCATAATTTAATGAATTGTTTTCTGTTATAAATAGTTTCTTTTGTATGGGATGAACAATACAATGTTCTCTAGTACTTATTATATTATCTTCTTTTAAAGAATCCAATAAAATACCTAAAAAGGTCATATCATAATTTAAAGACATCCTTGGAATGTTTCCACAGTTTTTTTTAATAGCTTTACACAATCCGCAATAATAAGCTTTAAATTTTTCAAAATCTTTTATTTTAAGTTCCATTTTACAAGGAGTAACATAACCAAACATACTATAATCCTTTTCTTTGTTTAAATAATTCTATCAATTCATATATACTTTTAGATGTAGTGTCTTCCATAGTATAACCTAAAGCATCTACTACTTCTTCTATTTCCGCAGAAGTTTGAGCTTCAATTTCTATATAAGGAAAAGGGCAAAAGCTTTCTTCATTTATATCTATTTCAATTAAAGCATTCTTATATTTATAACTTTCTCTATACTTTTTTATGCTTTGAGTAAGTTCAAGTCCTAAAACTTTTAATATAGCTTTTCCTTCTTCACCACTCATTATTTCAACTTCGTTTTCATCCATGACTTTAAATCTTTCACTAGATCTTAAGGTTTTTACAGTTAAATAAAAGTTAGTGGAGTTTTTAAGCAAATCTTCTACGGTACGTATTCTGGCATATCCATGTTTTTTTAATAAGGCTTTATTTGGAAAATCGAACAAATCATTTATTTGATTTTCTTCCTTTACTTTTGTACAATTTAAGACTCTTAGTTTATTTCTTAGTTCATCTAAATTTATATCAAGTATTTTAACTTCTAGTTCTTTCAATATAATCACTCCTTTTAAATAAGATTATATCATAAAAACTCAATATTTTAGGAAAACAAAGGTTCTTATGCTAATAAAACATACAAATATTAAAGGTGAATGAGGAGAAAATATATAACGTCGAAAGAATTTTTTTAAAATTTAAGGAGGAATAATTATGAATATGGGAACTAAACAAATAGAAGAAAATAACTTAAGAGCTATTAAAGATGAACTTAGTTATGAAGCATTAATGAATAAAAAGTTTAATTTATATGCTCAGTATTGCACAGATGAAAGCTTAAAAGAATTATGTCATCAATCAGCAGCAGTTCATAAACAAAATTTTAGTGATTTAAGATCTTATTTAGAATCTCATCAATAAATAAAATTAAAAATAAGTTTAGGAGGTAATTTATATGAATACTTCACCAAATTTAACTGAAAAAGAATTAATGCAGGATCTTTTAGCCACAGAAAAACAAGTAGTTTCATCTTATAGTACAATGATTACAGAAACTTCTTGCCCTAACTTAAGAGCAGTACTTGTAAATAACTTTAAAAATGTAGAGGGGACACAATATAAAGTCTTTGATGCTATGAAACAAAAGGGATGGTATCAAACTAAAGACGCTGCTCAAAATGAAGTTCAGCAAGTAAAAAGTCAAGCTTTGCAAATGCAACAAGAGTTGAGATAAATATAAGAAAGCTCGCTATATGCGGGCTTTTTTTCATGCATCATTTATAGAAATTTATAATTTCGTTATAAATTAGTACATATCGATTAATGAGATGTTTCATATTTATATAATATTGAAAAATTTACAAATTCTATTTATTATAATAATATAGAAGTTTTCTTTCTGTAGGAATTAAAGCGAATTGACAATCATTTAAGTATGTTTAATAATTAATGGGGAATACGTACTTATAATTATTTTATTTATGGAGGGTTTAAAGTGGATTATATAAGTGAAGTAAATATAAATGAAGCTATAATACATGTGTTGGATAACAATGCTGATGAACCTATACTAAATGAACAAAGACTAACATTAAATGATGAAGTATATACTTTCTTGCTTAAACACATTCAAAGATGCTTAAAGGATGAAGAACTTAAGTATGCTAAGTTTAAAGAAGAAAGAAATATTATAAAAGAGCTAAGTCAAGAATATTTATCTGCTCAAGGAAATTTTATAGAAGTATCAAAAGAAATAGGAAGACAATTATTCATACTCATGCAGTCAAATGGTAATATACCTTCTGCAGATCTTATAGTGGTAAGCATATCAACAGAAAGAGGCAATATGATTGGAATCATAAAGATGGATTATGTGAAAAATTACACTCATAGCATAAATTTTAATGGAGAAAAAATTGATATAGATATAGTTCCAGATCATACAGGGCTTCCAGCTAGTAGTCAAAAAATACAAAAATGCGCCTTTATAAAATTTATAGATTCAGAGCAAGAGTATGATTTGTTAGTTATGGATAAGCAAAAAAAGAATAAAGAAGAAGAGTATGGATCTAACTACTTTATAAATAAATTTTTAGGATGTAGAATTGTTGAAAATGAAAGAGATATGACTAAAAATTTTGTAAGGGCTGCAGAAGAATGGACGAGAACAAACTTTAATGAAAATGCAGATAAGGCAGAAAAGGTAAGAAGTTCCATTAAGAAAAAGCTTAAGCAAGAAGAAAACTTAAACTTATATGAAGTAACAGATCATATATTTGGTGAAGACAAAGAAAAAAAAGCGAGCTTTGTGGATTACGTTTCTTCAGAAGGAGTTCAAGATAATATAACACTAGATAGGGATTGGATAGAAAAAAAGTTTAAAAGGATAAGATTAAAGATAGATAAGGATATTGATCTTTATATAAATGAAGAAGCCTATGATGATATAAATAGATTTCAAATACATAGAAATGGTGATGGAACCATAGACATTGTTATAAAGGGAGTTATTAATTATATTGAAAAGTAATAATTAATAAATAATAGATAACAGTTAAGGGAATATCTAAAATTGTTAAAATGTTACAATTTATAAGTTTAAGGAGTTCATCAATGATGAACTCCTTTCCTAAATTATAATTTATTAGTTATTATTTGAAATTAAAGGCTGTTAGAAGAACCTAAAACATTTTTAATTTTATTTTGAACAAGACCTTCAATAGCTTCTCTTGCAGCACCTAAGTATTTTCTTGGATCTATTTCTTTTGGATTTTCTGCCATAACTTTTCTTATAGAAGCTGTCATAGAAAGTCTTAAATCTGTATCCATATTTATTTTGCAAACAGCCATAGAAGATGCCTTTCTTAGCATTTCGTTAGGGACACCTTTTGCTCCCGCAATTTCTCCACCAAATTCATTACACATTTGAACAAAAGTAGGCTCTACAGAAGAAGCACCATGAAGAACTATTGGAAAGTTTTTTATTCCTTCCGCTTCAAGATTTTCTGTTATAAGAGCTAATCTATCAAAGTCAAGCTTAGCTTCTCCCTTAAATTTATAAGCGCCATGACTTGTTCCAATAGCTATAGCTAGGGAGTCAACTCCGGTTCTTTTTACAAAATCGCAAGCTTCATTAGGATCTGTATATGTAGCTTCGTGACCTGCAACTTTAACGTCATCTTCTACACCGGCAAGTTTTCCAAGTTCGGCTTCTACTACAACTCCTTTAGAATGAGCATATTCAACTACTTCTTTAGTAAGTCTTACATTTTCTTCATAGTCATAATGAGAGCCATCAAACATAACGGATGTAAATCCAGATTCTATAGCAAGCTTAACTTGGTCCATGTTAGCACCGTGATCTAAATGTAGTGCAATATCAATACCTGTTTCTTCAATAGCAGCATCAACCATGTGTTTTAAGTATTTAGGACCAGCATATTTTAAAGCACCAGCAGAAACTTGAAGGATAACTGCAGAATTTTCAGCCTTCGCAGCGTTTACTACTGCCTGAATTATTTCCATGTTATTAATGTTAAATGCGCCTATAGCATATTTCCCTTCATAAGCTTTTTTAAACATTTCTTTTGTTGTAACTAAAGCCATTTATATCACCTTCCATACCAAATTTGTATTTGTACTATATACATTATAAATCATGGTAAAATAATTTGCCACAATTATTATAAAATATTACACAATGTTTGCATTTGAGAAAATAAGTATAACACATATATTATAAATGAGTAATAAATATTAAAATACATTTTGAATGTTAATTTTTTCTAGATTAAGTATATGCTCAAATAAAAATTTTATAGCATAAATACTTGCCATGGACTCATCTTTGTTATGATAATTAACATATTGTGTTAATTTACTAATTTCATTATGAATATTATCTATTTCTCTATGATGTACAAATATGCATATTTTATTAGAATGAGCATTCCATTCAGTCATAAGTTTTTCTACAGTAGTATTGGCTTCATCCCATTTTTCTTCTATAATAAATTTTTCTAGATTACTATTAGTTATGGACATAGAAGTGCAAGTGCTTGAAAGAAAAAATATAGAATAAATCATAGTACTTATCATAATTAAAAATAAGATTAGGGGAAGGAATATGTTTTTCATAAAAATCACTTCCTTTTTTGATAATAAAATTCTCCTTTAGAGTTTATTAATGCTATAAAAACTTCATCTACAGAGCTGACTCCAGAAGACTTTAGTTTTGATAAAAGCTTATTTTCATTCATTTTAATAAGCCTTAAATTTTCATAATTTATTTTACCATCAAGAATTAAGGTTATAGGAAGACTATCCTGTTTTGCTTTAATATTCATATCCTTTTTTGTAGCAGGAGTAGAATCGGTTTTAGGTATAATAGATAGTTGGCCGCTGGTTTCTAAAATAGCATATTGAATATCTTCAATATCATAAAAACCTTGAAGGCGAAGCTCTTCCATTAAGTCATTTATGTTAAATTTTTGATGCTTCAGTTCCTTTATATCTATTTGACCAGACTCTATTAAAATACTAGGTTTCCCATTTACTATATTTCTAAGCTTTTCGCTTTTTAATTGTAATATTACTAGTGAAGCCTGCAAAGTTATTAAAGTTATTATAGGTATCACTCCATGAATTAGCGGTATTTCTGTGTCCTGCATTGGAAGTGATGCTAGCTCCGAAATCATTATCGTTATAGCAAGTTCGAAAGGTTCTAGCTGACCAATTTGTTTTTTACCCATTATTCTCATAGCTATAATTACTATAAAGTATAATATAATAGTTCGTATAAGTACTATAAACAAAATATCACCTCTTTATAATATATATTTTTTCTTAAAAATTTCAAAATTATTAGTAAAATTAGATTAATTTTTATAAATTTAAAGTATAATATTAGTACAACAAATATAGGGGGACAATATATGGCACAGTTTAAATTAAATTTACCAGGATTAAATAATGTGATTGTAGAAGAAGGTACCGACATTAAATCTGTAGTAGATAAATACTTAAGTGATATTAAGCTTCCAGCTATTTTAGGCAAGATAAACTATCAAACTTATGAACTTAGTAATCCTATAAAGGAAAGTGGTACTCTTCAAGTAATTGATATTACAAGCAGTATAGGGCTTAAGGCTTATATAAGAACTCTTCAGTTTATACTTATAAAGGCTGTATTAGATATTTTCCCCAAGGCTAAAATAAGTATAGAACATTCCTTAAGTAAAGGAATATATGGAGAAATAGAAAAAGAAATTCCTTTAAATGAGGAAGAAATTATAAAGATTAAAGATAAAATGGAAGAGCTTATAAAGTTAGACATTGTAATAAATAAAGTAACTGTAAAAAAAGAAGAAGCCATAAAAATATTTAACAGTTATGGTATGGATGATAAAATAAGGCTTTTAAAGCACGTTAATTTAGAAAAGGTAAGTCTTTATGAATTAGATGGAAGATATGATTATTTTTATGGTCAAATGGCACCGTCTACAGGAGTAATCCAAATATTTGATTTAATATATTATAAACCAGGTCTTCTTTTAAGATACCCTACAGAAGAAAATCCATTCAAAATTCCAGAATTAATAGAGCATAAAAAGCTTGCTAAAATTTTTAAGGAAACAGAGGAATGGGGAAGAATATTAGATGTAGCAGATGTGGGGTCGTTAAATAATAAAGTTGAATCAGGGGAAATGATAGATATAATAAGAGTAGCAGAAGCACTACATGAAAAAAAGGCGGCATATATTGCGGATATGATAAGTGAAAAAAAGAATACAAAGCTTATATTAATCGCAGGCCCATCATCTTCTGGGAAAACAACCTTTGCTAGAAGGCTTGGTATACAACTTAGAGTTAATGGACTTATCCCTGTTCCATTAGGCCTTGATGATTATTTTGTAGATAGAGATAATACTCCAAAGGATGAAAATGGAGAATTTGATTTTGAATCTATATTTGCCCTTGATCTAGCACTTTTTAATAAAAATCTTCAGCAAATACTTAGTGGAAAGGAGGTTGAAATACCTACTTATAATTTTAAAAAGGGAAAGAGAGAATGGAATGGAGAAAAAATTAAACTCCCGCCTAATGGAATACTTATAGTAGAAGGTATACATGGGTTAAATGAAATGCTTACTGCATCTATTCCTTTTGAAAATAAATTTAAAATATATATAAGTGCCCTTACTCAGTTAAATATCGATAATCACAATAGAATATCTACAACGGATGTTAGAATAATGCGTAGAATTGTAAGAGATTATTTGTCTAGGGGATATGGAGGAGAAGAAACATTAAAAATGTGGCCTTCAATAAAAAGGGGAGAAGAAAAAAATATATTTGTATATCAGGAAAATGCTGATGTAATGTTTAATTCAACATTAGTATATGAGTTATGTGTTCTTAAAAAATTTGCTTTAAGTGAACTAAATAAAATACAACCTGAAAGTAGTGTTTATTATCAGGCACAAAAACTTAAGTGTTTTTTGAATTTCTTTAAGGACGTAGATGTAAGCTTTGTACCTGAAAATTCAATTTTAAGAGAATTTATAGGAGGAAGCTGTTTTTATAAGTACTAAATAAAGGATGGGTTAATATGAAAAAATTTGGTGTGTTCGATATTGTAGGACCTATAATGATAGGACCGTCAAGTTCCCATACTGCTGGGGCAGCAAGACTTGCAAAGATAGCTAGAATTATAGCAGGTAAGGGAATAAAGTCTGTGGAGTTTTACTTACATGGTTCATTTGCAAGAACTTATAAAGGACATGGAACGGATAGAGCACTGGTTGCTGGAATACTTGGTATGGATCCATGGGATGAAAGACTTAGGGAGTCTATAAAGATAGCTAAAGATAAGAATATAGATATAGCATTTCATGAAACTGATTTAGGAGATGTTCATCCAAATACGGTAAAGTTTATAATTCATAAGGATGATGGAGCTATAGTAGAGGTAATGGGATCCTCAGTAGGGGGAGGAAACATTGAAATAACTAGAGTAAATGGTGAAGAAATTGAATTTACAGGAGCGTACCATACTCTCATAATAAATCATATAGACATTCCGGGAATGATTTCTAAAGTTACTGCGTTACTATATGAGGGAAATATAAATATTGCCTTTATGAAGGTATATAGAAGTAAACGAGGATCCAATGCAACTATGGTGTTTGAAACAGATAGCATAGTAGATGAAAATGTAGTACAAAAGATAAAAAGTATTCCTTATATAGGAAGTGTGAAAGTAATAAGCCCTACAGAGGAATAAAAATTTAATTAACTAAGTATACTTAAATAGAAAAAATATTTAAGAGGTGACTATGTCTCAAAAAAAAGTAGTTCAGGATTACTATTTAGATATCAACAATTTAGCAGAGTTACTTAATAAATTTACTAATTCTTATAGACTTCTAATTGGAGGCGCTCAAGAACTAAATTGTATAGCACTAGCTAGTAAAAATGATGTCAAGAAAGCATTGCAAAGAGCTAATGAGCTAGGACTCGTTATAGATGATCTTATAGATGTTTTAGATAGATGTGGATGCAATTATATGAGCTACTGTAAATTAAAATCTCACGTCATAAAGGCTAAAGTTCAAATAAGAAACATTGAAACAGAGATAGATGAAGAATTAAATCTAAAAGAATAGCTCATTGTAAGTTTATAACATTTACAATGAGCTTTTTTTACACTTTTTTAAATCTTAATTTACTTATCATAAGATAAGAGAACATTACTACTAAAATTATTGGCAATATGGACTTGGAAACTTTATCCATAGTTAATAATGAATAAAGAGCTAAAAAGGATCCGGCTGCTGTAATAGGAACACCAGTAAACAATCCATCAAAGGATGTTATGTTATATCTTGCTAATCTATATGCTCCCGACAGAGGGAAAATTAACAATAAAAGATAGCCTAAAAATCCTAATTCTGAGAAATTATACAAGTTAAATACTAATATAGAAGGGGCAACACCAAAGGATACTAGATCTGCTAATGAATCCAATTCTTTCCCTATTTCGCTTGATACATCTAAAAATCTAGCCACCCTACCGTCATACCTATCTATTAATCCAGCAATAAGAATAAATAGAGAGGCCATTTTATAATCACCTTGAAAAGTCATAATTAAAGACAATACCCCAAAAGCCAAATTACTTAAAGTAAAAATATTAGGGACTGCGTTTTTGTTCATTAAAATATCAACTCCTAAAAATTTTTAATAACTACAATAATATAAATGCGGTTAATATATATTATAACTCAAATTTAACTTATAATTAATAAAAACTTAAAAAAATTATTAAAATTTTTGTGAATTTAATAATATTTAACTAGGAAACATTCCAATAAATTGAGAAATAATAGTTTATAACTCAATCAGAGATTTCTATAAATTATATAAAGTAATAGTATTATAAATAAATATTTAGGAGAAACTATGATGGGAGGTGTTATGATATGAAAGTAAAAGATATTATGACAAAGAATGTAGCAAGTTTAAATCCAGAGGATACTGTAGAACATGCAGCACAACTTATGAAGGAATATAACATAGGATCTCTTCCAGTTTGTAATGAGGAAAAAGTAATAGGCATAATTACAGATAGGGATATAGCAATAAGATCCTCGGCAGAAGGTGAAAATGTCCAAAAGCAAACAGTAAGAGACATAATGACATCTAATCCTGCGACTATAAAAAGTGATATAGATGTAAAAGATGCAGCAAGAATAATGAGTGAAAGACAAATAAGAAGATTACCAGTAGTTGAAAGTAATAATTTAGTAGGAATGCTATCTTTAGGAGACGTTTCTGTAGAATCTAGTTCAAATGAAACTGCAGGAGAGGCTTTAAGTAGCATTTCAGAACCAAGTACACCTTTGTTATAAATAAAATATCTATTTAGATAAATCAATTTATAACAAAATAAAAGATTTTTATAAATCATCATTGAAAATCAAATCCACAAGATTTGTATATCTTGTGGGTTTGGTAAATATATACTATAATAATTAGGGAAACAGCTTAATAAATTGAGACATGTTGATTTGTAATAAAATCATGCAAGAAGACATCTTTATACTCGTGCATGGGTTATTTAAAATAATAGGAGATTTAGTATGAAAAAAGTAAAATTTATTTATAATCCTTATTCAGGTGAAAACTCCATAATTTCAGAACTGGATAGTATTGTAAAAATACATCAAAAATATAATTATTCTATAGTTCCTTATAGAATAAGCATGGAGTATGATTTATCTAAAGCTTTTGATGATATAGATGAAAGTTTTAGTTACATATTAGTTGCTGGAGGAGACGGAACCTTAGATAATATTGTAAATCATATGAGAAATTTGAATATAAATAAACCTATTGGAGTACTTCCTGTAGGAACTGCTAATGATTTTGCTAAATATTTAGGCATACCTCAAGATGTTGAAGAAGCCTGTATTCAAATTTTAAATAGTAAACCTAAAGGTGTAGATTTAGGAAAAGTTAATGATAAATATTTTTTAAATGTAGCAAGTACTGGCTTATTTACAGATATATCACAAAAGACTGATGTAAATTTAAAAAATAGTTTAGGTAAGCTTGCTTATTATGTAAAGGGAATAGAGCAAATTCCTAATTTTAGAAAGTTAAAGGTTAAAGTAACTTCAGAAGAAGTAACCTATGATGGGGATATGTATCTGATGTTAGTATTCAATGGACAAACAGCTGGAAACTTAAAATTAGCATATAAAGCTGAAATAGATGATGGATTGTTAGATGTTATTGTAATTAAAGCAGCAACTATAAGAGATATGATACCTCTCTTTATAAAAATGATAAGAGGAGATCATCTAGAAGATACCACAAGTATATTGTATTTCAAAACAAATAATTTACAAGTAGAAACAGAAGAAAATATTGTTACAGATATAGATGGAGAAAGAGGTCCAGATTTCCCACTTACAATTGAATGTATAAAAGAAGGTATTCAAATACTTGGAATTGATATAAATGAAGAAAAGAATAGCTTAAAAAAACCTGGACTTATAAGGGCAAGATTAAAATAATAAAATGGATACAGAATAAGAGTTCTGCATCCATTTATTTTTTAGTGTTTTCTTGATTTCTTATTTTTGACATTCTGTTTGCCTAATGAGTTTTTAGGCTCTTTATCCCCAATAAGGCAATTTGTGCCCTTACCTATAAGGTCTTCACGATTACAAGTTATAAGGGCATCTCTAACTATATTATAATTTTTAGGTATCTTAAATTGAAGTAGAGCTCGCTGCATGTTTTTTTCTCTCTGTGTCTTAGGTGTATATACCTTTTCTCCTGTAAGAGGATTTATTCCAGTGTAATACATAGTAGTTGAAAGACTACCAGGAGTAGGATAAAAATCTTGCACTTGTTCAGGGGTATATCCCATTTGCTTTATATATTGTGAAAGCTCCACTGCTGTATTTAAATTACTACCAGGATGACTAGACATTAGATAAGGGACTAAATATTGCTTTTTATCTAAGCTTTTATTTATAGATTTATATTTATTTACAAATTTTTCATATACATCGTTATTAGGCTTTCCCATATATTTTAATACTTTGTTACTTATGTGCTCAGGAGCAACCTTTAGCTGTCCACTTACGTGATGTTTACATAAGTCTTTAAAGAAATCATCTTTTTTATCAAGCATTAAATAATCAAATCTAATACCTGAACGAATAAATACCTTTTTAACATTAGGTAGCGATCTTACTTTTCTTAAAAGACCTAGGTATTCACTATGATCCACAATTAAATTTTTACAAGGAGTTGGAAACATGCATTGTCTATCCCTGCAAGTACCTTTGGTTTCTTGAATTTTACAAGCTTTATGTCTAAAGTTAGCTGTAGGGCCACCTATATCATGGATATATCCTTTAAAATCAGGAAGAGTAGTTAAAAGCTTTGCTTCATCTACTATGGATTCTTGGCTTCTATTTTGTATAACTCTCCCTTGATGAAAGGTTAAAGCACAAAATGAGCAAGAACCAAAGCAACCTCTATGACTTGTAATGGAAAACTTGACTTCTGTTATAGCAGGAATTCCACCATCTTTTTCATACATTGGATGATAGGTTCTGGTAAACGGAAGATTATAAATGTCATCCATTTCTCCTTCTGTTAGAGGAACTTGCGGTGGATTTTGAACTATATATTGAGCTCCATGTTTTTGTACTACAGCTTTTCCACGAATGGCATCTTGTTCATAATATGAAAGTTTAAAGCTTTCAGCATAGGATTTCTTATCTTCGCTGCATTCCTCGAAGGAAGGAATCTCTACAAAATTATCTAAATGACTTATATCTTTTGAAGAGTAGACTGTGCCTAAAACATTATTTGTTTTAGAAATATCCATTCCATATTTTAAAAGATCTGCAATTTGAATGATGGTTCTTTCTCCCATGCCGTATATTAATAAATCCGCTTTAGAATCTAATAAAATGCTTCTTCTTACCTTATCATCCCAATAATCATAATGTGCAAATCGTCTAAGGCTACTTTCTATTCCTCCTATTATAATAGGAACATTCTTATATGCTTCACGAGCACGATTGGAGTATACTATTACAGCTCTGTCTGGTCTATAGCCTGATTTACCACCTGGAGAATATAAATCATCATGTCGTCTCTTCTTGGAAACAGTATAGTGATTAACCATAGAATCTATATTTCCTGAATTTATTAAAAAAGCATATTTAGGTTTCCCCAAAGCTTTAAAACTTTCCGCACTTTTCCAATCAGGTTGAGCAATTATACCTACAGTATATCCTTGACTTTCTAAAACTCTACTTATTATAGCAGAACCAAAGGACGGATGGTCAACGTAAGCATCTCCTGTGATAAGTACGAAGTCAAGTTCGCTTATATTTCTCTGTTTTAAATCCTGTTTGTTTACAGGTAAAAAAATTTTATTTAAATTCATATCTATAATAAACTCCTATTCTAATTTTATAGTTTATTGTCTATACATTATAAAGCCTTCTAATTATACTATTATAATCTATTTTATTAGGTAGTAAACATATTTTAAGAAATATCTAAGATTTTACAAAAAATAAGAATTTTAATAAATTATTTACAAAAAATATGCTTTTTTAATGGATTGAGTACATAATTCATAGGAAACAGTAAATAATAGATAAAAACTGTAGATTTTTTAACCCAAATGTATGTGAAGCTATTTATCAAGGAGATTTAAACAAATATCAAATTTTATAGTTGCAAAATCTTCATTTAGTAATATAATAATAGTATAATAAAATTTGATATTTAAGGTTAGGTGAGGCTCCTATATAGAGATACGCTGCTGCCCGGAAACATCGAGAGATGCCAATGGGTCAACAAGTACTACCGAATTAAGGTTTTATTTAACGTAGCTGGACTTTGTCCTCATGCTATATAGTGCTAAAACTCAACGAAAATTATTTTTGTTTGTTTTAGGGAGCCTTTGCGCTCTTTTTGTTTTTTATTAACTAATCAGGTGGTGAATTTAAATGGAAAGTGGCCCTCGTAGTGGTCGGACAAACTTAGAAAAATTAAATATGTACTATGCAGAGGTATGCTTCCATATTGTAAGGTAGCTTAAGAGGAGTTTCTTTATACTAAGATAGTATTCCTTTGCGTGGGAAGGAGGAATATCATGAAAAGAGTAGAAAGTTTTTTCTTGAGTAAAATTCTTTACAGAAAAGTATATGATGAATTTGGAGATAATATTGGAAAATTGTGGGATGTTTATGTTACCACAGAAGATGGGATGCCAAGGGCAATTGGTTATAAAATTAAAAAGGACGGAGAAATTTTCAATTACGAGTTTAAATTAATTCAGTTCATTGAAGATGATCACGGCAAAATGATAACCAAAGTGAAAGGTGCAAGAGAAATAATTCCTAGAGCATATTCGTATCTTTTATCTAGACATCTTTTGGATAAACAAATAGTAGATATAAATGGAAAAAAGGTAGTAAGAGTTAATGACCTTAGAATGGCAGAAATTGCAGGAGAATATAGAGTGATTGCAGTAGACACAGGGATACTTGCGCTAGCTAGAAGGCTTAATATGGAGGCAATTGCAAAAAAAGCATATAATTTTTTTAACAGAAAGCCAGGAGATAGCATTATTATGTGGGATAATGTGGAGTCTCTAGAGATGATAAACAATAACCTAAAGCTATCAGTGACATATAAAAAATTATCAAAGCTTCATCCAGCAGATTTAGCAGATATCTTAGAAGAAATGGATACAAAGTATAGAAGCTTGGTTTTTGAAAGTTTTGATGAAGACTTAGCTGCAAATATATTAGAAGAAATTGAACCAGAAATTCAAGCAAATATCTTAGAAAATTTGAGCCAAATAAAAAGAGCTGAGGTATTAGATAGCATGCCAAATGATGAAATTGCAGATCTTTTAGATGAGGTAGATGAAGAAACAGCAGAAAAAATACTTTTGACATTAGAGAAGGAAGATGCAGATGAAGTTAGAGAACTTATGACCTATGAAGATGAAACTGCAGGAAGTATAATGAATAAGGATTTTATAGCCTTTAACATAGATATTACTGTTCAGGAAACTATAGAAATTTTAAGGGAAATGAAGCCTGATCATGAAGTTATGCATTATATATATATTATAGATAAAGATGAAAAGTTAAAAGGAGCGATTTCATTAACAGATCTTATACTTTCACCCCTTGATGGGAAACTTATGGATATAATGGTTAAGGATTTTGCTAAAATAAAAGATAATGAAAGTATTGATGAAGCAGTTGAGTTGTCTATAAAGTATGATTTACTTGCATTACCTGTGGTAGATGAAGAAGAAAAACTTTGTGGAATTATAATAATAAGCGATATAATAGAAGATATATTTGCTCCTACTTGGAGAAAGAAGTTTAAAAAAGCAGGTTAAATAAATCCTGCTTTTTTCTGTGTAATGAGTATTTTTTTAAAAAATATGCAGAAAATATACTTGTATACACAATCTTTAAGGAGGGTGCATTAATGAGGAAGTATTTGAGCTTCAGGAAAATTGTACTTTATATGATGATAGGACTTATAACATATTTTAGTGCATACATCTATTTTACACCTTATAATAAGGCATTAGATGTAATTACATATTATTATGGTTCTAAAGGGGATAGGGTTTCACAAATTCAGCAAAAGTTGAAAAATTGGCAGTATTATGATGGCGCAGTAGATGGAGTATACGGATATGGAACCTACACTGCAGTTAAAAAATTTCAACAAAAGAATGGGCTTAATGTTGATGGAGTTGTAGGGGATGATACTTTAAAGGCTCTAGGTATATATATAACTTCACAAAGTAACAATGAAAATAGCTCAAAGCCACCAGCAAATGGTAATAAAAATACTACCAATAATCAAGACGTACAGCTTTTAGCAAGACTTATAAATGGAGAGGCAAGAGGAGAACCCTATGAAGGCCAAGTAGCTGTAGGAGCAGTAATTTTAAATAGAACAAGGGACTCTAGATTTCCGTCAACCATAGCAGGAGTTATTTATCAGCCAGGAGCATTTACGGCTATAGTAGATGGTCAAATAAATGCTGAAATGCAACAAAGCTCAACAAATGCCGCTATAGACGCTCTAAATGGTTGGGATCCTTCCGGTGGAGCGGTGTACTACTTTAATCCTGCTACGGCAACTAGCGCATGGATATGGTCAAGGCCATTAATAAAGGTTATAGGAAAGCATAGATTTTGTAGCTAAAAGTTAATGCCTAGTATATATTTCTAAATTAATATTGTCCATAAATGTCGTAAATTCCATAGTTGACAAATAGAAAATAAGGAATATAATAATATTATATAATTCATAGTAAAATAGTCGGAAATACATTGAAAGAGGAAAGTAGTATAAATAGAATTTACAGAGAGGAAATCTAGTATGCTGAGAGGATTTCTATATAAAAGTTTATATGAAGTGCACTCTGGAGTATTGCACCGAAAGTTTAAGTAGGCTGCAACGGCATCAACCGTTAAATTGATAGAGCATATATGAGTGCTTGAATGTTTACTCACAATTTTTGTGTAGAGTGGAATAGCGAAGAATACTTCGTCTCTATAAGTTAGGGACGAAGTTTTTTGTGTATAACTTTATATATGAGCATAAAAATATGCATAATTTATAAGAAACTATGATTTTGTAAGAGATAATCCGATATTAAGCTATTAAGATGTTTTCTTAAATAATAATTTTTAACGAAGGTTACCATAAAGTTATAAAAGGAGATTTGAACATGATATATAATAACGCTTTGGAAATGATAGGGAACACACCTCTTTTAAAATTAAATAATATAAATGATGAGAATTCAGCAGAAGTATATGTAAAACTTGAAAAATATAATCCAGGTGGAAGCATAAAAGATAGAGCATCTATTGGCATGATAGAAAAAGCTGAAAGACTAGGACTCATTAAAAAGGGAGATACTATAGTTGAACCTACTAGTGGTAACACTGGTATTGGACTGGCTATGGCAGGAAATTTAAAGGGATATAAGGTTATAATTGTTATGCCAGATACCATGAGTATTGAAAGAAGAAATACTATGAAAGCTTATGGAGCAGAATTGATTTTAACAGATGGGAAACTTGGAATGAAAGGTGCAATAGAAAAGGCAGAGGAGTTGGTTAAAAATTCCCAAGGATTCTATATGCCTCAACAGTTTACCAATGAAGCTAATCCAGAAAGACATTATGAAACTACTGCAGAGGAAATAATAAGGGATGTTCCTGATATTGATGCATTTGTGGCATCTGTAGGAACAGGTGGAACAGTTATTGGAGTAGGAAGAAAACTTAAAGAGCTAAAAAAGGATATAAAAGTTATAGCTGTAGAGCCTGAAAAATCTCCGCTTCTTTCAGGAGGTAAAGCAGCCCCTCATAAAATTCAAGGAATAGGAGCTAACTTTATACCAGAAATATATGATAATAGTGTTGTAGATGAAGTAATTACTGTAACGGATGAAGAAGCATTTGAATATGCTAGGCTTATGGCAAGTGAAGAAGGGATAATGGTTGGAATATCTTCAGGAGCAAATATAGCTATTGCACTTAAAGTTGCAAAAAAGCTAGGCGTGGGTAAAAAAATAGTCACTGTAGCGCCAGATGGAGGCGAAAAGTATTTATCAACAGGACTATATGATTAGTAAAAGGAGTTTGAGAAAAGTTTATGTTTAATAAATTGAAGTACGATTTAGATTTTGTATTAAAAAATGATCCTGCTGCAAGAAATAGATTAGAAGTATTACTTTTATATCCATCTATTCATGCGTTGATAAATCATAGAATGGCACATTTTTTTTATAAGAAAAACATGTTTTTTATGGCAAGGCTTATTTCTCAAATGTCTAGATTTTTTACAGGAATAGAAATTCATCCAGGAGCAACAATAGGAAAGGGATTATTTATAGACCATGGTATGGGAGTGGTTATAGGAGAAACAGCAGAAGTAGGAGATAATGTAATAATGTATCATGGTGTTACTTTGGGAGGAACTGGTAAAAATAAAGGCAAAAGGCATCCAACTGTCGGAAGCAACGTGGTCATAGGAGCAGGAGCTAAGATTTTAGGACCAATATCATTAGGGGTAAATTCTAAGATAGGAGCTAATGCAGTTGTTTTAAAGGATGTACCAGAAAACTGCACTGCTGTTGGAATACCTGCAAAAGTTGTGAAATGTGACGATAATCCTATAATAAAAATAGATGATTATAGAAATAAGATAAAGGGATTATAAATGATTATGAATTATAAAGAAAAGATAATAAAATTTTGTAAAAGTTTAGGATTAGATACTGTAGGATTTACAAGACTTAGAAGGTTTAATGAATTGCAACAATTTCTAGAATCTAGAAGACAAAATGGATTACAAAATGAATTTGAAATAGAAGATACAGAAAGTAGAATAAATCCAACGCTTTATATGGAAGAAGGAAAGACAATTATTTCAATTGCCTTTCCTTATCTCTTTAATAAAGAGATAAATGGGGATATATACTTTTCTAAGTACACTAGAGGTGAGGATTATCACAAAGTAGTGTCAATGTATTTAAAAAAGATATGCGAGTATATAGAAAGTATGGGAGGAAAGGCTAAATACTTTGTGGACAGCAATGCATTGCCTGAAAGGTACATAGCATATCTTTGTGGTATAGGCTTTCTTGGAAAAAATAATATGATAATTACTAAAAAGTATGGATCTTATGTATTTTTAGGAGAAATAATAACAGACTTATTTATAGAAGAGGATAGCCCTATAGAATGTGGATGCAATGAATGTGATTTGTGCTTAAGAGTTTGTCCTACTAAATGTATAAATAAAGGCGAAACTAATCCTAATATATGCTTGTCCTATATAACTCAAAAAAAGCATATTGAAGATGAATGGTTTGATAAAATTAATGGAAGGATATTTGGATGTGATACCTGTCAGGACTTATGTCCTTTTAATAAACATGTTAAATTATCTAATATAAATGAATTTAAGCCCTTTGAATATATGGAGAATATAAATGAACATGAAATGATAAACTTAAACAATAAAATTTTTAAGGATAAGTATTTAGGGACTTCTTCAGGTTGGAGAGGAAAAAATGTTCTTACGAGAAATGCGATGATATATCTTATGAAAAATAGAAGATATAAGGAGCCTATATCTTTTAACTCATCATATCTTCAGGATTATTATTCTAGACTTTTAAACTATTACAAATTATAATTTAATTATAATATATTGTTTTAGGAAAGGTGGAAGTGACATGATTTCTCCATTGGCTGTAAAAATCATATCCAAGCTGCCAAAAAGCATGGTATGTTTCTTAGCTAAAAGGATAATAAATAGATGTATGAATAAATATGCAGATATAGAAGTTACTGGTATGGAAAACTTAAAGGATATAAAAAAACCCATAATTTTTATATGTAATCATTTAAGTAATTCGGATGCCTTGGTTTTGATGGAGGTATTTAAAGAACAGGATTTAACCTTTGTAGCAGGAGCAAAGCTTTCAGATAATCCATTAACAAATCTTGGCATAAGTATTGCAAAAACAATAACAATTAAGCCAAATACTGCTGATAAGGATGCATTATCAAGTATAATAAAGATGTTAAGAGCGGGAAATAATATACTTATATTCCCTGAGGGCACAAGGAGTAGGACGGCAAGTTTAATAGAGGCTAAAAAAGGAATAGTTTTAATTCAAAGGTTATCAAAAGCTATAGTTGTTCCAGTAGGAATGTGGGGAACAGAAAAGCTTTTGCCTATAAATGATCAAGATATGGGAAGTGAAAAGTTCCATCATGCAAAGGTACGTATAAATATAGGAAAGCCTGTAGATATACCTGTTAAGGATAAAGAAGAAGATAAGCATGATTACGAAGAAAGAATACTTACATATTTTATGAAAAGCATAGCAGCATTACTGCCTGAGAACTATAGGGGAATATATAAATAGTAAAGGTGTGGTGATTTGCTTGGAAAAGAAAAATATAGATAATGTAATTAAAATTTTGGGAGAAACTTATCCAAATGCAGAATGTGAATTAAATTTTAAATCGCCTTATGAACTTTTAGTTGCAACGATTTTATCTGCACAGTGTACAGATAAAAGGGTAAATGTAGTTACTAGCGAATTGTTTAAAGAATATAATACACCCGAAAAAATGGTAAGTTTAACAGAGGAAGAGCTAGGTGAAAAGATAAGAAGCTGTGGATTTTATAAAAATAAGAGTAAAAATATATTAGAAACATCAAAATCTATAATAATAGAACATAGTGGAGAAGTACCAAAAACTATGGAAGAGCTTATAAGGCTTCCTGGAGTTGGAAGAAAAACTGCAAATGTAGTACTTTCTAATGCATTTGGAGTGCCGGCAATTGCTGTAGATACCCATGTATTTAGGGTATCAAATAGAATAGGGATTGCTCATGGAAATACTCCAGAGCAAGTAGAAGATGAGCTTATGAAAAACATACCAAAGGATATGTGGAGCATTACTCATCATTACTTAATATGGCATGGAAGAAATATATGTAAAGCTCGAAAGCCTGATTGTGAAGTATGTCCTGTAGCGCCATATTGTGAGTATTATTCAGAAAATGTCTCAACTATTTAAAATTTTCATAAAGGGGATGTTATAATGAGTATTAAAGAAGAAGCATTAAAATTGCATAGTGAAAAGAAGGGGAAATTAGAAGTAATAGGGAAAGTAAGTGTTAAAAATAGACAGGATTTAGCATTAGCCTATACCCCAGGAGTTGCAGAGCCATGCCTTAAAATTGCAGAAGATAAAGAAAAGGCATATGAATATACTATAAAGGGAAATACAATAGGAGTTGTGACCAATGGAACTGCAGTCTTAGGGCTTGGAAATATAGGTCCCCTTGCAGGACTTCCAGTTATGGAGGGAAAGGCACTACTATTTAAGGAGTTTTCAGGAATAGATGCTTTCCCAATATGCATAGATAGTGAAGATCCAGAAGAAATCATAAAAACCGTAAAACTTATAGCACCTGTATTTGGAGGAATAAATTTAGAAGATATAAAAGCTCCTGAGTGCTTTTATATAGAAAAGAGATTAAAGGAAGAACTCAACATACCTGTATTTCACGATGATCAACATGGTACAGCTATAGTCGTTTTAGCAGGGCTTTATAATGCACTTAAGTTAGTAGGCAAGGAGCTTAATGAAGCAAAAATAGTTATAAATGGAGCAGGCTCAGCTGGAATTGCTATATGTAAGCTTTTATTAAATGCAGGAGCTAAAAATATAGTTATGTGCGATATTAAAGGTGCATTAATAGAGGGAGACCAAAAGATAAACCCAGCTCAGCAGGAAATTGCAAAGGTTACAAATAGAGAAAAAGAAGAGGGAACATTAAAGGATGTTATAAAGGGAAAGGATGTATTTATAGGAGTTTCTGCACCCAATGTAGTGACTAAGGAAATGGTAAGTACTATGAATAAAGATAGCATAATATTTGCTATGGCTAATCCAACACCTGAAATAATGCCTGATGAAGCAAAACTAGGTGGGGCAAGAGTAATAGCTACAGGAAGATCAGATTTCCCTAATCAAATAAATAATGTTTTAGTGTTTCCGGGAATATTTAAGGGAGCATTAGAAGCAAGGGCAACAGCAATAACTGAAGAAATGAAACTTGCAGCAGCAAAGGGAATTGCAAGTATAGTGAGAGATGAAGAGTTAAAAGATGACTATATAATTCCAGATGTATTTAATAAAGCAGTATGTGAAGCAGTGGCAAATGAAGTAAAGAGAATAGCAAAGAACAGTTAATACTTAATAGTTAGTAAAAAATTGCGGTAAAACCTACCGCAATTTTATTTTAAATTTTTATAAAAGTTTTATAAAAACTTACCTAAACTATTATCTATTCAATATTTAATATTAACTATATTTAAGTAGGTTTCTTCTTAAAAAGTCTAGTGCTGAAGTAACGGTTCTTTGTCGTACACTTTGTCTATCACCAGGGGAGGTTAATTTCTTTACATAAGTCTGTCCTTTTATATAGAGTCCAATATATACCAGCCCTACAGGTTTTTCATCTGTTCCACCATCTGGGCCTGCAATGCCTGTTGTTGAAATCCCTATATCGGTACCAGAAGTTATTGCAACTCCTTCAGCCATCTCTATTGCAGTATTTTTGCTTACTGCACCGTAGATTTCTAAGGTTTCTTTTTTTACACCAAGTCTTTTAATTTTAGCTTCATTACTATAAGTAACACATCCGTCCATAAATACTTTAGATATGCCAGGATAGTTTATAAGTCTTCCTGAAAGAAGTCCTCCAGTACAAGACTCTGCAGTAGATAAACTTAAGTTTTTTTCAATTAGCATTTGAGCTACTACATTTTCTAATGTAGTTTTTCCTTTACCATAAATATTTTCGCCTAAAACATCTCGGATTTCATTTTCTACAGGAGATATGAGTTTATAGGCCTCCTCTGTATTTGGAGCTTTAGCAGTAATCCTTAAAGTAACTTCATTTTCTTTTGCATAAGGAGCTACAGTAGGGTTGGTTTGTTTTTCTATTATATGAGATATTTGAGTTGCTACAGAAGATTCTCCTACACCACAAATTCTTAAGGTTTTAGATATTAAAGAGCCTTGCTGAAACTTTTTAAGATATGGAACAACGTAATTTTCAAACATAGGTTTATTTTCTTTAGGAGGTCCAGGAAGTAAAATAAGAATTTTACCGTTATCTTCTATAATACAGCCAGGAGCAGTACCATGATCATTGGCAAGTATAATTGAACCTTCTGGAAAATAAGCTTGCTTTTTATTATTTTCTGTTAGAGTTCTATTAAGAGTTCTAAAAAAGTTTTCTATTTTATCTAAGGATTCTTGATGAAGTACTAGTTTTTTATTAAAGTAAGCAGAGCCTACTTCTTTTGTTAAATCATCTGTAGTAGGACCAAGGCCACCTGTAGTTATTACTATATCAGCTTTCTCAAAGGAAGCTTTTAATTCTTCGGTAAGTCTATCAGAGTTATCTCCAACAACAGACTGATGATATACCAATATACCCATATCTGCAAGGGACTTTGAGAGATATTGAGCATTAGTATTTATTATATCTCCTAAAAGAATTTCTGTACCTACAGCAATAATTTCAGCTTTCATTATCAACCACATCCTTATTATATATATTTATTATTTTATCATAAAAAAAGGTTTCAGATGCTATGAAGCTTGCATAAAAAAATTTAAAATGATTTTAGGCTAAGCTAATGTTTTAATAACTATAATGATAACTTAAAAGAGAATTACATATACTGATTAAGGGAAATATAATATATACTACAATTAATGTAGTGCTTAGAAAGAAGCAAAATTAATTAAAAGTTGACAAATAGCAGAATTGACAACTATAGCTATATGCTTGATAATTAATCTAAGATAATAAAAAGGAGAGTGTGTGGCAGTATGAATAAAACCTTAAAAACTGTACTAATAGTACTAGCTGTGATTTTAGTGCTAGTGGCACCAGTAATATCTAGCTATAATAAAATGATTACTTTAGATCAAAAGGTTAAAAAGGCAGAATCAAATATAGATACTCAGTTAAAAAGAAGATCTGACTTAATTCCTAACTTAGTTGAAACAGTAAAAGGATATGCAACTCAGGAAAAAGAAATATTTACGGATATAGCTAATGCTCGTGCCAAACTTGGAGGAGCACAATCTGTAGGAGAAAAAGCTAATGCAGATAGTGAATTGTCTGGAGCACTTGGAAGGCTTTTGGTAGTTGTAGAGCAATACCCACAATTAAAATCCAATGAAAATTTTAGAGATTTAACTACAAATCTTGAGGGAACAGAAAATAGAATAAATATAGCAAGGCAGGACTATAATGAGGCTGTGGATGTATATAATACAAGTATAAGAAAATTCCCAGCATCTATAGTAGCTTCTGTATTTAGATTTGAGCAGAGAGAATACTATAAAATTGATGAGGGTTCAAAAGAAGTACCTAAAGTAGACTTTAATATGGGCAAATAATTATGAAAAAATTATATAAGTTTTTAGTATGCCTTATAGCGTTTCTCTTCTTGCTACCTGCACCTGTACATGGTGCAGAAATAAAGTTTCCCTCACCAACTAATTTAAAGTATGTAAATGACTACGTAGGAGTGCTTGACGAGGAAACTAAAAGATATATAGTATCTGTAGGAAAGGAATTAGAAGATAAAACAGGGGCACAAGTTACCACAGTTATAATAAATTCATTAGAAGGAAATGACATAGAAACCTATGCAAATAAGCTTTTTAGGGATTGGGGAATAGGACAGCAGGGAAAAAATAATGGTCTTTTAATTCTTATTTCCATGGAAGATAGACTTAGAAGAGTTGAAGTAGGAAAAGGGCTTGAAGGTGCTGTACCAGATACTTTAAGTGATAGGATTATGGAAAAGCTATTTAAACCCCCTTTTCAATCTGGAGACTATAGTAAAGGAATAAGAGATTCTTATTCAGCTTTTGCAGATTCTGTTGCTAAGGAATATAATGTTAAACTAGATAAAAATAAACCTGTAAATTTACAAGGAACGACTTCAAATACTAACAAAAGAGCATCAAAGGTTCCAGGAATCATAATAGGGCTTTTAGTTTTGGACTTTTTATTAAATAGAGGAAGAATAACTAGATCTCTATTAGAGTTAATATTTTGGAGTTCCTTCTTTGGAGGAAGAGGAGGAAGAGGTGGTCCTGGTGGTTTCGGCGGCGGAGGCTTCGGCGGTGGAAGTTCGGGAGGTTCCGGTGGATTTGGAGGTTTTGGAGGAGGAAGCTCTGGTGGAGGAGGTTCCTCAGGGGATTGGTAAAGTGTATAATTAAAATATTGATATAAAGTTTAAAATGGTAATAGTAATAAATTTAAAACTCTCACGGAATACCGTGGGAGTTTTAAATTTAAGGGTTAATTAATATTTTGGACAAAAATTGATAATATGTTTATTGTAAAAGATGAAGGTATTACTTATAATTATAAATAATAGGTAAAATTACATTTATATGTTTGGGAGGGGTATTTTAGTAAATGGAAAAGATGAAATTAAGAGGTATTTTATTGACTTTGTCAGCCATTATTGTACTGACAGGTTGCTCAAAAGGGAAAGCCAATAATAAGGCTACAGAAAATGTAGAAGTAAATCTCACTCCGGTTCAAGTAGCCTTGGTAAAAAAGGACACTATAAAAGATATAACTATGATTAGTGGAAAGGTAATACCTACTCAAGAAGTAGCTGTTTCTCCAAAGTTAGGTGGGAAGGTAACAGATATAAGGGTGAAAGTTGGTGATAAGGTAAATAAGGGAGATATATTATTTGCTTTAGATGATAGCGATGCACAGGCAAGAGTGGATCAGGCTCAATCAGGAGTACAATCTTCACAAGCAGCTATCGAACAAGCGCAGTCAGGAGTGGCTTCAGCAAAGGCAGCTTACGATACTGCCAAAGCAAATTATGAGGCTAGTTTAGAAAAAATACAAAATGCAAAGGTTAATTTAGAAAGAATGAAAGTATTATATGAAGAAGGAATTATATCAAAGTCTCAATACGAACAAGCGCAGCTTGCGGCATCAGACAGCTCACTTGAAGTCTTAAAATCTCAATTAGCTCAAGCAGAAGCGGCATACAAACAACCACAGGCATCGCAAAAACAAGCACAAGCAGCAATGGGACAATCGGCTGCATCTTACAAACAAGCAGTACAAGCATTGGAAGACACTGTGGTAAGAGCACCTATAGATGGATTTGTAACAGCTCTTAATATAGAAGTAGGTGAAATGTCATCAAATATGCAAGCTCCAATTACCATATCTAATTTAAATAAAGTGTATGTAAAAATAAATGTAACGGAAAATCTTATTAATAAAATAAAAAGTGGAGATAAAGTAACGGCTAATTTTTCGGCGTTAAATAATAAAGAGTTCATAGGAACTATAAGTACTATAACGCCTGCAGCAAATTCCACCACTCAATTATTTGATGTAAATATTGAAATAGACAATAAAGATAATGAAATTAAATCAGGTATGTTTGCAAATATAAAATTAAGCACAAATACAAAAAAGAATGCTTTAATTGTAAAAAGTGAAGCAGTACTTCAAAAGGAAGATAAAAATATAGTTTATATAGTAAAAGATAATAAAACAATGGAAAAACAGGTGTCCATCGGAATAGACAATGGGGATTTTGCAGAAATTACTTCAGGGTTATCTCAAGGAGATAAAGTGGTAATAAAAGGTCAGCATTATGTAGAAAATGATGAAAAAGTAAAGGTAGTAGAAGGGGTAAAATAATGAACATATCAAAGTTATCTGTAAAACGTCCTGTAACGACATTAATGGGTATTTTCATAGTGATAATTTTAGGGTTTGTTTCATTTTCTAAAATACCTATTGATTTATTACCTAATATTGAATACCCTGTAGCAATTGTATCTACAAGTTATCCAAACGTTGGATCAGAGGAAATAGAAAAATTGGTAACAAGACCTATAGAACAAGCAGTAGCTACTGTAGAAAATATAGATACTATATCATCTATAAGTTCGGAAGGCAGTTCTATAGTAATAGTTCAATTTAATTTTGGAACGGACATGAATTTTGCTTCTCTAAAAATGAGAGAAAAAGTTGATATGGTAAAAGGAATGCTACCATCAGAAGCTAATAGTCCAACAGTTTTAAAATTAGATCCTAATGCACAGCCTATAATGCAGCTTACAGTAACACAGGGAAGTGATTTAGCAAAGGTACAAGCATTTGCAGAAGATACTATAAAGCCAGCATTAGAAAGAATAGAGGGAGTTGCATCTGTAAGTATATCAGGAGGGTATGAAAAGGAAGTTGTAATAAATACTAATGCAGCTAGATTAAAAGGATATGGATTAAGCATTGACTATATTGCCCAAATACTTGCAGCGGAAAATTTAAATTTACCAGGTGGAACAGTAAAAAAAGGTAGTCAAGAATTATTTATAAGAAATATAGGTGAATTTACCAATTTAGAAGAAATAAAGAAAGTTCCTATACCTTTAAAAACTGGAGGGATAATTTATCTTTCAGATATAGCTGATATTTCTTTCCAAAATAAAGCTAAAACTTCTATTTCAAAGGTAGATGGGAAAGAAACCATAAATATTAGCATACAAAAACAATCAGGCACAAATACTGTTAAAATAGCAAATCAAATAAATAAACAAATAGATAAATTAAAGAATCAATATTCAGACTTACAGATAGGAAAGACCTTTGATCAGTCTGAATATATAAGTAAATCTATAAAAAATGTATCCAGTAGTGCCGTAACAGGTGCAATACTTGCAATATTTATACTTTATTTATTCTTAAGAAATATAAGAAGTACTTTTATAATAGGAACATCTATACCAATTTCTATAATTTCAACATTTATACTTATATACTTTAATGGAATAACTTTGAATCTTATGACGTTAGGTGGATTAGCACTTGGGGTTGGTATGCTTGTTGATAATTCAATAGTCGTACTTGAAAATATATATAGATTTAGACAGCAGGGATACTCAAGAATTGATGCAGCTATAGAAGGTACTCAAGAAGTAATGATATCTGTTGTAGCCTCAACTCTTACGACAGTGGCTGTTTTTTTACCTATAGCATTTGCACAAGGAATTACTGCTATTATATTTAAGGAATTAGCTTTAACTGTTACATTTTCTTTAGCAGCATCATTAGTTGTTTCGCTAACACTTGTACCTATGTTATCTTCAAAGTTATTAAAGGTTGACGAATATCAAGGGAAACATCATGAAGGTAAAAGTAAGCTATTTTCCAAGATTTATGACGGATTTGATAATGCATTTTTATTTGTAGAACAGAAGTATAAGGGATTACTATCTAAAGCATTAAAGCATAGAAAAATAACTGTTATTATTACAATAGTAGCATTTATATCAAGTATGGTATCTTTAGTAGCGGTAGGGTTTGAATTTTTCCCTGCAACAGATGAAGGGCAATTTACTGTAAGTGTAGAGTTGCCAGAAGGGAGTAAAGTTAAAGATTCAGAACAAATTTTAAATACAATTGAGAACAAAATAAAGGATATAAAGGAGGTAAAGTCTATATTTTCTAGTGCTGGGGGAGGAAATAGCATGTCTTTTACTTCTTCTGGACAAAACAAAGGAAGCCTTATAGTTAGTTTAAAACCTTTAAAAGAACGAAAGCGGAGTACAGCTGATGTAGTAGATGAAGTAAGAGAATTAGTTAAAGATATTCCCGGAGCTAAAATTAATATTCAAGCATCTTCTACAAGTATGGGGGCTGCAGGATCAGCAATCAGTATAAAAGTAAAGGGCGATAATTTAAATACTTTAAAAAATATAGGAAATAACTTTAAAAATATCATAGAATCTGTGGATGGAACAAGAGAAGTTAAATTAAGCTTGACTGGAGGATCACCAGAGGTACAAGTTAAAATAAATAGAGAAAAAGCATCCCAATACGGAATTACTGCAGCACAACTTTCAGCGCAAATAAAGGGGGTAATGGATGGAAAGGTAGCCACCAGGTATAAAATAGATGGAGATGAATTAGATGTTATCATAAAAGGTGACGATGTATTTTCAGAAAGTATTTCTAATCTAAAGCAAGTACTTATACAAACACCAGCAGGAATAAATGTACCTTTAGAGCTTATAGCAGATATTTCTATAAATCAATCAACATCATCTATAAGTAGGGAAAATCAAGTCAGAACCATTACTGTAAATAGTGATATATATGGAAGAGACTTAAAAAGTATTACAGATGAAATTTCAACCAAGTTGTCCTCAGTAAAGATGCCAGAAGGGTACACCTATGAAATGGGTGGGCAAAATGAGGAAATGATAGATGCTTTTAGTAATTTAATACTTGCATTAGGGCTTGCAATAATACTAGTGTATATGATACTCGCAGCTCAATTTGAATCATTAATTCACCCATTTACTATTATGTTTTCTGTACCATTGGCCTTTTCAGGAGGAATCTTTGGACTATTTATAACAAGAAGAACCTTTAATGTACCAGCCTTTATAGGGTTAATTATCTTAGCGGGTATAGTAGTTAACAATGCTATAGTTTTAATAGACTATATAAATACTAGAAGAGGTAGAGGGGAAGATAGAGAAGAAGCTATATTGAATGCAGGACCCACAAGACTCAGACCAATATTAATGACTACATTAACTACAGTATTAGGACTTGTGCCTATGGCGCTTGGAATAGGAGATGGTGCAGAGATTCAAGCTCCACTAGCTACTGTGGTTATAGGAGGGCTTACACTTTCTACATTACTTACATTAGTAATAGTACCTGTAATATATACTTTATTTGATGATTTAATAGTTAAAACAAAGAAGAAATTTAAGAGAAATGTTAATAAAGAAATTAGTATGTAATAAATAAGAATTTAGGTTCTAGAAATTAGCACTAAAAATACATGGGAGGTTACTAGAACAAAATTTATGCATTTCTTAGTGCTGTATTTCTAGTATTTTAAGTCTTTTTCAATTAATATCTCTATGGAGCGATGAACTTAATTTTAATATTAACTTCAAGTCCAAGACAGATAAAAAAAGGAGGGGAAGAAGTGAAAAAGAGATCTTTTTTAATTGGAATGCTTTGTGCATTAATAATAAGTGCAATAGTTATTTCTCCAATATTAAATATAAAGGCATCTAATACAGAAGATAATACAGTATTAAATTTAACGAAAGAAAAAGCAGTAGAAATGGCATTGAGTAATGTTGATAATTTTCAAAAGTTAAATACATTATCTAAAAATATGGATATACAATTAGATATGGCCTTAGATTTAAAGGAAAAAATGCAGGAGACTTTAGATGCTATACAGGACTATAAAAATCTTTATTCAAGAATTCAAAAGATAGAGGGTAATCCTGCATATGACCTAAGACAGCAATTAATCTTACTAAATAACAAAAACCCTAAAAGTCCAGAAGATGAAGAAATGATAAAAAAGCTTGAAGAAGAAATAGCAAATAGCCCATTGTCGGAAGAACAAGAAAAAGAATGGGGAAAAATTAAATTATTACCCGGGCAATTTGTCAAAATAGAAGTTTATAAGCGTATGTTTGGAGGAAAGCCTCCTAATTATACTGCTAAAGAAGAATTTAATATGTTTATAAAAAATAGAGATTTTGTATGGTATTCGGTGGATAAAGAAATAAAAAAATTAGATTTAAGTAAAGAAGCTGCTACAGAAAGTATTAAAAATTCGGTAGCAGAGTTATACGATAATATAGTTCAATTAAAAGATGCAATAAATCTTCAAGAAAATGTTTATAATAATCAAAAGAGAGAATATGATAATCTGGTTATACGGGTAAATCAGGGACAAGCTCCTGAAACAGAAAAAATAATAGCTGAAACAGAATTAAATAAATTAAAATTTCAGATAAGCTCAATAAAGCGAACTAGAGAGAACTTAGAAATGACTCTTAAAAAGCTTTTAGGTGTAAGTCTAACCAGAAACATTAATATTGAGGGACAGCATATTTCACTAGAATCGATACCAAGTATAGAAAGTCTGGTAAATAATGCATTATCTGAAAGATCGGAAATAAAAAGTGCTCAAATTGATATTAATGTAAAAGAAAGAGAATTGGATATTGCTAAGGGTTATTTAAACAGCGAAGATAGCGAGTTAAAAAAAGCAGAAAGTGAAGTTGTACAAAAAAAGTTAATTTTAAGTAATGTAGAAAATAATATAAAATCAGAAATGAACAAAGCATTTTTAGAGGTACAGGAAAAAGAAAGCATTGTAGGTTTGAATAAGGCTAAGTTAGAAAATAATAAAAAACAGTTGGAACTTATGGAACAGAGATATAAGCAAGGGATAATACCTATGAGTACAGTTCTAAGTTTTAATTTAGCTATATTATCTTCAGAGATGGAATATCAAAATAGTATGCTTGATTTAAATAAATCTATAAATAAATTAAAATCAGCGTCTGAGATAGGACCGTCGTATTACGAATCTATAAGTGGAGGGAAGTAATATGCAAAAACATTATATAAAAAAACATAAAATTATAAGTCTTATCGGTATCACTGTATTAATTGCAGCAGTTTTTTATGGGGGAAAAATAAATGTTACTGCATCCAATAATAATGTAAGTAGGACTGATGCAATAAAGCTTGCACTGGATAACAATAGAGATTTAGGTCAGCTATTGGAAAAAAATAAAACAGCTAAGTTGGATTATGAAGAAGCAGTAGATGTTAAGTATAAAGAAGGAGATAGCGAATTAGAAACTGCAAAGAGACAAGACCTTTATCCTATGAAAACTGAAAAAGCAGTCAAAGATTCGGAAAACGAAATAAGTGAAAAAAAGAAATCTTTAGAAGTAGACGTAGAAGAAAAATATTTTAGTATTCTTATCCAAGATGAACTTATAAATTTGCAAAATTATAAAGTAGAAACTTTATATAAGCAGCTTGAAAATAAAAATAAGCAAGTAGAGCAAGGAACCATGGAAAAAACTTCTACTATGGTTGAGGAATTAAATCTTGAAGTAGGGAAAAGTGAATTATTAAAATTACAGAGAGAAAAACAAAATTTGTTAATGAATTTAAAAAATATTATGGGAAAGAATTTTAACGATAATATAGTTTTATCAAGTGGGGAGATACCAGTAGCTGAATTAAAATTAAAGAATTTAGATGATACTATAAAGCAAAAGGTTCAAGATAGTTATGAAGTTGTATCGTTAGAAAAAAATAAGGAACTCCTAGAAAAAGAAAAGGAAGTAACAAATGACAATAATGCTGAAGAATTATATGATGACCAAATAAAGATCTTAGGTAATAATATAATTCAAGCAAATTATGACATAAAAGACAAGCAAATTTCTATAGAATATAAATTAAGAAGTGACTACAATAGCTTATTAAATTTAAAGGATGACATTGAAATTAAAAAGCTTGATTATGAAAAAAATAAAAAGCTATGGGAGTCAGCAGTAAAAAGACAAGAGGTTGGAATGAGCACAGAAATAGAAACTAGACAAGCTAAGAAAGTTATGGACAATTCAGGTATATTATTAAAGCAAGCACAGCTTAAATATTATGTAGCAGTAAGAAATTTTAATAATTTAATAAATTAAGGAGTTTGCATTTGCAAACTCCTTTTTAATATTGAGATAAATTTGCAATAACTTAAATTAAAAGCTTAATTGAATAAGAAGAGCCTGAAATGAGAAACATAATTTTAAATGTAGATTAAAATCTATTAAAGGAAGTGTTTAATACATGCCAGATGCTTGGACTCATATTCTTTGTGCTGAAGATGCCATAAGAAAGATACCAGATGGAAAGTATAGAAACATGCTTATAAATAATAAAGAACTTTATAACTTTGGAGCTCAAGGACCGGACCCTCTGTTATATTGTAAGTTCTATAATCCTCATAAACGCCAGTTTATGAAAAAGTTAAGTCAAGTGCTTCACACTGCTAAAACTTCAGAGTTTTTAATTTTTCTTATAGAAAATTTAAGTGAATCAAACAATAGTAAAGAGTTTGAGAAATTATTTGCTTACGTATCAGGTTTTATAACTCATTATGCTTTGGACACACTAGGACATCCTTTTATTTATTATTTTGGAGGAGTATATAATCCTAAATATTCGAGTACTAAAAAATATGACATATACCATAAACAACTAGAAGTGATAATTGGGACAATTGAAATTAAAACTAGATGGGGAAAAGATGCGTATAATACTCCTATTTTTAAACAAATAGAAATAGAGAAGGGAATGCCAACTTGTATAAATGAATTAATTTATAAAGGATTTTGGGAGGTTCATAAAATAAAGGTAGAAGAAAATTTAATAGAAAACTCCTATAAAGATATGAAGAAAGGATTAAAATATTTGATGGATGAAAATGGATGGAAAAGAAAAATCTTTTGCGTAATAGAAGAGATGTGCTCTAAAAAATTTAGAATTAAGGCAAGTATATATCCTAAATATATAAACGAAACTTTAGATTATTTAAATAAAAATCATAGAAAATGGAATCATCCTTGTAATCTTAACGAAGTGTATTATAATGGCTTTAATGAAATTTATCAGGAGGCAGTTAAAAGTTCAAGTAAGATGATATGTGCTGTCATAGATTTTTTAAATTGTAAAATTTCATTAGAGGAAATAAGAGATATTTTCCATGATAAATCTTATGAAACCGGAAAACTTTTAACAGATTACTCTAAAATGCAATATTATAAATGTGTCTTTGAAAAAAATGTAGAAAATTAATTTTAAATTATTAAGAGAATTTCACTTAGATGAGATTCTTTTTGATTTTTGGTAAAAACTTTTAGTGTTTGGGATGCGTAGGATTGTTGTACAAGCACATTTTTATTAGTATAATATACTAGGAAGTTAGAGGTGATACATGTGGAAAAAAGGAAGAAGAAAAGAAAAAAGAAAAAAGCACTAATATTAATACTATTATTCTCGGTTATAACAGTTGCAGGTATAGTATCAGCAGGGGTAAGTTACATGTATAACACAGTTAAAACCTATGAGGGATTAATATATCCAGGAGTAGTTGTGGACAAGGTAGACTTATCTAAAAAGACACCAGAAGAAGCCAAGAAGATACTTAAAAGCGAGTATTTAGATAAAATAGTTACTAAGCAACTTTCTATAAATACTCCGGGAAAAAAACACACCATTAAATTTGCTGAAATGAATGCTAAATTTGATTTAGATAAAGCAACTAATGAAGCTTTAAATTACGGGAAAAACTTAAATCTTATTTCAAGATATAAGCTTATAAAAAATCCTGTGCAAAAAAATATTAATTTAGATTTTTCCTATAATGATAACAAAGTTAAAAGCTTTATTTCAAATGTAGAAAAGGAAGTAAATAAGGAACCTATAAATGCAAAGCTTAATAAAGTAGGAGGAGCATTTAATATTTCAGAGCAGCAATCAGGAAGAAAACTTGCAACGGATAAGTTACAAAAGGATGTTTTATCTAAAATTAATGGAGAAATAGGAGTAAATATAGAAGTAGAAGCACCTATAGAAGAAACAAAATCAACGGTAACTTCTGATAAGCTTAGAGTAGTAAACACAAGAATTTCTTCTTTTTCAACTAGTTATGGAGCTATTTCATCTCCACAAAGAGCTAATAATATTCAAAAGGCAGTTCAAAGTATAAATGGGACTGTGCTAATGCCAGGAGATACATTTAGTTTTAATGGAGCAGTAGGAGAAAGAACTGCGGCAAGAGGATATCAAGCAGCTCCTGTTATAGTTGGAAATAAAGTTGAATCGGGACTAGGTGGAGGAATATGTCAGGTATCATCTACTTTATATAATGCTATACTTAGAGCCAATTTAAAACCTACCGAAAGAGCTCATCATACTTTACCATCTAGTTATGTGCCATTAGGAGCAGATGCTACTGTAGATTGGGGAACTATTGATTATAAGTTTAAAAATACATTAAATTATCCTATATATATTGAGGCCTATACTGCAGGAGGGAATGTGGCATTTAATGTATATTCAAGTAGTCAATTAGCATCCAAAAGCTATGACATAACTTCAGAAACATATGAAACAATTCCGGCAACTACTCAAACAGTACAGGATGCTTCATTGCCTGAAGGTCAGCAGCAGATAGTACAAAAGGCTTACACGGGATATAAAGTAAGAGTTTATAAAAATAATTATGAGAATGGAAAACTTATAGATAAAGAACTTATATCAAATGATTTTTATCGCCCTGTAAATGGATTAATAAAAGTAGGTACTAAGAAAAGTTAAATATAAAAACATACATTAAAAATTAATTTAGTGTATGTTTTTTTTTGATCTATAATTGGATATAATTATAAATAAGTGGAGGGTAAAATATGGAAAGTGAAAAGTTTATAAAGAATATAGTTTATAATATTAACAATGTGATAATAGGAAAAGAATATGAGATTTTTAACATATTAAAAGGGATAATTGCAGGAGGACATATACTTATAGAAGATGTCCCAGGAGTAGGGAAAACCACACTAGTAAAGGCCTTAGCAAAGTCCTTTAATTTAAACTATAGTCGTATTCAATTTACACCAGATTTATTGCCGTCAGATATCTTAGGAATTTCTATATATAATCAAAAGGTTCAGGAATTTGAGTTTATAGAAGGACCTATATTCTCAAATATACTACTGGCAGATGAGATAAATAGAACTTCACCGAAAACCCAGTCAGCTCTTTTAGAGGTAATGGAGGAAAAGCAAGTTTCTGAGGGAAGGGAAACTTATAAGCTTTCAGAGCCATTTATAGTACTTGCGACTCAAAATCCTATAGAATATGAGGGAACCTTTATAATGCCTGAAGCACAATTAGATCGATTTATGATAAAGGTTCACATAGGATATCCAGAAAAAAGTTATGAAGAAAAAATGCTTAAAATTTATAGAAATGAAAATCCTATTGAGAAAATAAATGTAATTGGAAGTAGAGAAGAACTATTAGAACTGCAAAAAATATGCAAAGAAATATATGTATCAGATGATATAAATACTTATATAGTTAATATTTCAGAGGCTACAAGAAATAATAAATATTTATCATTAGGAGTAAGTCCTAGAGCTTCCTTAGCCTTACTTAAAATAGCACAAGCTTCAGCTCTTATAAATGGTAGAACTTATGTAATTCCTGAAGATGTGAAGGAAAATATAGTAGAAGTATATGCACATAGAGTCATACTTTCACCCTTTGGAAGAGCTAATAATTATACTCAAGAACAAGTTGTAAAAGATATTATAAAAACAATACCTGTACCTAGAATTAAGAGAGATATAAAATGATAAGGGTAAAAGGATTTTTTATAATACTACTTTTAGTTACATTAGTTTATGCATATTTAGATGGAAGTGCCCTTGCATACTCGTTATTTTATAGTACTCTATTATCATTAGTAATTTCTTTTATTTACTTGATATATATTAGAAGAAAAATTGCAATAGAAATAAAACTTAATAAAGATAAGTTATATACTAAGGAACCCTGCCAATTTACAATCATAATTAAAAATTACAGTATACTTCCCGTTCCATATTTGGAAATATTTAATAAAGCATTGTCTAGTTTTGAAAAAAGTTTTAAAAGTGATGTATTAATTCTTCCGGGAGATAAAAATAGAAGGATAAAGGGAGAGTTATGCTTTGATATTAGAGGGATATATAATTTTGGAGTTACAGAAATTATTATAAAGGATTTTTTATATATTTTTACTACAAATTTCATATTAAAGAGTAATAAATGTATAAGCGTGTATCCTAAAGTGTACTCTTTCATTCCTAAAGTATTTGATGGATATAATGAAATAAGCATAATAAATTCAAATAGAAAAAATGTGGGGGACGAATCCTCTGTAAGAGATATTAGAAAATATAGAGTAGGAGATAGTTTGAGAAATATACACTGGAAATTAAGTGCTAAATATGGAGAACTATATATAAAAAACTTTGATTATACCTCTGGAGAAAGATGCAGCATTTTATTAAACATGAATAAATTAAATATTATAGAGAAAGACATACTTGAGGAAAAAGCAGTAGAAATTTGTATGTCACTTGTAAATTACTTACAAAATAGGAGTATGAAAACAAAGGTTTATATAAGAAATGAGGAAAATAGAAGCTTTTATATAGAAAAAAGAGGAGATGTCAGCGAGCTTATGGAATATTTCCTTCTACATAAAAGTAAGGGAGAAGGAAATTTTGAGTCTTTTATATATGATTCTTTAAATTTTATAGATAAGGACACCTTGGTAATAATTACTGCGGTCTTAACAGAAGAACAAGTAAGGACAATAATAAGTATAAGAAGAATGGGATACAATTTAGAACTTATATATGTCAATATAGACTTTAAAGATTTAAGTCTCCTACAACAACTTAAGGAAAATGATATTAAAGCTTTATCATATAGAGAACTTATAAAAGAAGAGGAATAGTATGAAAGATATAAGGGAGTTTTTAGTAAAGATTATACTAATTTATTTGAACTTAATATTCATATTTAGAGTAATGGAGGTTACCTTTAAAATAAGTAACTTTTCTTATGTGCTATTTTCCTCTTTATTTTTAACGGTCATAGTGTTAGTATATGTTTTTAAATTCGTAATAAAAAAGTTTTATGTTAAAGCTTTACTGATATTACTTATTATAAGTATGCTGGCTTTTTTGACGTATAACAATATGGAATATATAAATAAGTTAATGCTAAGAAACAATTCTTATATGCAGTATTTAAATAATGCTATATATAATAGAGAAGCTACTGAGTTTTTTCAATATAAAATCTTAATTATAACTTTGCTTCCAGTCCTCATAGTAATATCTATATTTATTTCAAATATATTTCCCAATTTTATAATACTTATAAGTTTTGCATCTACTACTTTCTTCTGGTATTACGGATATACCTCTATAGTGAAGAGATATTTGTTTTTATATCTTGTACTTACTATAGTTACTCTTTCAATAAACAATTTTTTAAAGGAAAAGAGAGTTTTAAATCAAAGAAGTATAAAAACAGAGTTGCCTATTCTAAAAGCTGCACTTTATATGTTTGTTCTAAGTCTAATGATTTCATCTTTGCAAAGTTTTTTTCCTAAAAACTACAAAGGACATTATAGAGAATTAAGAGATAATATAGCAAATAGACTTTTGCCTAATAAAAATGCTACAAGTCATATGTATAATATATCATCATCAGGTTATCCCATCACAGAATCAAAACTTGGAGGACCCATTACATTAGATGATAGAGAAGTTTTTAAGGTGAGAAGCAATAGACCATATTATTTAAGAGGAAGTTCTAAGGATTTTTATGATGGATTTTCCTGGAGAAATAGTATTGATACATTTAAAAAAGTGGGAGATGTAAATCCACTTCCCAAGGTCGAAGGCGGTAGAAGCTTTTTTCTTAAAACGGAAAGTGTGAAAAATGAATTAACTATTTATCCAACTAACTTGTATACCAGTACTATTTTTTCAACTTTATATACAGAGGGAATGTCTATTGGTAATAAAACTTTATATATAAATAAAGAAGGAGATTTACTATCTTCCAAGGTGATAAGTACACCATATACCATAAGATTTTATGATGATAATGAGAAATACAGTAAAATAACTCCTGGGGCAAAAAATTCTAAAGTAATGGATGCTATAGATTTTGAGTACAAAAGGTCTTACATGGAAGGAGAAATGGAAAATTATAAAAAATATCTAGAGCTGCCTAAAAATATTCCTAAGAGAGTATATGATTTAACAAAACAAATAACATCTAAAGATAAAAATGCTTCTGAAAGTCTCATAAGTATATATAATTATCTTAACAAAAATTATAAGTATTCTCTTCAAGTTTCAGACATTCCTCAAAATAAGGAGTTTGTAGATTACTTTTTATTTGAAGAAAAGAAGGGATATTGCACTTATTTTGCAACAGCTTCAGTAGTAATGCTTAGAATTGCAGGTATTCCTGCAAGGTATGTTGAAGGGTTTAATATGACCAATAATAAGAATGAAAATGGACTTTATGTGGTTACAAATAGAAATGCTCACGCTTGGGTGGAGGTACTAGTATCCCCTACATATAATACGTGGGGAGTATTTGATGCAGTGCCAAGTGCACCGGAGATCTTAAGGACGGATGAGGAAAAAGCTGAAGAAAAAGAAAATAATCAAATACAGAAAAAGCTACAGGATACTAATACAGTTGACAAAAGGCCGCAACAACAATTAGAAAAAGGTGAAAAAAATATAGATTTAAAAGAGTTTGTCGTAAATAAAGTCTTGTGGATTGCACTAGGAGTATTTTTTATTATATGTATATTTATATTAATTAAAAAATATAGAACAAATAAAATTATAAGATCGCAAAGTATAATTCCTTTGTATCAATATATATTAGCAAGATTAGAAACTGAAGGAATAGTTATCCCAAGTAATACTGGAGATTTAGAATTTTGGAAGGACTATGATGATGTTTATATTAGATTTATAATGAGTGACTTATGTTCTTTAGTTTATGAAGAATATTATGGACAATACAATAATTTAAAAGGATTAGATAAGATAAGCTATTATAATTCCATAGAAAAATATCTGAGAGATAAGCAAAGTAAAATTAAGTATATATTCTTTTATTTTGTAGTATTGTAAATTAAAGTATACATGCTATAATATTTATATAGAATATTATGGTAATGCGGATGTGGCGGAATTGGCAGACGCACTAGATTCAGGTTCTAGCGAAGGAAACTTCATGCAGGTTCAAGTCCTGTTATCCGCACCAGTAAAACTTGAGTTATCAAAGTTAGAGTGCCTCCGCATAAAAAGGGAACTTTTGCCTTAAGCAAAGGTTCCTTTTTAATTACATATAAAGCTAAGTTATAAAGAAGAATATATAAGAGATATGCAAATTGGACAGAAGTAGCTGCTATTTATATAATAAATAGTATGTAAATAACAATTAACGAAAGGAATGTTTATATTGAAATATAAATTAATATGTATAGATATGGATGGAACATTGTTAAATAATACTGGAGAAATAAGTGAAAAAAATTTAGAAGCTATTAAAATGGCTTCAAGGAATGGAGTAAATGTAGCTGTTACTACAGGCAGGTTATTCACATCAGCTAATTACTTTGCAGATCTTTTAGGAGTAAAAACTCCTGTTATAGCATCTAATGGAGCTTACATAAGAGAAAAATCCAGTGATAAGGTTATATATAAATCACTTTTAGGTTATGATAATGCCATAAAAATAGTTGAAATACTTAAGAACTTTAATTTATATCCTCATTTTAATACCTATGATTCTATTTTTACAGAAAAGATCATTAATTCCTCATTGTTTTATTCTAAATTAAATGAAACTTTACCAGAGGATAGAAGAATAAAAATTCATATTGTAGAAGAGTGGCAAAGGGTATTAAAAGAAAATGAAAGTGAAATACTAAAATGCATAGTTATAGATAAAGATATAGAGAAGATTAAGAAAGCAAAGGAAGAAATTAATAAAATAGAAACCGTAGAAGTGGTAAGTTCCTTAAAGAAAAACTTTGAAATAATGTCAAAGGGAGTATCTAAGGGGAAGGCAGTAGAGATGCTTGCAAATTATTATGGCATTAATAAAAGTGAGATAATATGTATGGGAGATAATGAAAATGATTTATCCATGATAAAATATGCAGGTCTTGGAATTGCAATGGGCAATGCAGAGGATTTTGTGAAAGAAAGCGCAGATTATATAACAGATACTAATGAAAATGATGGAGTAGCAAAAGCTATAGAAAAATTTGTGTTGTAGATCAGTAGCAACGTTATGTTTATATCTATGAGAATAATTTTTGAAAAGAGTCCGTTAGAATATGGGATTATGCTGCTTAATAAAAAAACTAGTAATTGAACAATTGGTAATATTAGAGTAATATATTTATTATGGATTTGTACTGATGAGTTAAATACATAAGGGGGAAAAAAATTTGAATTTAAATATAGTTTTATTTCAGCCAGAAATACCACAAAATACTGGGAACATAGCTAGAACTTGTGTGCTTACAAATTCTAAGCTTCATCTTATAAAACCTTTAGGCTTTAGCTTAGATGAAAAACATTTAAAAAGAGCAGGGCTAGATTATTGGAAATACTTAGACTTAACTATTTATGAATCCTATGAAGAACTTAGAGAAAAGTATAAAGATAGCAGGTTTTATTTTTCAACTACCCATGCAAACAAATTTTATTCAGATGTAAAGTTTGAACAGGGGGATTTTATTGTATTTGGAAGAGAATCTAGTGGACTGCCTGATTATATAAGAAAAGAAAACAGTGAAACATGTATAAGAGTACCTATGATAGAGAGCACAACTAGATCTTTAAATTTATCCAATACTGTATCTATAATGACTTATGAGGCATTGAGGCAGATGAATTTTCCAAGGATGAAATAGGGGGGCAAAGTATTGGAAAAAATAAAGATAGTGACGGATAGTACTGCAGATTTGCCAAAATCTATAGTGGAAAAATATGATATAGAAGTTATACCTCTATTAGTTAACCTTGAACAAGAAACTTATAAGGATGGTGTAGATATCTTTTTAGGGGAACTATTAGATAAAATGGATAAGTGTGAAACTTTCCCTACTACATCTCAAATAAACCCTCAGCGATTTTTAGAGCATTATAACAAATATTTAAGCGAAGGATACAAGATAGTTTCTATACATTTATCATCTAAAATGAGTGGAACTTATCAGTCTGCATGCATTGCAAGAGATATGTTAGATACTGAAAGCATAGTAGTAATAGATTCATTAAATGTAACCTCGGGACTTGGAATACTAGCGGTGAAAGCTGCTATATTAAAAGAAAAAGGTTTTTCTATAAATGAAATAGAAATAGAAATTAAAAATACAGTACCTCATGTTAAAGCTGTATTGGCATTTGAACATTTAGATAACTTGGTTAAAGGTGGAAGGCTTTCTAAGACTGCGGGAGTTATAGGAAATATTCTTGGAATAAGACCGATACTTGGAGTAGTTAATGGAGAAATGGCCGTAATAGATAAAGTAAGAGGAAGTAGAAAAGCTGCAAGATATATTATAGATTATATGAATGAAAAAGAAGTACAAAAGGGAGAACCTATGTCTCTTCTACAAGTTGAAAATGATGATGTGCGGTTACAACTTAAGGAGTATCTTTGTGAAAACGGTAATGATTTTATGGAATGTGAAGTAGGATGTGTGGTTGGTGTTCATGCAGGCAGAGGGGCTTGTGGGATGTTTTTTATAGAGGAATATTAATAATTAATTAATGATTTATTGAGTATAAAGTAGAATAGGTTAAGTTGAAATTATACAAATATAAAAATTATTTTTCACATATTTGATAAATGAAGGATAATTAGGCTATTTGTAGAATAATAATGTTAAGGATTACATTATTTAAATATTTATTATAGGAGGGAATTACAAATGAACAAAAAAAGAATAGTTTCATTATTAGCAGCAACAATAATGACAATGTCATTACTTGCAGGCTGCGGTGGTGGGGAAAAGAAACCAGCAGACCAAGGTGGCACAAAGCCGGCAGCAACTGCATTAAAAGTAGGTTTAGTTACTGATCAGGGAGGTATTAACGACGGTTCCTTTAACCAATCTGCCCATGAAGGGATAACTAAAGCAGCTAAGGATCTTGGTATTGAGCAAGTTCCAGCTGTAGAATCTAAGCAGCAGGATGCGTATCAGCCAAACTTAAAAACTATGTCTGGAGTAGCTGATTTAACAGTTGGATGTGGGTACATGATGAGTCAGGCTATGTCAGAGGTATCAAAGCAAATAACAGATAAAAAGTTTGTAGTAGTTGACGCTGTAGTTAATAGCCCAAATACTTTATCAATAACATTTAAAGAAGAAGAAGGTTCTTTCCTTGCAGGTGTAATAGCAGGAAAAATGACTAAAACTAATAAAGTAGGATTTATAGGTGGAAAAGAAGGAGAAGTTATAAATAGATTTGAATCTGGATTTATAGCTGGTGTTATGTCTGTTAATCCAGAAGCAGGAAAACTTTTAATGCCTGTAGATGTTAAAACTCCAGGTAAAAATGCTAAATATGTTGATTCTTTTGATGACCAGCAAAAAGGTGTGGAAGCAGCTAAAATGTTATATAACAGTGGATGTGATATAATATTCCATGCAGCAGGTGGAGCAGGTCTTGGACTTTTCAAAGCTGCTAAGGAAATGAACAAATGGGCTATAGGTGTTGACTCTGACCAAGCAGCAGCACTTCCAGCTTATAAAGATGTTATAGCATTTTCAATGGAAAAAAAGGTTGGAGAATCAGTTTATGATGCTATAAAAGATCTTAAAGATGGAAAATTCCAAGGAGGACAGCATAAAGTTCTTGGAATAAAAGAAGATAGAGTTGGAATAGCTCCTACAATTAATGAAAAGGTTCCTAAGGAATATGTAGAATTAGCTAATAAATATAAAAAAGCTATAAAAGAAGGAAAGTTTAAAGTTCCAGGTACAAGAAAAGAGCTTAAGGATTTTAAAGCTCCACAGCTATAGTAGTTTGGCTAGGTGCTTATGCACCTAGCCTTTTGCATAATTATTTGGAACTTAAACTTCATTGCAGAAGGGAGGATTTAAATGGAAAGAGTTGTAGAAATGAAAGGTATAACCAAGATTTTTCCAGGAACTATAGCTAATGACAATGTGGATTTTGAACTAAAAAAGGGAGAAATACATGTTCTTCTTGGTGAAAATGGAGCTGGAAAAACTACTTTAATGAATATTTTATATGGACTGTATCAACCAGAAGCAGGTGAAATATATGTAAATGGAAATAAGGTAAATATTAAAAATCCTAAGGATGCAATTAAGCTGGGTATAGGAATGGTGCATCAACATTTTATGTTAGTGCATAATTTCACAGTAGCTGAAAATATGGTTTTAGGGCAAGAGCCTAAAAAAGGAATATATCACATAGATATTAAAAAGGCGGAAAAGGATACTAAAGAACTTGCAGAAAAGTATGGATTTAATATCGACCCTAAAACTGTAATTGAAGACATGACTGTAGGGCAACAACAAAAGGTTGAGATACTAAAGTCACTATATAGAGGTGCAGAAATACTTATACTTGATGAACCAACAGCAGTTTTAACTCCGCAGGAGATAATAGAACTTGGATCAATACTTAAAAATTTAACAAAAGAGGGTAAATCTATAATACTTATAACTCATAAATTAAAAGAGGTTATGAGTATGAGTAATAGAGTAACAATAATAAGAAGAGGGAAATATATAGATACTGTTAATACTAGAGAAACCAATATAGACGAACTGGCAGAAATGATGGTAGGAAGAAAGGTCAATCTTATAGTAAATAAAGAACTATCAAATCCAGGAGAAGCTATATTAAAGATAGAAAATTTAAAGGCATTAGATCATAGAAAACTCCCTGCATTAAAAGGCATAACTTTAGAAATTAAATCTGGTGAGATACTAGGGATTGCAGGAGTAGATGGTAATGGACAAAAAGAACTTGTAGAGGCCATAGTAGGACTTATAAAGCCAATAGAAGGTAAGGTGTATTTAAAGGGTAATGATATAACAGGAAAACCAACTAAGGATATAACAGATGCAGGAGTTGGCCATATACCAGAGGACAGACACAAAAGGGGATTGGTTTTAAAATATTCACTACTTGAAAACTCTGTACTAGGTATACACCATAAGAAGCCTTTTTCAAATGGCATAATGATGAATTATCATAAAATAAGAGAACATGTAAAAAAGCTTATAGATGAATTTGATGTAAGAACTCCTAATGAAGATGTGTCAGCTTCATCTTTATCAGGAGGAAATCAACAAAAGCTAATTGTGGCAAGAGAAATTGAAAAGGACCCAGAACTTGTAATTGCAGTCCAACCAACCCGTGGACTTGACGTAGGTGCCATTGAGTACATACATAAAAGATTAATACAGGAAAGAGATAAAGGAAGGGCAGTACTTTTGGTATCATTAGAATTAGATGAAGTAATGTCTCTTTCAGATAGAATCGCGGTTATATATGATGGGGAAATAGTAGATACGTTAAATGCTAAGGATGCAACAGATCAAAAACTTGGCATATTAATGGCCGGCGGAACTTTAAAAAAGGATACGCAGGGAGGTAAAATAGATGGCTAAAGATAATACGAAAACTATAACGATTTTAAATTCGGTAAGAAATTTATCAGTATCCTTTTTATCCATATTGCTAGCTCTTGTTATATCTGTATTCTTTGTAATGTGGGCTAAAGGATTTGGATTTTTAGATTCGGCACAGTTACTATTTACTTCCATTTGGAAGGGTAGTTTTGGATCGAAAATAAATTTAATAGAAACCTTTGTATTTACAACTCCGTTAATATTTACAGGGCTTGCCCATGCTGTTGCATTTAAAACTGGACTTTTTAATATAGGTGTTGAAGGGCAGTTTATTATGGGAATGATTACAGCAGCAATAATAGGATTAATCCCAGGGATACCTGCAGTTATACATGTGATATTAATACTTATAGCAGGAATGGCTGCGGGGGCATTATGGGCAGGAATTCCAGGATACTTAAAGGCGAAAATAGGAACAAATGAAGTTGTAAATACTATTATGATGAACTTTATTGCTATGCACTTTACAAATTATTTAACCATGGGTCCTTTTCATAAGGAAGGGTCCGCAAGCACAGAACTTATTCAAAAGTCAGCAGAACTATTTAGATTTTTAGGACCTAATAATAGATTGAACATAGGAATATTTATAGGATTAATATTTGCAATTTTAGTTTATATATTGTTTTGGAAGACTACAATAGGATATGAAATAAGAGCAGTAGGATTAAGTCCAACTTCTGCAGAATACGGTGGAATAAGTATAAAGAAAAACATAATACTGTCAATGGTAATTTCAGGAGCAATAGCAGGTATTGGTGGAGCAATACATGTAATGGGGGTACAACATCAATCTGTTCAATTATTTGGATTCCCTAACTTTGGATTTGATGGTATTGCAGTAGCTTTAGTTGCTAAAAGTAACCCTATAGGAGTACTTTTTTCAGCAATATTATTTGCAGCACTAAATTACAGTTCAGCAACCCTTATGTTATTTGGTATACCAAAAACAATTTCATACTTAATTCAAGGTATAATAGTACTATTTATTGCTGGAGAATATATATTTAAACTTATATCACAAAGAAGAAAAAAGGGGGCTTTGACAAATGGATAATGGAGCGTATATAGCTATAACAGGAATAATTGCCGCAACGTTAAGACTCTCAACACCTCTTATATTTGCAGCCCTTGGTGGAGTTTTTTCGGAGAAAGCTGGAGTTGTAAATATAGCCTTAGAAGGTATAATGACAACAGGTGCTTTCTTTGCAGTATATGGGTCCTTTGTTACAGGCAACCCTTGGATGGGACTTATATTTGCTATGATTGCTGGAGCAGCTATGGCAGCCATACATGCGTATTTAAGTATTCACTTAAAGGCAGAACAGGTTGTATCTGGTGTTGCTATAAATATATTTGCAGGGGCATTAACAAGTTTTTTAATTGTTAAGTTCTTTAACACTGGTTCGCAAACAAGCGTTGTAGAATCAATTCCATATCCATCAGAAATGATGGGGAAGGTTCCTGTCATTGGAGCAATATTAAAAGAATTGAATTGGTTTGTGTTTATAGCATTTATATTAGTATTTGTATCTCATTATGTAATATATAAAACTCCGTTAGGACTTAGAATAAGATCTGTAGGAGAACATCCAAAGGCTGCAGATACTTTGGGAGTAAGCGTATATAAAATAAGATATTTTTGTGTAATACTTTCAGGAGTTCTTGCAGGATTAGGAGGAGCTACTCTTTCTATAGGCATAATGAATTTATATAGAGAAAATATGGTAAGTGGTAGAGGCTTTATTGCTCTAGCGGCCATGATATTTGGTAACTGGAAGCCTATAAATGCTATGTGGGCATCGATGTTATTTGCTTTTGCAGAAACATTTCAGTTATTTGCAAAGGGATTTGGATGGACTATTCCCGGAGAAGTGTATGCGGCATTCCCTTATATACTTACTATGCTAGCTCTTGCTGGATTTGTTGGAAAAACTCAAGCACCAGCAGCAGATGGGGTGCCTTATGAAAAAGGACAGAGATAAATATAATTAATACTAAGTAACTAATATTTCATATTAATTAAAAAAGTCCGCGGTGCGGGCTTTTTTAATTAAAAGTTTATAGTTAATGTTAAAATATATAGTTGAAAATTAAAAATAATTTGAAATTTTGGCATGGATTTTGCGTATAAGCCTGTAACTGAATTCATATAAATGTTATAATGAAAACTATAAGGGGTGTGTTGTATATGAATTTAGATTTTGGTTTATCTATGCATCAAGAACAAAAGCTAATAATGACACAACAAATGCAAATGTCTATTAAAATACTTCAATTATCTTCCTTTGAACTTCAGGAATATATTGAAAAGGAAATTCAAGAAAATCCATTGCTAGAAGCTAAATATGATAAAAAAGAAGACAAGCTAGATTATAAAGATATAATAAAATATTTAGAGTTTGATGATTATACTCATAATAACTATGTAAAAAGTGATGACGAAGAAGTTTCTCCATTTAATTTTATTTCTAGCAAAAAGTCTTTAAAAGAATATTTAAAAGAGCAAATTGCTGATTTTAATGAAAAGGATTGCATGAAGTATATTTGTAATTACATAATAGAAAATATTGATTCTAGGGGATATTTACAAATAAGTACAGAAGAGATATCTAAAGAGATACATATGCCATTAAAGCTTGTGGAAAATGCTTTGATGATAGTTCAAAGTTTAGAGCCCTACGGTGTTGGAGCAAGGGATTTAAAGGAATGCCTAAAAATACAGCTTTATCAAAAAAGAATAGAAAATTGTAAATTACTTCAGATTATAGACAATCATCTAGAAGATATTGCTGAAAATAGATATAATATTATAGGAAAAAGCTTAAATATTACTCCTATGGAAGCACAGAGATATGGAGATATTATAAAAAAGCTCCAGCCTAAACCATCTAGCGGATTTTATACTGGAGAAGAAGTAAATTATATTACTCCTGATGCCTATATAAAAAAAATAGGTGAAAAGTATTATATCATAATGAACGATGATTTAGTTCCAAAACTTATGATAAATAATCTTTATAAAGGTATAATAAATAAGAATGAAGATAAGAGTGCAGTGGAATATGTTAAAAACAGATTAGATAGTGCTGCTTTTTTAATAAAAAGTATAGAAAATAGAAAAAGTACAGTATATAGAGTTCTTGAAAGTATACTTGAAATGCAAAGGGAATACTTTGATTATGGTGAGAAATATTTAAAACCTATGACTCTTAAAGAAATCGCAGATAATTTAAATATGCATGAATCAACAATAAGTAGGGCAATAAGGGATAAGTATATTCACACAAGTAGAGGAACTATAAAGATAAAGAGCTTATTCACAACATCTATAAAAGGAACCAGCAGTGATAATATGTCCTCTATTAATGTGAAAAAGTTAATTTTTAATTTAATAGATAAAGAGGATAAGAAAAGTCCATTATCTGATCAATATATTTCAGATGAGTTAAAAAAGAGTAATGTGAATATTTCAAGAAGAACTGTAACAAAATATAGAGAAGAAATGGGAATAAAGTCTTCGAAGGGGAGAAAAAGATTTTAAAAAAATTATTTATAGCTCTTGGAAAGCGGTTCCAAATGAGCTATAATATTAGTGGGGCAATAATGACATGCCCGGGACAATAAACGACCAGAGGGGTGTTGTGCTTGGAGGAAATATTAAAGTTACAACAAAAGATAGTGCCTGAGATGCTAGAAATTATGGAAAAGAGATATTCCATATTACGAGATATATACTATAATCAGCCTATTGGAAGAAGGATGCTTTCAAAAAACTTAGAGTTGAGTGAAAGAATAGTTAGGACGGAAGTGAATTTCTTAAAAGAGCAAAACTTTATAGAAATTACAACTCCAGGTATGATAATTACTGAAGAGGGAGAACATATAATAGAAAAGTTAAAATACTTCATTTATGATATAAAAGGACTTGCTGATTTGGAAAATAAACTTAAAGAAAGACTAAAATTAATTAACGTTACTATAGTTCCTGGAAATTTAGATGAAGATGAAAATATTTTAAGGGAAATGGGAAAATCTGCAACAGGCTATGTAAGGAACCTTATCAAGGAAGATACTATAATGGCATTGACTGGTGGGAGTAGTATAAAAGAGGTAGTAGATAATATGCCAAAGTTTAATGCTCCAACTAATATGATAGTAGTTCCTGCAAGAGGTGGAATGGGAAGAACATTAGAAACTCAAGCAAACACATTAGTTTCTAATCTTGCTAATAAAATAAATGCAAATTATAAGCTCCTTCATGTTTCAGATAATTTAAGTGTAGAGGCTATAAATGCCATGCTTAAAGAAAAAGGAATAAAAGATGTACTGGACATTATATATAATGCAGATATACTTCTTTATGGGATTGGAAAAGCAGAAGAAATGGCAAAGAGAAGAGGCTTAAGCCATAAAGAAATTGAAATACTTAAGGAAAAGGAAGCTGTAGGAGAAGCCTTTGGATATTATTTTAATAAAAGAGGAGAAGAAGTATACTCTACGCCAACTATGGGGCTTAAAGATGAGCATATAGAAGGTATAAAGTATCTTATAGCTGTGGCAGGAGGTACATCTAAGGCGGAAGCTATAATTGCGACCCTTATAAATAAACCTAAAGGAGTTTTGATTACTGATGAAGGTGCAGCAAGAAAAATTTTAAATATAATTAATAATTTTTCGTTGTAAAATAAAATTCAATTACTTATAATTGAAGGTAGAATGTTTATTTGGTTAAAATTAACTTTACATATATTTATTTCAAGGAGGAATATTATTATGGTTAAAATAGGTATTAATGGTTTTGGAAGAATAGGAAGAAATGTATTTAAGGCATTAGTTAAAAATTATGAAGGGCAGTTAGAAGTTGTTGGAATAAATGATTTGACAGATGCAGCAACATTAGCACATTTATTAAAATATGATTCATTATATGGAAAATTTGAAGGTACTGTTGAAGCTAAAGAATCTTCAATCGTAGTTAATGGAAAAGAAATAAAAATATTTGCTGAAAGAGATCCTAAAAACTTACCATGGGGACAGCTTGGAGCAGATATAGTAATAGAATCCACAGGATTATTCACAGATGCAGAAAAAGCTAAGGCTCATATTGAAGCAGGAGCTAAAAAGGTACTTATTTCAGCACCGGCTAAAAATGAAGATGTAACAATAGTTATGGGAGTTAATGAAGAAAAGTATGATGCAGCAAATCACAATATAATATCAAATGCTTCATGCACAACAAACTGTTTAGCACCATTTGCTAAGGTTTTAGATAGAGAATTTGGAATAGTAAAAGGTTTAATGACAACAATTCACTCATACACTGGAGATCAAAGATTATTAGATGCTCCACATAGAGATCCAAGAAGAGCAAGAGCTGCTGCAGAATCTATGATACCAACAACAACTGGAGCTGCTAAGGCTGTTGCACTAGTATTACCACAATTAAAGGGAAAATTAAATGGATTCTCATTAAGAGTTCCAACTCCAACAGTATCATGTACAGATTTAGTTGCAGAACTTTCAAAGGAAGTTACTGTAGATGAAGTTAATGCTGCATTTAAGAAAGCATCAGAAACTGATATGAAAGGAATACTTGGATTCTGTGAGGAACCATTAGTATCTATAGACTTTAGAGGGGATGAAAGATCCTCAATAATTGATGCTATGTCAACAATGACTATAGAAGGAAATATGGTTAAGGTTATTTCATGGTATGATAATGAGTGGGGATATTCAAATAGACTTGCTGATTTAACTAAATATGTAGCAGATAGACTATAATTTGAAATTATAGCTGAACAATAAACTAAAGGAGGGTTTTGATTTGTAGTTATGGCTATAAGGCAAAACCCTTTTTAATGTAAAGAAAGGATGATTACTATGGCTTTTAATAAAAAAACTATTGAAGATATAGATGTTAAGGGTAAGAAGGTACTTGTAAGATGTGATTTTAATGTACCTATAAAGGATGGAAATATAACTGATGAAAATAGACTCTTAGGAGCACTTCCAACTATTAAATATCTTATAGATAAAGGTGCAAAAGTAATACTTTGTTCACATATGGGTAAGCCTAAGGGAGAAGTTAAAAAGGAATTATCTCTAGAACCTGTAGCTAAAAGATTATCAGAACTTTTAAATACAGAAGTGAAGTTTGCAGCAGATGATATTGTAGTAGGAGAAAATGCTAAAAAAGCAGTAAGTGAGATGAAGGATGGAGAAGTAGTTCTTCTTGAAAATACTAGATTTAGAAAAGAAGAAACTAAAAATGAAGAAAGTTTTTCAAAGGAATTAGCATCTTTGGCAGATGTATTTGTAAATGATGCCTTTGGAACAGCTCATAGAGCACACTGTTCTACAGTAGGAGTTACTGAATTTGTACAGGTATCTGTATGTGGATACTTAATTCAAAAAGAGTTAAAGTTTTTAGGGGATACAGTAGAAAGTCCAGAAAGACCTTTTGTAGCAATACTTGGTGGTGCAAAGGTTTCAGATAAGATAAATGTTATTAATAATCTTTTAGATAAGGTAGATACCTTAATAATTGGCGGAGGTATGGCTTATACTTTCTTAAAAGCACAGGGATATACAATAGGAAATTCTTTAGTAGAGGAAGATAAATTAGAGTATTCTAAAGAAATGGTTGAAAAGGCAAAGGAAAAGGGAGTAAAGTTTATGCTTCCTGTGGACCATGTAATAGGAGAAAAATTTGATGCTTCAACAGAACCTGTAATCACAGAAGATGAGAATATTAAAGAAGGATATATGGGATTAGATATTGGACCAAAGACAGCTAAGATGTATGCTGATGAAATAAAATCTTCTAGAACAGTAATTTGGAATGGTCCTATGGGAGTATTTGAGTTTGAAAACTTTGCAAAAGGTACTTTAGAAGTTGCAAAGGCTATGGCAAACTCAAATGCAGTTACTGTAATTGGCGGAGGAGATAGTGCGGCTGCAGTTAATCAGTTAGGCTTTGGAGAGCAAATGACTCATATATCAACTGGAGGAGGAGCATCTCTTGAATTCTTAGAGGGGAAAGAGCTTCCAGGAATAACAGCATTGAGCAATAATTAGTTGGAAAGCGGTGAAATGAATGAGAATACCTATAATTGCAGGTAATTGGAAAATGCATAACACCATAGAAGAGGCAGTTAAGCTTGTGGAAGAATTAAAGCCTATGGTTAAAGATGCAAAATGTGAAGTGGTAGTATGTCCAACATTTGTATGTCTACATGCAGTGAAAACAGCTGTAGAAGGAACAAATATAAAGGTAGGAGCACAAAATATGCACTTTGAAGAAAAGGGTGCTTTCACAGGAGAAGTTTCCCCAGTAATGCTTGAGAATATGGGCATAGATTATGTAATAATTGGGCATAGTGAAAGAAGACAATATTTCAATGAAACAGATGAAACAATAAACAAAAAAATAAGAGCTGCATTTGGACATAATTTAATTCCTATATTATGTGTAGGAGAAACCTTAGATGAAAGAGAAAATGGTATAACAGAAGAAGTTATAGCAAAACAAGTAAAGCTTGATTTAGCTTCTATTTCAGGAAAATTAGTAGAAAATATGGTTATAGCATATGAGCCTATTTGGGCTATAGGCACAGGTAAGACAGCTACATCTGAAGAAGCAAATGAAACTATAGCATTTATTAGAGGCATAGTACGCAATTTATATGGAAAAGATGTGGCAGATAAGGTAAGAATACAGTATGGTGGTTCTGTTAAACCTTCTACTATTAATGAACAAATGTCTATGTCTGATATAGATGGAGCTTTAGTTGGAGGAGCAAGTTTAAAAGCGGAAGACTTTGCAGCTATAGTAAATTTTTAAGGTGTAGTAGGGGGAAAATATGAATAAAAGACCAGTAATGCTCATGATTTTAGATGGATTTGGACTAACAAATGGCATAGAAGGTAATGCTATAGCTAAAGCTAACAAACCTAATTTTACAAAATATTTTAATAGTTATCCACATACAGAACTTGAAGCAAGTGGTTTAAGCGTAGGACTTCCAGAAGGTCAAATGGGGAATTCTGAAGTAGGACATTTAAACATAGGTGCAGGGAGAATAATATATCAAGAATTAACAAGAATCGGAAAAGAAATAAAAGAAGGAAACTTCTTTAAAAATCCAGAAATAAATGGAGTAATGGATAAGGCCATTGAAAATAAATCTTCTTTACATCTTTTAGGACTACTTTCAGATGGAGGAGTACATTCCCATATAGAACATCTTAAAGCATTAATAAAGCTAGCCAAGGAAAAAGGGTTAAAAGATGTATATGTTCATGCATTTTTAGATGGAAGAGATGTACCGCCGTCTTCAGCTATAGAGTATATTGAGAATTTAGAAGACTATATGGCTGAAATAGGTGTAGGTAAAATAGCTACAATTTCTGGAAGATATTATGCTATGGATAGAGATAAAAGGTGGGAAAGAGTTAATCTTGCTTATAATGCAATGGTGCTTGGAAAAGGCGAGGAATCAAATTCTGCAATAGAAGCAGTACAAAAATCCTATCATGACAATAAAACAGACGAGTTTGTGCTTCCTACAGTTATAATGAAAGGTGATAAGCCTACGGGAATGATTCAAAATAATGATTCTGTGATTTTCTTTAATTTTAGGCCAGATAGAGCAAGAGAAATCACTCGTGCATTAAACGACAAGGTGTTTGATGGATTTATTAGAGAAACATTAAGTCTTAACTTTTTAACAATGACTGTTTATGATAAAACTATAGAAAATGTTAAAGTAGCTTATAAACCTGAAAGTTATAAAAATACTTTAGGAGAATATGTAAGTAGTTTAGGACTTAAGCAGCTTAGGATTGCAGAAACAGAAAAATACGCACATGTAACATTTTTCTTCAATGGTGGAGTTGAGCAGCCAAATGAAGGAGAGGATAGAGCCCTTATTCCATCTCCAAAGGTTGCAACTTATGATTTGCAGCCTGAAATGAGTGCTTATGAAGTTACACAAGAACTATTAAAAAGATTAGATACAAATTTATATGATATGATAATTTTAAATTTTGCCAATCCTGATATGGTAGGGCATACAGGAGTAATTGATGCAGCTAAAAGGGCGATAGAAGTTGTAGATGAATGTATGGGCAAGATAGTAGATAAAGTTTTAACTATGGGTGGAAGTGTATTTGTAACTGCTGATCATGGAAATGCAGAACAAATGATTGATTTTTCTACAGGAACAGCATTTACTTCTCATACTACAAATCCTGTTCCATTTATGTATATAAGTAAGGATGCTAATTCTAAAAAGTTTATAGAAGGTGGAGTTTTAGCAGATATTGCTCCAACTATGTTATCAGAGATGGGAATTTCTATTCCTAAAGAAATGACAGGTAAAGTATTGTTCAATTTAGAAAATAATTAAAATATGATAATAATTAATAATTTAGGAGGCTTGTAAAATGAAAAGTTATGTAGAGATAGTAGATGTAGTTGCAAGACAAATATTAGATTCAAGATGTAATCCTACTGTAGAAGTGGATGTAGTACTTGAAGATGGTACTATAGGAAGAGCAGCAGTACCTTCAGGAGCTTCAACTGGAATGTTTGAAGCAGTTGAATTAAGAGATGAAGACAAGGCAAAGTATAATGGTAAGGGTGTATTAAAGGTTGTAGATAATGTAAATACGCTAATAGCTCAAGAACTTATTGGAATGAATGTATTTGATCAAGTATCAATAGATAATACTATGATTGAATTAGATGGAACTGAAAATAAAGGAAAACTTGGTGCAAATGCTATGCTTGGTGTATCCTTAGCTTGTGCTAAAGCAGCAGCAGAATACATTGGCTTAGGATTATATCAATACATAGGAGGAGTTAATTCAAAGGTTCTTCCTGTTCCAATGATGAACATAATAAATGGAGGAAAGCATGCAGATAATAATGTAGATCTTCAGGAATTTATGGTTATGCCAGTAGGTGCTAAAACATTTGCTGAAGCTTTAAGAATGAGTTCAGAGGTTTACCATTCATTAAAATCAATACTTAAATCAAAGGGATATGATACTGGGGTAGGTGATGAAGGTGGATTTGCTCCAAATCTAAGCTCTAATGAAGAAGCTATACAGGTAATAGTAGAAGCTATAGAAAAATCAGGATATACTCCAGGAAAAGAGATTTATATAGCACTTGACCCAGCTTCCTCAGAAATATATGAAAATGGAAAATACAATTTAGCAGGAGAAGGAAAAGTGTTAACTCCAGCTGAAATGGTTGAGTACTATGCTAAACTAGTTGAAAAATATCCTATAATATCCATAGAAGATGGTATGGCAGAAGAGGATTGGGAAGGTTGGAAACTTATCACTGAAAGACTTGGAGATAAGGTTCAGCTAGTAGGAGATGACTTATTCGTAACAAATACAAATAGATTAAGCACAGGTATAGAAAAAGGAGTAGCAAACTCCATACTTATAAAATTAAATCAGATAGGAACTTTAACTGAAACATTAAATGCTATAGAAATGGCTGAAAGAGCAGGATATACTGCGGTAATATCTCATAGATCAGGAGAAACTGAAGATACAACTATAGCAGATCTTGTTGTAGCTGTAAATGCAGGTCAAATAAAAACTGGTGCTCCAGCAAGAAGTGAAAGAGTAGCTAAATACAATCAGTTATTAAGAATAGAAGAAGAACTTGCTGATATGGCAGAATATAGAGGGCTCAAGGCGTTTTATAATATAAAAGGATAATAAATAAAAAAGTATGACAAATGGGAGGTTCAGGGAAACTTGAATCTCTTATTTATATAAAGTTTATGTATATGCGTTTAAAATGGGATTAAATGGATATAATCGCGAATGGCTTTGTATTTCAGCATATTTACAAATTATAGCAAGTTGTTGAAAGAGTGAAGTTATGCTACAATTAATAAAAGATATATAAAAAAACTGGGGAAAAATATTAAAACTTAACAAAAAAATGGAGGTGGAAGAATGAAAAATGCATTGATAATCTTACAGGTTATAGTGTCAATAGCACTAATAATATCTGTACTTGCACAGCCAGCTAAAACTCAAGGATTTAGCTTGCTTACAGGATCATCAGACACTTTTTACGCTAAAAATAAAACAAAAACATTTGAATCAACTATGTCAAAGCTTACAATAATATGCGCTATATTATTTGCTGTAATAACTGTATCTTTAAACATAATTAAGTAAAATTATTTACAAAAGTCAGGGGGATATGATAATATGGATAATTACTTAATTTATACCGTGGGAGCTGGAGTTATAGCTCTTATATTTGCTTTCTTTTTAAGTAGTTTTATTTCAAAGGAAAGTGATGGCAATGAAAGAATGCAGGAGATTTCAGGTTATATTCATGAAGGTGCTATGGCTTTTCTAAGAACAGAGTATAGGTATCTTACAATATTTATAATTATAGTTGCAGCAGCGTTAGCCTTATTTGTACATTGGCAAACAGCTGTATGTTTTATAATTGGAGCTTTTTTTTCAATTCTTGCAGGATATTTTGGGATGAACGTTGCTACTAAGGCAAATGTTAGAACTGCAGAAGCAGCAAGGCATAGTCAAAATAAAGCTCTAAACATAGCCTTTTCAGGTGGATCTGTTATGGGTATGTCTGTAGTAGGACTAGGACTTATAGGAATTGGATTGTTATATATCATATTTGCAGGAGATATGAATGTTATAACAGGATTTGGACTTGGTGCAAGCTCAATAGCTTTATTTGCACGTGTGGGTGGAGGAATATATACAAAGGCAGCAGATGTAGGGGCTGACTTGGTAGGAAAAGTAGAAGAAGGTATTCCGGAAGATGACCCAAGAAATCCTGCGGTAATAGCTGATAATGTGGGAGATAATGTAGGTGATGTTGCGGGAATGGGTGCAGATCTTTTTGAGTCCTATGTAGGGTCAATAATATCTGCTCTTACTTTAGGTGCAGTAGTATTTAAGAATAATGAAGGCGTGGTATATGCACTTTTATTATCTGCAGTAGGTATTATAGCAGCTATAGTGGGAATATTGGTTGCAAGACAAAGTAAGGCAGCTAATCCTCAAAAGGCGTTAAATAGCGGGACTTATATTAGTGGTATTATAGTAATAGTTGTAGCAGCAGTGCTAAGTAATTTGATTTTTGGCAACTTAAAAGCATTTACTGCAATAACTGCAGGACTTGTAGTAGGGATGCTTATAGGAAAGATTACGGAGATATATACTTCTGGAGATTACAACTATGTTAAGAAAATTGCCCGTCAATCTGAAACAGGACCAGCTACAACTATAATATCAGGACTTGCTGTAGGAATGCACTCAACTATGTGGCCTATAGTTTTGATAGGTATTGGAGTACTTGCATCATTTTTTATAATGGATGGAGCAACTAATGTGAATATGGGGCTATATGGCATAGCACTATCTGCAGTTGGTATGTTATCTATAACTGGTATTACTGTAGCGGTAGATGCTTATGGACCAATAGCAGACAATGCAGGTGGTATTGCAGAAATGTCTCATCTTCCACATGAAGTTAGGCAAATAACAGATAAGCTTGATTCAGTAGGGAATACAACAGCAGCTATAGGTAAGGGATTTGCAATAGGTTCAGCAGCATTAACTGCGTTAGCATTGTTTGCTGCTTATGCACAAGCAGTACAAATAACAACTATAGATTTATTAAATCCAATTACTTTAGTTGGAATGTTAGTAGGAGCAATGCTTCCATTCTTATTTGGAGCACTTACTATGGAATCTGTAGGTAAAGCGGCTAATGAAATGATAGAAGAAGTAAGAAGACAATTTAAAACTATACCTGGAATCATGGAAGAAAAAGCAAAACCAGATTATAAGAAATGTGTAGATATATCTACAGCAGCAGCTATAAGAGAAATGATTCTTCCAGGAGTGCTTGCAATAGTAATTCCTTTAGCTATGGGATTACTTCTTGGAAAAGAAGCCCTAGGTGGGTTTATAGGTGGAGCAGTAGCTACAGGAGTGCTAGTTGCAATACTTATGGCAAACTCTGGTGGAGCATGGGATAATGCTAAAAAGTATATTGAAAGTGGAGAACATGGCGGAAAAGGAAGTTTTGCTCATAAGGCAGCAGTGGTAGGTGATACCGTTGGGGACCCATTTAAGGATACTTCAGGGCCTTCTATGAATATATTAATAAAGCTTATGACAATAGTTTCACTTGTATTTGCACCGGTAATTCTAAAATATGGTGGCATACTACTCGAAATATTCAAATAATAAAAATAATTTAGATAAATTCATATGAGTAATTTAAGAGATTTGGCTTAAGGCTAGATCTCTTTTTGTATAAAATCTATAAAGTATAAAGATTAATTAAGTTGACATATGGATAAATTTCCTATAGCATGAATGTAAATCTAATAGTATTTAGAAGTTTTAAGAATACTTTAGTAAATATAGAATAACTTTAATGGTTACTAGTAAGAATATACATATAGGTGTATTTTCCATAGATATATAATTAAGGAGGGAAATAGATGAACTTACAAGAAACTATAGTTGAGTTTATGAAAGAACAGGCATATAAGCCTATGGACGCTAGAGAACTATCCAGAATTTTTGATATAAAGAAAAGTGACTATGAGGAGTTCCTAAAGACATTAGATTACATGGAAAAGGACGGTTTCATAGTTAAAACAAGAACAGAACATTATGGAGTTCCGGAAAGAATGGGGTTAATAGTTGGAAAGCTTCAAGGACATCAAAAGGGATTTGGTTTTTTAATACCTGAAATCGATAGACCAGATGTATTTATACCTTCATCTAATATGAATGGAGCCATGCATGGTGATAAAGTAATGGTAAAAGTATTAAAAGAAGAAGATGGAGGCAAGAAATGTGAAGGGGAAATAATAAGAATAATAGAAAGAGCAAATAAAAATGTTATAGGTATATTTGAAGAAAGTAAAAATTTTGGATTTGTTGTACCAGATGAAAAAAGAATGTACCAAGACATTTATGTGCCAAAGGAAAAGGCTAAAGGAGCAAAGACTGGAGATATAGTTATAGTAGAAATACTAAAATGGCCAGATACTAGAAGAAGTCCTGAGGGCAAAGTTGTAGAGATATTAGGTAAAAAGGGAGACCGTGGAATAGATATTTTAACTATAATAAAAAAATATAGGCTTCCAGAGGAGTTTCCTCCTAAGGTTCAAAGTTATGTAGATAAAATTCCAGAAGAAATTCCAGAAGAAGAGTATGAAAGACGTATTGATTTAAGAAATTTAAAAATTGTTACTATAGACGGCGAAGATGCTAAAGATTTAGATGATGCTATATCTATTGAAAAATTATCTAATGGAAACTATAAGCTTGGAGTTCATATTGCAGATGTATCACACTATGTAAAGGAAAAAAATCCGTTGGATAAGGAAGCTTTAAAAAGAGGAACCTCTGTATATCTAATAGATAGAGTTATACCTATGCTCCCTAAAAAGCTTTCAAATGGAATGTGCAGTTTAAATCCAAAGGTTGATAGGCTTACATTGACTTGTATGATGGAGATAGACAGAAATGGTAAGGTTGTAGATCATGAAGTTTTTGAAAGTGTAATAAAAACCAGTGAAAGAATGACTTATACAGATGTTACTAAGATACTTAGAGATAAAGATGAAGAACTCATGAAAAGATATGATTATTTATTAGAAGAATTTAAGACTATGGAAGAGCTTTGTAAAATACTTTATAAAAAGAGAATTGATAGAGGGGCTATAGACTTTGATTTTGAAGAATGTAAAATAATCTTGGATCAAAATGGCAAGCCTATAAAAATCGAACCTTATGAAAGAGCTATAGCAAATAGAGTTATAGAAGAATTTATGCTCGTATGTAATGAAACTATTGCAGAGTATATGTTCTGGGCAAATGTCCCATTTGTATATAGAATTCATGAAGATCCAGACATAGAAAAATTAACACACTTTAATGAGTTTGCTCACAATTTAGGTTATGTAGTAAAGATGACACAGGAAATTCATCCTAAATCTCTTCAAGGAATAGTAGAAAAAGCCAAAGGTACAAGAGAAGAAACCGTAATAAATACATTGCTGCTTCGCTCTTTGAAGAAAGCTAGATATGCACCAGAATCTGTGGGCCACTTTGGACTTGCAGCAAGATATTATTGCCATTTTACATCGCCTATAAGGAGATATCCAGACCTTATAATACACAGAATAATTAAAGAATATATAAATGGAAAGATTAATGATAAGAGAATAAATAAGCTTACCGATGAAGTATCTGTGGCATCAATACAATCTTCAGAAATGGAAAGGCTTGCAGATGAAGCTGAAAGAGAAGTAGATGATCTAAAGAAAGCAGAATATATGAGTGAAAGAATAGGAGAGGTTTATGAAGGAATAATTTCTTCTGTTACAGCATTTGGTATGTTTATAGAACTTCCTAATACCATAGAAGGACTTGTTCATATAAGTACACTAAATGATGATTACTATATATATGACGAAAAACATCTCTGTCTTATAGGAGAAAGAACTAAGAAGAAGTATAAACTTGGAGATGCAGTAAGAATTAAAGTTGATAAAGTTGATATAGATGTACATGAAATTTTCTTTGAATTATTAGATCAAGAGTCAGATGAAAATGATGAAAATTTAGATGGCAATGTTACAGAAAATAATAGTGATAGTCAGCATGAGCAATTAAAAGAAGATACTCTTACAGAAGTAGTACTTCCAATAACAGAGTACACTGAGGAAAATGAATAATAAATTGTTGAAATTTTTAATGTTGAAATGTATGAAATTTGCATCGTAGAAAGTATTGAGCAAGCATCAAAATCTCTTTATTTCTGAGTTTGAAACATCGTAAGAACCCTCTATTGTCTGAGCGGCAGCGAGTTTATAAGGGTTAGGTGTTTTAAAAGGAAGAAATATTAGAGATTTTTTGCGAAGCGAACGCTTTTCTAGATGAAAATTCCATACATTTGGTTCAACATTAAAAGCCAAGTGAAGCTTGACTTTTAGTAAAATTTGTAATATAATATTGTTTTAAGAAGTACCATAAACGAAGTAGGTGATACCTAATGGCAAAGAAGACAGGAAATAAAACATTAGCTGAAAATAGAAAAGCAAGGCATGATTATTTTATAGAAGAAGCTTATGAAGCTGGAATAGAGCTTGTAGGAACAGAAGTTAAATCTATAAGAGGGGGAAAGGCTAATTTAAAGGATAGTTATGCTGAAATAAGGAATAATGAAATATTTATATGTAATATGCATATAAGTCCTTATGAGCAAGGAAATATATTTAATAGAGATCCTTTAAGAGATAGAAGGCTTTTACTTCATAAAAAAGAAATACTTAAACTTCAGCAATTTACTGCTCAAGAGGGCTATACATTAATTCCATTATCATTGTATTTAAAAAATGGTAGAGTTAAGGTTAACTTAGCTGTAGCTAAGGGTAAGAAGAACTATGATAAGAGAGATTCTATGCTTGAAAAGGCAGCAAAGAGAGACATTGAACGTCAATTAAAGGAAAGATCAAAGTATTAGATAAAGAAGCTTAAGTTTTCTTTAATTAATCAATTTATCTAATAATTACTATTGATAAATAATAAAAATTGTTGTATTATAATAACTGTAAGATAACTCAAAGCTAAATTGTCACTGATAACTAAAAGAAGTTGTCAGTAAGTTCTTTGAAAAATAAAATATTAGTTAAATCATGGGGGCGTACATGGTTTCGACGGGGGTAAGTTGCCCCTGAGAAGCGAGTCGAGGGTCCTGGACCCGCGTTAAAAAACTAGGAAAAATATAAACGCAAACGATAATTTAGCGTTAGCTGCCTAATTAGCGCAGCTCGTCCTACCCGGGAGGCCTACGGCTTGGGACTAGGGCGTCATTTAGTAGGGAACCGAGCTCTACAAAGCTTTGAGTAGAGAACGGAATTTATGAAGCTACCGAAGTTTAAAGCCTGTTAGTGGGCGTTAAATCTAGGGAAATTTAAAACACTATCTGCACTCGGAGATGCTCAGGAGTTACTACTTTCGGACAGGGGTTCGACACCCCTCGCCTCCACCATACATATCCACGACCGCCTGTAGGTGGCTTAAACAGCTGCTTACAGGCGGTTGTGTTTTTTGAACAGCGAGGTGAACTTCACCAGCTATATTAAATAAGGGAAAGCTTATAAGATTAGATGTTCTGTAAAAAACGATTTTTTCCTGTTATTGATATTGATTAAAACATATGATATACTAAATACATACCAACCGTATGTATGTTAGGAGGGGTTTTGTGGCACGTAATAAATATCCTGAAGAAACAGTAAAACTAATATTAGATGTTTCTTTAAAACTCTTTATGGAAAAAGGCTATGAGAAAACGACCATTCAAGATATTGTTAATGATTTAGGAATGTCTAAGGGAGCGATCTATCATCATTTTAAATCTAAAGAAGAAATTATGGATGCAATTAGTAAAAGGAGTTTTGAAGAAAATACTTATTTAAATGAAATTTATAAAGACCTTACTCTAAATGGTCTTGAAAAAATTCAAAAAATTCTTATATGCAATATTGCAGATGCAAATAAGCAGATTAATGATAAATTATCACTTTCTCTTACCAAAAATCATCGAATGATTGCTAAACATCTTGAAGATACTATACAACATGCAGCTCCCATGCTAACTAAATTAATTGAAGAGGGTATAGAGGATAAATCAATAACTGCTACCAATCCGAAAGCTGCATCTGAAGTTATTATGCTACTTTTTAATTTTTGGATAAATCCTGCTATATTTATAACTTCCAAGGAAGAATTTTTAAATAAATTAGATTTTCTAAAGGATTTAATAGACTATATGGGAATTTCTTTGATCAACGATGAATTTGCATCCCAATGTGTACAATATTATGAGAATATCTATGAAAAAGATATGTAATAATACAAAATAATCTGCCTACATTAAGGTAGTTTATTTTTGAATGTATACATACCGACGGTTTGTATGAAAGAGCGAAAATATGCAATTTATTTTATAGGAGGATATAAATATATGGACAGTAAATGGATTATAGAAACCAATGGATTGGGAAAAGTCTTTGATGAAGTAGAAGTGATTAAAGACTGCTCTATGCATGTAAAGCAAGGTACTATTTATGGTTTTTTAGGTATGAATGGTGCTGGCAAAACAACTGTTTTTAAGATGTTGACAAGTTTACTTACACCTACATCAGGAACAGCAAAAGTAATGGGGATAGACATAACTTCCCGCAGTAATGAAGTTTTAAGAAACATTGGTAGTATTATAGAAACACCTATTTTTCATGAACATTTATCTGCAGCTGAGAATCTAAGAGTGCACCTTGCATATATGAATAAGGAGAATGTGGATATAGATAAAACTCTAGAAATGGTTGGTCTTTCTTCTATGAATACAAAGCCCGTCTCAACCTTTTCTCTAGGCATGAGACAACGACTAGGTATTGCACGGGCAATTATTCATCAGCCAAAACTTCTTATATTAGATGAGCCTCTAAACGGACTCGACCCAATGGGAATTCGAGAAATGAGAGATTTGTTTCTTAGTCTTGTAAAAAATAAAGGTATGACCATTCTTATATCTAGTCATATTCTTACTGATATAGAACAAATTGCAGATACTATAGGTATCATTGCAAATGGCAGAATTATTGATGAAGTTAGCATGGCACAAATTAAATCCAAAACTTCAAATGACAGCCTTGAAGAATATTTTTTTCAAAAAATGAAGGAGGAATTAGAATATGCTTAAACTTATATCTTTAGAAATGGATAAGTTTAAAATTAAAACTTATGTCTTAACAAGTATCATTTCTTGTATAGTTCTTTTAGGATTTACCTATCTTATTTCTGTAATTTCTAGAGTTGAAAAGGATCCTTTGTTCCAAAATTACTCCAATATCTTTAAATTTGTAGGTATCATGGGGATGATTATTTTCACTGTACTTTCTTCTGTTATGTACTCTAGACTTGTAATAGAAGACTATGTAGGAAAGAAACTAGTACTACTATTCTACTACCCTGTAAGTCGCAGCAAAATTTTTCTTGCTAAAGTATGTTTAGTTACCTTATTTACAGTGATAGCTCTTATGTGTAGTAACGGAGCTTGTTTAGTTGTTTTTAGTATAACCGAATTCATATGTCCAATTGTTAGGGACACGTTAACTCCATTTTTCTTTTTAGCTTCTTTACAAACTATTTTATTAACAGCTTTAACTGTTGGTGCTCTAGGAATTCTTTCTATGACAGCGGGCTTTATAAAAAAATCAATGCCTACTACAATTATTATATCATTTGCTTTAGCTGCCACTGTAGGAAATATGATTATGAATAGTAGTTGGAAAATAGGTTTAGTATTATTAGGCATTCTCATTGTATTAGATGTTTTGGCAGTGAGGGGGCTAATAAAAAAAATTAATCAAATGGATGCTATATAAAAGGAAAAGGGGGAAGTAAGATGTTCATTGGTATTATTCTAGGGTTTGCGCTAGGAATAATTTTATTATTAATAGGCTTTATTGGAATGATTGTTAATAAACAAAAAAGAAAGTCAAGACGATGGACAGATTGGGTAATAATTGCTGGAGTATGTGCAATTTTAACTGCAATCTTTAATTTTGTGAAGTTACATTAGTCTATTAGAACTAATGCACTATTGAAAAATGAAAAGTTTGTTTATATTAGTGGATTTTAAAGGTCGCGATTCGCCTCCACCATACATATCCACGACCGCCTGTAGGTGGCTTAAACAGCTGCTTACAGGCGGTCGTGTTTTTGGCTTAATAAATAAATATTAAAGTGAAAGCTTTTTGCTTGAATTAAAAGAACTCAAAAGCGGTAAATTAAAAGAGAACAATATCAATATAGATGAAAAAGTCTTAAAAAGAGAACCTGTGCAAGTTTTACCTTACACAGGTTGTAAAGTTTAAGTGTATTTGTAGCAATATAGTCTATTTAAGCTAACGCATGTGTTGTAGAATCTACTGAATCACTATTTTCTACTAAGTTATATGCATCAATAGCATTTTTTATGTGATTATTAATTTTTTTATTATTGATAGAGCTTGTGTATTCAGAAGTATTAGAAGCATCAGAAGAAGGAGTTTCTTTAAGTAGAAGGTTAGAGGAAGCCTTTAAAGAAGTTCTTACTTTTGCTTCATTTATAATACCAGCTTGAGTAGTAAAGTCACTTAATTGTTCAAAGGTAAATTCATTTTTCTCTTCAGCAGAATTAAAGCTCTTACCTTCAATATCATTCTTTTTAATAGGATTAGACTTTTTATCCTCTGTGCTATTTGAAGGTTCCTTTAAATTCTCAGCTTGTTTTTCTGCTTTTTCAGCCTGCTTTTGCTGTATTTTAGCTTCTATAACTTTTATTTTATCTTTTAAAGGTCTAATCAGCTCTTCTTTAGGTTTAGGTGGTGCAAAATCACCCTTTATATTATAAATTTCTTTGTTTAAATCTGATTTTTCTTTTTCAAGACTTTGAATCTCGCTATCAAGTTGTCTTTCTTCTGCTTCGTTGTTTTTTGGAGAACTTTTACTAGTGGCATTAAAGGGTTGGCTTGCCATTGGATTAGGAGTAGTTGAATTAATTTGCATCTAAAACATCCCTTTCTTATAGCTAGCCCTTAATTCATCACTGATTGTCTTTTACTTTAAGCATGATATTTAAAATAAATTTATTTTTTTCTATTATAATGTCCACAATTCCGTTATATTTTTTTGCTATCATTTCTATACTTGAAATTCCTATACCATGGTTAGTTTTATCCTGTTTTGTAGTTGCAATTTTATTACCATTGTATTGAAGTTTATCTACAATAGTATTCGAAACTTCAATTATTAGATATAAGTCTTGTATATATGAAGTAATAGAAATTTCTTTATTTACAGTTTCATCTTGAATCTTTATACAAGCTTCAAGTGCATTATCTAATGAATTACTTAATACAACACATAAATCTACAGAATCCAGTATAAGTTCATTAGGCAAGATAAAATCACAATTAAATTTAATATTTTCCATTTTAGCAATATTATATTTCTCGTTTATAATGGCATCAGAAATCGCATTTCCTGTTTTGATAGTATAGTCTAACTTTTCTATGGTTTGTCCAAGTGTATGAAGATAATTATTTATTTCTTCTACATTCCCATTTTGAGCTAGACTTTTTAAGCAAAGTAGATGGTTATTCATATCATGTTTGATACTACGAGTACCACTATAAAGACTTTCAAGATTTTTGCTGTGATTAATTTGAAGTTTAAACTGTTGTTCCATTAATAAGTTTTTTTGCTCAATATCTTTCACTTGAATCATCTTTTTAAAGATATATGCATTAAGAATTATGGAAATTAATAAGGAGATACTTACAAGTGGTACAACATAATAAACCTTAGGAAAAATAGAAAAAAGGTAATAATCTTTATTGTCAATATGGATGGCTTGAACAAAATAAAAGATTAATATTAAACTATAAGTTGCCAAGCAAGGAATAAACAAATACAAACTTTGATATACATCTACAGTTCTTTCTTTAAAGCTTAAAAAATCGCTTATTTTGTTTAGAAAAAGAAAGAACAAAATTAGATTTATGGATTCTCTAGCAACATTTATTAGAAAAAGAATAAAAATATCTAATATAGAACTCGTATTTAAAGTGAGTATATAGGATGAAGCACGATAATCAAAGCTTAAAAAAATGATGTAAATAAGTAATGAAATTGTAGCTGGAACAATTGCAGCGTAAAGCTTTAAGACAAAATTACCATTACATAAACATAGCAAAAGTGCAAACCAAAGTAGATCATTTACTACAAAACCCAGCGGAGATTGCACTTTGTAAATTAAAATATTTAAAAGTACCAAAGGAATTATAAAAAAAATACATTTCCATGTTTTACTCTTAAAACCTAAAAATTTATTAAAAAAATGGATTTGTATTGTGTAATGAAAAGGTAGAGCAAGGATAGTAGATAAAAAACCAAACAAATCAATAATCTGTATATTAGCCATATGGGGTACCCTTACTTTTTAAATAATACATAAATGCTCTTGAAAAATCAGTAAGCTTGTATTTGGACACATATACCTTTTCTCCATTTTTTAAGGTTATAAAAACATTATCATAACTTCTTACATAATTTAAATTTACAATATAACTCCTGTGACATTTGAAAAAATTAAAGTTTTTTAATTCTTCTTCTATGTCTGATAATTTGTGATAATACTCAATAACATCATAAGTGGTATGAATTTTTATTTTTCTAAGCTGAGATTCTATATACATTATATCTTTAACGAAAATCTTAGTACATTGACTGATTGTTTTAGCAAGAATAAAATCATCTGCTTCATAAAATTGTGGTAAAGCAGAGTAAAGTACTTTTCTTAACTTTTTTTCCGATAAAGGTTTTAGAATATAATGAAAAGCCTTAACATCAAAAGCTTCAAACACATATTCTTTAAGTGCAGTAATAAATATAATAATTACTTCCTTATTTAATTTCCTAATCTTTTTTGCTGTTTCTATTCCGTTAAGCTTATCCATGCGTATATCCAAAAAGTATAGATTTATTTCTAATTTTGATTGCAGTAAGTCTTCGCCATTTTCATATTGAAATATTAAATATTTAATGTTTTTAAATTCTAATGCTTTTTTTACCATATTTATAAGTTCGATTCTTTGACATTCTTCATCATCGCAAATTGCGATTTTTAGCATAAGCTCACCTCGGCTATAATTATACCATATAGTTCCTGCGCTTCTAATGAGTATATAAGTTGAGTTTATTCCAATCAGTGAAAAAATAAGGACTGCATTTTTTACACAGTCCTTATTTCGGAATTTTTTTTTTCAAGTTCAGAAGAATGTAATTATAGGGCTAAAGAATGTAATGATTGGATTTATGAAAGATAGTGCTCCTTATGGGAGGGATTAATCATTATTTATTTTTTGGGAACTACAATATGGGAACTACTTAAGTTTTGTTTGTACGAAACTTAGGTAACTAGAATTTATATAATTTAGCAGTGTAAAAGTAAACTTGTAAGAAGATTATATGAAGGCAATACTTTAAATTAGTTTTAAATTTCAGTATAATATTTTAAGAAGTAATAAGGTGAAATTAAAATAAGAATATTAACTAATTGGTTTTAAATGGAGAGAAGAAATGACAGATTGTTATAAAATATTAGGTGTAGAAAAAAGTGCATCAAAAGAAGAAATAAAAGAAGCTTATGAAAAGCAAGTAGAAAAAATAAAAAAAGAAGTAGTTAATGAAAAACGACTTAATGAATTTTTGAAGTTGTTTCATCAGGCATATGAAGCTTTAAACAGTTTAGAAGAAAGTCCACTAATGGATAAAAATCAAACATTAATTATGCAACCACAAGAAGTAGAAAGAGAACTAGGGGGTAATAATAAAAGTAAAAATTCTATAAGCAAAGAGAGAAGTGCTAGTACAAAAAAGAATGATTTTACCTCAAAAGGAGTTTCAAAAAACGAAGATAAGAAAAATAAATTGAATGATAATAAAGAAGAAAAGGTTAGAAAACAAAAATCGGTTAAAAGTCAAAAAAGTGATACTAAACAAATATTTGATTTGCTTATGTTGCCATTTAAGATATTAGCTTTACCATTAATAGCGATACTATCGGTAATAATATTATTATGCCAGATTATAAATGTAGTTTCATGGATAGCATCTAAATTATTAATTGTTGGGGCTATATCTGTAGGAGCAATACATTTATATCAGGTTAAATCAGGACAAGCTATAAATTATAATATATTAATTTTGGCTGCTTTAGTATTATTATCATCATTCTTTTTACCATATGTCTTAAGGTTTGTGTTAAAAATTTTTAAAAAATTAAATAATGTACTAAAAGATTTTGTTTTTTAGAATATTTATCTATATTATTGGTGAATTTTAAAGGTTGTGCTTCACTTCCACCATACATATATACAAAAAGAGGATAAGGATTGGTTTAAACATATCGCTATAAAATAAAATTGATTTTACATAAGTGTTAATGATTGTTTTTAAATCATTAACACTTTTTAATTTATAGCCCTGATATCTTGTTTCTTTCAATTTATTAGCTCTAATAAGTTAGGATTTTATCAACGTAATTATTAATAATATGGCGGCATATAAATTAATGTACAAGATATTTAAGGGGGGACTGCTTATGTTCAAGCTTCATCAAGTTAAGATGAAGAAATCAGTCATTGCACTTCTATGTGCCATGCTAATGATTTTGGGGCAAATGTCTTTTAGCTCCAATAATAGTGTACAAGCGAAAAATAATGGTACGGCTAAAAATGTTATTATGCTTATACCAGATGGTACTAGTATAGAGGCTATAACTATAGCTAGATGGTATAATGGCGGTAAACCGCTTGCAATGGATGAGATAGCAGTAGGTCTTACAAGGACATATTGGGATAATGGACCTATAACTGACTCTGCACCAGGTGGAACTGCTTATTCAATAGGCTATAAAACTGATGATAAGCACGTTGGAGTATTACCTGATGATAGGCCAGCAGCAACCTTGCTTGAGGCTGCTAAATTAGCAGGAAAAGCTACAGGTGCAGTTGTTACTTGCGAAATGATGCATGCAACTCCTGCAGATTTTACTGCTCATGATCCAGACAGAAACAATTATAATTCACTTATGAAGCAGCAGATTTATAATGGTATGGATGTAATGCTAGGTGGAGGAGATGAATTTTTTTCACCAGCTGCTTATGGAAAAAGAAAAGATGGAAAGGATTTAAGGCAGACAATAAAGAGTCTTGGTTATGACTATGTAACTACTAAAGAAGGAATGATGAAATCTACTTCTTCAAAACTTTGGGGAGCATTTGCACCAAAGGATTTAAAATATGATATTGATCGTAAAACCACTAATTCAGATGAGCCTAGTCTTGCAGAAATGACTAAAAAGGCAATAGAAGTATTATCAAAGGATAATGATGGCTTTGTTCTTTTGGTAGAAGGAAGTAAAGTAGATTGGGCAGCTCATGCTAATGATCCTGCTGGACTTGCTGGAGATATTGTAGCTTTTGATGAAGCCGTAAAGGTGGCATTGGATTTTGCTAAGAAAGATGGTAATACGGTTGTAGTGTCTTCTGCTGACCATGGCACTGGCGGACCTACTGTAGGGGGTATAAATAGTAATTACTCAAGTGTAACTTTTAAAGAAAGTATCGATAATCTTAAAACAGCAAAAGCATCTTTAGATTTGGCAAAGGAATTATTAAATGGAGCAGATGATGCAAAAATTGAAAAGGTTTTGAAGGATTATTATGGTATAGAGAATCTTACGAATGATGAAATGGAACTTATCAAGAAAGGTTCTGTTAATAAGGTAGTGAGCAATAGATCTAATATATGCTGGGCTTATGGAGAACACATAGGTGGAGATGTAGCTTTATTTAATTATGCTCCAGTTGGTGTTGAAAAGCTTCAAGGTGTAGTCGAGAACACTGATGTAGGAAAATATATGGCGAGAGTTTTAGGACTTAATCTTGATCAGACAACTAAGAGACTATTTGTAAATGCAAAGGAGGCCTTCCAGGAGGTTGGAGCAAAGGCAACAATAGACGCTTCGGATACAGATAATCCAGTGATTAAGGTAACAAAGGGAAACAAAACACTTGAACTCCTTGGTTACACTAATATAGCAAAGTTAAATGGAAAAGAAATCAAGCTTGAAGGCGTAACGGTATGCAATAAGACTAAGGATGGTTATAGTATTGATAACTCTTATGTATCAAAGCAAGCTGTAGAGCTCATAAAGTAGTTAGCTTTTAATTGGTATAGAATATTTAGATTCGCCCATTTATATTACAAGTTGCAAAATTAAATATTATAATATATAATAATTTTACATGAATAATGGATCTGTATGAAATAATAATATAAAATATGGAAAAAGGTGCCCGAAAGGGAGAATAGGGAATGAGGTAGAAGCCTCAGCGGTCCCACCACTGTAAACGGTAGAGCTTTTATAATCCACTGGATAATACCGGGAAGGAAAAAGTATCGTTAGTCCGTAAGCCAGGAGACCTGCCTTTTTCATTATTGCGTCTTAGATTTAAGGGGCTATAGTAAGAATGATGGTAAAATTCTTGAGTACAAGTATTTGTATTCAAGGATTTTTTCTTTTTGTCTAAAAATATTTAATGAGGTGATAGATGTGAAAGTTATTAAAAAACTTGTAAGTAGCGACAATGCAGTAAAATATCTATTAAAAATGGAGGACGGAAATACTATTGAAACTTTATATATGTATGATAAAGAATTAAAGCTTACTTACCACAGTACGGTATGCGTGTCTTCTCAAGTGGGTTGCAGCCAAGGATGCTTTTTCTGTGCAACAGGGAAACAAGGTTTCGTAAGAAATCTTACTCCACTTGAAATAATTGGACAGGTAGACATTTGTGCTGATCATTGCAAGGAAACTAAGTTGTTACCAATAGATGCGGTTGTTTTTGCGGGAATGGGTGAACCTTTTATGAATTATGAAAATGTTAGAGAGGCTATAATCAGTATATATAATAAATATAAAATAAGTAATTTTGAAATTGCAACGGTAGGTTTAACGCCAAGGATTAATAGACTGATAAATGATTTTAAAAATAGCGATATTAAGATTAGACTTAACTTGTCGTTGCATGCATCATCAAATGACACACGTAAGCATATAATGCCAGTTACTTTAAAATACGATATAGATTCTATAATTGAAGCAGCGGTTGAGTATGCAGAAATATTCAAGATAAAGACGAGAATAAGATATATGATATTTAAAGGTGTAAATGATACTGAAGAGGATGTAGAAAGATTAGAGAGGCTGTTAAAAGGCAAACCCCTAAAACTTATCATTTCAGCGTATAATGATAATAATATAGAAGGATTAATGGCTCCAGAACAAAATGATGTAATAGACTTTTATAATAAACTTAAAAACAAAATAGATTGTGAGATTTTTCATAACTTTGGAAGTGATATCAAGGGAGGTTGTGGACAACTTAAACAAGAGAAGATGATGGAAGATGGGAAAATATTGTAAGTTGGTAATTTATTAAAAACTCCCATAGCAAATCTCCTAAATCAAAAAAATATATAGAAAAATAAAAATAATTATGGTAAAATTACCACAACCTAAAAGTGTTATAACTTTTAATAAAGGTTGAATTGAATATATAAAGGAGGGGCGACTGGCTTTATTGCCAGGTAAAGGATGGATAAGAAGATTAGAATAGGTATTGTAGGTTACGGAAATCTTGGAAAAGGTGTGGAATTATCATTAAAACAAAATCCAGATTTTGAATTGGAGGCTATTTTCACAAGAAGAAATCCTGATAAATTGCAGTCAAATTCAAAAATGGTACATATTTGCGAAATGGAAAATTACAAGGACAAAATCGATGTTATGATTCTTTGTGGAGGATCTGCAACAGATTTGCCAGAGCAGGCTCCAGAGATTGCAGCAACATTTAATACAGTAGATAGCTTTGATACTCATGCTAGAATACCGGAATATTTTAATAGGTTAGATGAAATAACAAAAAGAAATGGTACTATTGGACTTATATCTGTTGGCTGGGATCCAGGGGTATTTTCATTGAGCCGACTTTTAGGTCAATCAATACTTCCAGTTGGAAAAGACTATACTTTCTGGGGCAAGGGAGTAAGTCAAGGTCATTCAGATGCAATAAGAAGAGTAGCTGGTGTTAAGGATGGTATTCAATATACTATACCTGTTGAATCTGCTATTGAAAGAGTTCGTACAGGAGAAAATCCTGAATTTTCAACAAGAGAAAAACATGAAAGAGTTTGTTATGTAGTGCCTGAGGAAGGTGCTGATTTAGAGCGAATTAAAAATGAAATTAAGAATATGCCAAATTATTTCTCTGATTATAATACTACAGTGAATTTTATAACTGAAGAAGATTTAAAGAAAAATCATAGTGGTATACCTCATGGTGGATTTGTTATTCGTACAGGAGTAACTGGAGAGAATACTAAGCAAAGAATGGAGCTTAATTTAGAGCTTGGTAGTAACCCAGAATTTACGTCTAGTGTGCTAGTAGCTTATGCAAGGGCAGTTTACAGAATGTCTAAGGAAGGGCAAACAGGAGCACGTACAGTATTAGATATTCCATTTTCATATTTATCGCCAAAGTCAGGAGAACAATTAAGAAGAGAATTGCTATAATGCAGATTGAAGGCAAGTATAATACATAGTTAAAAAAACACCAACATCAGTGGAGGCCACTGATGTTGGTGCTTTTTCTTAAATTTATAAAGGAGTTGAGTATGACAATTTTTGTGCAAGAAATTCTGGAACTTGTATAAATAAATTTTAGAGTATTCAAATATTGAAAAAATGTTATAATATTTAATAAAACATATAAAATTAAAGGAGTTTAACTATGAGACTAACTTATAAGAACCCAAAGGAATTAGCAACATGTATAAAGGATTTGATAGATTCATATTTAGAAGGATTGGTTGAATATGATGCATTTCAAGAAAAGTTAATAAAACTTATTAAAGCCAATGAAGATAGAATTTATAAGGATGGCGTAATGTCATTAAAGATATCTAACGTGTTAGGAAATTCAAGGATAGAAATAATTGATAAAATAATAAATAAATAAATAATTAATTAAAAGCCACGTTGAAGTTATATACCACATAATTATAGGAGAATAGTAATTAGATTAAAAGAAAAAACAATAAAATATATTGAATTTTAAAATTATTCTAGTATAATATATAAAAATGGATAAATTATAGTGTATTAAAAATTATGACAGGGAATAGTACATAAAGTGAAAATTCAAAGCGAATCGGTGAATGGTGAAAGCCCGATAATATAACCTTATGGAAAGCAGCCCTCGAGTTTCTCATCGAGAAAGGGGAATTATTTTTTAATTCCTACAATAGAGACAGACGTTTCCTCACGTTATAGAGGATTGGAATTTTCGATTCCAATTGAGAGAGCGCTTTATAGCGCTAACTAGGGTGGTACCGCGAAAAATCTTTCGTCCCTTTATGGGATGGAGGATTTTTTTATTTTAATTTTATTAGATTGGAGGCAAAATATTATGGAAGAAATTCTTGAGATTTTAGAGAAAAATAGCAAATATAGCGAAGAAGAAATAGCAGTGATGACAGGTAAAACTGCTCAGGAGGTAAGGGAAGCTATAAGGAAATACGAAAAAGATAATGTTATTGTAGGGTATACTGCTCTAATTAATTGGGATCAAACAAGTAAAGACAGTGTCATAGCACTAATAGAGGTAAAGGTAACTCCACAAAGAGGGGAAGGCTTTGATAAAGTTGCAGAAAGAATATATAGATTTCCGGAGGTTAAATCCTGTTATTTAATGTCAGGGGGATTTGATTTAACTGTCATTGTTGAAGGAAAAACTATAAAAGAGGTAGCACTTTTTGTATCAGAAAAACTGGCTACGCAAGAGGGAGTTTTAAGCACTGCAACACATTTTATACTTAAAAAGTATAAAGATAAAGGTGTTATATTTGAAGAAAAAATAAGGGATGATAGGGAGGCTATATTTATATGAGAATAGAAGAAATGATTCTACCTAAGGTTAGTAATATGCCACCTTCAGGTATAAGAAAGTATTTTGATATGATAAATGAAATGGATGATGTAATATCCCTTGGGGTTGGAGAACCAGATTTTGTAACTCCATGGAACATAAGAGAAGCAGGTATTTATTCACTAGAAAAAGGTCATACACACTATTCTTCAAATGCAGGACTTATTGAACTTAGAGATGAAATTTCATCATATTTAAATAGAAAGTATAATTTAAAATATAATGCTGATAATCAAATACTTGTAACTGTTGGGGGAAGTGAGGGCATTGATATAGCACTTAGGGCATTGGTTGCAGAAGGGGACGAAGTTATTATTCCGGAACCAAGCTTTGTTGCATACAAAGGATGTACTGTTTTTACAGGTGCTACACCAGTGGTTATTAATCTTAGACCTGAAGACGAGTTTAAACTAACTCCAGAATTGCTTACTGAAGCTATAACTCCAAAGACTAAAGTGGTAATTGTTCCTTTTCCAAATAATCCAACGGGAGCTATCATGACAAGAGAAGAATTAGCAGCAATTGTAGATGTGCTTAAAGACAAAGACATAATTGTATTATCAGATGAGATATACTCTGAATTAACCTATGAAGGAGAGCATGTTTCTATTGCAAGTTTCCAAGAGATGTATGAGAAAACTATAGTGATTAACGGATTTTCAAAATCTTATGCTATGACGGGTTGGAGAATGGGTTATGTTTGTGGACATCATGTATTAATAGATGCCATGAAAAAAATTCATCAATATGCAATTATGTGCTCTAATACAACGGGACAATATGCTGCTATTGAAGCTTTGAAAAATAGTGATAGCGATGTTGAAGAAATGATTAGAGAGTACAATAGAAGAAGAAGAGTAATGGTAAATGGATTTAGAAAGATGGGACTTGATTGTTTTGAGCCTAAGGGAGCATTTTATTTATTCCCATCTATAAAATCAACGGGATTAACATCAGATGAATTTTGTGAAGGCCTTCTAATGAAGGAAAAAGTGCTAGCAGTTCCGGGACACGCATTTGGTGAGTGTGGAGAAGGATTTATAAGAACGTGTTATGCTTCTTCAATGGACAATATTATGGAAGCACTTAAAAGAATAGAAAGGTTTGTTAAAGGTTGTTAATATATAAGTTTTAAGGTATTAAGACCTAAGGGATATCCTTTAGGTCTTATTTCTATTAAACGTACAAAACTTTAATTGAAAGGTAAAAAGTCTTGACTTAATACCAAAAAATCATTATTTGATATAAGTATGGATTATAATTAATATATAAATTATATGGAGGAATCTTATATGCCAAACGTAGAAAGTTTTCAATTAGATCATAGGAAGGTTATTGCACCGTATATAAGAAAAGCAGCAGTTCTCAATGGAGAAAAAGGTGATAAAGTAACAAAGTTTGATTTGAGATTTTTGCAGCCAAATCAAGAGGCAATGCCAACAGCATCGATACATGCTTTAGAGCATCTTCTTGCAGGATATTTAAGAGAACATTTAGATAATGTAATCGATTTATCTCCTATGGGATGCAGAACTGGATTTTATCTTATATTGTGGGGAGAGGTAGAACCAGAAATGATAAAGAATGCTCTTGAAGCATCTTTAAAACAAGTACTACAAGCAGATAAAGTTCCAGCAGCTAATAATCTTCAGTGTGGTAACTATAGGGATTTATCTTTATTTGGAGCAAAAGAGTATGCGAGATATGTTTTAGATAAGGGATTTAGTACTACATTTTATAAAGATTAAATTTGATATATAGGTAACTTTAAGGGGGAAAAAGTGTATATAGATAAAAAAGAAGTTTTAAGATATCTTGAATATAAAAGTGGAGTTGTTGATGAAAATATAGATTTGCTGATAGATGAATGTATAAACGAAATAAAAGAAATTTCAAACTGGAAGTATATATATAAGATATTTAGCATTCATAAAAATGAAGAACAAGTGAAGCTATTAAAAAGCAATTTGATATTTAAGGGGAAGGATATATTAGAACATCTTAAGAATTCATCTATGTGTGCTGTTATAGCGGTAACCCTTGGAAGTAATATAGATACTAAAATAAGATATTATGAAAAAGTTAGCATGACTAAGGCATTGATATTGGATGCATGTGCATCTGTAGGGGTAGAATGGGCCTGCGATGAAGTTCAAAAAGAGATAAGAAAAGAAGCACAAAGTAAGGGGCTAAGCATTACCTATAGATATAGTCCGGGATACGGAGATTTTTTTATAGATATTCAGCCTGAAATAATAAATGCTTTAGATGCACAAAAGAACATAGGGCTTACAGTAACTGAAAATAATATTTTAATACCGAGAAAATCAGTAAGTGCAGTAATAGGATTTCAGAATGATAGCATAGTAGCCAAACATTTTGGATGTAAAAAGTGCAATAGTTTCATGAGTTGTAAATATAGAAAAGGGGGAAGTTATTGTGGGAATTAGGGAAGCTTTAACAAAGCAGATTATATTTTTTGATGGCGCAATGGGTACAATGCTTCAAAGTAGGGGGCTTAAAGTAGGAGAAATTCCAGAAACCTATAATATTTTGTATCCCGACATAATAAGAGAAGTTCATGAAAAGTATGTAAAAGCTGGAGCAGACATAATTACTACTAATACCTTTGGAGCTAATGAATTAAAGCTTAAAAATACAGATTACTCTGTAGAAGAAGTAATAACGAAAGCAGTAGAGATTGCTAAAGAAGTTAAGAAGACTAGTAATGGAAAATATGTAGCATTAGATATTGGACCTATTGGACAGATGCTTGAACCAATGGGAGTATTGAAATTTGAAAGAGCTTATGAAATCTTTAAAAGACAGGTGGAAGCTGGAGTTAAAGCAGGATGTGATTTAATTTTAATAGAGACAATTTCAGATCTTTACGAAGCTAAAGCGGCAGTATTAGCAGCAAAGGAAAATAGTAACTTACCAGTATTTTGTACTATGACTTTTGGAGAAGATGGAAGAACCTTTACGGGAACAGATCCTCTTACTATGATTACTCTTTTAGAAGGTTTAGGAGTAGATGCACTTGGAGTAAATTGTTCTCTTGGACCTAAGGAACTAATACCTATAGTAGAAAAGATATTAGAATATTCATCAATTCCAGTTATAATTCAAGCTAATGCAGGTCTTCCTAGAGTTGAAGATGAGAAAACTATATATGATATTACACCAGAGGAATTTGCAAAACATGTAAAGGTAATGGCACAAAGTGGAGCATGTATTTTAGGTGGTTGTTGTGGTACAACAGATGAATATATAAAAAAGGTTGTTGAGAATTTAAAAAGCTTAAAACCTGTTAAAGTGAATAATAAGAAGTTTACTGCTATATGCTCATCTAGCAAGACTGTGATTTTAGGAAAAGAAGTAAAGGTTATAGGGGAGAGAATTAATCCAACAGGAAAGAAAAAATTTAAGGAGGCTTTAAAATCCAATAATATAGATTACATATTAACTGAAGCAATAAATCAAGTAGAGTCAGGAGCGGACATATTAGATGTAAATGTAGGACTGCCGGAAATAGACGAAAAAGAAATGATGATAAGAACGATTAAGGAAGTACAATCTATACTAAATGTGCCTCTTCAAATAGATAGTTCAGATTCAAAGGTTATAGAAGCTGCTGCAAGAATCTACAATGGGAAATCTATAATAAATTCAGTTAATGGAAAAGAGCAGGTTATTAGGGAAATTTTTCCTATTGCTAAGAAGTATGGTGCTTGTATAGTAGGACTTACTCTTGATGAAAATGGGATACCATCTAAGGCAGAGGAAAGGGTTAAAATTGCAGAAAAAATTATAAATACTGCTGAGGAATATGGCATAAGAAAAGAAGATATTTTAATTGACTGTCTAGTGCTTACAGCTTCAGCTCAACAAGAAGAAGTTATGGAGACAATAAAAGCTGTAAGAATGGTAAAAGAAGAACTTGGAGTAAGTACAGTACTTGGAGTGAGTAATGTATCCTTTGGACTTCCTAAAAGAGAAATTTTAAATCAAGCTTTTCTTTCAATGACATTATCTGCAGGACTAGATGCTCCTATATTAAATCCAGGTAATAAAGAAGTAATGGATGTTATAAAAGCCTTTAAGGTATTATCCAATATAGATAAGGAAGCAAAGGAATATATAAATACATATTCAAATATTGAGGGAAAAGAATCTCCTAGGGTGAACAATGATAGAGATTTGAAAGAAATAATAATAAAAGGATTGAAAGAAGATGCATTACAAACGACAAGGGAGTTATTGAGAAGCAAGGATAGCTTAGCCATAGTTGATGAGTATTTAATTCCAGCCTTAGATGTGGTAGGAAAGAAGTATGAGAACGGAGAGATATTCCTTCCACAGCTTATTCAATCTGCTGAAACTGTAAAAAACTCCTTTGTTGTTATCAAAGAAAATATGAATTTAGAAGAAGAAAAACAGATTTCCAAAGGAAAGATAATTTTAGCCACAGTAAAAGGAGATATCCATGACATTGGTAAAAATATTGTAAAGGTCATTCTTGAAAACTATGGATTTGACATTATAGATCTAGGAAAAGACGTGCCTATAGAAAATATAGTAGAAACTGCAAAAAACGAAAATATAAAATTAGTTGGATTAAGTGCTCTTATGACAACTACGGTTAAGAGTATGGAAGATACAATTAAAAGTCTTAGAGAAAATAATGTTCAGTGTAAAATCTTTGTAGGAGGAGCAGTATTAAATCAAGAATATGCAGACATGATAAAGGCAGATTACTATGCAAAGGATGCACAAGAAGCCGTGGGAATTGCTCGAAATTTATTCAAAGATACAAATGAGTAGTTATTAATAGATTTTAACGAAACTTACAAACAGATGTAACAAAAATGTGTCATTGCTTCCATATAATAAAGACATCGAGGTAAACAACAACTAAAAATCGAAAGGGGTATAAGAGCATGAGAAGTAAAAAATTAATTGTAAAAGTAATGACAGGATTGATTGCAGCAGGGGTAACTTTATCAGTAGGAATATCTGCTTCAGCAAAAAGTGATGATGCGGCAGTAAGTAATAACAGTTTAGCTGTAACTCAAGGTAAAGTAGGCAATAAAAGAGTTATCTGTGATGGAAATATAAAGGCTCAGCTTGAAAGTCTTGTTGAATCAGGAACAATTACTAAGGAGCAATCAGATAAGATTACTGAATTTATAAATCAAAAGAATGAAGAAAGAAAAGCTGAAATGGAAAAGGTTAATAGTATGAATGCAGAAGAACGTATGGCATATTTCAAAAGTCAAAATGATGCAAAAAAAACTGATATGCTTAAAGAACTAGTGGATAATAAAATAATTAGCCAGGAGCAAGCAGACAAATTAAAAGCTTCACTTTCAGAAGAAATAGGCCGAGGTAAAGGAATAGATTATAGAATAAAAAACAACTGTGAAAACTTAAAAACAACTTTAGATACTTTGGTAGAGTCAGGTAAAATAACACAGTCTCAAGAAGATAAGATAATTAGTTTTATGAATGAAAAAAGAGAACTAAAAAAAGCTGAAATGGAAAAGGTTAAAAATATGACTGAAGATGAGAGAAAGACATATTTTGAAAGTCAAAAGAGTGTAGAAAAAAATGATATGTTTAAAGAGTTGGTAGATAATGGAACACTCACACAAACTGAAGTAGATGTAATTAAGGCTGCACTTCCTAAGATGGAAAAAGTAAAAGATAAAAAAACAGGTGCAGCTACAAATACAGCTACAACTATAAACGAATCTACAAATTAATATATAAGTGCTAGTATTTAGTAAGTAATTTGAATCCCCCTTCAAATTATATATAAATAAATGTAAAAAGACTCATGAATTTATTTCATGGGCCTTTTTTATAAAAGGGAGAAATTAATGAAAGTATTGATAACTGTTACAATGATGTAACAAAATTAGTGTATAATGAAGTATATAAAAATATATAAATTCAAAAAATAAAAACGATAAATATATATGTTTTCATTGGAGGGGTAAAGCTTTGGCAGCAAAGAAGATATTAATTGTAGATGATGAGATGCTTATAAGAAAATTAGTAAAAGATTTTTTAAAAAAAGAAGGATATGCAATCTTGGAAGCAGGGGATGGAAAACAAGCACTTGAAACGATTTTAGAAAATGAGGATATAAGTCTTGTAATTTTAGATGTAATGATGCCTGTATATGATGGATGGACAGTATGTAGAGAGGTTAGAAAGGTATCAAAGGTTCCTATTATTATGCTTACAGCAAGAAGCGAAGAATTTGATGAGCTATATGGGTTTGAACTTGGCGTAGATGAATATATTGCTAAGCCATTTAGTCCTAATATTTTAGTTGCAAGAGTAAATGCAGTTTTAAGGAGAAGTGAAGGGAATAAAGATAGTGTAAAAGTCTTTGATGGACTGATAGTTGATGAAGAAGCTAGAACTGTATCTATTGAAGGCAATCAAGTAGATTTGAGCCCAAAGGAATATGAAATGCTACTATATCTTGTTGAAAATATGGGAAAGGCTCTTAGCAGAGAGCAAATATTAAATCAAGTATGGGGATATGACTACTTTGGAGGTTTAAGAACTGTAGACACGCATATTAATCGATTGAGGATTAAACTTTTGGGAAAGGAGAATTACGTTCAGACAGTAAGGGGATTTGGTTATAAGTTCGAGGTGAAAAAATGAAAAAGTCTATAAGATATAAGTTATTTATAGCAACTAATGTATTGGTTATATTTTTCGTACTATTCTTTTGGCTGCTTAATACACAATTCCTTGAAGAATATTATATGTCAGAAAAGAAAGATAAACTTATAAAAAATAGCAATAAAATAAATCAAATATATAAAGGGGACCCAGAAGACATTGCTTTGGAATTGCAAATGTTTGAAAATGATACAGGAGCTAATATACTAATTGTTAATAATAAGGGAAAGCCTAAATACAGTACCTTTGCTAGGATAATAAATGAAAATAGATTTGTGCAAGGAGATTTTTATAAGGAAAGTAGAAAGCACATGCCAGGTAAAAATCAAGATGAAAATTCTGATGATTTAGGAGGTTCTCCTACAGAGCAGCAAACTTATTTTCAAATCCAAAAAGATACGGAGCTGAAAATTGATTTTTTAACTATGATAACTGTGTTAAACACAGGAGATTTTTTGATTGTAAGAACTTCAATGCCAGCTATTGCAGAAAATGCATCTATTGCTAATCGCTTTATGATGTTTACAGGAATCATTGTGATTATTTTAGGAAGTATATGGTCTTATTTATTTTCTAGAAAATTTACAAGTCCTATTTTAGAACTTAATAAGATTACTGAAAATATGGCAAAACTGAATTTTTCCGAAATAAGTAATATAAAAAGTGAAGATGAAATAGGGGAGCTTAGTAAGAATATAAATTTTTTATCCCATAAATTAGATAATACTATATCAGAACTAAATGAAAAGAATCAGAATTTAATGGAAGATATAGAAAGAGAAAGAAGAATAGATGAAATGAGAAAGGAATTTGTATCTAATGTATCACATGAATTAAAAACTCCTATCGCACTAATTCAGGGATATGCAGAAGGGTTAAAAAGTAATGTAATAGAGGATGAGGAAAGTAAAAAATTTTATTGTGATGTAATTATGAATGAATCAGCTAGAATGAATCAACTAGTAAAGGATCTTTTAAATTTGTCGCAAATTGAGTCTGGATATTATGAAATAGAGAAAAACGTATTTAATATCTCATCTATGATTACCTCAGTATTGAATAAATTTACAGCTATTTTTGAACAAAAGGAAGTAAATTTACGAGTATTAAAGAGCGAAAATATATTGGTTTATGCAGACATGGTGAAGATAGAACAGGTAATTATTAATTACATTAATAATGCAGTAAATCATGTAGATGATAAAAAGGTTATTTCAGTTGCAGTAGAATCTATGGAAGATAAGATACGAGTTTTTGTATATAATTCAGGCAAGCACATTCCTGAAGAGTTACTGGATAAAATTTGGACTAGTTTTTACAAGGTAGATAAAGCTAGGACTAGAAGTTATGGAGGATCAGGACTTGGACTCTCTATTGTTAAGGGGATTCAAGAACTACATCAAAATGATTATGGAATAATAAATGAAGAGGATGGGGTTATGTTTTGGTTTGATGTAGATAAAGCAAAAGAAGATAAGTTGCTTCTAGAGTCATAGTGCAATAAGTAATGCACTTAAGTTATAAAAAATTAATTAAAAAAATAGCTGTGAAATTATATTATAAAATTTCACAGCTACTTTTTATATCTAGCACATATTTTTATAATTATTTGTGATAGTTTAATCTTTAGCACACTGATGTACCCAAAAGAACTTTTTTAAAATCGCCCTCATTTGATAAATTTTTAACGACTATGTTTGAAGCAACATAATCTCTAGTTTTTGTGCTGATTAAGTCAGTTAAAAGACTAGCAAAGAATGTTCCTGGTATAGTTTTCGTATCTTCAAAATCAAGCACTATTTTATTTTGTAAGTTTTCAGCGATTAGTTCCTTAAGTATTATTGCATCTTCATTTTTTAATTCTGTTCCGATTAAATCTCTTACTCTTACTTCTTTCATAATTAAGTCCTCCTCAGTTTTACAATATAACATAATATATCAATTTTAAATTATCTGTTTATTCTGTTTTGTTTGTCTATTCTGTCTTGTTGATATTATAATATCAAAAAACTATTATATTGTCAACTATTTAACAAAGTTTTTATTGAAACTTCTTAATAAATTTATTGATGTTTATAAATTTAGGATAAAATAAAAATTTTAGGGAAAAGTAAGTATAATAAAAAATATTTTTATGGGCAAATTAATATTGTATCAAATTAATATTTAATTAAAGGGAGTGAATAATTTATGGCAGATGATGAAAGAAGAAAAGAAGAGTCAGATTCAGGTTCAGGTATAGGGAGTATAATAGTAAGACTTATAGTTACTGCTATTATATTAGCTATAGCATCATTCTTTACTCCAGGATTTAGTATCGTAGGATTATGGTCTTATATAATAGCAGCAGTTGTTATTACATTAATAGACTGGGGAGTAGAAAAAGCTATGGGTGTAGATGCCTCACCTTTTGGAAAAGGCGTAAAAGGATTCTTAATTGCAGCTGTGATAATATATTTGACACAATTTTTAGTTCCTAACATGAGAGTATCTATGATAGGCGCATTACTTGCAGCATTAGCAATTGGAATATTAGATGCAATAATTCCTGGTAGAGCAATGTAAATTTACATTAAGGCCTGGTGAACTACCAGGCCTTTTATTATTAAGAGATTAAGATATAACAACGTGAAAAATGATTGAAAATTTGAATAAATCACACAAATATATTTACACAAACTTACTAGTGAATTAATATTATATATATAATATTTTTATTTCGCTAAGAAAGTAGGTGCTCAAGATGAAAGTTCAATTTTACGGAGCAGCCAGAACTGTGACTGGCTCCTGTCATATCTTAAGAATCAAAGATAAGTTAATACTATTAGACTTAGGGCTATATCAAGGTAATGGAGCTATTGAAAAAGAAAACGAGTACTTTCCCTTTGATGCAGATGAAGTAGATTATGTAATATTATCTCATGCACATATAGATCATTCAGGAAGAATACCATTGCTTTGTAAACGTGGATTTAAAGGACAGGTTATATGTACAGACGCTACAAAGGACTTATGTTCTGTTATGCTTCCTGACAGTGGATATATACAGGAAGCTGAAGCAGAATGGAAAAATAGAAAGAGAATAAGACAAGGATTAAAAGTTATTGAACCTCTTTATACCAGTAAAGATGCTATAGAATCTTTAATTTTTTTTAAGGAATATCCTTATGATAATGTCATAAAGTTATTTGATGGACTTGAAATAGTATTTAGAGATGCTGGACATCTATTAGGATCTGCAATGGTAGAGCTAATTGTAAAAGAGGATGATAAGGAAATACGACTTGTTTATAGTGGAGATATAGGAAATAAGGGACTTCCTATACTAAAAGATCCATCAAAAATTAAATATGCAGATTATGTGATTATGGAAACAACATATGGAGATAGATTTCATACAAAAATGGTAGAAGATATGAAAAGCCTTGCATATATTATAAAGGATACTTTAAAAAGAGGAGGCAATGTAATAATACCATCATTTGCAGTTGGAAGAACTCAAGAAGTACTGTATATGTTAAATAAATATGTAGAAAATAATGAATTAAAAAATTGTACAGTTTATGTAGATAGCCCACTTGCCACAGAGGCTACTAGTATATTTAAAAGGCATGAAAAATATTATGATGAAGAAGCAAAAAAATACCTAGAAAGCGGAGATAATCCTTTAGAGTTTAAGGGGCTAGTATTTACAAAATCTCAACAGGATTCATATCAATTAAATAAAATTCAAAGTGGAGCTGTTATAATATCTGCAAGTGGTATGTGTGAGGCAGGAAGAATAAAGCATCACTTGAAACATAATTTATGGAGAAAAGAATGTTCAATTGTATTTGTAGGATATCAGGCAGAGGGAACTTTAGGTAGATTAATTGTTGATGGAGCTAAAAAGGTTAGGATATTTGGTGAGGAGATAGCAGTAAATGCAGAAATTTATAATTTACATGGATTATCTGGACATGCGGATAGAAATGGTCTTTACGAATGGATTACAGGATTTGTAAAAAAACCTAAAAAGGTGTTTTTAGTTCATGGAGATGCAGAAAGTATGTTTAGTTTTAAAGAACTCATTGAAAATGAAAATATTGATTCAGAAATAGTTGCATCTAATCAAGTAATAGAAATAGAAGAAGGGTATGAAATTAAATTATCCAAAAAGGACAAGTTGTTAGAGATTATAAAAAATATGGATGTAGATAATATGAGTAAGGATGAAATCATAAAGCTTGTAGAAAGAGAGATATAAAAGGTTGCACAGCAACCTTTTATAATTACTATTTTTTAGGAAGAATTTCTGTCCAGTAACCATCTGGATCAATTATAAAATATATGCCCATTGCTTTATTTTCATAGCAAATGCAGCCCATTTTTTTGTGATGTTCATAGGCTGCATCAAAGTCATCAACTCTAACAGCAAGATGGAACTCGTTTTCACCTAAGTTATAAGCTTCAGTTCTATCTCTAAGCCATGTTAGCTCTAAATTGTGAGAAGTAATTCCATCCCCAAGAAACTTTAATATAAAGCTTCCATCACTTGATTCTTTAGTACGCATTACTTCAAAACCTAATGCTTCTTTATAAAAACTAATACTTTTTTCAAGATCTAAAACGTTAATATTATTATGGTCAAATGTAAATTTCATTATAATTCACTCCTTTGGTATGGCATTTATATAAAACATTATAACTTTATTATAAGTAAAAGAAAATATCTCAATGAATATGAATTTTTATTAAGGAAGGTGAAGTTTTTATGGAAAAATATAATGTAAAAGTAAACTATCTGTTTAATAGTGGATTTTTAATTGAAACAAAAAATTATTTATTAATATTTGATTATTATTTAGATTGTGTTGATGAAGGACAGAGAGATATATCCAATGGTGTTATTACAGAAAAAGAGCTGTTCACTAATAAAAAAATATTAGTTTTTACATCTCATGGACATGAAGATCACTTTAATTCTGGCATTTTAGGTTGGAAAAAGATAAGACAAGATATAAAGTATATATTAAGTAGTGATATCGAGTTGGAAGATAAAGATGAAAGTATAAATATAGTATCACCGTATGATACTTTAGATATTGAAGGCATTTCAATTAAAACTTATGGATCTACAGATGCAGGAGTGTCATTTTGGCTTAAAGTGGATGATGTTAATATTTTTCATGCAGGAGATTTAAATTGGTGGCATTGGTTTGATGAATCTGAAGACTTTAATCAGAACCAAGAAAGAGTATTTAAACAAGAAATTGAAAAGATTAAAGATAACAAAATAGATATAGCATTTTTTCCAGTAGACCCAAGGCTTATAGAAAGCTATTACTTGGGAGGAGAATACTTTATAAAAGAGCTTAGCCCAAAGATATTAATGCCTATGCACTTTGGAAGAGATTATGAGGTTATAAAGAAATTCGCTTCTAAAGTAGCAAATTATGAAACAAGGGTTCTAGAAATAGCTAAAAGAGGGGAAGAAATAGCTCTTTAGGTAATACTTTATATAGAGATTAGACATAAATAAAAAGGAAAGCATTATTTCTAAGCTTTCCTTATATTGTTTTAATATAATTATTTACTTTTTTATTCCACTGATTGTATAGATCTGGTCGTTCTTCTTTAACAGCCTTCATAAAGGATTTAAGTACATGTAATTTGTAAAGTCCCTTTGTTAAATGTCTTGGAAAATCTCTATTCTTTGAATAAAATTTTTTAGGATCTATAACCATGACTGTTCCATCAGGCTTTACTATTATGTCTTTACAACGCAAATCTAGCTTGGAAAAACCTAGCGTTTTAAATTCCTCTAATAAATCTATAAGATTTAATGATAACTCCTTACTTAATCCAAAATCCTTTATATATTTATTCAAGGGTATTCCATCAATATAGTCTCTTATCATATAATTTCCAGACATGCCGTAAACTGCAGGGAAATATTTGTTGCCATTTACCTTTTCTAAAATATCATATTCTTTTTTACAACTTTCAGGATTAAAACAAATTTTAATAACTTTATCTTCAGGAAGCATATAAATTATGCCATTATGACCTTTGCCAAGAAATTTACAGTCTAATAAGTTTACAGAAAAATTTTCTATATAACGGTTATAGAGGATTTTATCCATATTACCTCCTTTTACAAAAAATGCTTAGGATTATGTAAGATGTTGTTGTTATATTATATGATAGGATTTAATAATTTGTTACTACATTTAGAAATTTTGTGATAAAAAGTTTCAGCTAATATTAACTTAAGAGGAAATTGTTTCGCAAAATACTACTTGTATGATAAAATTATAATAAATATTATACAGTTAATGTAGGGGGTGCAATTTATGAAATTTAATAGTTTAAAGTCTAAAGTTGTTTTAGGAATTATAGTTTTATTGATTTTAGCAGGGGTAGGAACTGGGATATATAAATTTAATAAGAATCAAGGTTACAATGATTTAGTTAAAACTGCTAATAGCTATATGGATGAAGGAAAATATGATGATGCTATAGCAGCTTTTCAGCAATCATTAAATTATAAAGATGATGAAAATGTAAGAAGAAGCATCAAAGTAGCTGAGTCTTTAAAGCAAGAAAAAGTTATTTATAATGATGGTATAAAGCTTTTGAATGAAAAAAAATATTTAGAGGCAATAGAAAAGTTTAATAAGATAACAAAAGAAGATGAAAAAATGTATAAGGATGCTCAAGACAAGATTTCAGAATGTAAAAGAGATTATGCCACATTAAATATCAAAAATGCAGATAAGGCATTAAAGGAAAATAAGCTTGATGATGCAAATAAATATCTGCAAGAAGTATTTAAAGTGGATAGTCAAAGCAAAGAAGGACAAACTTTAAAGGCTAAAATTGAAAAGAAAAAACAAGAGGAAATTAAAAAGCAGCAAGAATCACAAAAAGGAATTACTGTAGAAGGGGCAATTAAAATAGTTAAAAATAAATTTGAAAGTACAGCCTCAAATATGGTTTATCAATATGATCATGACAGCACTCATGATGGAAGAAGTTTTTATGTTATACATGTATTTGAAAACATGGGAGATCACACTGCAACCAAAGGATGGTATGGAGTAGATAAGGAAAACGGCAAGATTTACGATGAAATATTTTCTGAATATATCAAGTGATTCTTAGACTCAGGTGGAGTTTGCTTATGAAGAATACTTATCTCCAGCTGAGTCTTAGAAGAACTTATCCAGGGGCGTATCAGCCGTTATCTCCCACCTAAGAAAAGC
>NZ_OAOD01000037.1 GCF_900205925.1 Clostridium peptidivorans | reverse complement strand
GGTGCTTTATCTATTGAAGCATAATCAAATGCTTCTGCAAATCCTTTTTTTGCTAATACTGTTGTTATTGCTGCTGTTAATGTTGTCTTACCATGGTCTACGTGACCTATTGTTCCTATGTTTACGTGAGGTTTGTTTCTTTCAAATTTTGCCTTTGCCATTTTTTATTTCCTCCTTTATGTTAAACAATTATTTTGTTGATGATATTTGTTCTTGTATACTCTTTGGAACTTCTTCAAAGTGATCAAATGTCATTGAGTAAACTCCTCTACCCTGTGTTTTTGATCTTAAAGTAGTTGCATATCCAAACATTTGTGAAAGTGGTACAAATGATCTAATGATTTGCACTCCATTAGCTGGTTCCATACCTTCAATTCTACCTCTTCTGGAGTTAATGTCACCCATTACATCTCCCATATAATCTTCTGGAACAGTTACTTCAACCTTCATCATAGGTTCAAGTAACACTGGGTCTGCCTTTGCCATTGCATTTTTAAACGCCATGGAACCTGCAATCTTAAATGCCATTTCAGATGAGTCAACATCATGATATGATCCATCGAATAATCTAACCTTAAAGTTAAGAACTTCATATCCTGCAATTATACCAGTCTTTGAAGCTTCTCTTATACCATTGTCGATAGGAGATATAAATTCTTTTGGAATAGATCCTCCTACGATTGCATTTTCAAACACGTATTCGCCTTCATTTGGTATTAATTCAATCCAACAATGTCCGTATTGTCCACGTCCACCAGACTGTCTTACAAACTTACCTTCTGCCTTAACAGCTTTTCTGATAGTTTCTTTATAAGCAACCTGTGGAGCACCTACGTTACATTCCACTTTAAATTCTCTTTGAAGTCTATCAACAATTATTTCTAAGTGAAGTTCTCCCATACCTTGAATAATTGTCTGTCCTGTTTCCTGATCAGTAAATGTTCTAAATGTAGGATCTTCTTCTGCAAGTTTTGATAAAGCTATACCCATTTTTTCTTGACCAGATTTTGTCTTTGGCTCTATAGCTACAGATATAACTGGTTCTGGGAATTCCATTTTTTCAAGAATAACTGGATTTTTTTCATCACATAGAGTATCTCCAGTTGTAGTATCTTTTAATCCTACTACCGCACCAAGATCTCCTGCACGTAATTCTTCAACATCTTCTCTGTGATTAGCATGCATTTTAACTAATCTACCAATTCTTTCTTTCTTACCCTTTGTAGAGTTATATACATATGTACCACTTGTCATTATTCCTGAATAAACTCTAACGAATGCAAGTTTACCTATGAATGGATCAGTAGCTATTTTAAATGCTAATGTAGACATTGGCTCTTCATCAGAAGCATGTCTTTCCATATCTGCTCCTGTTTCTACATCATTTCCCTTTATCGCAGGAATATCTAATGGTGAAGGCATATACTTAACTATAGCATCTATCATTGGCTGAACGCCTTTGTTCTTATAAGAAGATCCACAAATAACTGGAACTATCTTATTAGCTATAACACCTTTTCTTAATGCAGCCTCTAACTCTTCAATTGTTATTTCTTCACCTTCTAAGTACTTCATCATTAATTCTTCATCAACTTCAACTATAGCTTCTACCATTGCAGCTCTATATTCTTCAACTAAGTCCTTCATATCTTCTGGAACTGCACTTGTGTCCATAGTTGTACCAAGGTCATCTGTATATATATGAGCTTCTTGAGTTATTAAGTCTACAAATCCCTTGAAATAATCTTCCTTACCTATTGGAAGCTGAATTGGAACTGCATTTGCATGAAGTCTATCTCTCATCATGTTTACAACTCTAAAGAAATCAGCACCTATTATATCCATCTTATTTACATAAGCCATTCTAGGAACCTTATACTTGTCTGCCTGTCTCCACACTGTTTCAGTCTGTGGTTCAACACCACCCTTTGCAGTAAGAACTGTAACAGCTCCGTCAAGTACTCTTAGTGATCTTTCAACTTCTACGGTAAAATCTACGTGTCCTGGTGTGTCTATTATGTTTATAACATGATCTTCCCACATACATGTTGTTGCAGCAGATGTTATTGTTATACCTCTCTCCTGCTCCTGTACCATCCAGTCCATGGTAGCTCCACCTTCATGTACTTCCCCTATCTTATGAGTTTTACCTGTATAAAATAATATACGCTCTGTAGTTGTAGTTTTACCTGCATCTATATGAGCCATTATTCCTATATTACGAAATTTTTCTAATGGAAACTGTCTTGCCACTGTATTTCCTCCTCTCGCTTTTGCTATGCAAATCAATTTTAAAATTTGATAAAACTGTCTTGGTAATATACCAAAACAGTTTTATTTTAATATTAGTATCTGTAATGTGCAAAAGCTTTGTTAGCTTCAGCCATCTTATGAGTATCTTCTCTTTTCTTAACAGACGCACCAGTATTATTAGCTGCATCCATTAATTCAGCAGCTAGTCTTTCTCTCATGTATCTCTCGCCTCTTTTTTCAGTTGCTGCAAGGATCCATCTAATACCTAATGTCTGTCTTCTTTCTGGTCTTACTTCCATTGGAACTTGGTATGTAGCACCACCAATTCTTCTTGCTTTTACTTCAAGTAAAGGCATTACATTGTTCATTGCTGCTTCAAACACTTCCATTGGTTCCTTCTGAGTTTTGTTTTGAATTATCTCAAATGCATCGTAGCATATCTTTTGAGCTACTCCCTTTTTTCCGTCTTCCATTATACTGTTTATAAACTTAGTAACTACTTTGCTATTGTGCATTGGATCTGGTAACACATCTCTCTTTGCTATATGTCCTTTTCTTGGCACTTTTCTTCCCTCCTTAACAATTAAAAGTTTAAGTTCATCGGTACTCGGCTAAAAACCTTAACCGTAAAGTGCTTTGTACTTCTGCAAATTTATGAATATATATATAAACGCCGAAGACACAGCACCAATTTAGTTTAGATTATTTTTGTTTTGGTCTCTTAGCACCATACTTTGATCTGCTTTGAAGTCTGTTTGCAACTCCAGCTGAGTCAAGCGCTCCTCTAACGATGTGATATCTCACACCAGGAAGGTCCTTAACTCTTCCACCTCTTATAAGAACCACGCTGTGTTCCTGTAAGTTGTGTCCTATACCTGGAATGTATCCAGTAACTTCATATCCATTTGTAAGTCTAATTCTAGCAACTTTTCTTAATGCTGAGTTAGGCTTCTTTGGAGTAGTAGTTTTAACTACAGTACACACTCCTCTTTTTTGTGGGCATTGCTTTAATGCTGGTGCTGTTGACTTAGTTTCTACAACTTTTCTACCTTTTCTTACTAATTGGTTAATAGTTGGCATTCTTACACCTCCTCAATGTATTCGACTAAAATTCTATAAATTAAATTTAAGAATCAGCAACTATTCATTTAGTATAACTGCTGTGGCTGCTCCAACTTCTATGCCACACAGTTTTCCAAGTTCTTTCATAGTGTCAATGTATACTATATCAAGGGAATTATACTGAGCAGCAATTTTAACTTCTTCTACCAACTTATTATCAGCATCTTTAGCAATATATACCTTTTTGCCAGTACCACTTTTAATAGCTCTCAAAGATTGCTTAAAACCGACAATTTTTTTGCCTTTAAGCCTGTCGATCATTCTTAATCCCCCTTTGGACATATTACAAGAGGTAAAGCTTGTATCTTTACCTCTTCTTTGTAAGCATACAGTTGTATTTTATCACCTTAATTTAATCCTGTCAACATAATTCATTCTAAGCTTTTATTTCATTTGTTAATTCGTCAGCATTCTGTTCTAACTCCTCTGGCTGCTTATCTGTACTGAGTTTAACAGATCTATATCTTGTCATACCAGTACCTGCTGGAATTAACTTACCTATAATTACATTTTCTTTTAATCCTAGTAAAGGATCTATTTTGCCTTTTATAGCAGCATCGGTTAATACCCTAGTTGTTTCCTGGAAAGATGCTGCAGACAAGAAGGATTCTGTAGCTAGTGATGCCTTTGTAATTCCTAAAAGAGCAATTCTTCCTAAGGCAGGTTGCCCTCCTAAGGCTTCTGCTCTTTCATTTTCTTCATTAAAATCAAAAATGTCAATCATTGTTCCCGGCAATAAATCTGTATCACCTGAATCTTCTATTTTAACTTTACGTGTCATTTGTCTTACTACTACTTCAAGATGTTTATCATTTATATCAACACCCTGTAGTCTATAAACCTTTTGCACTTCAGATAATAGATAATTCTTAACTCCCTTAACACCTTTAATTCTTATTATATCATGCGGATTTACAGAACCCTCTGTAATTTCATCTCCTGCACTTATTACATCACCATTGGCTACTTTTAATCTTGATCCGAAAGGAATGTCATAGCTTATTTCTTCTCCAGATTCATTTACAACTACTACTGTTCTCTTTTTCTTTGTTTCTTCAATTCTTACAGTACCAGAAATTTCTGTAACAATAGCCAATCCTTTTGGTTTTCTAGCTTCAAATAATTCTTCAACTCTTGGAAGACCTTGTGTTATATCTGCTCCAGCAACTCCACCAGTATGGAAAGTTCTCATTGTAAGCTGAGTTCCAGGCTCACCTATACTTTGAGCTGCTACTATACCAACTGCTTCTCCAATATTTATTTTTTCAGCAGTTGCCATATTCATTCCATAGCACTTAGCACAAACTCCATGTTTAGATTTACAAGTGAAGACTGATCTTATTCTAACTTTTTTAATTCCCGCATTTTCAATTCTCTCGGCAATTTTAGGATCCATATAGGCATCTCTATATGCATAAACTTCTCCTGTGTTAGGATCAACTATATCTTCTCCTGCATACCTTCCAGTAAGTCTTTCTGAAATGCTTTCAATTATTTCATTACCCTCTTTAATTTCTGAAACTTCATATGATTCAGTAGTTCCACAATCTTCTTCTCTTACTATAACATCCTGACTAACGTCAACAAGTCTTCTAGTAAGATAACCTGAGTCAGCTGTTTTTAATGCTGTATCCGCGTTACCTTTTCTAGCACCGTGTGTAGAAATAAAGTATTCAAGTACATCCAAGCCTTCTCTAAATGAAGATCTAATAGGTAATTCAATTATTTTACCAGATGGATTAGCCATAAGTCCTCTCATTCCTGCAAGCTGTTTTATCTGACTCTTAGAACCTCTGGCTCCAGAATCCGCCATCATGAATATAGGATTAAACTTATCTAAGTTTGACATAAGCGCATCTGCTACTTCATCTGTAGTTTTAGTCCATTTTTCTATAACTCTTTCATATCTTTCATCTTCAGATATAAATCCTCTTCTATACTGCTTTTCTATTTTATTAACTACTTCATCTGCTTGTGCTAGCAATGTTTTCTTAGACTCAGGCACAACCATGTCTGCTGTAGCAACAGTAATAGCTCCTATAGTTGAATAATGGTATCCTTTTGCCTTTATTTTATCTAACATTACAGATGTCTTAGTTGGACCATGTTTCATATAGCACTTATTAATTACTTTCCCTAAAGAAGATTTATTAACTAAGAAGTCTACTTCTAATTTGAACTTATTTTCAAGAACACTTCTGTCTACAAATCCTAAATCTTGAGGAATAGCTTCATTGAATATTAATCTACCTGGCGTAGTTTCAACAATTCCTGATTCCACTACTCCATTTTCCTCTTTATACATTCTAACTTTTATTTTAGCATGTATATTTATGGCACCTACTTCATAAGCCATAATTACTTCATCTGGTGATGAAAATACTTTTCCTTCTCCCTCTACACCATCTTTATCCAAAGTTAAGTAATATGATCCTAAAACCATATCCTGTGTAGGGACTACAACCGGCTTACCATCAGAAGGTTTTAATATATTATGTGCTGCAAGCATTAAGAATCTAGCTTCTGACTGAGCTTCTACAGACAATGGAACGTGAACAGCCATCTGGTCACCGTCAAAGTCAGCGTTATACGCAGTACAAACTAAAGGATGTAATTTTATAGCTCTTCCTTCAACTAATACTGGTTGAAACGCCTGTATACCAAGTCTGTGTAGTGTAGGAGCACGATTTAAAAGTACAGGATGATCTGATATAGCTTCTTCTAATACATCCCAAACTTGAGGTTGAACTCTTTCCACCATTCTTTTTGCACTCTTTATATTATGTGCTAACGCACCTTCTACAAGCTTTTTCATTACAAATGGTTTAAACAACTCTAAAGCCATTTCCCTAGGCAAACCACATTGATACATTTTTAATTCTGGGCCAACAACTATAACAGAACGTCCTGAATAATCCACACGCTTACCAAGTAAGTTTTGTCTAAATCTACCTTGCTTACCCTTTAACATATCAGAAAGGGATTTAAGTGGTCTATTTCCTGGACCTGTAACAGGTCTTCCTCTTCTTCCGTTGTCAATTAAAGCATCTACTGCTTCCTGAAGCATTCTTTTTTCATTACGTACAATTATGTCTGGTGCTCCTAAGTCTAATAGCTTCTTTAATCTGTTATTTCTATTTATAACTCTTCTATAAAGATCATTTAAATCAGAAGTCGCAAATCTTCCACCATCTAACTGAACCATAGGTCTTAAATCTGGCGGAATTACAGGTATAACATCTATAATCATCCAATCTGGTCTATTACCAGACTTTCTAAATGATTCTGCTACTTCTAATCTTCTTATTATTCTTACTTTCTTTTGTCCAGTACTAGTTTTTAATCCTTCTTTTAACTCTTTAGAAAGTTGTTCTAGCTCTATTTCTGCGAGCAATCTCTTGATAGATTCTGCTCCCATACCGGCTTCAAAACTTTCTTCTCCATATTTATCAACAGCTTCTCTATATTCCTTTTCGTTTAAAAGCTGCTTTCTTAATAATGAAGTTTCTTTAGGATCAAGTACTACATAAGATGCAAAATATAATATTTTTTCTAGTGATCTTGGTGACATGTCTAATATTAGTCCCATACGAGATGGGATACCTTTGAAATACCAGATGTGGGATACAGGGGCTGCTAGTTCTATATGCCCCATTCTCTCACGTCTTACTTTAGACTTAGTAACCTCAACGCCACATCTGTCACAAACTATGCCTTTATATCTTACTCTCTTATATTTTCCACAATGACACTCCCAGTCCTTTTGAGGTCCGAATATTCTTTCACAAAATAATCCATCTCTTTCAGGTTTAAGTGTTCTATAGTTTATAGTTTCTGGCTTTTTTACCTCACCTCTAGACCATTCTCTAATTTGCTCAGGTGAAGCCAGCCCTATCTGTAGTGCATCAAAATTATTTAATTCAAACAAGGGTATATCCTCCCTTCAAATTAATGTTCATCATTAAAATCGCCTAACTCTAAATTGCTTTGTAATTCATCTAATGGTAAATCATCGAAGTCATCTAAATCTATGTCTTCATCTATATTTTCGTCTTTTGTTTCTTCTATATATTCATCTTCAGGTGTCCCTGGAGTAATCTCTTCAGTTCCCTCTATATTAACATCTAATTCTTCTAGATCATCATCTATAGATTCCCTTAATTTTATTTCTTCATTATCATCATTTAATACTTTTACATCTAAACATAAAGCTTGTAATTCTTTTATTAATACCTTAAATGATTCTGGAACTCCAGGTTCTGGAATATTTTCTCCCTTAACTATTGACTCGTAAGTTTTTACTCTACCTACTACATCATCAGATTTAACTGTTAATATTTCTTGAAGAGTGTGAGCTGCTCCATAAGCTTCAAGAGCCCAAACTTCCATTTCTCCAAATCTCTGTCCACCGAACTGTGCTTTACCTCCTAAAGGCTGCTGAGTTACTAAGGAATATGGACCTGTGGATCTAGCATGTATTTTATCATCAACCAAATGTGCAAGTTTAAGAATATACATGTATCCGACAGTTACTCTATTATGGAATGGTTCTCCTGTTCTTCCATCATATAATACTGTTTTTCCATCCTCAACATAACCAGCTTTAGTTAAGCATTCTAATATTTCAGCTTCAGTTGCTCCATCAAATACAGGAGTAGCAATATGCCATCCTAATTCACTGGCTGCCCATCCTAAATGAACTTCAAGCACCTGCCCTATATTCATACGTGAAGGAACACCTAATGGATTTAAGCATATTTGAAGAGGTCTTCCATCTGGTAAAAATGGCATATCTTCTTCTGGTAATACTCTTGAAATAACACCCTTATTACCATGTCTTCCAGCCATTTTATCTCCAACAGATATCTTTCTTTTTTGAGCTATATAACATCTAACTAGTTTATTAACTCCTGGTGGAAGTTCATCTCCATTTTCTCTTGTAAACACCTTAACATCTACTATTATACCTGCTTCACCATGAGGAACTCTCAAGGAAGTATCCCTAACTTCTCTTGCTTTTTCTCCAAATATAGCTCTTAAGAGCCTTTCTTCAGCAGTTAGCTCAGTTTCGCCCTTTGGAGTAACTTTTCCTACAAGTATATCTCCTGACCTTACCTCTGCACCTATTCTTATTATTCCTCTTTCATCTATATCCTTTAAGGCATCTTCTCCCACATTAGGTATATCCCTTGTTATTTCTTCAGGTCCGAGCTTTGTATCTCTTGATTCTGCTTCATATTCTTCAATATGAATAGAAGTAAATACATCTTCTCTTACAAGTTCTTCAGAAATTAACATAGCATCTTCATAGTTATAACCTTCCCAAGTTATAAATCCTATTCTAATATTTTTACCTAATGCTATCTCACCTAAATCAGTTGATGGTCCATCTGCAAGAACAGTTCCTCTTTCAACCTTATCACCTTTACTTACAATTGGACGTTGGTTAATACAAGTACCCTGATTAGATCTTTTAAACTTTAATAATTTGTAAGTATCAACTCCGCCATCTGAATCTCTTTTCACCTTAACTTCATTAGCACTCACATATATAACTGTTCCTGAATTTCTAGACTTAGGAAGCACTCCTGAATCAACAGCTGCCTTGTATTCTATACCAGTTCCAACAACAGGCGCTTGGGGCTTTAAAAGTGGCACTGCCTGACGTTGCATGTTAGAACCCATAAGTGCACGGCTGGCATCATCATTCTCAAGGAATGGTATCATAGCAGTTGCTACAGAAACTATTTGTCTTGGAGATACGTCCATCAAATCTACTTCTGTCTTAGGCACTATAAGTACATCTTCTTTATCCCTTACAGTTACCTTAGAATCAACAAATCTTCCTTCCTCATCTAAAGGTTCATTTGCCTGAGCTACCAAGTACTGATCTTCTTCATCAGCAGTCATATATACTATTTCATTAGTTACCCTACAATCCTTTTTATCAACTTTTCTATAAGGAGCTTCTATAAATCCATATTCATTTACTCGTGCGTACGTAGCAAGTGAATTTATAAGACCTATATTAGGTCCTTCAGGCGTTTCTATAGGGCACATTCTTCCATAATGTGAATGGTGAACGTCTCTAACTTCAAAACCAGCTCTTTCTCTTGAAAGACCTCCTGGTCCTAATGCTGACAATCTTCTCTTATGTGTAAGTTCTGACAGTGGATTAGTTTGATCCATAAACTGTGAAAGCTGAGAACTTCCGAAGAATTCCTTTATAGAAGCTGCCACTGGTCTTATATTGATTAATGCTTGTGGAGTTATAGATTCCTGATCTTGAATGGTCATTCTTTCTTTTACTACTCTTTCCATTCTAGAAAGACCTATTCTAAACTGATTTTGTAATAGTTCCCCTACAGATCTCAATCTTCTATTACCTAGATGGTCTATATCATCTGTATATCCAATTCCATAAGGTAATCCTAACTCATAACTTATAGTTGCATAAATATCATCCCTTATTATATGCTTAGGAATCAATCTATGAATATTTTTTCTAATTTGATCCTTTATACTAGACTCTTCACTATAATTATCTAGTATCTCTTTTAAAGTTGGATAATGTACTAACTCTTTAATATTTAAATCATCTATGTTAAACTCTATAAGCTTATGTATATCTACAAAATGATTTCCTATTACTCTAACAACTTTGTCATCTACATGAATATCAACCTTATTTACTCCAGAATTTTGTATCTCTAAGGCTTTTTCTCTCTCGATTTTTTCGCCTTTTTGCACTAGGATTTCTCCCGTACTAGGATTTATTATATCTTCTGCAGCAATCTGATTTGCAATTCTTAAATGTAAGGATAGTTTTCTGTTAAATTTATATCTACCTACTCTAGATAAGTCATATCTCTTAGCATCAAAAAACAATGATTCTATTAATGATATAGCACTATCTACTGTTGGTGGTTCGCCTGGTCTTAATCTTTTATATATTTCAAGCAAACCTTCTTCCTTTGTTTTTGTGTTATCTTTTTCAATAGTAGCCTTCAATCTTTCATCTTCACCAAAATAATCTATTATTTCAGAATCTGTTCCGAAACCCATTGCTCTAGCTAAAATAGAAATAGGTAACTTTCTTGTTTTGTCTATTCTTACATATATTACGTCATTAGAATCTGTCTCATACTCAAGCCACGCACCCCTGTTTGGAATTACTGTAGCAGAAAATAACGGCTTACCAGTCTTGTCTAGTGCAACATTGTAGTAAACACCCGGTGATCTAACTAGCTGACTTACAATAACTCTTTCGGCTCCATTTATTATGAAAGTTCCCTGTTCTGTCATAAGAGGGAAATCCCCCATAAATACTTCCTGTTCTTTTATTTCACCAGTTTCTTTATTAATAAGTCTTACACTTACCTTTAATGGTGCTGCATAAGTAGCGTCTCTTTCCTTACATTCTTCTACGGAGTACTTTGTATTTTCCATGTCTAATTTATAACCTATAAACTCTAGGTTAAGGTTTCCTGTATAATCTTGAATAGGATTGATATCATCAAAAACCTCCTCAAGTCCTTCTTTTAGAAACCATTGATAAGAATCTAATTGAACCTCAATTAGATTTGGCATATCGCCAACTTCTTTAAGCTTAGAAAAGCTCATTCTTGTTCTTTTACCCACTTGGACAGGATGTACCATTAAAATTTCACCCCTTGCATAAAGTAAAAATAACCAAAAACACCTAGTGTTTCTGGGTTGTACGCATTGCATCATAATATTATAACCAATTTTATTTATTTAATTCAATATTTGAAAATAAATATAATATCTTTATTTATAATGTACAATCAATGCAATTTATTATATTATCATAACAATAACAAGATGTCAATACTATTTTTTCAGATTATATACCTTATAAAAAAAGAGGTACTTTCTAAGTACCTCTTTTGAATTATATTTAAGCAATTACTTTAATTCTACAGTTGCACCAACTTCAGCAAGCTTAGCTTTCATTGCTTCAGCTTCGTCCTTAGCTACAGCTTCCTTTAATGTCTTAGGAGCTCCGTCAACTATTTCTTTAGCTTCTTTTAAGCCTAATCCAGTTATTTCTCTAACAGCTTTTATAACTTTGATCTTTTCTGATCCTGCGCTAGCTAAAACAACATCAAATTCAGTTTTTTCTTCAGCAGCTGCAGCTCCTGCTCCAGCAGCTCCTGCTACAGCAACTGGTGCAGCAGCACTTACTCCGAATTCTTCTTCACATGCCTTTACTAATTCATTTAATTCTAAAACAGTCATTTCTTTTATAGCCTGTATGATTTCTTCTCTTGTCATTATTAAGCACCTCCAAATTTTCTCTTATTATTAAGCTTGAGTTTCCTCAGTTTCTTTCTTTTCTTTAACTGCATTTAATAAATATGCAAAGTTTGATATTGGAGCTTTGAAGCTTCCAAGTAATTTTGCAATAAGTACTTCTCTTGGTGGTATATCAGCAAGTTGTTTAATTTTATCAGTATCATATACTTCTCCTTGAACTAATCCACCCTTTAGTTCTAGTTTCTTATGAGCTTTAGCAAAGTCATTAAGAACTCTTGCTGGTGCAGTTGGATCTTCATATCCAAAAGCTACTGAAATTGGTCCTTGAAGAAATTCTACCATTCCTTCATAACCTAATTCTTTAGCAGCTAGAGTAGTCAAAGTGTTTTTATAAACTTTATATTCTACACCTGCTTCTCTTAACTTGCTTCTTAATTCAGTGTCTTCTTCTACTGTCAATCCTTGATATTGAGCTAGAATCACGCTTTCTGCTTTTTCTAGTTTCTCTCTTATTTCTGCTACTTTAGCTTCTTTTAACTGTCTATTGTTTGCCACTGTGTGTCCACCTCCTCACAGTTTAGTTTATATAAAATTAAAGGTTTCTCCCGTAGACGCGGAGAAACCAAATATAATCATATATTGGAACCCTCGGTAGGTTGAAATTCGTTATGCTTACGCACCTACTGTCTACGGTATATTGCCTTATTCAACTTTTAAAATAATATCAAATTTTAGATTCTATGTCAATACTATTCTAAAACTTTTGTTGGATTAACCTTTATTCCAGGACCCATTGTGCTGGAAACAACTACTGATTTAACATATTGTCCTTTAGCTGCTGCTGGCTTAGCCTTAATAACAGCTTCCATTAATGTATGGAAGTTATTAAGTAATTTTTCAGCACCAAAAGATCCTTTTCCTAATGGAACGTGAATTATAGATGTTTTATCAACTCTATATTCAACTTTACCAGCTTTAATATCTGCTAAAGCCTTAGTAACATCAAATGTAACTGTACCTGATTTTGGGTTTGGCATTAAACCCTTAGGTCCTAATACTCTACCTAGTCTACCAACTACTCCCATCATATCTGGTGTAGCAACAACTACATCAAAATCAAACCAGTTTTCTTTTTGAATTTTATCTACTAATTCTTCTGCTCCAACATAATCTGCTCCTGCTGCTTCAGCTTCTTTAGCTTTATCTCCTTTTGCAAACACTAAAACTTTTACAGTTTTACCTGTTCCATGTGGAAGAACTACAGCTCCTCTAACCTGCTGATCTGCATGTCTTGGATCTACTCCTAGTCTTACAGCAAGTTCAACAGTTTCATCAAACTTAGCTTTAGAAGTCTTTACAACAAGTTCCATAGCTTCTGCTGCAGAGTATAGAGCATTCTTATCAACTAATTTAGCACTTTCGATATATTTCTTTCCTTTAGACATTTTACTACCTCCTTTGTGGTTTTAGCGGTTGTTACCTCCCACTTTTAAAACGTTAACTATTCTTCTATAGTTACGCCCATGCTTCTTGCTGTTCCAGCAATCATGCTCATAGCAGCTTCTACTGATGCTGCATTTAAGTCTGGCATCTTAGTTTCGGCAATTTGTTTCAACTGTTCTTTTGTAAGTTTAGCAACTTTTGTCTTATTTGGCACACCAGAACCACTTTCTATTCCAACAGCCTTTTTAATTAGTACTGCTGCAGGTGGAGTCTTTAGTATAAAACTAAAAGATCTATCCTGGTAAACTGTTATTACAACTGGAATTATTAAACCAGCTTGATTAGCTGTTTTAGCATTGAATTCCTTTGTAAATGCCATAATGTTTACACCATGCTGACCTAATGCAGGTCCTACTGGTGGTGCTGGAGTTGCTTTCCCTGCAGGAAGTTGAAGTTTTATCATTCCTGTAACTTTTTTAGCCATAATTTACACCTCCTATAAATGTGGTACAATACGGATTTAAAATCCTCCCACTTGTAAACCTTCGCTTTTGATTAGTCTAATTTATCTATCTGATTAAAATCAAGTTCAACAGGGGTTTCCCTGCCAAACATGTTGACTAAAGCCTTAATTTTTCTCTTTTCAACATTTATCTCTTGGATAACTGCTGCAAAGTCTTCTAATGGACCAGAGACAACCTTAACAGTTTCTCCAACTTGGAAATCTAAATCCATCACCCTATCTACTATACCCATAGAATTAACTTCTTCATCAGTTAATGCAACAGGTTTAGATCCAGGTCCTACAAATCCTGTAACACCTCTGGTATTTCTAACTACATACCAGGAGTCATCAGTCATAACCATTTTGACAAGAACGTATCCCGGGAATACCTTTTTAAGTGTTACTTTCTTTTTTCCATCTTTAGTTATTTCTATTTGTTCTTCCATAGGAACTTGAACATCACATATCCAATCATGTAGATTCCTATTTTCAATAGTTTTTTCTAGGTTAGCTTTAACCTTATTCTCATATCCTGAATATGTGTGAACTACATACCATCTAGCTCTCTCTGCCATATTTCAAGGGACGGGAGTATTTCTCGACCCCTACCTCCTTTTTTATATTTATTTTAATATAAACTGAGATAAATTTTTAAACACAAAATCAAATACAGTAATAGCTACTATATAGATTAGGCAAAAAGTTAACACAGTAGTGGTTGCTTTTTTCACTTCTTGTCTAGAGGCCCAGGTTATTCTCTTAAACTCAGCTTTAAATTCCTTAAAAAATCTAATTAATCCACCTTTTTTTTCAGATGTATTATTAAGTTTTTTTACCTTTTCTACAGAACTCATAATTTCACATCCCTGAAATTTAATATGCCTCTATGTACTATTTTGTTTCTTTATGAATAGTGTGTTTGCGACAGAATCTGCAGTATTTTCTCATTTCTAATCTATCTGGATCATTTTTCTTATTCTTCATTGTATCGTAATTTCTTTGCTTACATTCTGTACATGCTAAAGTAACTTTTATTCTCATCTCTACACCTCCTGGTACTCTCCTGGTACATATAAAAACGCAGGAAGATTATATTGGCTGTATTTAAGCATTACTTAAATAATTTATCATAATTGAATTTATATGTCAATGAAAATCATAAATAAAGTAACTAGTAATGTTTTACTTTTAAAAGGACTAGGTCTAGAAACCCAGTCCTAATTTTTTATTATTCTTCTATTGTAGTAACAACACCTGAACCTACTGTTCTTCCACCTTCTCTGATAGCGAATCTTAATCCTTCATCCATAGCTATTGGAGTGATTAATTCAACTTTCATG
>NZ_OAOD01000002.1 GCF_900205925.1 Clostridium peptidivorans | reverse complement strand
AGTCGTAACAAGGTAGCCGTAGGAGAACCTGCGGCTGGATCACCTCCTTTCTAAGGAGTCGACAAGAAGCGATGAGCTTTCTTGAAGGTTTCATTCTCTGTTTAATTTTGAGAGACCTTTTGGTAATCGGTGAATAGTTAAAAGCGCATCAAGTATACTTGATGCGCTTTTTTGAATTTTGGCTCTGTTAGACAATAATGTTGATATTTAATGATTTAACAAAGTATGCTTTACCATATAAGCCATGTAAATTCACTACACAGCAACCTTAAAATTTGGATGTACAGATTTAAAGGGGTATCTACTAAATTTTTACCGAACCACATGAGTTGGTACAAGTGGCTACAAAGTTTCAATAATGATAAAGAAGTTATAAAGACAAAAATATGCTCATTCATAGTGTAATTCCATTTGTTGATACTAAAATCGAAGGATATAAAAATAGAAAACCAAATTTTGAATAATATTTGCAGAAAATTGAAATATAATATAAAACTCTTTATAATAAGTTATATGAGACTATGTTGTTAAGCATAATTTATTGTGAGGTGATTTTATGGTTGGTAAAATATTGATGATTGCTTTATTTGTGATTGTAGGTATAATGTTATCATTAGGTAAATGGTCATTTTTAATAGCAGGATTTAACACTATGAGTAAGGAAGAAAAGAAAAAATACGATGTAATATCTTTATGCAAATTCATGGGAAAATTTATGTTTGTGATTGCTTTTTGTATAACATTATTCGTGTTAAGTGATATCTTGATGATGAAGATATTGTTCAAAGTTGGAATTACGTTACTTATTGTTTCAATAATCTTTGTAATAATATATGCAAATACAGGAAATCGGTTTGAAAGAAAAAAATAAGGTAGGCAACTACCTTATTTTTTATGTTGCATATCAACAATTTAGTCTAACAGAGCCTAAATTTTAAATAACATGGTTTTGTTTTAATTTAATGAGTAATTAAAAAATAGTGAAATTGCAGATATAAATCCCAACCTTCCTCTTTAAGTAAAAGTTCAAAAAAATTCTATATTACTACTCATGATATAAGTCTCAATACAAACAATAATGAATATATATACAATATAAATTAATATTTATTCCAAGTATATTGCATTTTTATTCTATATTATGTATGATTATTAAAATACAGAGTGGATATATATTAAAGTTATATTGAAATATATTATATGCCAATGTGTAGAAGCGTATATATCAATGTTAATAAAAATATCACATTAATAATTATGCAAGTCTTAATATAGAAATGAGGTATATGTATGAAGGCGATACTTGTATTACAAGATGGTAGTTATTTTATTGGAAAATCATTTGGTTCAAAGGGAGAGGGTTTTGGAGAAGTAGTTTTCAATACCTGTATGACGGGATATCAAGAAATTCGTACAGATCCATCATATAATGGTCAAATAGTAACAATGACCTATCCACTTATCGGAAATTATGGATTTAATGATATTGATAATGAATCTATTAAACCTCATGTTGAGGGTTTCATTGTTAAGGAGAGCTGTGATGATCCAAGTAATTGGAGATGCATTATGGGAGCGGAAGAGTATCTTATAAAACACGGGATTGTAGGGATAAAAGATATAGATACAAGAGCACTTACAAAACATATTAGAAGTTTTGGGAGTATGTTTGGAATAATTTCTACTGAGTGTTTTGATATACATAAGCAAATTAATAATATTAAAGAAAAAGTATTAGTTAAAAGAGAACTTGTTAAGGAAGTAAGTACTAAAAAGATGTATAAAATTGAAGGCAAGGGTAAAAAAGTTGCTGTAATAGATTTTGGAATAAAGGAAAATATCTTAAGAAATCTAAAAAACAGAGATTGCGATATTTATGTATTCCCATCAGATTCTTCAGCAGAAGAAATCTTATCTATAAAACCTGATGGCATTCTTCTATCTAATGGACCAGGAGATCCTAAGGACTTAACTGATGCTTTAGAGAATATTAAAAAGATAATTGGTAAAAAGCCTATTATGGGTATTTGTCTTGGACATCAGCTTTTAGGAAGTTCTTTAGGAGGAAAGACATATAAATTAAAGTTTGGTCATCATGGAGGAAATCATCCAGTAAAAGATTTAATTACAGGAAGAATATATATCACTTCGCAAAACCATCGTTATGCCCTTGAAGAAAGTATCAGCAATGAAGTTGAAATTACTCATATAAATGTTAATGATGGTACTATTGAAGGTTTTAGACATAAGAAATATCCAATCTTAAGTATACAATATCATCCAGAAGCTGCTCCAGGTCCTCAGGATTCGGCTTATGTTTTTGATGAATTTATTCAAATGATGGAGGTGCAGCTTAATGCCTAAAAGAGAAGATATAAAGAAGGTTATGGTTATAGGTTCGGGGCCTATTGTTATAGGACAGGCGGCAGAATTTGATTATTCCGGTACACAAGCTTGCAGGTCATTAAAAGAGGAGGGAGTAGAGGTTGTTCTTATAAATAGTAACCCAGCAACCATTATGACGGATGTAGATGTAGCGGATAAAGTATATATAGAGCCTATTACATTAGATTTTATAAAAAAGATTATTTATAAGGAGAGACCTGATGGCATATTAGCATCTATTGGAGGGCAAACAGCGCTTAATATGGCAGTAGAACTTTCCGAGGATGGAATCTTAGAAGAACTTAACGTAAAACTCTTAGGTACAACACTTGAATCTATAAAAAGGGCAGAGGACAGAGAATTATTTAAAGCAACCATGGAAGAAGTAGGTGAAAAAGTAGCAGTTAGTAGTATAGTAACCACTTTGGAAGAGGGAGTAAATTTTGCAAAGAAAGTAGGATTTCCTATAATTATTAGGCCTGCCTATACCTTAGGAGGAACTGTTGGGGGAATAGCCAACAATTTAGATGAGTTTAAAGATATCGCCAGTCGCGGGTTAAAGCTAAGTATGATACATCAGATATTAGTGGAGCAAAGTGTAGCTGGCTTTAAAGAAATTGAATATGAGATTATGAGAGATAATGCAGATAACTGTATTGTAATATGTAATATGGAAAATTTCGATCCAGTAGGTGTTCATACAGGAGATAGTATAGTAGTGGCACCTAGTCAGACCTTAAGTGATGTTGAGTATCAAATGCTTAGAACTGCGTCTATAAAAATAATTCGTGCACTTAAGATTAATGGAGGATGTAATATACAGTTTGCACTAAATCCAAATAGTAAGGAGTATGTGGTTATAGAGGTAAATCCTAGAGTAAGCCGTTCTAGTGCATTAGCATCTAAGGCTACTGGTTACCCAATTGCTAGGATTACAGCAAAAATTGCTCTTGGATTAAATCTTGATGAAATAAAAAATTCTATTACAGAAAATACTTATGCTTGCTTTGAGCCTGCACTGGATTATGTAGTAACAAAAGTACCAAGATGGCCTTTTGATAAGTTTAGAGATGCAAATCGTACGCTTGGAACTCAAATGAAAGCCACAGGCGAAGTTATGGCAATTGGAAGAAACTTTGAGGAATCTCTTCTAAAAGCAATAGATTCGTTAGATGTAAAGCTAGATTATCAGCTAGGTCTAGAGCTTTTTGAAGATAAATCCATAGATGAACTTATAGAGTTTATTAAAGATCAAAGTGATGAAAGAATATTTGCCATATCAAAAGCTCTTCAAAGGGGAGTGTCTGTAGAAAAAATCATTAATATAACTAAGATAGATTATTTCTTTATTAAAAAACTCCAAAAAATTGTAACTTTAGCAGAAGAGATAAAGAATCATAGCATTGAAACAATAGGTTATGAACTTATGAATAGAGCTAAAAAAATTGGTTTTGGAGATGCATACATCGGAAATTTACTTAACGTATCTACAGAAGAAGTTACTAAAAAAAGAAAAGAACTTAATCTTCGTCCGGTATACAAGATGGTAGATACTTGTGCTGGGGAATTTGAAGCTACTACACCTTATTATTATTCTACCTATGAAGAAAAGAATGATGCAGAGGTAAGTAGTAGAGAAAAAGTTATAGTAATAGGGTCAGGACCTATAAGAATAGGTCAAGGAATTGAGTTTGACTATTGTAGTGTTCATTCAGTACAAACTCTTAAAGAAAAAGGAATTAAATCAATAATTATAAACAATAATCCGGAAACAGTAAGCACTGATTTTGATATTTCTGATGGATTGTATTTTGAGCCGCTTACAAGTGAAAGTGTTTTAGATATTATCGAAAGAGAAAAACCTATGGGAGTAATAGCACAGTTTGGAGGGCAAACTGCCATAAATCTTGCAGCTCCACTTGAAAAAGCTGGTGTTAAGATTTTAGGAACTGATTTAGAGAATATAGATATGGCTGAGGATAGAGATAAGTTCCTTAAATTGCTGAAAAGTCTTCATATACCAATACCAAATGGAAGTACTGCCCATTGTGTAGAGGATGCTTTAAGCATAGCAAATAAAATTGGATATCCAGTCTTAGTAAGACCCTCTTATGTAATAGGAGGAAGAGCTATGGAAATAGTTTATAGCGATAAAGAAATACAAGAATATATGAAGCTTGCAGTGGATGCTTCTAAGGAGCATCCAGTACTTATAGATAAATATATAATGGGAAAAGAAGTAGAAGCAGATGGAATTTCGGATGGAGAGAATGTTTTAATACCTGGAATAATGGAACATATAGAAAGAGCAGGAGTACATTCTGGAGATAGCATGTCGGTATACCCTCCAATAAGCTTAAGTAAAGACACTAAGGAAGTAATTGTTGATTACACTATAAAATTAGCAAAGGCATTAAAAATAAAGGGATTATTTAATATTCAATTTGTTATAGATGAAGAAGATAAGGTTCATATCATAGAAGTAAATCCAAGAGCTAGCAGAACAGTACCAATACTTACAAAGGTCACGGGTATACCTATGGTTAAACTAGCTACTGATATTATTTTAGGAAACAACTTAGAGAATATGGGATATAAACCAGGCCTGGCAGAGGAAAGCTCTTTAGTAGCTGTAAAAGTTCCTGTATTTTCATTCTCAAAGCTTACCATGGTAGATACTTTTTTAGGCCCCGAAATGAAATCTACTGGAGAAGTAATGGGTGTGGATAAAAATTTTGGCAAAGCATTATATAAAGGACTTTTAGCTTCAGGTATTAGGTTCTTAAAAGAAGGAAATGTACTTTTATCTATAGCAGAAAGGGATAAAAAAGAGAGCACTAAGCTTTCAAAAGAGCTTGTAAATTTAGGATATAAGTTGTTTGCAACAGAAAATACTTATGCTTACTTAAAGGAACAAGAAATAGATATTAATTTGATACCAATGAAAGAAGTTAGTCAGTGGATTAAGGCAAATAAACTTCAAATGATAATAAATACTCCTACAAAGGGGAAGATAAGCTCTAGAGAAGGTTTTTGGCTTAGACGTACTGCTATGGAATATAACTTGCCATGTATAACATCTTTAGATACTGTAAAAGCAATTGTAAGGTCTTTGAATAGCTTAAATGAAAAGGATGAAATTGAAATATATTCGCTAGATCGATATTAAGATAATTAAAAGGGGATGGGAGAATGAAGCATTTATTAAGTTTAAAGGATTTAACTACAGAAGAGATTTTAAATATACTTAAGATGGCTAAAAAACTAAAGTATGAGCTCCAAAATGACATAGAGCATAAGATTTTAAAAGAAAAGACCTTAGGTATGATTTTTACCAAGTCATCTACTAGAACAAGGGTTTCTTTTGAGGTTGGAATGGTTCAGTTAGGTGGATATCCATTATTTTTAAGTGCTCAAGATATACAGCTTGGAAGAGGAGAAACTATTGAAGATACAGCTAAAGTGCTTTCAAGATATGTGGATGGAATCATGATAAGAACTTATAAACAAAGTGACGTAGAGGATCTTGCAAAGTATGGGACCATACCTATAATAAATGGATTAACGGATCTATTTCATCCATGTCAGATTTTAGCAGACCTTTTAACTATTTATGAGAGTAAGTCAAAGTTTAATGCACTTAAGCTTGCTTATGTAGGTGATGGAAATAACATTGCTCATTCGCTTCTTTACGGCTGCAGCAAGGTTGGAATGGATATAGCAATTGCTACACCTAAGGGATATGAATGCGATGCAGAAATAATTAAAAACGCAAAGGAGGAGGCTAAGCTTGCAGGAGTAAATATAACCATTACAGAAGATCCTATGGAAGCGGTAAAGGATGCAGATGTAGTTTACACCGATACTTGGGTAAGTATGGGTCAGGAAGAAGAGAAAGAGAAAAGAATACAGATATTCAAACCTTATCAGGTAAATGGAGAGCTTTTTTCAATGGCAAAGAAAGATGCAATATTTCTTCATTGCCTTCCTGCCTATAGGGGCTATGAGGTAACTTCGGAGGTTATTGATGGTCCACAATCTCTTGTATTTGATGAGGCAGAAAATAGATTACATGTTCAAAAAGCAGTGATGGCATTGTTGTTATAAGATAAATAACTTATTATTTATAAAGATTTAAAAGGGAGAGCCTCACGCTCTCCCTTTTGTAATGCAATAGTATAATTATTTTATAGTTCTTTCATAACTAATTCAAGTATATTAACAGCCTCATCTATTTCTTGTATTGTAACATTAAGAGGAGGAAGTAATCTGATAACATCAGTTCCAGTTGTTACTACAAGAAGACCTTTTTTAAAGCATAAATTCATAAGTTCTTTTGGATTCGTGTTGATGCTTATTCCAATTAATAAGCCGATTCCTTTTATTTCATCTATAACATTATATTTATTTTTAAGTTCATTTAGCTTTTCTTTTATATACATTTCTTTCGAAGCTACTGTAGAAATAATACCGCCTTCAATTAGTTCATTTAAAACAGCCAAAGAGACAGCACATCCAAGAGGATTTCCACCAAAGGTACTGCCGTGGTCACCAGGTACTAAAGCTTTGGAAGTTTTTTCGTTAGCAATAAAAGCACCAATTGGAAAACCACCACCCAAGGCTTTAGCAATACATATAACATCTGGGATTACATTAAATTTTTTATAAGCAAAAAGCTCGCCCAATCTTCCCATAAAATTGTAAAAAAGGGTTCTAATACTATATTTAATAAGGAATTAGTAGAAAAAATCCTAAAACAAGATTATATAAATATAGTTATTGACTTAAATGACGGAATTTATAGTGCAGTAGCTTGGGGATGTGACTTAACTTATGACTATGTAAAGGTTAATGGATACTGTAGGGCTTAGTTTATAAACAAACAAGGAAAATAAATTTGATATAGAAAGAGCTAGTTTTTTTAAAGCAAGCTCTTTTTAAATTTATAAATTAAATGTGATATAATAATTTTATTATGTTCAAATTAATTTTTAAGGGGATGATATTTTATGAAAAGAATTTTAAAAGAAAAATCAGTGTTTAGTATGACAAAGGAAAATAAATGGGTAGAAACTGCTAAAGATGGAGATACAGTAGTGTTTGAAACCTTTGATTGCTATAAAAATCAAATTTGCAGCGAAGAGCAGGAAAGAAGCAGTATAAATCCTAAGTTTGGTAATCCTGCTACAGGGCCTTTATATGTGGAGGGAGCAGAAATATCTGATATTTTAAAAATAGAAATATTAGATATAAGAGTAGCCGAAGAGGGAACTATGAGAGTCAGACCTAATGTAGGTGCTTTGGGAGAAATAATTACTCATGATCAAATTAAGAAAATACCTATTAAAGATGGAAAAGCCATGTTTAGTGAAAAAATAGAAATCTCTATAAATCCTATGATAGGGGTCATTGGAACTGCACCAACAGAAGGTGAAATACACAATATGGTTCCAGATTATCATGGTGGAAATATGGATTGCAATAGAATAGTAAAAGGATCAATACTTTATCTTCCTGTAAATGTGGAAGGAGCATTGCTATCCATTGGAGATCTTCATGCTGTAATGGGAGATGGTGAAGTTGCTATATGCGGACTTGAAATACCAGGGGAAGTAGAAGTTAAGATAAATGTTTTAAAGGGAAAAACTATGCCACTTCCTATGCTTATTCAAGGAGAAGATATAATGACTATAGCTTCAGCAAAAACCTTAGATGAAGCATCAAAAATAGCAACTTATAATATGCATAAGTTTATGACTGAAAATTTAAGCATAAATTGTAATGAAGCTGCTATGCTTTTATCTCTTGTTGGTAATTTAAGAATTTGTCAAATTGTAGACCCTTTAAAAACTTCAAGAATGGAAATGCCAATTTCTATTTTAAAAAAATATAATTTTAATTATTAGAATAAAATCAATAATAAATGAAAAATGATGCTTCTAAATATGGCTTTTATGGTACCTAATGGATGAGTTTCCACCAATTTAATAGTGTATTAATTTTCAAATAGGTAATATTAATATTACAACAATGATTATTACTTAATACAACTTAAATTAAAGGAGGAATTTATCATGGCAAATAGAAGTAGTAACAGAGCATTAGTACCAGAAGCTAAAGAAGGTTTAAACAGATTTAAAATGGAAGCAGCTAACGAAGTAGGAGTTAATCTTAAACAGGGATACAATGGAGATTTAACTTCAAGAGAAGCAGGATCAGTAGGCGGACAGATGGTTAAGAAAATGGTAGAAGCTTACGAAAGCAATTTAAGATAGTTGACAGATGAAAGGAGCTGAATTTCAGCTCCTTTTTATTTGTGACATAGATACAAGAAATTTATCTATAAAAATTGAAAAAATATTGTTGACATTGATTAATAAGTATGATAAATTGTTTATAATAAATTTTGAGAAAATTATTACAAGTGAATATTTATAAAACAGTGATAGGGACAAGTAAACAATAGAATGTTTAAAAGAGAGTGGGAAAAGGTGAAAGCCCATAAACTAAACCTATGTTGAAATTCACCCTTGAGTTGCAGGTTGAAATCATATTTTGACATCCTAAATTTGTGATTTAGTGATTACTACTTCGAAAAATGAGAAGTAGTTTATATGATAGTAGGCTGTGCCGGCGTAATGTCGTTATTTAAATGAGTTATAAATTTGGATGGTACCGCGAACGGACTTTTCGCTCCAGTGAGGAGAGAAGTCTGTTTTTTTATACGAAAAATTAAATATTTATAATAAAAACAGTGATAGGGATAAGTAAACAATAGGATGTTTAAAAGAGAGTGGGGAAAGGTGAAAGCCCATAAACTAAACCTATATTGAAATTCACCCTTGAGTTGCAGGTTGAAATCAAAAGTAGACATACCAAATCAGTAATTTGGTAATGGTCGCTTACTCCTTTAAAAAGTGAGAAGGAGTTTCATACGAGAGTAGGCTGTGCCGGCGAACTGCCGTTATTAAAATGAGTTATAAATTTGGATGGTACCGCGAACAGACTTTTCGCTCCAGTAAGGAGAGAAGTCTGTTTTTTATTTTATAGATAATTATAGATTATCTATAAAGAGCTTTTTATACAAAAAATTAAATATTTATTATAAAAACAGTGATAGGGATAAGTAAACAATAGAATGTTTAAAAGAGAGTGGGGAAAGGTGAAAGCCCATAAACTAGGCTATGTTGAAATTCACCCTTGAGTTGCAGGTTTAAATCATATTTAGACATGCCAAATCTGTGATTTGGTAATGGTCGATTACTTCTTCAAAAATGAGGAGGAGTTTTATATGAGAGTAGGCCGTGCCGGCTAAATGTCGTTATTTAAATGAGTTATAAATTTGGGTGGTACCGCGAACAGACTTTTCGCTCCAGTGGAGAGAGGAAAGTCTGTTTTTTATTTTAATAAATAATAAATAAATTTTAGGGGGCAAAAATTATGATGTGTAAAAAAACTTTAAAAACTTTAGTAGCAATTCCGTTGGTGGCGTTAGCTTTATTTTCGGGGTGTTCTAGTAACAAAGGGGATGAAAAAGTTATTAGTAAGAGCGGTGAAAAAGTTATTAATATTGGAGTAGCTCAAATAGTTGAGCATCCATCACTGGATTCAGCTAGAAAGGGTTTTATGGATGCGCTTTCAGCTAATGGCTATAAGGAAGGTTCAAATTTAAAGGTAGATTTTCAAAATGCTCAAGGAGATATACCTACAGTGCAAACTATTGCTCAAAATTTTGCATCACAGGATAAGGACTTAATATTTGCAATTGCAACGCCTACAGCACAGGCAATGTATAATGCAATAAAAGATAAACCTATACTTGTAACTGCAGTAACAGATCCTGTTAAAGCAGGGATTGCAAATTCACTTGAAAAGCCAGGCACAAATGTTACAGGAACAACAGATGCAGCACCAATTGAAAAGCAATTAGAACTTTTAAAAAAACTAGTACCTAATGCTAAGAATATGGGGATACTTTACAATACCAGTGAAGTAAATTCTGAATCAGAAATTGAAAAGATTAAAAAAATAGCACCTAAGTATGGATTAAAAATTATAACTTCAGGAGTTACAAACACAAATGAAATATCTCAGGCTTTAGGTGCTCTTGTGAAAAATATAGATGTATTGTATACTCCTGCGGATAATGTTGTTGCATCATCAATGCCTGTAATATCATCTATGTGTATTGAAAATAAGATTCCAATTATAGGAGCTGTAAAGGCAGAAGTTGAGGGAGGAGCTTTAGCTACTGAAGGTATAGATTATTATAAACTTGGATATCAAACAGGAGTTATGGCAGTGGAAGTTCTAAAAGGAAAAAGTTCTAAGGAAATGCCAATTACAACTTTAAAGGATACTGAACTAGTTATAAATATGAATACTGCAAATAAAATAAATATAAACATTCCTGAAGACTTAAAAAAATCTGCCACAATTATAAATGGTGGTGAAAAATAATGTTTAATTTTTGGGTGGGTATATTAGAACAAGGACTTATATTTGGAATAATGGCTTTAGGAGTATATATTTCATATAAAATATTAGATTTCCCAGATCTGTCAGTAGATGGCAGCTTCCCTTTGGGAGCTGCGGTTACTGCTACAGCTTTAACCTCAGGTATCTCCCCAGCTATTGCTTGCATGTTATCTCTACTAGCAGGTGCCATAGCTGGAAGTATTACAGGAATTTTACATGTAAAACTTAAAATAACTAATTTATTATCAGGAATTATAGTAATGACAGGATTATATTCAGTTAATTTAAGAATCATGGGGAAAGCAAATATTCCACTTTTTAATAAACAAACCATATTTACAGACAGCAATAATACTTTAACAGTTATTTTAATATTTGTTTTGTTAACAAAGTATATATTAGATTTTTTCTTAGATACAAAGATAGGGTTCCTTTTAAAAGCAACTGGAGATAATCCCAAACTTATAACTTCGCTAGGAATTGATAAAGGGAAGATTAAAATTCTTGGACTGGCTATTTCAAATGCCTTAGTAGCTTTATCGGGATCTATAATGGCACAATATCAAAGTTTTTCAGATGTAGGTATGGGAAGTGGAATAGTTGTAATGGGACTTGCAGCAATTATACTTGGAGAAGCTTTATTCAAGAAAGTATCAGCACTTAAATTAACAACCGTTGCTGTACTCGGAGCAATTTTATATAAATCAAGTATTGGAGTTGCTTTGAAATTAGGATTAGAGCCTACAGACTTAAAACTTATAACTTCTTTAATTGTAGTTTGTGCCCTTGGGTTAAGTCAAAATAAAATAAAATTAAAAATTAAGAGATTATCGCTTTGGGGAGGAATGTCTAATGCTAAAAATACAGAAACTTTCTAAGGTATTTAATAAAGATACTATAAATGAAAATTTAGTCTTAGATAAATTATCACTTGACATTGAAGAAGGGGATTTCATTACAATAATAGGGAGTAATGGAGCGGGTAAATCAACTTTATTAAATATAATTTCAGGCTCCATAGAAGATTATAAAGGATCAATAGTTTTAGATGATAAGGAAATATCCAATTTATCTGAGTTTAAAAGAACGAGATTTATCGGCAGGGTATTTCAAGAGCCTTCTTTAGGAACATCACCTTCAATGAGTATACTTGAAAATTTATCAATGGCCCATAACAAGGGAAAGAGATTTGGTATTTCTAAGGGGATTTCAAAAAAAGACATTCCATATTTTAAAGAGTTATTATCAAAACTTGATTTGGGCCTTGAAAATAATCTTTATAATAAAGTAGGACTTTTATCAGGAGGGCAGAGGCAGGCCATATCGTTAATTATGGCTACAATGTCAAATCCAAAACTTCTTTTGCTTGATGAACATACTGCTGCTTTAGATCCTAAAACTTCAGAAAAAATGATAAACTTAACTGAAGAAATAGTTAAAAGTAAAAAAATAACTACCCTTATGATAACACATAACTTAAATCATGCAATAAAACTTGGTAATAGACTTATTATGATGCATAGAGGTAAAATATTATTGGATATTAAAGGTGAGGAAAAGAAAGGTTTGACCATAGAAAAATTACTAAATTATTTTGAAAAACTGCAGTCTCAAGAGGTTATGAGTGATAGAGTATTATTTTCATAGGAGTCATAATAAAAAGCAAATATACTGAATAAAAATAAAGTGATATTATAAATTATAAATATGTCTGGTGGTGATCTTTTGGAGGCTATATTAAAGGGTAAGGATATTAAGAAAGTTTATCATATGGGTGAAGTAGAAGTAAGAGCTTTAGATGGAATAGATTTTGAAATTTATAATGGAGAATTTTTAGTTGTTTTAGGCCCTAGTGGGTCTGGAAAAAGTACTCTTTTAAACATGATTGGTGGAATGGATAAAGTATCTTCAGGAGAACTTTATTATAAAGATAAGGAACTTCACAAAGCAAATGAAAAGGGGCTTACAATATATAGACGAGAAGCAGTGGGGTTTGTATTTCAATTTTATAATCTTATGCCAAATTTAACAGCAGAAGAAAATGTTAAGTTATCAGCAGAATTGAGTAAGGATCCACTAAATTCAAAGGAAATGTTAAAAGACGTAGGGCTTTTAGATAGATTAAATCATTTCCCAGCTCAAATGTCAGGAGGAGAGCAACAAAGAGTAGCTATTGCAAGAGCTTTAGCAAAAAATCCAGACATACTTTTATGTGATGAACCTACAGGAGCCTTAGATGGCAAAACAGGGCTAATGGTATTAAAGCTTTTGAGAAGCTTTAATAAGAAATATGGTAAAACTGTTATTATAATTACTCATAATTCGGATATAGCCAAAACTGCAGATAGAGTATTCTACATAAAGGACGGAAAGCTTGTAAACATAATAGTAAATGAAAAACCACTTTCCCCTGAGGAGGTTAGTTGGTAATGCTATTTTTAAAAATGTTAAGGGATATAAGAGAAAATAAGGCCTCTTATATAGCTTGCATCATTGTGGTAGCAGTGGGTATATTAGTATTCACCTCTATGTCTATGGTAAGCAATAATTTAAACTCTGCAAAGGAAAGATTCTATAAAAATTCAAACTTTGCTGATGGCTTTGCATCAGTTAATGGAATTCCCTATAATGAAATAGATAATCTAGCGAAAATAAAAGGGATTAAGAATATTGAGGGAAGACTAGTAAAGGATGTTAGAGTTTATTCAGAAGATATGAATAGGAATGTATATCTAAGATTAATATCTGTGGATTTGAATAAAAATTATATATTAAATATGCCTACATTGATTGAAGGAGAATATTTAAAAAATAATTCAAAGAGTATCTTAATTGACACTGGTTTTTTTAATGCCAATAAACTAAAGCTTGGAGATGAAATATCTTTAATTATTGAAGGAAAAAAAGTCAACTTTAATATAGTGGGAACGGAAATGAGTCCGGATTTTGTCTATGCAATGAAAAATAGTCAGGATATATTTCCAAATCCCGAGATGTTTGGAGTGGCTTACATTCCATACGAGGTTATGAAGTCTTATTTTAAAGAAAAGAATTTGGTTAACGACATATCCTTTGAAATTGATGATAATTATAAGTATAAAGACATTGAAGAGGAACTTAAATCCTCTCTTAAAAACTATTCATTAAAGGGTATATATGAGAGAAAGGATCAAGTAAGTAATTTGATGCTTTCTCAAGAGCTTTTAAGCCTAGAAAAAATATCAAAGACATTACCTTTGATATTTTTGGGTATTGCTGGTTTTATACTTTATATAATGCTTAAAAGAACTATAGAGCAGCAAAGGGGACAAATTGGAATATTAAAATCCTTTGGATATAGCAGCAAAGAGATACTGTATCATTATGTATCCTATGCTATATTTGTAGGAGTCATAGGAGGACTCATAGGAGGGCTTTCAGGAATAGCTTTAGCAGTACCTATGACGGAAATGTACAAGAATTATTTTAGTATACCAAATTTAACTAGCTCTTTTTCTATTAAATATATGATTTTAGGAATAGTTATATCCTTACTAGTTAGTATCTTTGCTGGAATTCAAGGAAGCAAAAAGGTTTTAAAACTAGAGCCTGCAGAGGCTATGAGACCGGAAAATCCAAAGGCTTCTAAGAAAACCTTAATAGAAAATATAAAATTTTTTTGGAATAGTTTAAACAGTCAGGGGAAGATGGCTGTAAGAAATATATCTAGAAATAAGGGAAGAAGTTTATTTACACTATTTGGTATATTATTTGCATTTAGCTTAATGTGTACTTTCTTTAATTCTTTTGATTTATTTGATGTAATATTTAATGACCAATATGAGAAGGTTCAGGTTTACGATTGTAAAGTGAGTTTTGACTCAATCTTAAAAAGTGATAATATAATTAAAGAAATTGAACACAGAGAAGAAGTAAGCTATGTGGAGCCCATGCTTGAATTACCTGTAAAGCTTAAAAATCACTGGTATGAGAAGGATATTGTAGTAATGGGTATAAAAAGTGATAGCAAACTTTACAATATTTTAAACAAAGAGGGAAATAAAATTACTTTGCCGAATTCTGGAATAGTGCTTTCAGAAAGAGCAGCACAAATTTTAAATGCAAAGGTAGGTACAGAGCTTCAATTTGAAAGTGCTTTTATTGGAGATGAAAAAAGAAAGGTTTATGTATCAAAGATAATCCCACAGTATCTTGGGTTAAGTGCTTATATGAATATTGAAGAATTATCAAAGCTTGTATCAAAAGAAGAAATAGCTACATCTATTATGTTAAAGATAGATGATAAAAATATTAAAACTTTTAAGGAGTATTATAATAAATCTCCTCTGATAACAAGCATAGAAGTAAAAAATGATTTAATAAAAAAGATAAATGAGCTCATGAAAATATCAAAAAGTGCGATATGGAGTTTATTAATTTTTTCTGTAATATTAGGATTTATAATAATTTATACATCAAGTGTTATTTCTTTTTCTGAAAGGGAAAGAGAGCTTGCTTCTTTAAGAGTTATGGGATTTTCAGAAAAGGAAGTATTAGAAGTACTGTCTACAGAGCAATTATTTATAAGCATAGTATCGATATTATTAGGTATCCCAATAACAAAATCAATGATGGTTTTAGTTTCTAAAGCCTTCAGTAGTGATTTATATAATATGCCTACAACTGTAAGTTATAATGCTGTTATTATAGCGGTTTTAGGAACAATATTATCTTTATTCATAGCTAAATTGGCATTAAAAAGAAAAATTTCAAAGCTTAATTTAGTTGAGGTATTAAAAGAAAGAGAATAGAAAGAGGGGTTACTTTGAAAAAAAAGGTGAAAATAGTTCTTGGAATTTTAGTTGTTGCAGTAGCTTTAATTGGAATCATATATAATTATTATAAAGGAACAGGGGTTGAAGTATATAAGGTTAAAAAAAGGACATATTTTCAATCATTTAAAGAGGTAGGTCAAGTTGTTCCAAGTAAGGAAAGTACTATAAATTCTGCAAGAGATGGGAAGGTTATTTCTTTAAAAGTACAAGAGGGACAAAGTATAAAAAGTGGAGATTTAATATTAAGTCTTGAGAATAAAGAAATAGATTTTAAAATAAGAGATTTAGAGGCTCAGCTTAAAGGGATTTATGCACAAAAACTTCAATCTAATTCTAAGTCAAATGAAGCACAAATAGAGGGATATAAGTTACAAATAGAAAATTTAAAAACTCAATTAGAATCAGCTAAGAAGGATTTAGAAAGAGTAAATATACTATATAAAGAAGGAATTGTCAGTGAAGTAGATTATGAAAAAGCTCAGCAAAATGTAAAGAATATTGAAAATATGATATTACAGCAAGAAAACAATATTCAAATTGTACAGAAACAAAATAGTCCAGCTAATGGAACTAATGAATATTACAATGCAATGCAGGAATCTATAAGTACCCAAATACAAGCATTGGAGTATGAGAAAAGTAAAGGGAATTTATATTCTCCTGTAAATGGTATAGTGAAAGCTGTGAATATAAAAGAAGGAGCTTTTGTAGCGCAAGGAACTCCAGTAGTAGAGATATTTAGCCAGGGCGATTATGTAATTGAGACTTACGTATCAACCAAGGATATAAACGACATAAAGCTTAATATGAATATAGAATGTATATTAAAAACAAATGAAAAGGATTTAATATTTAAGGGAGTAGTAAAAAAAATAGCGCCAACAGCGGTAAGTAAAATTTCATCCCTAGGATTAGAGGAGCAGAGAATCAAAGTAACAATAAAACCTGAACTTAAAAATGCCTCTGTTAGACCAGGCTATGATTTAGATATAAAATTTACTACATTGCAAAAAGATAATAGTATCTTTATAACCAAATCTGCTGTATTTCCATATAATGATGGAAAAGCTGTATGGGTAATTAAGGATTCAAAAGCATATATTCAGCCTGTAAAAACAGGAATAGAAGATAATAAGGACATAATAATTGAAAGTGGGCTTAAAGAAGGAGATTTAATAATTTTAGATCACAGTATAAAGGGAAAGGGTAATAGATATCATCCTATAAATATTGAATAAGATCAGCAGAGAGATATGCATCACTCTGCTCTCTTTATTTTTTAGTTGAAGCTTCTTTAGGCGATTTAACTTGAAATTGATTGGTTTTTCCCATAATATAAGAAAGCTTAATTATTTTCTTTTCTTCTTCGCTCATTTCTCTATTAAACATTTTTTCAAATTGCTTTATTAAACCATAGTAATCAACTTCTTTCTTTTCTTTGTTAAGAGCATTTTGAGTTCTCTGGCTTATAGGATTATATGTTTTAATTTGAATTTTATCGTTATAGATTTTTTTGAATACTTCCGTGGTATAATAAGCATCAGCAAAGGCATTATGAAATTTACTATCAAGAGGAATGTTTAGCAAATTAACGGCTTTATTTAACCCTATATGAATCCCCTTTGGGCATTTAAGATATTTAGATGCAAATTGTTGAAGATTAATATATTCCTTAGGTATAATAGATATATCTAAATTGTGGTATTTTATATTTCTAAATAGCTCTTTAATATCTGCAAGGCCCCATACACACAGAATGTTTTTATCTCCTTGAATAAAGTTAACAAATTCTTCGTATATATCTTTAAAGGGTTTTGAAGAATTTAAATCATTTATTGTTATGCCAGTAAGGTTTTCAACAAAGGGATTTAGTGTAGTATATATATGAGGTTTTATTAGTTTATTAAAGGTTTGTATTTTTTGAAAGTTTTTATCAAGTTTTATTGCTCCAATTTGAATTATTTCAAAAGGACATTTTTCATTTGATATAATGCTTTTTTCTTTTTTGGATCTATAGGCTTGATTGAATTCTAAATCAAATACTATATAATTCATATATTTATCTCCTAAATTTAATTCTATTATTTAGTATGCCACATAAAATTATATATAAGAAGGGGGGAAATAAAAATGTCTGATCAAAATGTAGCTAAAGAAAGTAAAATGACAAAAACTCTTTCTTTATGGAATTACTTTACCATAGGCTTTGGTGCTATTATTGGTACTGGTTGGGTTTTACTTGTTGGAGATTGGATGATTATAGGTGGAGGACCTACAGCTGCAATAATTGCATTTATCATAGGGTCTTTATTTTTACTTCCCGTAGGTGCGGTTTTTGGAGAACTCACCTCTGCAATTCCTGTTTCAGGAGGGATAATCGAATATGTTTCACGTACTTTTGGAAATAAAGCAGCATATTTTACAGGATGGTTTCTTGCTTTAGGTAATGGAATACTTTGTCCTTGGGAAGCAATTGCAATATCCTCTCTGCTTGGTGAATTTATACCTATGCTCAAAATAATTCCATTATATAAAATTATGGGAGCTACAGTGTATCTTCCTACGTTAATTATATCGCTTATATTTGCAACTTATGTTATTATGCTAAACTTTAAAGGAGCCTCAGAAGCAGCAAAGCTTCAAGGATTTTTAACTAAGTTATTGCTTTTGGGCATGGTAATTGCAATGGGTATTTCTTTCTTTAAAGGAGGTCCGCAAAATATACAGCCAATATATGAGGGGATTTCTGAAGGAGGTAAATCTAAAAACATATGGATGGGAGTTTTGCAGGTTCTTGTTATAACGCCATTTTTTTATGCAGGCTTTGATACAATTCCACAACAAGCTGAAGAAGCGGCAGAGGGACTGGATTGGAACAAGTTTGGCAAAATTATTAGCATGGCATTATTAGCTTCAGGAATATTTTATGTAGTATGCATATATTCCTTTGGTACAATAGTTCCTTGGAAAGAATTTGTAACTTATAATATTCCAGCGTTAACTATTTTATCAGTAATTGGTCTTAAAGTTTTTTCAAAAATAATGATATTTATTGCCATTATGGGGCCGCTTGGACCTATGAATTCTTTTTTTGGAGCTACTACAAGAATTTTACTTGCTATGGGTCGCAAGGGGTTACTTCCTAAAAGATTTGAAGAACTTGATGAAAAAAATGGCACTCCAAAGATTGCTAATATTTTAATGGCAATTCTTACGGTAATAGGGCCATTCTTAGGTAAAAATATGCTGATACCACTTACTAAGGTTAGTTCATTAGCATTCATAATTGCGTGCTTTATGGTGAGTATTGCTTGTCTTCGTATGAGAAGTACAGAACCTGAAATGAAAAGGCCTTATAAAGTTCCTGGAGGAAAACCTGGAATAGTTTTAGCTTGCATCACTTCACTTACTATTATAGGATTATTAATTATTCCAGGAAGCCCTGCAGCTTTAAATATTGTGGAATGGATTATTGTGGCTTTATGGTTTGCTATAGGATTTATATTTATGATTATTCAAAATAAAAAATCAACTATTTACTTAAATGTATGATTAATTTTTAATTATTGTGGTATACTAGTAATATTAATGAAAAAGCACTATTGATAGAAATAAGTTATATCAATTATAAAAGTGTTTTAATTTTAGGAGGAATACTATATAATGAAAACAGGAACAGTAAAATGGTTTAATTCAGAAAAAGGATTTGGATTCATTTCCGTTGAAGGAGAAGATGACGTTTTTGTTCACTTCACAGCTATTCAAGGTAATGAAGGAAGAAAAAATCTTGAAGAAGGTCAAAGCGTTCAATTTGAAGTAGAGCAGGGATCCAGAGGACCTCAAGCAGCTAATGTTGTAAAACTTTAAATATAGTTTTATAGTGTATTAAGAGTTCCTATGCTATTAGGCTAGGAACTCTCTTATATACAATGATTTGTAAGCATTAAATGGTTACCACCTTTATAAAGGTGGTTTTTATATTTGTATATAATTAAAATATATTCTTATAGAAAAATATTGTAAAAAGGAGAATAGCGTTGAGAAAAAATTATAAATTAAAAAAAACTATATCTATGAAACAGTTTATTAGTGAATTTGGAGAAAGTTTCTCTGATCATATGAAGGAGAGATTATTAGAATTAGAAGTAAGATGTGTTTTAACAAGAAAAGAAGAGGAAAATAAACTAGATTTAAAACATGTGGAACATACAAAATATGATTCTAAGGAATATGCATATGGACAACTTATAGCCGATGAAGGGCAATTATACTTTTCAGAAAAGTGTATAGAAGGACCTGATGTTATAGAAAATCCAATTGTAGATCCAATTTATAATGCTTTAAATACAGAAGAAGTAATGGTTAATGAAAATATTAAGGCTAAAAAAGTAGATGACAGCAACATTGATTATGTAATTGATAATATATTACAAGTTTGTCCTCAGGTATCAGATAGATATCTAGAAATCATGTCTAGGTATTTATAAAGGCAAGAAAGATTTAAAGCATATAAGAATTAAAACCATGCAAAATACACATACTAATAGCCAAAGGTGGTGAAAGTATGGATGAGACACTAAATCAGCTTCATAATAAAACAGATCAAGCAATAGTGATGGGTATAGAAATACCAAAGGATGGCTATTGGGGAAACAAAACTTCTAAAGAATGTGGCATGGTTGGGGGAGCGATAGGTGGAAACTTTACCAAGAATGCTGTAGAAAGCTTTGAGAAAAATTTAATTGAAAAAAAGACAACGTTTTAAAAATAAATTTAAAATAACAAAAGCTGTAATAATAGCTGCAGTTTTTGAAGTGATTTTAATAGGTACAGCTATAGCTAATCTTGTTATAAAGCAATGGAAGGATGTATTCTTATGTATATTAGCTATGGTTGTACTTACGGCTCCCTTCATTATTAAATATATTGCAAGCAAAAATAACATAGTTTTGCCTAAAAGTTTTGAACTAGTAGCAGTAGTTTTTATTATTTTAGCACAGTATTGTGGAGAAATTTTGAATTTTTATAATTTTTGGTGGTGGGATTTGTTTTTGCACGGTGTAGCTGGATGCTATTTATTTATAATTGGTATTTGCATATATAAAAGCATCAATATACCAAAGAAACAAATTAATAAAAAAGTAGTTATTTTGGTGGATATAATATTCTCATTTGGGTTTTCAATTGCAATAGGTGTTTTATGGGAAATATTTGAAGCTACAGGAGATTATTTGTTTAAAACTCATATGACAGAAAATGGACTTGAGGATACGGCAGGAGATCTTCTTATAAAAACAGTAACAGCGCTTATTACTTCGATAATATATTATTTTTATAAGCGGAAAGATAATGTTAAATTATAAAAAATACTGTTAGCCAGGAGTATATAGGAATAAGCATCCTATTTTCCTGGTTTATTATTTGTTTTTAATATTTATTTAAAAATTATCTTTCGATAAATAATAAAATTCCATACAGTTATAATGCACATAGTGATGAATTTTGCAACGATATCTAATATTTTTAGTTTAACCATAGAAGCAATTGCAAAGGTACTAAAAACTGTATTTAAAAAAATAAGATTAAATATAACATTAAGCTTTTAGATAAATTTGATGATGATTTAAATGACCAGCCTCTATTAATTAAAAAATTAATAGCCGTTGCAATTACAACGGCAATAATATTCGATAAAGTTAAGTTTAGATACACTACCTTTCTTAAAAAAGCATATAATAAAAGTTCAAAAAAAGCAGTAAATACTCCAACAAATAGATATTTTATAAATTGATTTCTCGAATCTTTATTTATAATTAACTCTTTCATAATACTTTTCATTTATAAATCCTGTTAAGGCATTACCACTAAATTTCATATATGTTTCTGTATCAATTCTACTTAGGGACAGATATCCATTTATCTTATTTTGCTATATAAATGCTATTAGTGCGCAAGTAATGCTGATAGTAGCAGATGCACGTTTTGCTGGGACTTATAAAATTATGTTTCCATCACTATTACTTATGAGTGTATATAGTGTATATTCTTTTTTACAGTTCTATGATAGCAAAATATTTTTAAATAATTTTAAATTTATAAAGATAAGTATGATAATATTATTTATAGGTTCAGCTATAAAGGTTTTTAGTACTACCTATATTGGATATAAAAATGCATCTTATTGTCAGGAATTTAATTTAGGTGCAATTAAAAAAAATTATATAAATTTTGTGGTATACATCAAGAAAGGGAGTAATCAATTTGTTACAAAAGGCAAAAGAGCTACTTAAAAAGTATTATGGATATTCTGAGTTTAGAATAGGACAGGAAAAGAGCATCACAAGTATTTTAAATGGAAAGGATACACTGGCTATTATGCCTACAGGAGCGGGGAAATCTATATGTTATCAAATTCCTTCTCTTATATTGGATGGTTTAACCTTGGTCATATCTCCGCTTATTTCTCTTATGAAGGATCAAGTGGATTCTCTAAATGATATGGGTATAAAAGCTACCTATATAAATAGTTCCTTAAGTAATTTAGAGGTAGAAGATAGGATTTTAAAAGTGAAAAATGGAGAATATAAAATGCTTTATGTTGCTCCAGAAAGACTTGAATCTCAAGGGTTTTGTCAAGTTTTAAGAAGCATGAATATTTCCTTACTTGCAGTAGATGAAGCTCATTGTGTATCTCAATGGGGGCATGATTTTAGACCAAGTTATAGAGAAATTTCAAGATTTATAAAAAATATGCCAAACAAGCCTATCATTGCAGCTTTTACTGCTACAGCTACAAGAGAGGTAAAGGAAGATATAATTAGACTTCTTGATTTAAGAGATCCTAACGAATATATTACGGGCTTTGATAGAGAAAATCTTTATTTATCTGTGGTACAAGGTGTAGATAAGAAGGATTATATTTTAGATTATGTAAAAAATAATGAAGATAAGGTTGGAATTATATATGCTGCAACTAGAAGAGAAGTTGAAAGCATTTATGAATTGCTTAATAAGAGAGGATTTGAAGTAGGAAAATACCATGCAGGCTTAAGTGAAGAAGAAAGAAGTAAAAATCAGGAGGATTTTTTGTATGATAACGTGAGCATTATTGTTGCAACTAATGCCTTTGGTATGGGAATAGATAAATCCAATGTTCGATACGTAATTCATTTTAATATGCCTAAAACTATGGAAGCTTATTATCAGGAAGCTGGACGTGCGGGAAGAGATGGAGAGCCTAGTGAATGTATATTATTATTTTCAGAGCAAGATGTAGTACTTCAAAAATACTTAGCTCAGCAAAACTTAAATTCACATGAAAGAAAAATTGGAGAATATAAAAAAATTCAAATGATGGCGGACTATTGTCATACGCAGAGATGTCTTAGGGCATATATATTAGATTACTTTGGAGAGCATGACCTTAAGGAAAATTGTGATAACTGCAGCTCCTGCAAGGATGATAGGGAAAGTGTAGATATCACCATAGAAGCACAAAAAATATTCTCCTGTATTGCAAGAATGAGTCAAAGATTTGGAACAAGTCTTGTAGCGTTAGTACTTAAGGGTTCTAAAAATAAAAAGGTTTTGGATCAGAGATTTGATGAGCTATCTACCTATGGAATAATGAAACAGTATAGCGAAAAAGAAATTAAAAATATGACAAATGTACTCATTGCTGAAGGATACTTGTGTCTTACAGAAAGTGAATTCCCAGTGGTAAGGCTTACTCAAAGGGCGTTAGATGTGCTTAAAGGTAATGAAAAGGTGTTTAATAAAATTCAAAAGAAAGTAGAGAAGAAAAAGGTGGATAACTCTCTATTCCAGTGTTTAAAAACCCTTAGAAAAGCTATATCTGAAAGAGAAAAAGTTCCGCCATATATCATTTTTCCGGATAGCACTCTTCGTGAAATAAGTGAATATTTACCTTTAGATAAAGCATCATTACTTAAAATTAAAGGAGTAGGAGAAACAAAGCTTCAAAGATATGGAGATGAGTTTTTAGAAGTTATAAGCAAGTATGTAGATGAAAATGACATTAAAATAGCTCCGTCTATACAGGAAATGCATGTAGAAGAAGTATCAAAAGAAGAAGTAAAAGGAAAGTCAAATGAAAATGCACAGGATGAGTATATAGAAGAAAAGGTTCCAAGTCATATTATAAGTTTTAACATGTATAAAGAAGATAAATCTTTAAACAAAATAGCGGAAGAGAGAAATTTAAAAATTACAACTGTACAAGATCACATTATAAAATGTTTTCTTGAAGGGTTAGAAGTTAATTTAGATGAATTTATCCCAGAAAAGTATAGAAGTCTTATTTATGAAACAATTAAAAATATAGGTGCGGAAAAGTTGAGGCCTATCAAAGAAGCCTTACCTGATGAAGTTGACTATATGGCAATCAAAGCAGCGCTGTGTAAACTATAGAATAAGGCGACGTTTTTAATGCTCTGGGTCGTATAGAATTTTCATCTAGGAAGACGTTCATTTCGCCGAAAACGGCTAATATTTATAAATTCAAAATCCCTAAGTCGCCTAAACTCGCTGTCGCTCAGACAGTAGGCGGCTCTTAACGGTATTTTAAATTTATAAATAAAGCCGTTTTAAGGCTCATTCAATGCCTTCTACGATGAAAATTCTATGCTTCCAGAGCATTAAAAAGTTTTTGATGTGAACTGTTAAAGGAAGAAATTCAGATAGCTGAATTTCTAAAATACTTTAGTAATAAGCACATAAAAATCCTTTATGGCGGCAGCCCTGGAGGTTGCAAGAATTTGTACGAAATAAAAGAAAGAATTCAATTTATAAATTAAAGGTACGAGAGTAGGATAAAAGGTTCCTAATAAAAAATTGTATGATTAATATTTCTCGACCTATCGGTCTGCGGGCTTACCAGCCTTTTGGTAAGTATCAATTTATTAAAAGGAACTTTCGCCAAAGCGAAATTCCATCCTCCAGCAGTGTGGATGAAGATATTTTTAATGTTGAACACAAGTATGGAATTTGCATTGTAGAAAGCATTGAGCAAGCAATTAAAAGCTCTTTATTTCTGACTTTAAAGCACCGTTAAGAACCCTCTACTGTTTGAGCTCAAGCGAGTTTAGAAGGTTTAGGTGCTTTAAAACGAAGAAATATTAGAGCTTTTTTGCGTAGTGAACGGTTTCCTAAATGCAAATTCCATACGACCTGTTCAACATTAAAAACGTCGCAATTTCCTTTTAGTACATATGAATAATAATTTGATTTTTTTGAAATTAGTGATATAATAGTGAATATGTCAGAATAGTTAGAATTGTAGGAATGTTTTGGTGCTAGAGTTAATACTTTAATTATAATTTAAAAAATGCACTGCATTTTTATATATTATGTATGGGGGTAATAAGATGAATTTAAGGATCATGGAAGAAAGAGAATTAAGTTTATTAATTGAGGAGTGTAAAAATAATTATCAAGGCTTATTACGACAATACTTAAATAATAATAAAATGCTATCTAAATTAGATTTATTATATTGTGCATCACAGGGAATTTATATAATTTTGAATGAAAATGGCGGCGTTGAATTTAAAGAACATAAAAGTTGGTGCAATATACCTGATATGATAAAGGATGAAATAGAGACAAGCTTATGCAAAATAAAAGAAGATATATTTAGTGAAGATATAAGTGACTTTGAAATGCTATTTAACATTATTTATAATAATATTAGCGAAATTTATGGAGTGAACGAGCTGATGTGTTATGATATTGCTTTAAGAATAGGAGCTGTAAACGATATACTTCCTAAAGAATATGTAATGTAGCTAAATGATTATGTGGATTATAATTATAAGCTAATTTACTCAGCATTATATAAGGGAATGCTTCTTAAGGAATTAAAGACATATAAAAGGAAATACTAAACGGTGAGAGTAAAAATATTCAAGGAGGAATAATCATGGCAAAAATAGATGATGCAATTGAAAGAATAAAAATATTAGAATGTCCAACAGGAAATGTAGAAGCTAGAGTTACTCAAATACTTGAAGAATATGGAGTAGCAAGTAATAATGCAATAACTGTAGAAAGAGATAAATATGCTGACAATGTTAACGGAGAGGCTTATAGAGCTAAAATCTCAGGAAATATAGATAAATCCATTATAGTGGTTGCTCAATCAGGACTAGATGATTATGTAGCAAAGGTTACAGACGTATATTTGAGTTAAAGGTGAAATTTATAAGCAAATTTTTATGTGCTTGTGCAAATATATTAGGTACTAGAATTAGATGAAATTTTTACAAGTGTAAGATTTCAACATATTCTGGTACCTTTTAATTTTACTTTTAACACTAATTAAAATATAATTGAGAAGGAAATAAAGTTAATTAGAGCAAATGTGTATTATATAAGGGATATTAAAAGGAGAATAAAGTTAATGGAAATATCACAAGAAAGAGAATATGAAGATTTGACATTTAGTCAATTAAAAAAAATCAGTGAATATGTGGCAGATAAAACTTTTATAAATTGTGAGTTTAATAATTGCGATTTTACACAAACAGACTTTTCTAACTCAAAGTTTGAAGACTGTACTTTTAATGAATGTAATTTATCATTAGTTAAATACGATGATGTAAAGCTAAGAAATGTGAAGTTTAAAGGTTGTAAATTAGTAGGAGTAAATTTTAATAAATGCGATACCTTTATACTAGAAATAGGCTTTCAAGATTGCTTAGTTCAAAATTGCAATTTTTCTAGTTTAAAATTAAAAAAGACCCTATTTAAAAATTCTAACATACTTGAAAGTGATTTTGTGGGAACCGATTTATCAGAATGTGATTTTACATCTTCAAGTTTGGATGGCACTATATTTGATAATTCAAACTTGTCAAAGACAAACTTTTCTGATGCTAAGAATTATGATATAAATCCATTAAATAATATAGTTAAAAAAGCAGTATTTACTATGCCAGAGGCTATGCTGCTTTTAAGGCATTTTAATATAATTGTAAAATAAAAAGGGGTTAAGCTATGGAAATTAAACAAATTAGTGGAAAATCTACTGCTTATGTTTATGACGATATTGAAAATTATTTAACCAGTGTTTTTTTAATAGAAAAGAAATCCAAAATTTATCTTATTGACACCTTTTGTGGATCCAATAGTATAAAACCAATTATAAATGAAATAAATAAAATTTCACAGCATAAGGAAGTTATAGTTATCAATACTCATTTCCACTGGGATCATGTATGGGGAAACTGTAGTTTTAAGGGGCGTAATATAATAAGTCATGAGATGTGCAGAAAATTACTAGATAAATTTTGGGAAGAGCAGATAAATAAAAATAGTGAATATATATTTGGAGAGGCAGAAAAGCATTTGCCAAATATAACTTTTAAAGAAAAGATTATTTTTGAAGATGATGGAATAGAATTATTCTATAGTCCTGGACATACTATTGATAGTATTTCTATATTTGATCATGAGGAAAAAATATTATATGTAGGGGATAACTTAGAAAAACCAATAATATATGTTGAAAGTGATGATGTTGATACATATATTAACACTTTAAAAAATTATTTAAGTTATAATCCAAAGAAAATCGTAGCAAGTCATACATTAGAGATAACAAAAGAAGATCTGCTAAACACAATCAAATATTTAAAATCTTTACAAGTCAATGAAGAAGTGAAATTTGAATCAGAGTATGAAAGAAAAATACATAAGGAAAATTTAAAGATAGTACATAAAATGTGTATTTAAATGCAATGGTGTTTTCCATAAGGGGAACACCATTGCATTTTTCAGTTAGCTTCTAAAATGATGTTCTTATCTATAATTCCAAAAATATAAAATATTAAATTTGAAAATTATTAAATGATTTATTCGAAAAGTGTTGAATTTTAAATTCTATAATGTTAAAATATACCTATCAATTAAATAAGGTGGAGATAAAATGAATATTATTGATTTATCAAAAGGAAAAAGGGAAACATATAAAATTCAAATGAAATATTCACTGCTATTAGAAAGTGCATTAGGGATTGCGGCAGTTACAAACGAAAGATTAAAAGATAGCCTTGAAAAAGATATGCCATTAAAAAGTAAGGCGTTTAAAATACAATCCAAAGAATTAAGGAAAGAACTTGACTACGTTTCAGAACATAATACTTGGAAGGCACTATTACAATTATTACATTATTATGAAGGACAGGATTTAGAATCTTTTAAAACATTTGTAGAAAATCTTAGTGAGGAAAAATTAAAATTTTACTGTATTCCGTATTTAGGAATGGAGATGCAGGAAATTAGATTAAGTGCAGCTAAGGGAGATTTAACAGCATTAGAAAAAATAACTGAATTTACAAAATCCAATATATTCTTTCCTAAATATATCGATTTTATTGTTAGCATAGATTCCAATTTTCTTAAGAGTCACCTCATATCAGTTATAACGAAATGGTTTAATGAAGTAATTTTAGAAGAAAAAGAGTCCTATAAAAAAATTCTTGAAAGAGATATTATTATGAAAAATTCAATGCTTAATAAGCTTCAGCCAGAAGAATTTGTTAAATGGTCAACTGGAGGAATAAATTACGTTTCAGAACCATCTGTTACAAGGGTTTTATTGATACCTCATTATATTTATCGTCCTTGGAATATTGAAGCAGACTTTGAAAATACTAAAGTATTTTATTATCCTATTTCAAATGAAAGTATTTATCCAGATGATAAATTGACCCCGGATAATTTTCTTGTTTTAAAGTTTAAGGCATTAGGAGATGAAACTCGCTTGAAAATCATGAAAATATTATTTGAAAGTGAACAAACTTTACAGGACTTAGCACTACAATTGGATATTCCAAAATCTTCACTTCATCATCATTTGTCTACTTTAAGATCCGCTAGATTAGTAACAACAAACAATGGGTTATATCAAATAAATAAATGGGCAATTGAAACTCTTTCAAATGAATTCTTTAATTTCTTGAAAGGTTAAGAAGGGGGGATATAAATGAGGACTAGTGTTGAGCTTAATAATAGATGTCAGGCACCTAGTCTTAAAGAAAATACCCAACCTGCTTCAGCCTTTTTCTGGAGCTATTTCAGATAGAATGAATCGTAAGCAGATATTATTATTTTGCGATTTTACAAGAGGGTTACTTATAGGTATCATGGGGCTTTTATCTATTTTTAACGCTCTTTCTGTAGAGTTAATATATATTACAGCTTTGCTTATGAACATATTAAGTCAATTTTAGTTAATTCAACTTTATCAATACTGGTTTTTATGCATCCTAAAATAAAAGATATGGAATTATAATTATAGAGAACTTAAAATAATGATATAATAGGATATTTACTTAAGGAGAGAACAATATGAAACTAATAAGAGAGATAACTGAAAAGGACATTACAAATAAAGAAACTTATGAAGAGATTAGTTACAAAGTAAGAAAGGCTTCAAGAGCTATTGTATTTAATGAGGCAAATAAGATTGCATTATTAAATGTTTCTAAAGACAATTATCACAAACTCCCTGGTGGTGGAATAGAAAAAGATGAAGATATAATCACTGCACTAAGACGAGAGTTAATGGAGGAAGTTGGAGTAGAAATAAATGTTTTAAATGAATTAGGAATGATAATTGAGTACAGAAATGGATTCAAACAATTACAGATTTCCTATTGTTATTTATGTAAAGTAATTGGAGAATATCAAGAAACATCCTTTACAGAAGAAGAAAAAGATAATGGATTTATATTAGAATGGGTAAGTTTAAATGAAGCAATCTCCATTTTAGAGAAGGATAGCCCAGAGAAATACATGGGAAAATTTATAAAAGAAAGAGATTTAGAATTTTTAAAAACTGTAACGATGTAGAAATAGTACGATATTTTAAATTAATGTTGAACCTACCGTATGAGATTTGCATTTAAGAAGGCATTCACTGCACAAAGAAGCTCTAATATTCCTGAATTTAAATCACCTAAACTTTTTAAACTCGCTGTCGTTCAGACAGTAAAAAGTTTTTAACGGTGCTCTAAATTCAGAAATAAAGAGCTTCTAATGCTTGCTCAAAGTCTTCTACAATGCAAATCTCATACTATATTCAACATTAAAAATATCACCTATACTTGCTAAAGAAGGAAATTCAATGAGCTGAATTTCTAAAACATTTTAAGACTTGGTACTTAAAAATCTTTTAGGGCGGCAGCCCGGGAAGTTACAATAACTTGTATGAAATAAATGAAAAAATTTAATTTGTAAGTTAAAGATAAGGTAGTACTATAAAAGATTCCTAATAAAAAATAAGGCAGTTAATATTTTGCGACATGTCGGTCTCCGGACTTATCAGCCCTTTGATAAGTATCAATTTAAAAAAGAAATTTCGCCAAAGCGAAATTTGTTCCTTCAGTCAGTAAGTCTGAATGATATTTTAAATATTGAACATAAGTATAGGGTTTGCATCGTAGAAAGCATTGAATGAGCTTTAGAACGGCTTTATTTATAAATTTAAAATACAGTATAGAGCCTTCTACTGTCTGAGTGATAGCGAGTTTAGAAGGCTTAGGTATTTCAAATTTATAAATATTAGCCGTTCTTAGCGAAATGAACGCTTTCCTAGATGCAAATCCCATACGATAGATTCAATATTTAAAACTGTCTCAATTTCCTTTAAAGGGTACCATATAGTGTACAACTGGTGTTGATGAGGTTTCGGGCCTTACATTAACTTTGTTTTTAGGGAGTAAATTAGTAGCTAATGGATCGGGAGTTAGTAAATTTATCCAATAATTATCTTTAGCAAAAGAAAGTTTAAAGTAAAAAGATATTAAGCTTGTAATATCCTTTGAGATTATTTCAATGGATTTATTTAGACCGTTAAAATCTTCATTGCTATATATAATTATCGTGGATAAGGATTCATTAATATTTCTTATAAAGTTATAAAACTTGCTTTCAGGAGGAGCGTTTTTTATTAAATCAGTAACAGATTGGTCTTTCGAATCTTTGCTACAGATATAAGAATACGCAAAATCATTAAATAATTTTTTAACTCTTTCTAGCTTTTTATGATTTATTTCATATGCTGTAAGTGATAAATTTAGGTCTTCGATTAAGTGTTTTAAAAATAAGTTTAAATCCTGGATGCTACTGTATTTGGTAACTAAAGACACAAACTTATCATAGGGCAACCCTTCATAAGGAGCATGACTAATGTACGTTACCATACTTTTGATTGTACTTTTATCATGCTGTGCCAATTCATAAACAATTTCAACAGAATTCATGTAGCACATATCCAGAACCAACGCATCAATTTCACATCCTAAATTTTTTCCAGCAGAATTAATTGCTTCAATCATTTCAGGTATTCCCATAATATAAGGTATATTTAAGCTTAAATCCGTCATGCACCCTATAAAATTTGAACCATGATCAGATAATACAATCATATATTTTTCAGCTTTATAATTTTTAAATCCCCATTTTATGAATTCATATAAATTATTTGGGTCAGCCATATTAGCTTTATCTAAGTCTTGAATTAAAAAAGAGGTAGGACTTTGCATATAATATCGCCTTACACCAACCCAGTTATTTTTATCAGTGGACTTATTAGAATTTATAAGCCCAATTTGCATAACTACATTTACATCTTCATTAGAACCAATTTTTTCACAGTCTAACATATTTTTGTATATAGCATCCACCATTTCATTGTTGCCATCAGCATAAATTAAAATAGTCCACTTTTTTATTCTATTCATGTAAATCATCCTTTTAAAGTTTTGTAGTGCAATTTCATAATCAAGTTCTCCTAAAGTATTTAAATTGGGAAAGAACTTTCTAGTATCATAATATGAAGCTAAGCTTAAATTAGTTATAAGGTTATGTTTAAAATGTTAAAATGATTGAATATACTTGAAGATAGTGAAAAATCCCCTCCTTATTATATATTGCATTATATGGTAAAATATACTGAATAGATATTTAATATTAGGGGGCTAGATTATAATGTATTATGGAAACAAAGTTTGTTTAAGAGCTTACAAGGAAGAAGATATTAAAATAGCAACAGGATTTGTTAATGATAAGGAACTTAAAAAGTTTTTAGTTACAACTATACCATTTCCAATGAGCTTGTGGGAGGAAGAGGCTTGGATAAGATCTCAAACTGGTAATGAAAATGGTGAATATAATTTTGCTATAGAGCATTTAGAAACTAATAAATATATTGGAGGTTGTGGCATTCAAAAGGTGAATTGGATATCACGTGTTGCAACAGTCGGAATAATGATTGGAGACAAAGACTATTGGGGCAAGGGATATGGCACAGATGCAATGAAAGTGTTAATGCAGTTCATTTTTAAAAATATGAATATTAACAAAATAAGATTAAGTACATTTTCTTTTAATGAGAGGGCTAAGAAAAGTTATGAGAAATGTGGATTTAAAGTAGAGGGCGTTTTAAAAGATGAGATATTTAAGGAAGGAAAATATTATAATGAAATAATCATGGCGGCTTTTAGGGAGGAAGTTTAGTGAAAATATATTGAGAATTAAGATTTTCTGCGTACCTTGGTTATTATGTTATATTAAATTTAAATTATAAATAAATATGAAAAAGATATGCTAAAAGAATAATTAGCATACCTTTTTTTATGACTATTCACTAATCTTTATAGTTAATATATTTTTATAAACTAGAGATTAGTCACCAAAAATTGGAGATTAAATTGTCTTGTAAACTTCTACTATTATTCTGCTACAAGTCCTCTAGCCGTTGTGCATACAGTAAGGTTATCAATACCTGTTTCACATGCATTACCTGTAATTTTAATTCGCTTAATTATATTTTGGGAAGCTATAACACTTAGAGGATCCCAAGTATTAAAGCAATCATTAGAATTTGCAGGACCAGTGACTGATTTAATCAAATTATTATCTTCATCATATGCATTAATACTTATAGGAACAAAAGAAGTATAAAAAAGTTCTATGCTTGAAACAGCATTTGTAAAAGTTATATTACGTGAAGTATCAGGAAAATCTTTTTCTTCAAGCCAAAATGCTATGGCAATTGGAGATGGTTCGTTGGAAAAATTTCCATGATGATTCGTAAGAGTTAGCCATCCTGGAAATACCACTGTTGTAAAGCCTAAATTTGTATCAGGTATACAAGTTAAATTTCCATTACATTCAAAGGTTATTGTAGCACAATTTGTTCCATCAATTACTTCCATAGTTAAATCCTCCTAGAATTTTTTTGTAGTAAGTGATTAATAAGCATTAACTAGTACTTTTATAATTAAAGTTTTGGTTTAGTAAAACTTTAATAATTGGTTAATGATTAAATCACATTAGCTACTATCATAATATGAAAGTAAGCTTAAATTAGATATAATATTGTGTTTAAAAAGTGAATAGGGTAAGTTAAATTATCTGATTTAGATAAGCTAAATTTAAATAAAAAATGAGATAACTCAAAATTAAAACAGGAGATTGAATCACAATTTTCTGTTTTAATTTTTCTCAAACTTTGTCGAAGAAATGTACCAGAAATCATATTGTAAAACATATAATAATAGTGTAAAATTACACTAAAGATATAAATATACACGTTGAAATATCGTAAAACTTTATTTGCTCAAAGAATATTATAGAGGTGATAACATGGAGGGCTTAACACAAGAGGAACTTATCAGCATAGTTTCTAAAAAACTTAGACTTATAAGAAGTGAGTACAACTTCTCTCAAGATAAGATGGCTGAAGTGCTTGGAATTTCCAAGAAAACATTAATTCAAATAGAAAAGGAAAGAACAGAAGCTTCTTGGACACTGGTTATTGCAGTATGTGGACTTTTTAGAGAAAGTGAAATTTTAAAAATGATTTTAGGGGATGAACCTATAGAGCTAATAGAAACCATAATATTTCAAAATATGGCTACACCTAAAAATATGACTGGAGGTGGCAAAGCGTTTTGGAGAGATATTAATATAGAAGGGAAGTTTAAGCTTCAAAAGAATATAATAAGTTCACATTACAGGATAATTGATGGAAATAACAGAAGATGGTACAGTTCTTTTGATAAGGATTATATTTTAAAACAATTTAAAGACCTTTTGGAAGGAGGAAAAGATAATGAAGAAGAAATTGAGTAAAGATCGTTACAGATTTATTTTAAGAGAATTTAATGAGCAAAGAGATAGAGGAATAATTACTAAAGAACAAGTAGAGGACATGATGACCTTTTATGAAGAAGAATCATCAATGAACTTCATAAAAATTCTAGTAACTATTGGAGCAATTTTAGTAGGACTTGGAGTTTTAAGTTTTGTTTCAAGTAACTGGATGTATATTAACAAACCATTTAAGGTAAGTATCATCATTTTAGCTCTTGGACTTTCAATATTTGCTTCATTTAAATTAGAAAAGTCATACCCTAAAACTTCAAAGGCATTACTATATTTAAGTGTATTGATTTATGGAGCAGGAATATTTTTAATGGAGCAAATATTTCACTTCGGCGGAGAATTTACTCAATCTTTCCTACTATGGACCATAGGGGCAATACCGATAGGATTATTTTTAAGAGAAAAGATTATATTTATATTTACTCACATTTTATTTATGGTGTATATTAATGGAAGTTTTAATAATAATATAATAGCTTATTCAGTAATAATTTTATCCATTTTATATGCAGGAAATAAGTATTTTAATTTCTCAAAAATAGTAACATTTTTCAATAACTTAGTAGGATTAAACTTTTTACTATACTTCCTAAATTATATAGATGTGAAAGCTATATATGTAATATTAATTTTCTTTGTAATAGGTCTTGCAATGTATTATACAAAGCATAATTTAAACTTAGAAGTATTTAAATTTGAAGGACTTGTAACATTAGGAATAAGTGGGTTATTTTTAACTTCAAAGCACGCTTGGCAAGAATTAACTTTTATAAGTAACGGAAATGTAGTAGCAATTACCTGTGGAATTCTTTTACTAGTGTATTTACTAACTTTAGTTAAAAAGGGACTATTAGTACCACTAATATTTGTATGTGCTTTGATTTTAAGATATTATTTTGATACCTTATATGACTTCATGCCAAAGTCAATATTCTTCGTTGTTGGAGGAGTTATATTATTAGGTTTTGGTTATTACTTTGAAAGACTTAGAAAGAATTTAGGAGGTGCCTTAGATGAAAAAAATAACTAAAAGAAGAGAATTTAAATATCTAATGGCATTTTTAATACCATTTATTGTACTACTTTCTATGACAGTGAAGCCCGCTATAGCAAACGCTTGGGGAAGTGAAATACTCATAAAAACAAAACCTTTTGATCCTAGAGATGTGTTTAGAGGAGATTATGTATATTTAAATTATGAAATTAATGAGGTTACTTTAGACAAACTTGACGACAGTATTTTAAGCATTAGAGATGATAAAGAAGAATACGAACCTTTCAGAAAGCTTAGAAAGAAAGACTTATATGTAATTTTAAAAGAAAATAAAAGCTTTTATGAAATAGATAAAGTGTCTTTAAATAAACCTAATGAGGGAATATACCTTAAAGCAAAGTATAGATATACTCTTCAAGAAATGCCAGACAAAGAAGATCAAAATTTTGATAAGGAAAAGGGAAAATATATAGTACCAAAAGCTATTGGAATTAATGTGGATTATTCCCTGGATAAATACTTTGTGCCTGAAAATACAGGCAAAGATTTAGAAGATAAAGCATTAAAGGGAGAACTTTTAGCAAAAGTAAAAGTGTATAAGGGATATTCATTGTTAAAGGAAGTAATTGCAAAGTAACCATTTAGAAATATTGCGACATTTTTAATGTTGGGGGAGTATAGAATTTTCATCTATGAAGGTGGTTCATTTTGCTAACAACGGCTAATATTTATAAATTTAAAATACCTAAGCCTTCTAAACTCACTACCGCTCAAACAGTAGAAGGCTCTTAACGGTATTTTGAATTTATAAATAAAGCCGTTTTAAAGCTCATTCAATACCTTCTACGATGAAAATTCTATACTCCCTAGCATTAAATATCTCTTCATGAAAACTGCTTAAGGAAGAAATTCAGTGAGCTGAATTTCTAAAATATTTTAACACTTGCTACATAAAAATCTTTTAGGGCGGTAGCCCGGAAAGTTACAAGAACTTGTAATGAATAAGCGATATGAACAAAAAAATTTAATTTATAAGTTAAAGATAGGTCAGTATGATAAAATGTTGTTAATAAAAATTGAGTAATTAATATTTTACGACCTATCGGTCTGCGGGCTTCCCAGCCCTTTGATAAGTACCTATTTAAAAGGAACTTTCGCCAAAGCGAAATTCCTTCCTTCAGCAGTTTCAGTGATATTTTTAATGTTGAATATATAGTATGGGATTTGCATTGTAGAAAGCATTGAACAAGCAACTAGAAGCTCTTTATTTCTGACTTTAAAACACCGTAAAGAATTTTCTACTGTCTGAGCGACAGCGAGTTTAGAAAATTTAGGTGGTTTAAAGTCAGAAATATTAGAGCTTCTTTGCGCAGCGAACCGCTTTCCTAAATGCAAATCCCATACGGTAGATTCAACATTATCTTAAAATGTCGTATTTTCCTTTTACTCGTACCTAAAAACCTTTTTTCCAGTCTGCTACAAAATCATCAAGAACAGTATGAAGAACTTCTCCAATTTTTACATAATCCTCATCTTGAAGATTGGCAAGAGATATTCTAACGGACCATTCTGGTCCATGAAACCCAGAACTATCTAATAACACTATAGAAGATTTTTTAGCTAAATGAAATAAAATATCTACTGGTTTTTTATTTTCTCTTAAATACGTTGCAAAATCATCTCCATAATAATTGTATGCCCAATCTAACAAATTAAATTCTGTGTAATAAGAAGCATCATAAGGATCTTTTTTTAAGTTTAAGCCTAAACTATCAAATAACAGCTTTTGACGACGACGACAAATATCCATTGTAAGTTGTTTATATTTATTATTCTTGTCAATTAAAGCAAATAAACAGAAAAAAGCCATTTGTATTTGTTGAGGTGTTGATAATCCAGCTGTATGGTTTAGGGCTACTTGTCGACTATCGGCTACCATTCTATTAATAAAAGAAATATCCTCTGGATCATCTGCAAGTGCTTCATAACGGTGACATAGCTCTTTCTTCTTATCCTCTGGTAAATCTTTTAATAACTTATCAAAAATGTTTTCTTCATGTAATGCTACAATTCCAAGTCGCCATCCAGTAACACCAAAGTATTTTGAAAAGGAATAGACACCAATACAATTATAAGGCAAATCTGCTACTAAAGAGCGAAAATCATCCACAAAAGTGCCATAGACATCATCAGAAATAATCATTAAATTTTGATTATATTCCTTTACGATTTGAACTAGTTCCTTAACAGATTCAGGTTTTATTGCCACAGAAGGAGGATTACTTGGATTAACCACAAATAATGCTTTAATATTTGTATCCTTTAGTTTTTCAAGCTCAGATTTTGGATATTGCCAAGTGGGAGTTCCATCTTCTGCGGTATCTAATGCATTAATTTCAACTACATCAAAATCATAGCGAGACAAATGAGGAATTTCAAGATAAGGTGCAAAGATTGGCACCATTAAAGCAATTTTATCTCCTTTAGATAATAACTTATTTGCAATTAAGGAATCAAATATATAGCACATGGCAGCAGTGGCACCTTCCACAGCAAATAATTTAAATTTCCCTTCAGGAGGCTTATTATAACACATCTCTTGAATAAGATATTCATTAACAATTTTTTCTGTATGTATAAGCATTCTATCTGGTACAGGATAATTGTCCCCAATAATTCCATCCGCAAGTTCATACAAAAAATCATCAGGATTAAATTTAAGGTGCTCTATGCCATAATCTACAATGTTGTCTAAAAGCTCTATTCCCGGTGAATTTTTGTGACTTGATATGTAAGATTTAAAACGAGTATAAAGTTCTTCCGTTTGAGGCATTCCCGCTAAATCACCTTGATCCCAAACTCTACGGGTTTCTTCTACAGCAAACAAACCAAAGGTAAAGAAAGCTTCACGAGGAGTTGCAGCTGTCCAATTTGGATTACCCCTTCCAGCATCAAGTAAAGTACGAGTACTTTTTTCTGCCTGCTCCTTTGCAAGACTAACTAATTTATTTTTAAGCTCAAAGGGGCTTATATTGCCATAGATATTTTTTGTTTGTTCACGCTCTATATTTTGACTATCCATAAACCTTGAGACCTCCTTTTGATAATTTTTATGGAATTTGATTTATATTTAATCTCCAATCTTTAGAGCTTATTTAATTAAAATCTTAAATAAAGTATATAGCGATTAGATACTATAATTATGATTATCTATATTATAAGAAGTTATACTTATTTCATACTTGCACGATTTATAGAAGTTTATAATTTCCCTGTAAATCAGCACAACTCAATTCACTGGGAGATTTTCTTTAAAAGTTGATAAATTGTTTAAAAATTATATATTGAATAGTTTTATTTAAATAGCTATACTAAGAAGTGTAATTGTTAATTATTGTAAGGGAGTGTTAAATATGAAAAAAAGATTTAGTTATTATATGCCTACAGAAGTTATATTTGGGGCAGGAACTTTAAAGCAGCTTGCAAAGGTAAGTTTGCCTGGTAAAAAGGCGTTACTTGTTATAAGTGCAGGAACTTCTGTTAAAAAATATGGTTATTTAGATAGAGTAATTGATTACTTAAAAGAAAATGGTGTTGAAGCCATAGTGTTTGATAAAATATTGCCTAATCCTATAGTTGAGCATGTTGAGGAAGGAGCTAAGGTTGCAAAGAAAAATAAATGTGACTTTATAATTGGACTTGGTGGAGGAAGTACTATTGACTCTTCAAAGAGCATAGCACTTATGGCAACCAACGAAGGTGAATACTGGGATTATATATCAGGAGGAAGTGGGAAAGGGGAAAAAGTAAAAAATAATGCACTTCCAATTGTTGCAATTACTACAACGGCAGGTACTGGAACAGAAGCTGACCCATGGACAGTAATTACAAAAACTGATACAAATGAAAAGATAGGTTTTGGATGTAAATCTACTTTTCCAACTTTATCAATAGTAGACCCTGAGCTTATGGTAAGTGTACCTCCTAAGTTTACTGCTTATCAAGGTATGGACGCTTTCTTTCATGCAGCAGAAGGATATCTTGCATCCGTTAATCAGCCAGCAAGTGATTCACATGCATTAGAAGCAGTAAAACTTATAACTAAGAGTTTACCTATAGCTGTAAAGGATGGCAATGACATAGAAGCGCGCACCGAAGTTGCATGGGCAAATACTGCAGCAGGAATAGTGGAATCTTTATCTTCATGTATTTCTCATCATTCAATGGAGCATGCATTAAGTGCATATCACCCAGAACTGCCTCATGGAGCAGGTTTAATTTGTCTATCTGTTTCATACTTTAGTTACATGGCATCAAAGTGCCCAAATAGATTTATAGCACTTGCAGATGCCATGGGAGAAAAAGTAGAAGGAAATACTGATGAAGAAAGGGCACAGGCATTTATAACAGCATTGAAAAAATTAATTAAAAACATAGGCATGGAAGATTTAAAGTTATCTGACTTTGGAATTAAAAAAGAAGAAGCTCCAAAGCTTGCTAAAAATGCAATGGAAACAATGGGAGGCTTATTTACAGTAGATCCATATAAGTTATCCTATGAAGAAGTAGTAAAAATTTACGAAAACTGCCTATAGAAAAAGTACGACATTTTAAAGTAATGTTTAACCTACCGTATGAGATTCGCATTTAGGAAAGCGTTCACTGCGTAAAGAAGTTCTAATATTTCTGAATCTAAATCACCTAAATTTTCTAAACTCGCTGTCGCTCAGACAGTAGAAAATTCTTAACGATGCTTTAAATTCAGAAATAAAGAACTTCTAATGCTTGTTCAAAGCCTTCTACAATGCAAATCTCATACAATAGGTTCAACATTTAAAATGTCGTAATTTCCTTTTACTTGAACATAAATAATGCTGAAATAAATAAGACTACATAAACTATCTTCGTAAAAGCTCCATCTTTAATCTTGTGGTGAGCCAAGTTCCCAAGGACTGCACCTACTGCTAAGAAGGGTAAAGTGTAAAAGGAGAGTTTTAAAACATCGGGATTAATCCTGTGACTTAGAGTACTTTGTAATACTATAATGCTGTTTAATGTAAGCCAAATCATAGAGAGAGTTGCTCTAAAGTTAATTTTATTTGGGAGTTTTTCTGAAGCATAAAGTATGACAAAGGGCCCTCCAGAGGAAAAGGCACCATGTATGCATCCACCTAAAAATAAAAATATATTTAATATAGAACTATTTATAGACTTAACATGTTTACTTCCTTTATAAGTTATAAATAATCCTCTTATTGAAACTACAATCATAAATGCTCCAAGTATCTTTTTTAGTGTGCTTTCAGGTAATTTGTTAAATAGCCACATACCAACTGGAAGACCTAAAACTACGAAAACTGCAATTCTAAAATAGTGATCCCATAAAATATCTTTATAAGAGATTATGACAACATAAAATGAAAGAAGTAAACCTACAATTGTAAGAACGGGTTTTGCTATATTTATTCCAACTAACATTATGGCAAAAGGCATAGCAAGCACCGTGGAACCAAAACCTGTAAGTCCTTCTAAAAAATTAGTTGTTAATATTAATAAGCCCAGTAATAAGATGGTTAAGATAGTTATAATATAAAGCCCTCCTTTTGGCTAATAGTTAATACTGAAATTTTTCTTTATAAAATATATATATTCTAAGGAGGACATAAATATTTTTAAAATAATCTATTATAAGTAGAGTCTGTTAAATCTTCTAGCTTGACTTTGAGAGATGAAGTTATCATATATTCTAAATAATAGCTTAAAGTTAGGGCGAGCGGCCACATCCATAAAATAAGCAGAGGTTGTTGAGCCTTCTTTTCTATTTTCATTTAGTGCATTTATAATATCATTAGCATCTCCTATACCTATGCCATGACCATAATAGGTACCATTACCTAAGTCAATTACATTTTCACCTTGCCATTCAGGAGTTTCAGGATTCACATCTGGATTTTTGAAATATCTACGATCACCAGGTAAATAGTCAGGATATTTTTCAACGTAACCAATATGACGAAGTTCTCTATTAATATAGTGCCAATTCATCAAGTGAATTTTAGGAAAAACTTTATTAAACAGTTCTTCAGGATATATGTTTAAAAGTGCCTTATAATATAAAATTACCATAGCTGTAGCACATTCAGTAGCATATTGAGATCCATTTTCATAAATATCTTTAATTGCATCAGAAGCTTTTACTCCATCTTTTAATAAAAAGCCTCCTTCTGGGGTGAGTTCCCAGTATTTCTCGTTAGCCTTAGCATTTTCAAAGGTTTCAAAGGACAAACCACTTCTGTAAAGTTCTATGGCAGCTTTTATAATGTTAAGTCTAAGATTTATTTCAAATTCTAGCTCCTTTAATGATTCATATTCGTATTCAGTGCTGCTTGAGTCAAGTATGCTAATAATTTTAGTTGCTATACTATTTGATGAGTACTTTTGCATAATATCTTTTGTATCAAGTTTGTTTCCAGAAATTTTAATCATAATAAATTCCTCCCATTCTAGCACTTCTTATTTGAGATTTAATTGGGGAGTGAATCCAAGTGTTCCAAAAGTACAAGTTTTGACGATACACAGCATATGAAAAGTTTGAAAGAAGTTTTTGAAAATCATTATTTAATTTATTAAATTCATCTAAAAGATTAAATTCATACTTTGTTAAGGAGGTTATAGGCTTCCCTGTATCCACTGATACTCTTTTGCAAATATATTTAGCAGGATAAATTATAGTGTAAGGACAGGGATTAGTTGTAAGTTGAAAACTTTCCCCAGTATATTTTAAAAATAATTCATTGTCTTCTAGCCAATTGGTGAAATGTAGATATTTATTAAGATTAGTTGTATTTCTGTAACCATTTATTCCAGGTATAAATGATAAGAGCTCTTCTGCCAGTTCAATATCTTTTAAGTTTGATGATTGAAGTTTACTACCAATAAGATTTAAACTAGAGGGCTCTCGCGCTTCAAAAAATGCCCAAATTAAATTATGAGTAAAGAGCCCCTTTCTATGACGTAAAAAAATAGCATTTGCCACAGCAGGTAAAATGCTTTTATCCTTATAATTGCATATTAAAATAGCTGCAATCTTATCAAAAGTTTTATCACAATCTTTATCAAGTCCAACATACTTAGTCAATTCATAAAAATTTTTAATTAATTTTTCAGGAGTGTCATTAAGGTTTATATTATTTAACAGGGACTTAGAAGTTAAAGTTTCTCTAAACACATGTATTCCACCTTTTTAATAATTACAATACATATTATGCAAAGAAGCATTAGTAGGTACCTGTAGCATTATAGAAATGAATAAAAAAATAAATGCTAATACAAGGTAGGAGAAGATAATCGAGTTTGATTGGAAGTAATAGCCTTTTTTCGATAGCTATGTAAATTTAAATTGAAGTAATTATGATATAAAATATAAATGGTTGGCATACTTATGAAGCTAAACTCTATAAATTATCAAATCTCAATCTATAATTTAATTAAACAACTTATATCCACGGAAGGTGGAATGAGAATGGAGGATCACCATGGAACAAAAAATGACAACAAAGGGAAAATTCACAACAAGGCAAATTGCAGTAGTAGGAATGCTATTTGCAATTACCATAGTTTTAGGAGCTACGGGGATTGGATTTATACCAGTACCACCATTTAAGCTAACTATAATGCATTTACCTGTTATAATAGGATCGATTATAGAAGGACCTGTAATTGGAGCATTGCTAGGATTACTTTTTGGATTATTTAGTATATTCCAAGCAATTAATACACCATCACCGGTTTCTTTTATATTTATAAACCCATTAGTGGCAGTTTTGCCAAGAATTTTGATAGGAATAACACCATACATAGCGTATAAATATATTAATTTAAAAAACAATAAAATTAGGCTTGCTATATCAACAGCTGTAGGTTCTTTTACAAATACATTGGGAGTAGTAGGCATGATTTACGCTCTGCATTTACATGCTTATGCAGATGCTTTGCATATTTCCACTGCTGCAGCTAGTAAATCACTTTTGGTTTTGGTATTAAACGGATTTAGCACTGCAACATTATCCATTTTAGGTGTAGTGCCAATTGTATTAGCACTTAATAAGGCAAGAAAATAATAATTTAAAATTTTTTAAATAGAGTGGAGGGGCATAAGATGATTGATTTATTAATGAAAAGAAGAAGTATAAGAAAGTACAAGGATATGAAAGTTCCAAAAGAGAAGGTAGATAGTTTAATAAAAGCTGCATTACTATCGCCATCCGGAAAAACAATGACACCTTGGGAATTTATTGTGGTAGAAGATAATGAAACTATTAAAAAACTTGCTAAATCAAAACAACATGGAAGCAGTTTTTTAGCAGAATCACCTCTTGCTATTGTAGTTGCTGCTGATAGTACTAAAACAGATATATGGGTAGAGGATGCATCAATTGCTGCAACAATAATTCAGCTGGAAGCAGAACATTTAGGACTTGGTTCTTGCTGGATACAAATAAGAGGTAGAATGCATGATGAAAGTAAAAGTGCTGAAAATTATATAAAAGAGCTTTTAGAAATACCTGAAAATTATTCAGTAGAATGCATGATTTCTATAGGATATAAAGATGAGGAGAAAAAACCTTATACAGAAGAAGATTCAAAATATGAAAAGATTCATAGAGAAAAGTTTTAAGAAATTAAATAAAACTAGAGTAAATTCCCTATTGCAATTTAATTTATATTTGATATAATTGTGTCGTAAGGTTAATTCCTTATTTCTGAAATATTTGTGAAGCTCTTATTTTGAACCTACATTACTTAAAAGGGAGTTCAATATTTAGATGTGAACTGACTCATAAGTCCAATAAAAATGGCAAGGTCTATAAAGCATCTGTGAGGACACCCACCTATCGCAGAGATAGGTGTCAAAATTAGGGCAGCGGTATTTTGGATACTTTCTTTGATTATAATAAAATTATTATATAGGATAAGAGATGATGGTAGTCATCTCTTATTTTTGTATGATTTAAGAAATCTATGAGTGCGTCTATATACTACTCTTTTAAAAAAGCCTTGGCATTTTTAAGAGAGTATGGTAATATGACTTTGTAAGATTAAAGTAAAAAATGGTTTATGTAATATTAGTTTTCAAAGATTATACATATTATCAAATAAAACAAGTTTATATAAAAATCCCGGGGGGGCTGGTGTTGCTGGCTGAGAGTAAGAACGAAATTCTTAGACCCTTTTAACCTGAACTGGATAATTCCAGCGTAGGAAGAGGTTTAACATATACATATATTTTGAGGATATAGGTACAAATCTCTTTCGGAGATTTGTACCTTTTTATTTTTGAAGATATTCTTAAAAGAAAGTAGTAGTCTTACAAGACTAAAACAATTACTGCTAAAAATAATTAATGGAGGGGTTAAAATGAAGTTTTCACAAAAATTATATGAGAGTGTGGAAGATATTTGGAAGTCTTATTATGAACACCCTTTTGTATACGGAATAGGACAAGGTACTCTAGATGTGGACAAATTTAAATTTTACATGATTCAAGATTATATTTATCTACTGGATTATGCAAAAATTTATGCTTTAGGTATAGTGAAGGCTGATACAGAAGAGATAATGAAGGGCTTTTCTAGCATGGTAAATGGAATATTAAATGAAGAAATGAGTATTCATAGATCTTATATGAGAAGGCTTGGAATTACTCAAGATGAAATTAGTCAGACAAAGGCTTCACTTGCTAATATTTCCTATACTAACTATATGCTTTCTGTATCTCAAAGAGGGACTTTAGCAGAGCTTAGTGTATCATTATTATCTTGTATGTGGAGTTATTTAGAAATTGGAAAACATTTAAGTAAAATCCCTGGAGCTGTAGACCACGAATTTTATGGGGAATGGATAAGAGGATATATTTCAGAGGATTATATAAAGTTAACTAACTGGGTTATAGATTTAATAGATGATCTTGCAAAGGACTTACCAAAAAGAGAGCTTGAAAAGCTAGAGGAAATATTTATAAATACAAGTAAATATGAGTATATGTTTTGGGACATGTCTTATAACAAGGAGATGTGATCTATATGTTAGAGTTTTCTAATGTGAACTTTAAATATGAAAATGATTCAAAAAATCTTATAGAAGATCTAAGTTTTAATATAAATAAAGGAGACTTTGTAAGTATAATTGGACCTAGTGGCTGTGGTAAAAGCACAATTTTCAGATTGATTTCAAAACTTGAGAAAGCTTCTAGTGGAGATATTTTATTAGGTGGCAATAATATTGAAGACTTACATGGATATATAGGGTACATGCCTCAACGAGATTTATTAATACCATGGCGAACTATTTTAGAAAATGCGTCCTTGCCGCTGGAAGTAGGTGGCAAAAATTTGAAAGAAGCTAAGGAAAAAGCAGAAGAATATTTAAAGGTTTTTGGGCTTAATGAGTATAAAGATAAGCACCCAAGGGATTTATCAGGAGGAATGAGACAAAGAGTTTCTTTTATTAGAACACTACTTACTGGATCAGAGGTTATGCTTTTGGATGAGCCCTTTAGCGCATTAGATGCTATAACCAAAGTTTCTATGCAGGAATGGCTTTTAAGTCAGTGGATTAATTTAAAAAAGACTATATTATTTATAACTCATGATGTAGAAGAGGCTTTATTTTTATCTAATAGGATATTTGTTGTGTCAGAAAAGCCTATTGCAAAGTTAAAGGAAGTTATAGTTCCTCTTGATTATCCACGAGATAGACATGCTTTAAGCAATAGGGAAATACTTAAGATAAAAGAAGAGCTTATAAATGAATTAAAGCAGAGGGTAGAGCTATGAGAAAACATAAATCATCAGTAATTGTTGGAATTTTCTTTTTTATTACCTGGGAAATTATTGCAAGATATATAAACGCAATGTTTATACTCCCATCTCCTACTAAGGTCTTAGCAAAAATTTGGGAACTTAGGGAACCTCTTTTTTTAGTACATCTTCCTGCTACATTGCTTGTTACCTTCATAGGACTTTCAATATCAATAGTTTTAGGAGTAGCTTTAGCAATAGTTATGAGTTTAAATAAAAAAATAGAAGAAGCAATATATCCTATTTTAGTAGTGACTCAAACTATACCAATAACAGCATTAGCACCAATATTTGTACTTTGGTTTGGATACAGTATTTGGAGTAAGGTTGTGGTAACTATACTTATTACCTTTTTCCCTATAGTTGTAAATACATATGATGGTTTACGCTCCACCAAAAGGGAAATGGAAGAGCTTTTATTAACTTTTGGAGCAAGTAAAAAGGACATATTTATTAAGTTGAAAATTCCTCATGCACTTCCATACTTTTTTTCTGCGCTAAAAATAGCTGTGCCTTTAAGTGTAATAGGTGCTGCAATTGGAGAATGGCTTGGGGCTCAATCGGGTCTTGGATACTTTAGCAAAAGAATGATGACTCAATTAGATGGAGCAGGAGTCTTTGCTCCAATAGTGATCTTATCTCTTGTAGCAATAGTTTTAGTTTGGTTAATTAATATTTTAGAAAATAAAATAATAGGTGATTTTTATAGAGAATAACCTTTATTTTTTTAGATGCCTAAAAGGAGGAGTAAATTATGAAAAAATTAAAGTATTTATCATTATTATTAGTATTTTTGATTTTAGTAATGACAGGGTGTAGCAGTAAACAAGCTAAGGGAAATGAAGAAGGTAAATTAGAAGATGTAGATTTAGTACTTGATTGGTATCCAAATGCAGTACATAGTTTTATATATGCAGCTATAGAAAAGGGGTATTTTAAAGAAGAAGGATTAAATGTAAATATTAAGTTTCCATCCAATTCTACAGACCCACTATCACTACCAGCAGCAGGAAAAGCAACAGTTGGAATATATTATCAACCTGATGTTATAATTGCAAGAGCTAATGAAAAAGTGCCTGTAAAATCTATTGGGTCTATAGTACAGTCACCTTTAAATGTTGTTATTTCTTTAAAAGAAAAGGGCATAAATTCCCCTAAAGATTTATCAGGAAAAACTATTGGATTTTCAGGAAATCCTTTAAATACAGAATATGTTAAAACTATGGTAGAAAAAGATGGGGGAGATCCTAATACAGTTAAAATAATAGATGTAGGATTTGAACTTTTATCTGCAATGATTACAAAAAAAGTTGATGCAACAACTGGGGGACTTATAAATCATGAAGTTCCTGTTATGAAGCACGAAGGACATGAAATAAATTATTTCGATCCATCTAAATATGGAGTACCTAATTATTATGAATTACTTTTTGTTACAAGTGATAACACATTAAAAGAAAAACCTGAAACTTTAAAGAAATTTATGAAAGCATGTAAAAAAGGATTTGATTTTACAAAAGAAAATCCAGATGAGGCGTTAAATATATTATTAAAGAATCAGCAAAAGGATAATTTCCCTCTTATAGAAGCGGTAGAAAAGGAAAGCATGAATACGCTGCTTCCAAAGATGGAATTAAAAGATAGCCCATTTTCAACTCAAGACAAGAAAGTTTGGGAAGAAAATATAAATTGGTTATATGAAAAGGGAATGCTTAAAGAAAAGGTAAAAGCAGAAGATTTTTATGTAGACTTACTTTCTAAATAGTATCTAATAATTAGTAAGCAGTAACTAGTATATTATCATATATAACTAGTTACTGCTTACTTTTCATTAAAAGGTATGTTGTGAGTGGTTTATACCTATCCAAGTATCCTGTGGTAAACTTACAAGTACACAGCTTACTGCAGATATGAAAAGTATTATAAGTATTAAGAAAATACTTATACCTTTTATCTTAAATAGTTCTGAAGTAAAGAGGCACATAGAATTTGAAATTAAAAGTTCTGTGCCTAAAAGTATTAAAAGTACTGGCCACCACTTAAGAAAGCTTACAAGAGTTAGCATGTCTTGAGAAGGAGATAAAAAGAGAACTATTCCAAGAAATATACAAGATATTCCTAAGGTAAAAGATCCTGTTGTCCATTGGCGCATGATTTATCTCCTCCATTTTTTTTAGTTTTCTTACCTGTTAGAAGTTTTATTCCAATCCCTATACATAAAACAGAAGCTAGAGATGTTCTTATATAATTTTCAATCTCCATGTCTAGATATATGTTTAATGCAGGCAATACTACTCTATTTATTATAGATAAAGTTCCAATTATTATAAATCCATAACCTAGTAACCTTACTTCATTACCTTTCCATACAAAATTAATTCCTTCATCTTCTACAATAGGCTTATCGGACATTAATTGCTTTCGAACATCAAAAATACTAAAGAACCAAATTATTGGAAGTAAAAACAGGGTAAAGGAAATTCGAAGCCGATCGCTTAATCCGATTATTAAGAAAAATGATGCCATAATTTGAATTCCTTTTCGTTGAAGGCCTATATACATGTGACCTGCTCCTGGCATTAATGAAAATAGCATTGCTAAAGATTTATTATTTTGCATTTTAACAACTCCTTAAAATTTTCTTTCTAATGAATACTATAATACTTAATTCTTAAATAAAAGAAAACATAAATATTAATAATTTCTTAATTTTTTATTTGAGGCGAAGATTTTAAAGGGTATTTAACTATTGATTAATGGGATATAATAAAAATTAGAGACATATTAATGAAATGTTGGCGTAATCAAAATAGTATTATGTGGCAAACTAAAACTATGAATTAAAAGAGGGGGAATTAAATATGAAGCAAAATAGACTAGAAAAAGTGCTAAATGATATGAAAGAAAAAAATATACCACAACTTATTGTAACAGACCCATCTTCTATATTTTACTTAACAGGAAAATGGATTCATCCAGGAGAGAGAATGCTTGTGCTTTATATAAACTTAGATGGAAATCATAAGCTATTTATAAATGAACTTTTTCCAGTATATGAGGATTTAGGGGTGGAAAAGGTTTGGTTTAAAGATACGGATGATAGTGTAGAGCTTTTAGCTAAATATATACATAAAGATCATGTAATTGGTATAGATAAAAACTGGCCATCTAAATTTTTATTAAAGTTGATCCAGCTTAATGCAGCTAAAAGTTATGTAAATGGATCAGATATTATAGATAAAATAAGAATGAAAAAGGATGAAGAAGAAAGGGAATTTATGAGAAGGGCTTCAAAGATAAATGATGAAGCTATAGAAAGGCTTATAAATATAATACCTGAAGGATTAACAGAAAAAGAAATGGGTCAAAGACTTTTAAAAATATATGAGGAATTAGGCGCAGAAGGATTTTCTTTCGAAACAATTATAGCTTATGGAGCTAATGCAGCAGATCCTCATCATGAAGGTGATAACTCAAAAGTAAAAGAAGGAGACTGTGTCATCATAGATATAGGATGTAAATATAAATCATACTGCTCAGATATGACAAGAACTGTATTCTATAAAAACTTACCTGAAAAATCAGAGGAAATATATAATATAGTATTAGAAGCTAATAAAAGAGCTATAAATACAGTAAAACCTGGAGTTAGATTTTGTGATATAGATAAAGCAGCAAGAGACTATATAGAGTCAAAGGGGTATGGTAAATATTTTACGCATAGAACAGGTCACTCTATAGGTATAGATGTACATGATTTAGGAGACGTGTCGTCGATAAATACAGATATAGTAGAGCCAGGCATGATATTTTCCATTGAACCAGGAATATATCTTCCAGGAGAAGTAGGAGTACGAATTGAAGATTTAGTATTGGTAACAGAAGATAACTGTGAGGTGTTAAATAGCTTTACAAAAGATGTTCTAAGAATAGAATAAAATAAGGTTTCTATTAATTAAATAGGAAAATCTAAAAGAAGTTTGCAAAGGCAAGCTTCTTTTTTCATAAATGACAATTATTTATTTTTGTAAGTCTTGGTTAATAATAAAGTATAAATTTCACTAAAAAGGTATACTTTTTTACAAAGTGGTAACGTAGGATACCGAGTTTTAAATTAATAACATATAAAATAAGAATTAAGAAAATACTACTAGAGAAAATAAATTTATAGAAATGAATTCAAGGAGGAATATAAATATGAGTAAATTTTTAGGGAAAATACATTATTGGTTATTTGATAAAATAGCGTGGTTTGAATCTTTAGAGCAGGAAATAATAAATTGGGGCAGAGCTAAATCAGATTTATCTATCGCAGAGTGGGAAAAAGAAGCTATAGAAAAGTTTGGTGGTCCTGTGGGAAAAGTAGCTCTTGAAGATGTAATAGATACATCAAATATTCATGGTTGGCTTCAAGATAAAATAAATAGGGCAGAACTAAGACAGGCATTTATAATAACTAAGGTTATAGATTCAGTTAATGGAGAAAATTACAAGGAAGATTTAAAAAATATATATAAATCCCAAGGCACAGAAGCAGGGGCAAAACATAGGGGAGAATATGCTCTTGAAACGCCAGATGAAATATTTAATGCTATAAATAACTATATATTAGAAGGAATGCCTTGTGATCGTGTAAATGAGGTTTTAGAAAATACTAGAGATGTATTTAGTTGGTTTGCAACAACCTGTCTGCATACACCATATTGGAACCAAGTAGAAGGTAATGTTGATAACTTTTATGCTTTAAGAGAAGAATGGACTCGTGCTTTTGTAGAAGCTCTTACAGATGAATATGCATATGAAGTAAAAAATGAAAATGAACGCAGAGTGCACAAAATATATAGAAAGTAATTTTAAGGAGGTATAAACATGAATGCTATTGAGCTTATGATGAGCGAACATAAGAATATAATAAGAATGCTTCAAGTTGTAAGAAAGTATTCTTATAAAGTGCTAAAAAACGAAGAGGTTGATATTAATGATTTTTATAGCATAATAGATTTTGTAAGAAATTATGCAGACAAACATCACCATATGAAAGAAGAAAATTCTCTATTTAATAGATTAAGTGCAAAAATGGGTGGTGCAACTCAAAGTGGTCCTATAATGGGAATGCTTATGGAACATGATTTAGGAAGAATGCACATAAAACTATTAGAAGAAGCTCTTGAAGAATTAAAAAAAGGTAATGATGAAGCAAGACTTGATGTAATAGCAAACGCTATAGCTTATGCAGAACTTTTAAAAAGACATATCGAAAAGGAAGATACAGTTATATATAAATATGCAGAAAGAGCATTATCACCTGAAGAACAAAAGGCAGTTGAAGAAGAATGCATAAATGTAGAAAAAACTGCAGAAGAAAGTGAAACACAGCAAAAGTATATAGACTTACTAGAAGAATTAGAAAGAAAAGTACAATAATATAAAACGGAGTCCGGTTATATGGACTCCGTTTTACATTATTGTAAAACCTTGTATATTTATATGTTTTCATGTAAAATGGAAATTATGGTTGCACCAAAATTAGTAAGCTAAACAAGGAAGGTAATGTTATGGAGAATTATGAAAAACTTAATATTAAGGCTAAGAAATCTTGGTTTTTGGGAAGATTTATATTTTTAGTAATAATTGTATCAATTTTAGTTGTTTCTAAATATCTTATATTTAAAAATATAAAATATCATTGGACTATAAATTTAATAATTGGAATAATAATTTTACTTCAATTATTGAATACTTTTTTGTATCCTGAAATAGAGTACAAGCAATGGAAGTACTTAATTGATAACGAAAAATTTGAATTTATAGAGGGAATATATTTTATAAAACATACTGTAGTACCTATTGAGAGAATTCAGCATATAAATGTGACTCAAGGACCTATAAACAGAAGGTTAAATCTTGCCAATATTACAATAAATACTGCAGGAGGAAGTTTTGATATACCTAATTTAGAAAAAAGCAAAGCAGAGGAATTAAGTGAATTTTTAAGATTAAAAGTTTCTGGAAACTTAAAAACAGAGCTGGGAGAAAATAATGGATAGGAAGCTAAAAAATCATAAAATAGTAATATTAGACTATATATTTAAATCAATAAAAGATTTCTTATTACCTATAATAATATTTTTATCAAAAGATATGTCTATTAGTAAATTACTTATATTTACAGGTGTGATTTTTTTGATAATGCTTTTGAGCTTTACAAAATGGTATAATACTTATTTTTATATAAAGAATGAAAAATTGCATTACAATAAAGGTATAATTAGTAAGAATAATATTGCAATACCAATAGAAAAAATAACTACTATTGATTTTTCTCAAAATGTATTACAAAAGATAGTAGATGTGGTTACATTGAAAATAGATAGCGGGGCTAATAACAGTAAAGACAGTGAAATAATAATTGTGATTAAGAAGGATAGTGCAGAAGTATTAAGAAATGATTTAATGATTGAAAGAAAAGAGAAATTGCTAGAAGATATAATGGTAGAAAAGAAATATGATAATGTAATTATTAATATGAGTAAAAAGGATATAATATTGTATTCCATGACTCAAAATAGTTTCGCCATAGTAATTGGGTCAGTACTTTCTTTTTTAGCATTTGCAGATGATGTTTTAAAAATATTTAATATAGACTTAGATAAGATCATAAATAAGAATAATATAAGTTTTAATTTTAAATTTAATACAAAAATTATTATAATAATAGCTACTTTAATAGTATCATTTTTTGTAATTATAAAATTAATTTTACTGATAATATATAGATTAAAATTTTCTAATTTCAAAGTTGTAAAGGAAGATAAGCTCTTAAAAGTTGAATATGGACTTTTAAATATTAAAAAGTATTCTTTCCCAATTAATAAGATAAATGCAGTTATATTAAAACAAAACATTTTTAGGCAATTGCTAGGGTTATATAAAGTACATATAAGCGTAATTGGATACGGTGATGAAAAAGGAGAAGAGGCAATATTAGTTCCTATTTGTAACAAGGAGAATATTAGTCATATTTTAAATGAAATCAATCCGCAGATTATATTTAATAAAGAGATGAATAAAGTAAATAAGCATGGCAAGGTTAGATTTTTCTTTATACCTATGGTTATTACTATAATCATTTGTGCAATTAGTATTTTTAAAAATAAATTTAAATATGTATTTATCATACTTATTCCTGTGGTATTTATATTAAAATACTTAAAATATAAAAATACTGCTTTAGGTTACAATGAAAAAATAATTATTACATCCTTTGGAACATTTACAAAGCAAACAGTATTAGTAGAAATGAAGAAGATACAAGCATTATCAAAAAAAACAAATTACTTTCAAAGGATTAAAAATTTATGTACTTATAACATACAGTATTACTCTCAAGGTTTTGGGGGAAACATAACTTTAAAACATTTAGAAGATAAACATTTTAAACAAATAGAAAAGCATTTATTTTAAAAGTAAAGCACTAATATTGATATTAAATATTAGTGCTTTATACAATTACTCTTCTTCATATTCCTTTACAGATATAATTTCCTCTATAGTACATAAATCTTGTATCAGTGAAGAGGGATAAATGGCTAAAGGAGTGGAAAGAGTATAAAATGCTTTGTGATAATTTAATTCTTCATCAGTAGTAAATGATACACTAGTAACTTCTATACTTCTAGCATTAAAAAGTCTTTCGGCCTTTTGGACAAATCTATTATTTAAATATTGCAGTTCTATTTTTATAATTTTGTTTTTATCTAAAAATCTTACTTCAAATCTTTTAAGACTAACCAATACCAAGAATACTCCTACTGTGGCAGCTATGCTTAAGAAATAATATCCAAGGCCTATAGCTAATCCAATACATGCTACTGTCCATATGCTTGCAGCAGTGGTAAGACCTCTTACAGAACCCTTTTCATGGATTATAGTACCAGCTCCTAAAAAACCCACACCAGTTATAACTTGTGCACCCATTCTACCTATATCTACCTTAAGAGATGACACAAGAGCAGGATTTGCAGCGATTTGCTTTGTTATATCATGAACAGCTACTTCCTGTATTATTGAAATTGTAGCGGCACCAATACAAACTAAAATATGAGTTCTAAATCCTGCCGGCCGTTGTTTATATTCTCTCTCATACCCTATAAGTCCTCCAATTATTATAGCAAGAAAAAGTCTTGCAATAATTTGTATATATAAGTTATTAAAATCCATTCTTAAGGCCTCCTCTTAGTTGTTTAATTAGCTTTATATGCTGGAGATAATTAAGCATTTTTTTCTATTTTCCCATTTTTCGCTAATAAAATCAATATATTTATAAATCATAGTATGCCATCACCGCAAAAATGTTAATTTTATTTCAATAAAATAATAAAAATATATTTTTGTGGTATCATATATTTAGGTGATAATTTAAAGTTAATATTGTCACTTAATATTATGTATTCGAATACGAGAGGATAAAAATGGATAAGGATTATTCAAATTTTAATAAAGAAAAGGAATTAGAAAAATTAAATAAACTTCAATATGATGTTACTCAAAAGAATGCTACAGAAGCACCCTTTGAAAATGAATTTTGGAACCATAATGAAGATGGGATATATGTAGATATAGTCTCACGAGAACCACTTTTTACATCTAAGGATAAGTTTGATTCAGGTTGCGGTTGGCCTAGTTTCACTAAGCCTGTAGAAAAGAAAAATGTAAAGGAAAAAGCTGATTTTAGCTTTGGTATGCATAGAATTGAAGTTAGAAGTAAACATGGGGAATCTCATTTGGGACACGTATTTACGAATGGTCCTGAAGATAAAGGTGGACTAAGATATTGCATAAATAGTGCAGCTTTAAAATTTATACCAGTAGATAAGCTTGAAGAAAAAGGTTATGGTGAGTATTTAAAATTATTTAAAATTATTTAAAATGTAGATAGAAATTTAAATAATAAGTAATTTATTGTTGACTAAAAAGTTAAAAATAATCAGGAAAAAATTAATAAAAACAGTTGACTAAAATATAAATTTAGAATAAAATAATAATATAAACAATACCCCTTAGGGGTATGATGGAGGTATGGAAAATGGTAACAGAAGTAAGAGATAATAGTTTTGAGCAAGAAGTTTTAAAGTCAGATATTCCAACTATAGTTGATTTTTGGGCAGTATGGTGTGGCCCATGTAAGATGCTTGCACCTGTAATAGATGAAGTTTCAGAAGAATTAGCTGGAAAAGCTAAATTTGTTAAAGTAAATGTAGATGAAAATCCCGTAATAGCTAGTCAATTTAGAATAGCAAGTATTCCAACTGTTATGATATTTAAAGGTGATAAGGCAGTAGACACTTTAGTTGGATTTAGGCCTAAGGATGCTATCAAAGCAGCTATAGAAAAACACCTATAATATTTATAGATAAATGTGATTAACAATAAATGAGTATTTTAATGGATTGATATATAATAAATCACATATAGAAGAGAAGGTTTGCAAAATGCAGGCTTTCTTTTTTAATTTAATTAGTTTAATAGAAGCTATTAATAAATAATAGACATTTGCTGATTTTATGGATTTATATATTGTCTATAGGATAAAATATAATAAAGATATATAGAAGACTTATAAGGATTAATTTAAAAAAATTTAATATACCTATGGAGGGGAATATTGTGATAATTAAGGTAAAGGATGATGGTTTTAAGCAAGAAGTTTTAAATTCTAACATACCAACAATAGTTAAATTTTATGCAGATTGGTGCCCATACTGTAGAAAATTTGCACCAGTATTTGATCAAGTATCTACAGAATATGAAGGCAGGGTTAAATTTATAGAGATGGACGTGGATTCAAGTCCAGAAGCTCCTAAAGAATATAAGGTTAATACTATTCCAACAGTTATAATTTTTAAGGATGGGAAAAAAATTAATGAATATGTAAATCCTCAAACTGAGGAAATTTTAAAAAACTTTTTAAATGAAAACTTATAAAATGACTTAGAAATAAGGTGCTATGTACTAGGAGTGTAAGAAGTTTTGATAAGCAAAATTTCTGTATTCCTAATTCCTAGCACCTTATGTTTATGGCTAATTAGCAACAGCTGCTAGATTTTTTAATCACAAAGCTGCTTCCTAGTTTTACTATTTCAGTAGGGCCAACAATACGAGCAAGTTTTTCTTCTATGACAAACTTGACACCATCTTTTTCTATAAGTATATCATTTTGTTGTTGTTCATCCAGAACAACATCTAGATTAGGGCCTCCTCAGCCAAAGCCAGCCATATTAACTCTTACTGCACTTTTATTTGAAACATTTAAGGCTTCTTTTAAATCTGTTAACACTTCTGGTTTAACTACAACGTTAAACCTAGGCGGTTCTTTGTGTCCTTTAAATAAAGAAAATAAACCCATCTTAATTTCAACCTCCTTTATATTGGTTATACTATTATGATACCAAAAAACACATAAAAATAGACAAGTAAATTTTATATAACATAATTAAAAAAATTAAAGTTTGTTTTTATAATAAACTTAGGTTTTGATTTAAGGAAATATCAGTTATGTTAATTTTAAGTATACATACTAGAATGTACTTTAAGGAATAATAATAAAACAAAGTTTATTAACAAAATATAAGAATGATATATAAAGTAATAAATTATTGAAAATGAAAGCTTACAATTGTTAATCTAGAAAGGTGAGTGATTTAGCGTGTTTACTGGTGTGGTTAAATGGTTTAATAATGATAAAGGATATGGATTTATATCAGGAAATGATGGAAGAGACGTATTTGTACATCATATGCAAATAAAAGAAAAAGGCCATGACAAGGACTTACACGAAGGTGAAGAAGTAATGTTTGATGTGGTAGAAAAGGAAAAGGGACCAGCAGCAATTAATGTGCAAAAAATTGAATAAATAATCTTAAATAAAACTTCGTAAATTTTACGAAGTTTTTTTAGAAATTAGATAAGTTTATAAACAAGTACATCTTAATTCATTTAACAATATCAGAGTTAAATGAATATCATAGTAGTATATACGTTACATTATTTACTTAAATTACTTTAAATTATCTTGTAGAAGCTTCATTTTATTTTATGCTTTAAGGGTTAAAAGCGTTACACTGTGGGAAAATAATATTGACAAGGAGAATATAAAAATATATGATAATAATTAATAATGAAAATCATTATCAATTATAAAGGAGTAGACATTATGTGTAAAAGAGATGAAGTGGAATATATTAAAACCTTTAATAAAGAGGATTTACTATACGTTACCATAAGTTATCATATTGCTCCAAGTATATTAGAAAATAAACCTTCCACAATGTTGACTTTTAGCAAAGATGACAGAGACTTATATAAGCTTTGGAAAAATTATGGAAATAAATATATTAAACTTATGGATATAGAAGCCTTTGAATTAGCAGAAGATGATAAGAAGTGTACGGTACTTTTTTATGAAAAGCAAAAACTTGAAAAGATTATTTTTAATAATGAAAATATGCAGTTTTTAAGAAGCTTTGGATATAATAACTGCTTAGATTTAACTAAGTGTTTAAATCATCTAAAGGACAGATTTAAGGTGTGTTGCCCTCATGAAATGGGAATATTTTTAGGAATTCCATTAAAAGATGTTCAGGTGTTTATTTGTGGAGAAAAAAAAGATTGCTTATTATGTGGCTATTGGAAGGTATATTATAATGAAAAAGAAGCAAGAGATACATTTATTGCTTATGATAAAGCAAAAGAAAAGGTCATAGATTTTATAAAAGCTTACGATAAGATGGATGTTGAAAAATTTAAGATGTTTATGGAACTTCAAAGAAAGAATTTATTATTTATACATTAATATATGGTATAATAAATAATCTATATAAGAAAAAGACAACGAAAGGGGGAGATAAAAATGAATCCAATAGCGGTTAATATTTTTGGATTGGATGTAATGTGGTATGGGATATTCATTGCTACAGGTATACTTATTGGAGTTATATTTTCACAGTATACCTGTAAGTTAAAAGGTATAGATTACGAAAAGATGCAAGATATAATATTTATAGCACTTCCTTTTGCTATTATTGGAGCGAGACTCTATTATGTATTGTTTAATTTACAAGATTATAATACTTTTTTTGAAGTTATTAACATACGAGAAGGAGGGCTTGCAATACATGGAGGAGTAATAGGTGGATTTTTAGCTGCATTGATTTATACTAAAAAGAAAAATCTAAGCTTTATAAAATATGCAGATGCAGCAGTACCATGGTTAATACTTGCTCAAGCCTTAGGAAGATGGGGAAACTTCTTTAATGGGGAAGCTCACGGGGGAAAAGTAACTTATGAGTTTATAAGCAAATTTCCTCAGTTTATTCAAAAGGGAATGTTTATAGAAGGAAGTTATTATCATCCTACATTTTTATATGAATCACTATGGGATTTAATGTTATTCTTTATTTTAATATATTTACTTAAAAGAAAAAGTAAGGATGGAGTAGTTTTAGCTACATACATAGGCATGTATTCTTTAGGAAGATTTTTTATTGAGGGACTTAGAACAGATAGTTTAATGTTTGGACCTATAAGAATTGCTCAACTTGTAAGTCTTTTAGGAATACTTGCTTCAATTGTAATTTTAGTAATTATAAAAAATAAAAAGGATTAATAAAAGGAAATTGCATTGCAATTTCCTTTTAGTGTACTATTCCTTCTTTTTTCATATAATCTTCTAGCTTTTTTCCAGAGCTTTGAAGAAAATCACTATATTTATCATCAAATTTTAATTGAGCTTCAGCTATCTTTTGAACATCTTCTCTTTGAAGGGATTTATCACTTAACTTTGTTGTCATATCTTGCAAGGTATTTTGTTCTGTGGAACTTAAGGAATTTAAGTCAGTAATAATATACCAAAATCCATCTCTATTTATCAAATTTAAAAATTCAAAATCTAGCTTTTCTTCTTTAATATTACTCATAGAAGTTTTAAAAGAACAAAGAGCTACGGCAAGATTATCTTTTTTATCAATTTCATGTATGATGTTTAAAGATATTTTTTTTATATCGTAAGCCTTAAATTTTGCATTTAACAATTTAATATTTGTAGTATCAGAAGGATATATGGATGATTTGAACTCTTCTGAGTTCGTATTTAGTTGATACATATAGTAATTTTTAATTGCTTCTTCAGGAGTAGTATTTTTAGCAACCGCCATTGATTCTTTAGGTTTTTCCTCCATGGTATCAGTGCTTCCTGATTTTGTACTGCAGCCTGAAAGCATAAGTATGCACACTGCTGAAATAATACATATACTTAAAAATTTTTTCATTTAAACACCGCCTTTAAAATGCCCAATTCCCATTTCTAAATACAGGTATTTCTCTGTCATCATAAGTTACGCCTGTAATTTCTAAATCAGCTGTTCCTATCATGAAATCATCATGTACTAAAGAAATATTAACTCCAGCCTTTTCTAATTCTTCTTCACTCATATGGTCACTATTTTTTATGCATACAGGGTAAGCCTTTCCTATAGCTAAGTGGCAAGAGGCATTTTCATCATATAATGTATTGAAAAATACTATATTAGAATTTGAAATAGGTGAATCATGTGGAACTAACGCAACTTCACCTAAATAATGAGAACCTTCATCTGTTTCTATAAGATGTTTTAAAGAATCATATCCTTTTTCAGCTTTAAAATCTACTATTTTTCCATCCTTAAAAGTAAGAGAAAAGTTTTCAACTAAATTCCCATTACAATTTAATGGCTTTGAGCTTACAACAATACCATTTACTCCTGTTTTTAATGGAAGAGTAAATACTTCTTCTGTAGGCATATTTGCTATAAATTCTATACCATCTTGAGTTTTATCAGCTCCACCAAGCCATAAATGACCTTTTGGAAGTTCTATTTTTAGGTCTGTTCCTATAGAATTTTTGTAATATAAGTATTTAAAATTATAATCATTTAATATTTTCATATTTTTTTCTAAGGTGTTTTTATGTTCTTCCCAAGCAGCTACAGGATCTTCTTTATCAACCTTTACAATTTTAAATATGGAATTCCACATTTTTTCTATGGCTTCTTCAGTTGAAACGCCTGGGAAAACCTTTTTTGACCAAGCTTCGGTAGGAACAGATACTATAGACCAAGTATTTTTATTACTCATAAGCCTATCGCTATATTCTTTTAATGCGCTGCGTCTAGATTTTTGGAATCTTGCTATTCTTTCAGGGTTTACATCTTTCATAACTTCAGGATCAGATGCAGATATACTTAAAAAGGCAGCACCCTCTCTTGCATATGAGGTATAAAATTCCTTTTGCCATTCAGGCACAACATCAAAAATCTCTTCAGGAGCTTTCATATATCTTATTTTAGAGGAAATCTCATCATTCCAATTGATAACTACGTCTTTGGCTCCTTCTTCAAAAGCTGTTTCACTAATCATTCTTGCAAAATGTGCACATTCAATAGGAGAATTTAAGATTAATGTTTGGCCTTTTTGAATGTTTACTCCAACTTTTACAGCTAAGGCAGCATATTTCTTAAGTATTTCATTGTTTTCCATTTATAGACTCCTTTCATGCATGATTTATAGAAATTTATAATTTCGTTATAAATCAGCACATCTCAATTAATTGAGATGTTTTCTTAATAATAACAAATATATTTCTTATTATAATACCACAATTTAGAAAAATGCGTGCGATTTTCTTAAAAACTGTACTTAAATTTACAATTTTTAAATACTTTAGTAGTATAGAAAGTTAAAAGAGGGGAAGGAGATGGACGACAGAGAAGATAAAGTTAAGAATAAAGGTGATTATGGAATTTATGAGCTTAAGCAGTATTTAGAAAAATATATAAAAGCTTTAAAAAATAAATTAATTCGCATGGATTATGAAATAGAGGGAAAAAAAACAGAACTTATAAAAATATTAAAAGAACAAAAATCATTAAAAAAGAATTTATCTAAAGTTAAAATACATCCTTTAAAGAAAAATTCAATAATAGATGCAAAGACTGAAAATATAAATAATTACACAAAGCTATGGAGTATTGATTATATCGAAAAAAATCATAAAAAGTGTAAAAAATGTGAGGAAGATCTTTATTTAGATATAGTATGGCTTGGATTGTTTAAAAATAAATATGAACAAAGCATTTCAGCATTTATAGAGTGTCCTGTTTTATATTGTACAAAATGCAAACTTCATTATATAAATAGTACATTTAAAAAAGAAATTGAAAAAAGAATAGGGGAAAAGATTATAAAAATAGGAACTCCAAAGGAAAATGAATTTAAATCTAAGGTTGATGTAGATATAGAAAGAAAGTTTTATAAAGCAAATGAAGACAAAGATAATTTAACAAAGGACAATACTTATTTTGATAGCTTGAATAAAAAGAGTGAACTATATAAATTGGGATATAATGTATCTAAATTAAATAAAGAAGAAAGAAAGCAAATACTCTTGTACAAGGCCATTCCAGAGCTTGGTATTGACCATATATTAGGTCTTTTAAATTATCTTGTAGAGCTGAGAAAAAATAATGAAAGATATGTTAAAGCCGTAGCAGCATGGAAATGTGATATAGAAATGTTAGAAAAGCATAAAAGGGGAGAAGAAATAAATGGCTCATGATAGTAAAAAAGTATATGAGTCTATGGATAGGCTTTTAAACGACATGAAAGATATATTAGATATTATACTAAAAGAAGTAATGAGAAAAAAAAAGCACTTAGAATATTTAGAAAAAAGAATAGAGGTAGAAAATAATAATAATTTACAGTTGAAAAAAGTATTGGATTATTATAATGATGTTAGTAGTAATAATAATGTTAGTAGTAATAATAATGAAAAATGAAATGTACTAATTATTAACGAAAGAGGAAAAAGTCATGAAAGAAGTTAGAGTTATCACTGAAAAAAGCTATTGTACCAAGAAATGAGTAAAATTTGGCTTTATTCACTACATTTATTAGCGTTATAAATAATCTCTTTTCTCGTATATTAAAAGGAAGCTTTTAATATATTAGGTATATGAAATAATAATTAATATGGAGGGAAGAGTAAAAAATAAATGGATAAGGAAAGTATGATAATTCATCTAGAAAACTTAATAAGGCTATTGCATGAGAAAAAGTCAAAGGGAAGTAAAATTAAGCATCTTAAGTCTCAGGGTAAAGATGTCATGGAGGCAGCCATAGCAATATCTACTGTTATGTTTGTAGTAGCTTTCTTTGGGCATAGAAATTCCAATGTTTATATACAAATAGTAAAATTTATATTTAATAAGGAATTGTCAGAAATATATATATATAATTTTTCCACTATGCTTATGTATATGGGAGCTGTTATACTTGTTTCAGGAATTTTATATAAACAATTATTTAAAAGAATAAATTTAGATAGATTAAAAAGCTTAAAAAGAGATATCAAGGATATTGAAAGTGAACTCGATAATAATAGCATATATAATTTACTAAAGGATACAGAATTTATTGATATAGAAGTACTTAAATATTTTAAAAAAAATTTGATATCAGGGCGAATGGATACTTTAAAAGAATGTATGAACATATATAAAAGTGATAAGTATATGGAAGCTTTAACAAATAATCATTAATCTCTAATCTCCAATTTATAGTCTCTAGTGGTGATTGAATTACCTAATAGGGATTAATGATTGGAGATTATTCTTTTGTTTTAAGGAAATTTTATTATATAATCTTAATGGGGTGATTTTTTGAAAAGTAAATGGATGCTTAAGTGCACTGGTTTTAATGTAAAATCTTTAGCACAAGAAATAGGAATAAATGAAACCATAGTAAATGTGCTAATAAATAGAGGAATAAAAACTTCAATGGATATAAAGAAATTTGTAGATGCATCTTTAAAAGATTTATATAATCCGTTTTTTATGATAGATATGGATAAAGGTGTAGATATAATAAAAGAAGCAATAGATATGGGAAGAAAAATAGCAATATATGGAGATTATGATGCTGACGGAGTTACAAGTACCGTAATACTATATAAAGCGCTAAAAAGACTAGGAGGAAATTTTATATATCACATACCAGATAGAGAAGCTGAAGGATATGGAATGAATTTAGAGAGAATAAAGCTTCTAAAGGAAGAAGGCGTAGAGGTAATTTTAAGTTGTGATAATGGAATATCTGCCATAGATCAAATAGCTTATGCAAAGGAGCTTGGAATGAAGGTGGTTGTAACAGATCATCATGAATTAACTTTTAAGGAAGAAAATGAGGAAAGAAAATACATACTTCCAAGTGCTGATGCGGTGATAAATCCTAAGAGATTGGATTGTACGTATCCTTTTGAATTGTTATGTGGAGCAGGAATAGCATTTAAGTTTGTACAGGCGCTTTATTCAGTATTTAACATTCCAGAAAATGAAACTTTGGAATTTTTAGAGTATGCAGCAATAGGAACCATATGTGACGTGGTGGATTTAGTAGATGAAAACAGAATTATTGCTAAGAATGGATTAAAACTTATAAGAAATACAAAAAATATAGGACTAAATGCAATAATAAAAGAAACCACAATAAATAAGGAGGATATTAATTCTTATCATATAGGTTTTATAATAGGACCATGTATAAATGCTACAGGTAGGCTTGAAACAGCAAAGCTTTCAGTGGAACTCCTTTTAGCAGAAGATGAAGAATTAGCAAAGGATTTAGCAATAAAGCTTCATAAACTTAATATGGAAAGGCAAGAAATGACTATTAAAAGTGTTGAGGAAATAGAAAGTATTGTGGAAAACTCATCACTAAAAAATGATAAGGTACTAGTGATATATAAGGAAAATGTACATGAGAGCATAGCAGGAATTGCAGCAGGAAGAATAAGAGAAAAGTATAATTTACCTACTATAATACTTACTAAAGGTAAGGAAATGCCAAAGGGATCAGGAAGATCTATAGAAAACTATAATATGTTTGAGGAACTTTTAAAATGTAAGGACCTTTTAGATAAATTCGGAGGACACCCGATGGCGGCAGGGTTGTCATTAAAAGAAGAAAATATAGAACTTTTAAGAAGAAGATTAAATGAAAACTGTGCTCTTACAAAAGAGGATTTAATTCCTAAAATATCTATAGATAGAAAAATGAAGCTCAGTGAAGTATGTGTTTCGTTAATAAAAGAACTTAATGTTTTAGAGCCCTTTGGAAAAGGAAATGCTTCTCCAGTGTTTGCAGAAAGAAATGTAGGCATATATAAGATAAATTTTATAGGAAAAGATAAAAATACTTTAAAGTTCTCCTTGAAAATTGATGGAAGTTATAATAAAATTGATGCGTTGTGTTTCGGAAAGGGAGATGAATTTAAAGAGTATTTAAAACAATACTTTGGTGATGATTATTTAGATATTATAAATAATCCTAAAAATTTAAAGATGGATTTTATATTTTATCCAAACTTAAATGACTATAATGGATATATAACTCCGCAATTAAGAATAGTTGATTATAGAATCAATGGTAAATAAATCAGATTAAAAGGTAAATTAGATAAGATATTTTAGAAAATTTAACCGGTTTACTAAAAAATACAAAAAGCTAGAAGGAAATTGAGAATTTTAATAGAATAATAAAGTAGTAATTTATCTAACTAAATTGGGGGATAGTATATGGAAAGCAGGTTTGATGGACTCCCTTTTGGAGTTGTAATACTAGATAGGGAAACCCTAGACGTAAAATATAAAAATAGTGTTATAGAGAGCATAATAAAACAACGTGAAGATATTTCAGAAGGTGAACTTAATATAATAGATATGCCACTAGCAATATTAAAAATAATAAATGCATGTGCAGATGATGGAGAAGAGAGATACATACCAGAATTTGAAGTGTTTCCAGGAAGCTTTTTTAATATAACAGTAAGTACTTATAAAGATATGGTACAATTATTTTTATATCAAATAAAAAAGCCTGTATTTAATACGAAACAAAAAGTTTTAAATAAGTGTGAGTTAACAACAACTATTTTAGAATCTATTCCTTATGTAGTATATATAACAGATAAATCTGGAGAAATAAATTATTTAAATAAGGCTGCTTATCAATTTTTTGGAAATGAAACTTCAACTTATATTAAAAATGCATTTGAGTTTATAAAATATTATAATATTAAAAATGAACAGGATAATGACTTAAAAATAGTAGAATTTCCACCATATATAACTCTTGCAGAAGGAAGAAAAGTTGAAAATAAGGTAATAAAATACTTTAACCAAGGAAAAACTGAATACTCATCCATATCTTCATATCCTATATTTGACAAAGATGAGGTTGTAGGTTCAATTGTAATATGTGAAATTATAACTGAAAGATATTTACAGGAACTAAGACAGGAAGAAGAAAAAAATAAGTATTTAGAGGTTTCAACTGAACTCAAAACCAAGTGTGATATTATAGAGACATTGAGAAATAGAGAAAAAGATCATCTTCGTCATTTAAGAGATGTGATAAACAATATATCGGAAGGTATAGTGGTTATAGATAGAGAAGATAGAATTACTTTATGTAGCAGTTCTGTATATGAAATAACAGGGCTTAGGCATATAGAACTTATGGATTTTAAAAATATAATAAGAAAATATGATATATCTATAGAAGAAAACAAGGGTAGAACTATAGAGTGGTTTTATAATGAGTTTTATAAAAATAGACTTCCTATAAAGGATTTGATGTTAAAACTTACTGAAAAGTCTACCCAAAATATAAAATATATAGAATTAAATACAAGCCCAATACTCAAAACCAATAGGGAACTTTTACATACCGTTGTAACTTTAACTGATGTAACAGAAAAAAGGATTAATCAAATAATAGCAGAAGAGCAGGCACTATTTGTAGAAAATGTAGTAAGTACATTAGATGTGCCTATTGCAGTACTGGATTATCCTGAATGTAAGTACAAGCTCTTAAATAAAAAATATGAGGAACTTGTAAGCTTAATTGCAAAAAGAGAAATTAATGCATCTATGATGATTAATAAAAGCATATATAATGTATTTAAAGAAAGTACGGTTATAGGAAGTTTAAGTAAAATAGCAGAGAGTGGAGAGGCGCAGATATTTCCGCCGTTATGTGTTAAAGATTATCAGGGAAGAGAGAAATACTATAAGGCAAAAGTTTCTCCTTATAAAGGTAAGAATGGAAATACAACCATATATATACACGTGCTGGATGTAACAGAAGAAATAAATCATAATATTCAGTTAGAAAAGGTAAATAAATTAAAGGATGAATTTTTCAATATAATTTCTCATGAACTTAGAACTCCTTTAACTATGATATATGGCTCATTACAACTTGCTTATGATGTATACAATGGAGAAGTTACTCCTAATATAGATAAAACATTAACTAGGATAAGAGAAAATTCTAGCAGACTTTTGAAGCTCACTAATAATATGATGGATATTTCAAAGGCCGATGCAGGACTTTTAACTTTGAACAATGTGAATTTTGATGTAGTTATGCATAGTGAAAATGTAGTAAATTCATGTTTATACTATGCTCAAAGAAAAGGAATAAATATAATATTTGATACAAATGAAGAAGAATGTAGTGTACTGATAGATAAAGAAAAATTTGAGAGAATTCTTTTAAATCTTTTATCTAATGCTATAAAATATACTGCTGAAAATAAACATATATATGTAAATCTTGAAGTGGAAGAAGAATTTTTTGTTTTAAAAGTTAAGGATGAAGGTGTTGGAATCCCAGCGGATAAAATAAGCATAATATTTGATAGGTATTCTCAAGTAAATAGCTCATTGTCTAGAAGAGCAGAGGGAACAGGGCTTGGACTTGCAGTAGTTAAAAAGTTTGTGGAAGCAATGAATGCATCTATTAAAGTAATCAGTGAGGAAAGAAAAGGATCTGAATTTGCAGTAAAGTTTAAAAGATATTCAAATGGAAAGAGTAGCTGTGCTCAATATGTAAACTTATCTGATAATTTTGATGATATACTAAATATTGAAATGTCAGATGTGTATTAAAATAAAGAAAAAAGGAGTTTGCCAAAGTGCAAACTCCTTTTCTTTATTTATAGATTTCTTTCATATTCTTCTACCATTTTTTTAACCATTGCTCCACCAACGGAACCACATTCTCTTGAAGTAAGGTTTCCATTGTAATCGGAGAACTGCACTCCTAGTTCCCTAGCAGTTTCCATCTTAAATCTGTTTAAAGCTTCTTTAGCTTCTGGAACAGCTACTCTATTTCCTCTACTTGCCATAAGTCTCTACCTCCTTAAATATAGAATACATATATAGTACTTCTAGTAAGGTTAAATCTAAGCCTTATAGATTGCTAATAGTGTATTTTATCCTAAGGTGTCAACTTTTGTTTAATGTCTTATGGTATTATAGATTTCTTTCGTAAGCTTCTACCATTTTCTTAACCATATAACCACCAACAGAACCATTTTCTCTAGAAGTAAGGTTTCCGTTGTAGCCTTCTGTTAAGTTAACACCTAACTCTCTAGCAGTTTCCATTTTGAATCTATTTAAACCTTCTTTAGCTTCTGGGACTACTACTCTATTTCCTCTGCTTGCCATAATTTTCTACCTCCTCGAATATAAGTTGTAGGGCTATCTATAAGATATTACTCTTATAGATAATCCATAAACTATATTGCACCTATATTTTAATAGTTATTATTATAAGTTTCTTTCATAAGCTTCTACCATTTTCTTAACCATATAACCACCAACAGAACCATTTTCTCTAGAAGTAAGGTTTCCGTTGTAGCCTTCTGTTAAGTTAACACCTAATTCTCTAGCAGTTTCCATCTTGAATTGGTTTAATCTTTCCTTAGCTTCTGGAACTACTACTCTATTTCCTCTACTTGCCATAACCTTTCACCTCCTTAGAATAAATTTTCGAATGGCGGCATCTCCTAAGACTAATTTTCTTACAAGATACCAAATATTATATATATTATATTTTAGTTATGTCCTTATAAATTTCTTTCGTACTGTTCTACCATCTTTTTAACCATGTATCCACCAACTGAACCATTTTCTCTGGAAGTAAGGTTTCCATTGTAACCTTCTGTTAAGTTAACACCTAATTCTCTAGCAGTTTCCATCTTGAATTGGTTTAATCTTTCTTTAGCTTCTGGAACTACTAATCTGTTACTTCTGTTTGCCATTTTTATTACCTCCTTTTACTTTTGTAATATTATCTTATCCAGCTTACAAATAATTATATTAGTGAGTTGAAGGTAAGATAAACACTTTGTACATATATTGTTAAAAAATTCTTTTTATAATATAGAAACATAGACAAGAGCATGGGAATAATATAAAATTATAGAGAAATTATTCTAAAAGAAGGTGTAGACGTGGCAAAGAAGAAGATAATTTTAACTGGCGGAGGAACAGCAGGACATGTAACTCCAAATGTAGCTTTAATACCTAAATTAAAGATGATTGGATATGAAATTCAATATATAGGAAGTAAAGATGGTATAGAAAAAAGCATAATAGAAAAGGAAGGAATAAAGTATCACAGTATATCTAGTGGAAAGCTTAGAAGATATTTTGATTTTAAAAATTTTTCTGATCCATTTAAAGTTCTAAAAGGAGTAGCAGATGCTTTTAATATAATGAGAAAAGAAAAACCAGATATAGTTTTTTCTAAGGGAGGATTTGTAGCAGTACCAGTGGTTATAGGAGCATATTTTAATAAAATACCAGTTATAGCTCATGAATCAGATATTACTCCGGGCCTTGCAAATAAGATTTCAACTCCTTACTTAACAAAAATATGCGTTACATTTCCAGAATCACTTAAATATATCAAAGGAGAAAAAGGTGTACTTACAGGAACACCTATAAGAGAGGAACTTTTTAAAGGCAGTCGTGAAAAAGCTATTGAAATATGTGGTTTTAAGGATAATAAACCTATAATACTTATAATAGGGGGAAGTCTAGGTTCCAAGTTTATAAATGATAATGTAAGAAACATATTGAATATACTTTTAAAAAAATTTAATGTTATTCATATATGTGGTAATGGAAATTTAGATAAATCTCTTGAGGGTAAAGAAGGTTATAGGCAATATGAGTATGTAAAAGAAGAGCTTTCTCATTTTTTAAATTCTGCAAATATAGTTATCTCAAGGGCTGGAGCCAATGTTATATTTGAGCTTTTAGCACTTAAAAAGCCTAATATATTGATTCCTCTTTCTAAAAAATCTAGTAGAGGAGATCAAATATTAAATGCTAAATCCTTTGAAAAAAGTGGATACAGTATTGTATTAGAAGAAGAAAATACTAGTAAGGAAAATCTTTTAGATAAAATTAATTACTTGTATGAAAATAAAGATATATATATAGAAAATATGAAAAATAGCCCTGTACAAGATGGAATTGAAAATATAGTTTCACTTATAGATAAATATTGCAAGAAGAGAAGTTAATAGAAAATGTGACATTTTTAATGGTGAATATTCCGTATGGGATTTATATATAAGAAAGCGTTCATTTCGCTAAAAACGGCTAATATTTATAAATCTAAAATATCTAAGCCTTCTAAACTCGCCTCAGCTCAGACAATAGAAGGCTCTTAACGATATTTCAGATTTATAAATAAAACCGTTTTAAAGCTCATTCAATGCTTTCTACGATATAAATCCCATACTGCATTCATCATTAAAAATGTCTTTATTTCAGGTTTACCAAATAAAAATCTTTTAAGGCGACAGCCAGACAAGTTATAAGAACTTACAATAAATAAGTAGAAAGTTAGATAAATAATATTTTTAATGTTGAACATAAGTATGAGATTTGCATTGTAGAAAGCATTGAACAAGCAACTAGAAGCTCTTTATTTCTGACTTTAAACCACCGTTAAAAATTTTCTACTGTCTGAGCGACAGCGAGTTTAGAAAATTTAGGTGATTTAAAGTCAGAAATATTAGAGCTTCTTTGCGCAGTGAACTGCTTTCCTAAATGCAAATCTCATACGACGCGTTCAACATTAAAAATGTCGCATTATTTCTAAAAGGTAATAAAATTTAAAATTAATGACAAAATAAAATAGCTAGATTTTTATTAATAAAATTATAAAAAGTAAAAGGAGGTTTCATTAATGAAAAAGGTAGCTGTAATATATTGGAGTTATAGTGGAAATGTAGAGGTGCTTGCTAATAATATAGCAAAAGGAGCTGAAGAAGCTGGTGGAGAGGTTTTAATAAAACATGTAGATTATGCAAAAGTAGAGGATGTATTAGAAGCAGATGTAGTGGCATTTGGAAGTCCATCCATGGATAATAACAGAGTAGAACAAGAGGAAATGGAACCATTTATAGAGGAATTTAAATTACTTCCAGTAAATAAAAAGCCTGTTGTATTATTTGGATCTTATGGATGGGATAATGGAGAATTCTTAAATAGCTGGGAAGCACAGATGAAGGATTATGATTTTAATGTAATAGAAAAATTTGCAGTAAAAGAAACACCATCAGAAGAAGAAATTCAAAAGGCAGTAGAACTTGGGAAAAAGATAGCACAATAAAAGAAATCTATACATTTTAAGATAATGTTGATTTCGAAGTTCTTGAGTTATAGAAACATCTCAGCTAATGAGATGTTTCTATTTTTGTTTGCTTAATGATTTTCCAAATATCTTCAAATTAAACTTAATACCTTAATTTTTTGCTAAAAACTACTACATAAAAAAATTTTTTGTGCTATAATATCACTTGTAAGTATTTTGTTAAAAAATAAACATACATTAAAAAAATAGAAAAATGAGTTAAAACGGAAAAAAAGCATATTTAAGAACAAATTTTTGCATTAATATGCCACTAAGAAGGTTTACATATCTATATTTTTGTTGTATATTAAATAAAGTAGATACCTTACATGCTTTATAGAAATTTATAATTTAGCTATAAAATAGCGTATCTCAATTAATTGGGATATTTTTTTAAGAAGTTATTCTTAGAAATGTAAAGCATTAATTTTGTTTAAAAAGTTTTGTGGAATATTCTACAAAATTTTAATTTAATTATATATACTTTAAAATTATATAGAAAGAAGGGAATTTTTAATGAGAAGAATGAAGACTATGGATGGTAATACCGCTGCTGGATATATATCCTACGCGTTCACTGACGTTGCAGCAATTTACCCAATCACTCCTTCATCCCCAATGGCAGAACATGTTGATGAATGGGCTGCTCAAGGAAAGAAAAATATTTTTGGACAAACTGTAAAACTTATGGAGATGCAATCAGAAGCTGGTGCTGCTGGTGCGGTTCACGGTTCATTACAGTCTGGTGCATTAACTACTACATATACTGCATCACAAGGTCTTTTACTTATGATACCTAATATGTATAAAATTGCTGGTGAATTATTACCAAGCGTATTCCATGTTAGTGCAAGAGCTCTTGCAACTCATGCTTTAAACATATTTGGAGATCACGCTGACGTTATGGCAGCAAGACAGACAGGATTTGCAATGCTTGCTGAAAGCAGTGTTCAGGAAGTTATGGACTTAGCAGCAGTTGCTCATCTTGCAACAATAAAGACTAGTGTTCCTTTCATGAGTTTCTTTGATGGATTCAGAACTTCTCATGAAGTTCAGAAGATAGAAGTATTAGAATATGATGAGTTAGCTAAATTAGTTGACATGGATGCTGTTAAAGCTTTCAGATCAAAAGCTTTAAACCCAAATCATCCAGTAACTAGAGGTACAGCTCAGAATCCAGACGTATACTTCCAAGGAAAAGAAGCTTCAAACAAATTCTACAACACAATTCCTCAAGTTGTTGAAGGATACATGAATGAAATCAACAAATTAACAGGAAGAGATTACAAACTATTCAACTACTACGGAGCTGAAGATGCTGAGAGAGTAATAGTTGCTATGGGTTCAGTATGTGACTGTATAGAAGAAACAATAGACTACTTAATGGCTCAAGGAGAAAAAGTAGGTCTTGTTAAAGTTCATCTTTACAGACCATTCTCAGTAGAACACTTAATGGCTGTTATGCCAAAGAGCGTTAAGAAGATATCTGTTCTTGACAGAACTAAGGAACCAGGATCAATTGGCGAACCTTTATACTTAGATATTAAAGCTGCATTCTATACAAATGAAACAGTAAAGCCAGTTATCGTTGGTGGAAGATATGGTCTTGGATCAAAAGATACATTACCAGGACACATGATTTCCGTATTCGAAAACTTAAAATTAGATGCACCTAAGGATTTATTCACAGTAGGTATAGTTGATGACGTTACTAACACATCATTAGATATGGGACCAGACGTTGATACTACACCAGTAGGAACTACAGCTTGTAAGTTCTGGGGTCTTGGATCAGACGGTACTGTTGGAGCAAACAAGAGTGCTATAAAGATCATAGGAGATCACACAGACATGTATGCACAAGGATACTTTGCATATGACTCTAAGAAATCCGGTGGTATAACTGTATCTCACTTAAGATTTGGTAAGAAGGCAATAAAGAGTCCTTACTTAATAAATAAAGCAGATTTCGTTGCTTGTCATAATCAAGCATACGTTCATAAATATAATGTTCTTGACGGATTAAAGAAAAATGGAACATTCTTATTAAACTGCATATGGTCAGATGAAGAGCTAAATGCTCAATTACCAGCTTTCATGAAGAATTTCATAGCTAACAACAACATTAAATTATACACAATTAATGCTGTTAAAATTGGCCAGGAAATCGGATTAGGCGCAAGAATCAACATGATCATGCAGTCTGCTTTCTTCAAATTAGCTAACATAATTCCAGTTGAAGATGCAGTTAAATACTTAAAAGACGCAGTTGTAAGCTCTTATGGTAAGAAGGGTGAAAAAGTTGTTAACATGAACAACGCTGCTATCGATTTAGGTGTTGAATCAATTCATGAAGTTGCAGTTCCAGCATCATGGAAGACTACAACTGAAGGATTTGTAGAAGAAGAAAAAGCAAAACCAGATTTCATAAAGAATATCGTTGATGTTATGAACAGACAAGAAGGAGACAAGCTTCCTGTTTCAGCATTCAATGGATATGAAGATGGTACTTTCCCAAATGGAACAGCTGCATACGAAAAAAGAGGTATAGCAGTTAACGTACCAGAATGGCAAGCAGATAAATGTATACAGTGTAACCAGTGTTCATACGTTTGTCCTCACGCTGTAATTAGACCATTCTTATTAAATGAAGAAGAAGCTAAGAACGCTCCTGCAGGATTCACTATGGTTGCTGCTAAAGGTGGCGCTACATTCAAGGGATTAACTTATGCAATGGGTATAACTCCACTTGACTGTACAGGATGTGGAAACTGTGCTGACGTATGTCCAGCTCCAGGAAAGGCTCTTATCATGAAGCCAGCTGGAACACAGTTAAAAGAACAAAGCAATTGGGAATATGCATTAACAGTATCTAAGAAAGAAAACCCAATGAACAAAATGAACGTTAAGGGAAGTCAGTTTGAACAGCCATTACTAGAGTTCAACGGAGCATGTGCAGGTTGCGGAGAAGCAGCTTATGCTAAGCTTATAACTCAGTTATTTGGTGACAGAATGATGATTGCTAACGCTACAGGATGTACATCAATTTGGGGAGGATCTGCTCCTGCAACTCCATACACAATCAACGAAAAAGGTCAGGGTCCAGCATGGGCTAACTCCTTATTCGAAGATAATGCTGAGTTTGGTTTAGGTATGTCTCTTGGAGTTCAACAGTTAAGAGAAAGATTAGCTACTAAAGCAGAAGCAGCTATAAACGGAAACGTAAGTGAAGAATTAAAGGCAGCTTTACAGGCATGGGTAGATACTAAAGATAACGGTGAAGCTTCAAGAGAAGCTACTAACAAGTTATTACCATTACTTGAAGCAGCTAAAGATTCAAACGAAGATGTAAAAGATATGTACGAAAACAAAGACTTCTTAGTAAAACAGTCTCAGTGGATATTTGGTGGAGACGGATGGGCTTATGACATCGGATACGGTGGATTAGACCACGTACTTGCTACTGGAGAAGACGTAAATGTATTTGTATATGATACAGAAGTTTACTCAAACACTGGTGGACAGTCTTCAAAATCTACTCCAACTGCAGCTATCGCTAAGTTTGCAGCTTCAGGTAAGAAGACAAGAAAGAAAGATCTTGGAATGATGGCAATGAGCTACGGATACGTATACGTTGCACAAATAGCTATGGGTGCTGATAAAAATCAGACATTAAAAGCTATCCAAGAAGCAGAAGCTTACAACGGACCATCATTAATAATGGCTTATGCTCCATGTATTAACCAGGGATTAAAAGCTGGTATGGGTGCTAGCCAAGCTGAACAGAAGAAAGCTGTTGAATGTGGTTACTGGCAGATGTACAGATTCAACCCAGAACTTAAAGAACAGGGTAAGAATCCATTTGTACTTGACTCCAAAGAACCAGATTGGACTAAGTTCCAAGATTTCTTAATGGGCGAAGTTAGATACGCTTCATTAAAGAAAGCATTCCCAGAAGTAGCAGATAAATTATATGCTAAGACTGAAACAGATGCTAAAGATAGATATGATGGATACAAGAGATTAGCTAACTACGAATTCTAATCAAAGCTTATATAAAGAAGGGAAGACCGAGTAATCGGGCTTCTCTTTTTTTATTATATATAAAGGTTCACTTTTTACAGTGTTAAGAATTAAACTTCGGAAGAGATTGAAGCAATTAATAATAAAATGGGAAAATAGAGCATTTTACACATTAGAAAAGATACATAAATTAACAAAAAAATATTATTAAGATATAGAATATCATTTAAAAAAAAGCAAATACTATTATTGTAACTTCCTCAAATATATCTCAAATAACTTTCTTTGATAACACACAGGAAGTAAAAAAGGAGATGGTTAGCTTGGGCTTTAAGAATATGATGAAGATGAGAAACACGAAGATGAAAAAAGGTAACCCTATGAATGGCATGACAAATGGCATGGAAAAGGGAGTAAAAAAACTAGTGGATAACATCAAAAAAATATTCTAAGAAGTTACAAAGGACAGGGGATAAACTCCTCTGTCTATTAATTTGTATTAATAATTATGCCAATATGATAAAAAATAATATTATTTTTAAGAAAATGATTGTTTTTAGCTGATTTTTTAAAGAAAATTTAAAAAAACTCTTTTAAAATTACTAAATAAAGGTTAGAATTATAGCATAACTAAAAAGGAGGTGACAATCTGGTTATATTTATATGACCAGAGAGTAAATATGGATAAAGAAAAAGAAGTTGGATGCGGATGTGGATGCGGAAGCGACCATGAAAAGGAACATGAAGGATGCGGATGTGGATGTGGCGATGATCACGGCCATGAAGCTTTAATGGTAGATCTAGAAGATGAAAACGGCAACACTGTTGCTTGTGAAGTTGTAGATGGATTTGAGTATAAAGATAATGAATATGCATTAGTACAAAATCCAGAAGATGGTTCAGTATATCTTTTCAAGATCGTTGGAGAAGGAGAAGAGGGAGAACTAGTTATACCAGAAGACGAAGAATTTGATGAAGTATCAGCTTATTATCAATCACTTTGTGATGAACAAGAAAAATAATTTACTTAAAAAGAACCGTTGATACGGTTCTTTTTGTTAACCTTTAACCTTTAACCTTTGCATTTAAAAGAAGGAGGCTTTACTTTGGACAACAAGAAAACTGAAACTGCAATAGACATTAATAATAATGAGGAAAAGGTTCGTCTTGCAATATTTGATGTGGATTACACTTTAACTAAGAAAGAAACCTTGATAGAATTTTATAAATTTATGTTAAGTAAAAACCCAAAACTTATAAGATTTTTACCTAAAGTATTAATAACAGGTATACTTTATGCCTTTAAGATATATGACGCACATGCTTCTAAGGAAAGTTTTATAAAATTTATTGATGGTATAAAAGAAGAAGAAATGAAAGTCTTAGTGAAACAGTTTTATGAAGAAAAATTAAGTAAGATACTTTATATAGATGCCATAAATACAATGAGAAATTTAAAAGAAAAAGGATGCAAAATATATTTGATTTCTGCATCTGCAGAATTTTACTTAAATGAGTTGTATAATATAGACATAGTAGATAAGATAATAGGAACTCGATTTACTTGTAAAGATGGTATTTATGGAAGAAAAATAGAAGGAAAAAACTGCAAGGGTGAAGAAAAAGTAATAAGATTAATGCAAGTATTAAAGGAAGAAAACCTGAATGTGGACTTTAAGAATTCTTATATGTACTCAGATTCATTGTCAGACCTTCCATTGTTTAAATTAGTCGGAAACCCTTATCTAATAAACTATAGGAAAAATCATGAAAGTATTGAAAAACTCACTTGGAGGTGAAAACTTATGTATGCATATGGTAAGTTTTTTTTAAAGGATGATGAAAAGGTTACCACGGAAGAGTTTAAAGAAGAATATATTAAATATGGAAAAAGTCTTTACGAAGTAATAAAAGTTCAAGAAAGCACTCTATTATTTCTAGAAAAGCATTTACAAAGACTTCATAATTCAGGAAAGCTCACAGGCCTTGAAATATTTTTAAATGATGAAATTATAACTAAAAGACTTAAAGAACTTATATCTATAAATAAAGTAGAAGAAGGAAGTATAAAATTTGTATTGAATTTTGATGAAAAGTTATTTGTAGCTTATTTTGAACAGGCTAATTTTCCAAAGGAACATCAATATAAAGAAGGAGTAAAAACTGATTTATTTTATAAGGAAAGAATAAACCCAAATGCAAAGGTTTTAAATTTATCTTTTAGAGAAGAAGTAGATAAATTTATAAAAGAAAAGCATATATATGAGGCGATACTAGTGGATAAAGATGGCTATATAACTGAAGGGAGCAAATCAAATGTATTTTTGGTAAAGGGTGAGAAGTTATATACAACACCTATAGCGGGAGTACTTCCAGGGATAACTAGAAGTACAATAATGGATATATGCAGTGAAAATAATATAAATATCATAGAGGAGAGTATAAAGGCGGAGGAGTTAAATTCTATAAAAGGAGCATTTTTATCTAGTACTCCATTTGATGTTCTTCCTATAAATGAAATAGGAAATAATAAGCTTAATTCAGCTGAAAATGCAATCGTAAAATATATTATGGAGTGTTACAATAACAAGATTTTGAGATATATTGATAAAAATAAATAAAGATTGAGATAATAATGACGATAACTATAGAAAAGAGCTGAGCTATAGTGTGATGTGGTATAAGTTATTTTAAATACATTTAAATAATAACTTAAATAGGGGGAATTTTGTATGGAAACAATAACAGATATAGCCACAAAAACAAATACAGCTATGGATATAAACGGTAGTGTAATGATTAAGGATGGAAAAATAACGGTTAAAAACCCCAATGGAAATGATAAAGCAGCGTGTCTTATAATAGATAATTCCATTAAGGTAAAAATAAATGGTGAACTAGCACATGGTAGGGTTGAAGTGTATGAAGATAGTGTAATAGATATGGAATTAGAAGATGACAATCTTCCTGAAAGACATTTAAGTATATTTATGCCTGCGGATAAAATGCAGGCTTATATAAGTATAGCTTATGAGCCAAAGCTTATTTATAAATTAAAAGATGTAGAAGAGGGAAATAGCGCTACCTTACAAAAAACTATAAAAGATAAAATTATGCCTATAAAATACACAGCAAAAGAAATTAAAGAAGAGTTATCCAAAAAAGGTATTAATTGTGATATAATAGAGGAAAAAATAGCAAAATATGTAGAAGAAGGTTGCGTGGAAGTTTTAATAGCAGAAGGGGTTTGCCCTGCAGATGAAGAAGACGATTATATGGAATATAAGTTTTCTGTAAGTGATGATCAGATAAACTTTCAAAAAGATAAAAATGGCAATGTTGATTTTAAAAGTATAGGTAATATAAAGTCAGTAGAAAAGGGGTCTGTAATAGCTATAAAACATTTTGGAAAGCCAGGACATGATGGAAAAGATGTAATGGGTAAGGTTAAAAAGCATAAGACAGGAAAAAAGATAAAAATTAAATTAGGAAATGGGTGTACCATTAAGGATAATAATGTAATTATAGCTACTATAGAAGGAAAGCCCTGTGTAAAAGGCGGCATAATATATGTATATTCTATACATGAAATTAAATCGGATGTAGATTTAAAAACCGGAGATGTCAAGTTTACAGGAGATATAGACATATTTGGTAGTGTAAAAGAGGGCATGAAGGTAGAGGCAGGGAATTCTGTAACTATTCATAAAGACGTCTATAGAGCATCTATTATTGCTAAAGGAAATATAGAAATTGGTGGAAATGCAGTATCTAGTACAATCTTTGCTGGTGGAGTAAATGTAGACAAGCTTCAATATGTAAAAACTTTAAATGCGCTTAAATCTATGTTGATTGATATTATAAATAGCATAGGAGAAATAAAGAAATTTAATATTTTAGGTAATGGGAGAAAAGATGGCGAAATATTAAAAGCACTTATTGAAACTAAGTTTAAAAATTTAAATAAAGTTTGCCTTAATATTATTAGTCATATAAAAATTACAGGAGATATGAAAGGGCAAGAAGAACTTATTCCGCTTATGAAACATAAATTAATGGGATTAGCGCCTGTAAATGTGAAACATTATTCAGAGTTAGATGTAATTATAAAATGTATAGAGAGTATAATAAGTGGAATAGATGGTTCATTTATACTTCCAGTGAATATTAAACTCGCATATTTACAAGATTCTCGTATAAAGAGTACAGGAGATGTAATAATTACTGGAAAGGGTCAGTATGTTTCAGATATAATTGCAAATGGAAGTATATACTTTATAGGACAAAAAGCTGTTTCAAGAGGGGGAACATTAAAAGCCCAAAATGAAATAAAATGCAAAGTTGTAGGCAGTGAAGGTGGAGTTAAGACTACACTTATGGTAGAACGTCATGGAAGTATATGGTGTGATATAGCATATACAAACACAGTATGTGTAATAGGAAATAGAGAAGTTTTAATAAATGCACCAAGTAAAGATGTTCATGCATATTTAGATGATAAGGGAGAGTTAATTGTTGATAAATTGATGTTATAGGAGGACTATAATGGATAATAAGGAATTAAAAATTCTTATATTTAGTGTAGGTAGTAATTATTATGCTACAGATATAATGGAAATTGAAAGGATTTTAGGATATGAGGAGCCTACAAAGCTTCCAGACTCACCTGAGTTTTTAAAAGGAGTAATGAATTATGAAGGAAATATTTTACCTGTAATATCCTTAAATAAAAAATTTGGAATAGAAAGTAAAGAAAAATCAGCAGATACTAAAATAATAGTTGCAAAACAGGATAATTATAAAACAGGTATAATAGTTGACTTGGTGTTAGAAGTGAAGGATGTAAAAAAGGAAAATATAGAAGATGCTCCTGAAATAGTTGGAGGAATCTCAAAAAGATATATTAAGGGTCTTATAAAGATAGACAAAAAAATAATAATATTTTTAAATCTAGGAGCAATACTTACAGAGGATGAAAAACGTCAGATGCATGATTTGTAGAAATCTATGATTTCGTTATAAATCAGCACATCTCAATCCATTGAGATGTTTCATGCATGATTTATAGAAATTTATAATTTCGTTATAAATCAGCACATCTCAATTCATTGAGATGTTTCATGCATGATTTATAGAAATTTATAATTTCGTTATAAATCAGCACATCTCAATTCATTGAGATGTTTCATACATATGTAATTTATATAAATTATTAATGATGTTATAAATATTTAACAAGTTTTTATGAAAGGTGCATGCTATGGAAGTAATAGAATATAAGGTTGGAATTGCAGATATGGATGCGGCCTTGTCCCCTCACAAGATAATAACAGTAGGGCTTGGTTCATGCATAGGTATAGCTATGTATGATAAAGTAAATAATGTAGGGGGACTTCTGCACATAATGCTTCCAGATAGTACTCAATTTAATAATGTATCAAATCCGCTTAAATTTGCAGATTTAGGAATACCTCTTTTAGTAGAAAAAATGCAAAAAATAGGGGCAGTTAAAAGAAATTTAAAAGCTAAAATAGCAGGAGGAGCTTCCATGTTTAGCTTTTCTGATAAAAGTATGAATATGGATATAGGTGGAAGAAACAGCATTGCAGTAAAAAATATATTAAAGGAATTATCCATACCTATTTTGGCAGAAGATACTGGAGGAAATAAGGGCAGAACTATGATACTTGACTTAAAAACTGGAACAGTACAAATTAAAACAGTAGGTATTGGAATAAAAGAAATTTAATGGAGCTGATATACCGTGAGAAAAGTTAAAGTTTTAGTAGTAGACGATTCTGCACTGATGAGAAAAATTATCTCTGATATGATAAATTCTGAAAAAAATATGGAAGTTGTGGGAATTGCAAGAAATGGTCAGGATTTTTTGAAAAAACTTGAAGATATAAAACCAAATGTAGTAACATTAGATGTAGAAATGCCAATAATGAATGGTATTGAGGCGTTAAAAGAATTAAAAAGAAGAAATATAAATATTCCTGTAATAGTTTTAAGTAGTATTTCTAAGGAATGTTCAGAACTTACCATGGAATGCTTGGAAAATGGAGCTTTTGATTTTATAGCCAAGCCTTCTGGATCTATTTCATTAGATATAGACAAGGTTGAAAATGAGCTCATAAGTAAAATAAATTTAGCATATGAAAAGTGTCAAGATGGATGTAGTTTTGAAGAAATAAGAAGTATATCAAAGGAACTGTCAATAGAACTGAATGAAGAGAATAAAACTATCCCTAAAAAGGCATTTACAAACAAAGTAGCAGCGTTAGTTATTGGAACTTCTACGGGAGGGCCAAAGGCACTTCATGAAGTGGTATCAAATTTGCCTGATGATTTAGGAATTCCTGTATTTGTGGTTCAGCATATGCCAGCTACCTTTACTAAAGCATTTGCTGAAAGGTTAAATACCAAATGTAAAATTACAGTTGTTGAGGCTTATGATGGTCAAGTAGTTTTAAATAATGTAGTATATATAGCGCCAGGTGGTTTTCATATGGAAGTAGGAAAGGATAAAAAAATACACTTAAATAAAGAACCTACAATTTGGGGAGTTAGACCAGCAGTAGATAAACTTTTTAAATCTGCAGCAGTTGTATATAAGGAAAAATTATTAAGTGTAGTACTTACTGGTATGGGAAAAGATGGAGCAGAAGGTACTATAGAAGTTAAAAAAAATGGAGGAATAACCATATCGGAAGATAAATCTACAAGTATAATATATGGTATGCCAAAGGCAGCATTTGAAACAGGTATGGTGGATATGGTTTTAAGGTTAGATAAAGTAGCTTCCGAAATAGTTAAATTAGTTAAGAGGAATGGGAGGTAAAATATGGACTTGGAATATTTTAAACAATGGGTATATAAAGAATTTAGAATAAACCTCTCAGCATATAAAGAAACTCAGCTGCATAGAAGGCTTTTAAGTTTAATGTCAAGAGTAGGAGTAAATTCTGTAGAAGAATATATTGATATTTTGAAAAAAGATGCGGATCAAAGGCAAAAGTTTTTAGATTTTATAACGATAAATGTATCGGAATTCTTTAGAAACCCTGAAATATTTTATGATTTAAAAAATAAAATTGGAACAGAACTTTTACCTAATAACAAAAATTTAAAAATTTGGAGTGCCGCATGTTCCGTAGGGGCAGAACCCTACTCCATAGCTATGATACTTGATGAAGTAGCACCAAATGGAAATCACAGCATTTTGGCCACAGACATAGATAGTACTATTCTGCAAAGAGCTCAAAAGGGAGAATATGTAGAATCTGAAATTAAAAATGTTAGTAAAAATGATATTAAAAAATACTTTACTCAAATAGGAGACAAGTATGTAGTAAATAATAAAATAAAAAGTATGGTTAAATTTAAAAAACATGATCTTATTTTAGATAACTATGAATCAAACTTTGATCTTATTGTATGTAGAAACGTAGTTATATATTTTAATTCAGATATAAAGGATGAAATATATAAAAAATTTCATGCTTCTTTAAAAAAAGGAGGACTCCTTTTTGTAGGGGCTACTGAAAGTATATACAATTATAAAGAATTTGGTTTTGAAAAAACTTCAACCTTTATTTATAGAAAGGTATAGGGAGGGTGTAAAATGGATACATCGCAATATATGTCCATGTTCCTTGAAGAGTCTATGGATAACCTTCAAACTTTAAATGAATCACTGCTTCAGCTAGAACAGGGGCCTGAGGATTTAGATAAAGTGAATGAGATATTTAGAGTAGCTCATACTATAAAAGGTATGGCAGCCACCATGGGATTTAATCAAATGGCAGAGCTTACGCACAAAATGGAAGATGTTTTAGCTGAATTTAGAAATGGAGAACTTAAAGTAACAGAAAAAGTAGTAACAGTATTATTTAAATGTCTAGATACTTTAGAACGTATGGTAAATAATATTTCTGAAGACATAGAAGAGGCAGTATTTATAGACGATATAATGAACGAACTTCAACACATTAAAGAAAAAGAAATAGAAGATGAGTTAAGTGAAGAAGTTAATAAAAGCGAAGGTAATAGCGAATTTGCCTTAAACGATAAGTTAAATATAGAGCTAAATGAATATGATATAGATGTAATTAAAGCAGCTATGGAAAAAGGTTATATAGCATATCATATAAAAGTAGTTTTATCTGAAAATACTTTGCTCAAATCTGCAAGAGCATTTTTAATATTTAAAAGTTTAGAAGATGCTGGAGAAGTAATAAAATCTCTTCCTGGTGCTGAAGACATTGAAAATGAAAATTTTGAGTTTGAATTTGATGTGATATATATTTCAAGTAGTAGTCAAGAAGACATATATAATGCTATTATGAGTATATCTGAAGTAAATAATGTAATAATTCAGGAAGTGAATTTACAAAAAGAAAAGGCTAGAAAAATAGAAGAAGATACAAAAGTTTCAGAAGTAGTAAAAGAAAAGGCAATAGAAGTTAAAGATACTAAGGTAAAAGAAAACGTTAAAGAAAATGCAAGTGCTAAAAACAGCGTAAGTAATAATAAGGAAGCAACTCATAAAAAACAGCACCAATCCGTAAGAGTAGATTTAGAAAGACTAGATAAGTTCATGAATATGGTATCGGAGCTTGTAATTCATAGAACTAGACTTGAGCAAATAAGCTTAAATTATAAACTGGTGGAGCTAAATGAGACCTTAGAGCAGGTGGCAAGAACCACCTCTGACCTTCAAGATTTAGTAATGAAGATAAGGATGCTTCCACTGGATGTAGTATTTAATAGGTTCCCTAGAATGATAAGAGATTTATCAGTAGAACTAAATAAGGATATGGAACTTATAATAGAAGGTCAAGATACAGAACTTGATAGAACTGTTATAGATGAAATAGGAGAACCTTTAATCCATCTTATAAGAAATGCAGCTGATCATGGAGTAGAGTCAAGAGAAGAAAGAATTAAAAAGGGTAAAGATCCAGTAGGAAAAATAAAACTTGTAGCATATCAAGAAGGCACTAAAGCAGTTATAAAGGTAGAAGACAATGGTGGGGGAATAAATGTAGACAAGGTAAGGGAAAAGGCTGAAAGAATAGGTGTAAATACTGAAGGAATGTCAGAATATGATATAATAAACCTTATATTCCTTCAAGGATTTAGTACTAATGAAGAGGTAACAGACATATCAGGTAGAGGCGTAGGCATGGATGTGGTTAAGACAAAAATCTCATCACTTGGTGGTACTGTAGAAGTTGTTAGTGAAAAAAATAAGGGCTCAGCATTTATAATAAAACTTCCATTAACGCTTCAAATAATACAGGCTCTTTTAGTGAAGATAGGTACTGAAACCATGGCGATATCTCTAGGATATATAGATAGAGTTATAGACTTTAATGAAAATTTAGTGAAGAGTACAAATAGTAAAGAGGTTATAATATATAATGAAGATGTTATACCACTTATAAGACTTAATAAGAAACTACATTTAAATGAATCCGATAATTCAAAGAAATATATAGTAATTGTAAAAGTAGGAGAAAAGAATGTAGGACTTATGGTGGATAGTCTATTTGGACAGCAAGAAATAGTAATAAAACCTCTAGGTAAAACACTTCATGGTATGAAAGAATATATAGGTGCAACAATACTAGGAGATGGACTTGTAACTCTTATCTTGGATGTAGCAGCCTTAGTTTAAGGAGGAATTTTTATGTCATATAAGGACCTTACACCTTTACAATTAGATGCACTGCGAGAGGTTGGAAATATAGGAGCAGGAAATGCAGCTACAGCATTATCCCAGCTTCTAAATAAAAAAATAGATATGTCTGTACCAGCTATAAATATTATATCTTTTGAAGATATATTTTCAAACTTAAGCGGAGAGGAAATAGTATATGGAGTATTGATAAGAGTGCTTGGAGATGCTCCAGGAAATATTCTACTTGTGCTTAAAAAAAATACAGCTATGCATGTAATAGAAGCATTAACAGGTCAAATGGGAGAAGACATAAACGAAATGGGTGAATCTGTTTTGGCCGAAATAGGTAATATACTTTCTGCAACTTATATGAATGCAATAGGAAGATTCACTAATTTAAGTATAATACCGTCAGTACCAGCACTTACTTATGATATGTTAGGTGCTATATTATCTACTACGTTTATAGAATCCGGGCAATTTGATGAATACGTATTAGATATAGAAACTGCATTTATAGAGGGAGAATCAGAAATAAATGCACACTTTTATTATATACCAATGCCGGGTTCATTAGAAAAAATATTAAATACACTAGGAGTAATATAAATTGGAGGGAATATTAAAATGGCTAAAGTATTAATCGTTGATGACGCTGCTTTTATGAGAATGATGATAAAGGATATTTTAGAAAAAAACGGATTTGAAGTAATAGGTGAAGCAAATAATGGTATAAAGGCAGTAGAGCTGTATAAAAAAGAAAGACCAGATGTTGTAACTATGGATATAACCATGCCAGATATGGATGGAATACAAGCTGTAAAAGAAATAAAATCAATGGATCCAGATGCAAAAATAATAATGTGTTCCGCTATGGGACAACAAGGAATGGTTATGGATGCTATAAAAGCAGGAGCAAAGGATTTCATAGTAAAACCATTCCAAGCAGACAGAGTTCTTGAAGCAATAAAAAAGGTTATAGGATAAATAATAGTTAATGGTGAAAAATGAATATTTAATAGTTGTGGATGAAATTCAGCTTTAGCTGAATTTCAACTAAAACTATTGAGCATCAACTGTTAATTGTAACATTGGGGGTGTTTTTACAGTGCAGGTTGTAATATTTACTTTAAGCAATGAACAGTTTGCAGTGGAAACTGCAAGAGTTCAAGGAATAAATGATATGATGGAAATAACGAAGGTTCCTAATGCACCATCATATATAAAAGGACTCATAAATTTAAGAGGGAATGTAATATCGCTTTTAGATATAAATCTTATATTAAATTTACAAAAAATAGACACAACTCAAAATAATATTATAATACTTCATATGGAAGAAGAGTTAGTTGGAATTGTAGTAGATAAAGTAGATGAAGTACTTGAAATAGATGAAGATATTATAGAAAGAGTTGAAGATGAACAAATGGAATTATACGTAAAGGGAGTTATAAATTTCAAAGATAGAATAGTAACTTTAATTGATATAGATAAACTCCTAGCAAACTAGCAGGAAATGAGGGGAGCAAATGGCAGAAGTTTTATCACAAAGTGAAATAGATGCCCTTTTAAATGCCTTGTCTACGGGAGAATTAAATCCCGAGGAAGTAAATAAAGAAGAAGAAAAACAAAAGATAAAACCATATGATTTTAAGAGTCCTCAAAAATTTTCTAAGGATCATATGAGGACATTGGAACTTATACACGATAATTATGCTAGAATAATATCTAATTATTTGACAGCCCAATTAAGAGCAAATGTTAAAGTTAAAATTGAAACAATAGAACAAATAACATATGAAGAATTTATACATTCCATTCCAAATCCAACTATGCTAACAGTATTTAAAATGCCTCCTTTAAGTACCACTATTTTATTTGAAGCAAATCCTCAATTTGTATTTGAAGTAACGGATGTGCTCTTAGGAGGAACAGGACATGGAAAATATAAGGTAAGAGAATTTACAGATATAGATAAAAATATAATAAAAAAAGTAAATGAAGGAATGATATCGAGTTTAAAACTTGCATGGGAAGATGTACTCGAAGTACACCCTGAAATAGAAAGCTTGGAAACCAATCCTGCTTTAAGTCAAACTTTAGCTCCTTCAGAACCTGTAGCACTTATAACATTTTCTGTTGAAATGGGGAAAAACAATACTTTTATAAATATGTGTATTCCATATTTAAGTATTGAAAAGATATTAGATAAATTAATAGTACAGTATTGGTTTCAGGATAATGATGAGGAAATTTTATCTCAATCAAGAGAAAAGATAAGAAAGAGAATGGATATAGTTGAAACCGATGTTTCAATTTTAATTGGAAAAACTGCTATAACCGTAGAAGACTTCTTAAGAATTAGTGTAGGAGATGTGTTAACTTTAAAAGAGCAAACAAATTCAACAGTAACTGTTATGGTAGGTGATGAAGAATATGCCTATGCTAAACCAGGTACTATTGGAAGGAAGATGGGAATACAGATATTAGATATTATAGATAAGGATGTGGAAAAAGATGAGTAACGACTTTCTTTCACAAGAAGAAATAAATGCACTGTTAAATGGGGAATTAAGTAATCTTCCAGATGAAAGTGATTCTACTAAAGAAAGTAATAATGAAGAAGCGGGTAATATATTTACAGAAGTAGAAAAGGATATTTTAGGGGAAATAGGAAACATATCCATGGGATCTGCATCTACTGCATTATCTCAAATATTGAATCAAAAGGTGAATATAACAACTCCTGTAGTTAGTTTAACTACATTAGAGGAGCTTAAAACTACTTTTGAAGTTCCTAACTTGGCTTTAGAAGTTAAATTCACAAGTGGCATTACTGGAGAAAACCTACTCCTTATGAAGATTACAGATACTTATGTAATTGCTAATCTTATGATGGGTGGGAGTGGCGTTATAGAAAAACAAAATACAGAACTTTCAGAATTAGAGCTTAGCGCTGTATCAGAAGCTATGAATCAAATGATAGGTTCTGCAGCTACTTCTATGGCAACTATGTTTTCAAGGGAAGTAAATATATCTCCACCTGAATCAAAGTTATGGGAAAACTTTGCAGAGCCTCTTTCAAATAATATAGAGGAATCAGAGCCCATAGTTAAAATATCTTTTAGATTGACTATAGGAGATCTTGTTGATAGCAGCATAATGCAGCTTTTACCTATTACAACTGCAAAGAAAATAGTATCCATAATGCTTGGACAGGAAGAAACTATAGAACAAAATAAAAAAGAAGAAATTATTATTGAGCATCATAAAGAAGTAGAAACTTCTAGCACTCAAGATAAAACGAATAACAATAATTACAATATGCATCAAGAAAGTACATATACTCAACCTAGTAACTGTGAAGCAGCTATGATGAGTTATGAAAAACCTGTAGAAGTTCATCAGGCTACTTTTCAACCTTTACAAGAGCAGACAAGGCGCGGGGGAGCGCTGCCTAAGAACATTGATCTTATAATGGACGTGCCTTTAGAAGTATCTGTAGTACTTGGAAGGACTAAAATGAATATAAGGGATATTTTAAATTTAGCAACAGGTTCCTTAGTAGAACTAGATAAACTTGCAGAAGAGCCAGTAGAGGTTTTAGTAAATGGTAAACGTGTAGCTTACGGCGAAGTAGTTGTAATAGATGAGAACTTTGGAGTAAGAATTACAAGTATTGTAAGTAATGAAGAAAAGATTAGAAGTCTTGGAAAATAGATAAGAAAGCCTTGTTTTAACAAGGTTTTTTTATTTTTTTAACTAAATAAGTCTACACAGTGTTCGATAATATACATAAGGGTAGGCTAGGACACTTTGGAATCAATTGGGAAAAGTCAAGACAAATATATGTGATATAATTAGCGATGAATAATTGTTTAGAATATAGTAGAATACTAATAAATATCAATTGGTGACCAGCAATTAATAAAAAAAGGAGGGTTCAAAAGTGCGTGTTGGAGGATTGAATAATGCAGGCAAAATTATAAGTCTTTATAATAATAAGAAAAATATAGAAGATAAAGAATTGAAAGGTAAGATTAAGGAAAAAGATTCTATACAAATTTCTTCTTTAGGAAAAAGCCTGAGTGCATATTCTACAAATGGAGAACTCGTAAACTCTTCGCAAAAAGTAGAAAAAATAAAAGAAGAAATATCAAAAGGTATTTATAATAGAGACTCAAAGCTTATAGCTCAAAGTTTAATTGATGAAATAAAAAATTCAATTAAAAAATAATAACTAACAAGTATAGGAAAGTTTACAAAAGTAAACTTTCAATCTATTATCTAGTAATTATTATCTAATTTAAGGAGGAGCTATGAATTTAAAGTCAGTTGTTATAAATGAAAAAATGGCCTTGGAATCACTGCTAGTGAAACTTGAAAAGCAGCATGAATTTGTGGTTAAAAATGACGTATTTAATATGGACAGTATAGTTAGAGATATAAATGACTCATTAAAAGAGATTGCAAAGATTGAAATGGAAAGAAGAAACATAACCAGCGGTGAAGATATGAGCAAAATAGTCGAAGAACTTGGTGACGGGGAGCTTGAAGGTGAATATAGAGAAGTAAAAAAGCTTTTACATGCACTAGAGCTTCAAAAAAGTACAAATGAGCTATTAATAAAGCAAGGTTTAAGATATACAAACAAAATGCTTCAATATATAAACCCAGATAGAAGTGCAAAAACTTATGGAGTCTATGGGAAAATGAGGAAATAAATAATGGTTAATTACTATCTGATGTGAAGGGGGAAAAGAATTGTCAGGATTATTTGGTACTTTAAATATAGGAAAGTCTGGTTTATTTTCAAATCAAAAGGTTATAAACACCATATCTCATAATATAGCAAATGCAGAGACACCAGGGTATTCAAGACAAAGAGCAGAACTTCAAACTACAAGACCTTACACTAATCCATCATTTAATGGCTCTGCAGAAGCAGGACAGGTAGGTACAGGAGTAGAAGTATCTCAAATTACAAGAATAAGAGATACATTTCTTGATTATCAAGTACGTGAAGAACTTGGAATTGATGGATGGTATTCAGGAAGGGATAAATTCTTAAGTGAAATAGAAGGAGTTTTTAATGAACCAAGCGATACGGGTTTATCAAGTCTTATAAGTAAATTTTTCGGTTCATGGCATGAACTTTCAAAGCAAAGTGAAACTTCCAATGCAAGAACTGTAGTAGTTGAGCAATCAAAGGCGCTAACAAATGAGTTGAATCATATATATAATAAAATTGGAAATGTAAAGAAAAATGCTCAAGATCTTATAAAGCAAACGGTATTTGATGCAAATAAAATATTAGACCAAATAGGCCAGTTAAATCAAGGAATAATTCAAGTAAGTGTGGCAAAAAATAATCCTAATGACTTAATGGATAAAAGAGATTTATTATTAGATGAACTTAGCTCAAAATTTGGAATAACCATAGATAAAAAGAGGTTTAATGGAATAAATGTAAGTACAGAGGGTGACACAAATGCTAATACTCCAGGCGGAATAAATTTAATTCAGGATATAAATCCGGATGATGTAGCCCGTCTAGCTTATGTAAGTAATATAGAACCTGTTTTAGGTGCAGATGGAAAGCCTGTTTTAGATGCAGCTGGAGATCCTACATATAATATTGAATATTATAAAAATGGAGACATGACTAGTAATGAAAATAGAGTAGAAATTAAAAACGTAAGTTTATCTAAGGAAAAATTTATGGAGCTGGATCAATGTAGAGTGGTATGGACAGATAAGGAAGGTAATTTACTAGATAGTAATGGACAAACTCAAGACCCTACAGCGGGAAATCCTCCAACATATCCAAATACAGCAAGTATGGTTAAATTTACTCCATCTTCTGGAGGGCTTAAGGGGTATATGTCTGTACAACAGGATGTAGATAAGTATGTAGATCAGTTAAATAAATTAGCTAAGTCTATAGCGTATTCTGTAAATGCAATACATGGACAAACAGATGATGCAGCTTCAGATACTTGTCTTTTCTTTGTAAATAAAGATAATCCTACTGGGGCTGGAGAAGCAGAAATTACCGCAGGAAATATAAGCATTAATAAGGAAATAATGGATAACGTTATGCTTATAAAAACAGGAAAAGACGGCGGCGGAGAAAATGACGGAACAAGAGCAATAGAAATTGCTCAGCTTATGGATAAACTTATGGAAGTTCAAAAGATAACAGAGAATACAGATAGGAAAAGCTTTATAAGGGATTTATGTGGTGGACTACTACCACCAAATGATTATGGAATACAAACTATAAATGGTAAAACTAGCGGAATGAAGGTAAATAATTATTTTAAAGATGTAGTGGATGCATTGGGTGTACAAACTCAGCAGGCAAAAAGAGTGGTTCAAAACCAATTTATACGTTTGCAAAGTTTCGAAGAATCAAGAGCATCTGTATCAGGAGTATTATTAGATGAAGAAATGGCAAATTTAGTACAATATCAGCATTCCTACCAAGCAAACTCAAAAATAATAGCAACAGTTGATGAATTACTTGATGTTGTAATTAATGGCTTAAAGCGATAATAAAAAATTAACAGTTATTATAAACAAGTCAGGAGGAATATAAAGTGCGTGTAACAAACAAAATGCTTTCTAATAATTTTTTATATGACATGCAGAATAATTTACAAAACTTAAAGACACTTCAAGGCCAGCTTAGCTCAGGTAAGGAAATTAGAAGACCTTCAGATGATCCTTTTAAGGCAGCAAGGGCTATGCAGATGCATACTGATATAAGTTCAAATAAGCAGTATAACGAAAATATAAAAGACACTATAAATTGGCTTGATCAAACAGACACAGGATTAAAGCAATTAGGTAGCCAATTTCAAAGAATAAGAGAACTTATGGTTTCATCCGGTAATGCTACTTATGGAAGTGATGAAAGACAAAAGATAAAGGATGAGATTAACGGAGTTATAAGCAATATATCTCAAACATTAAATTCAAGTTTTGATGGGAAATACGTATTTGGTGGAACTAGAGGAACCTCAAAACCTGTAGGAATAAAAGAAGAAGGAAATAATAATATTATAACTTATAAAGCTGCAGATGGTTCAAATTTAACTGTTCCTGAAGATATTATGAAAGAAAGACTCGTTACAGAAATATCTCAAGGAGTTACAGTTGAATATAATGTTACAGCTACAGAAATTTTACAATTTAACGATGGAAAAGGAAATCCTCAAGATGTAATAAGTATATTGGAAAGCAAACTAAAACATCTAGATGGGAAAATTAAAAAATCTGATGGCAGTGGTTGGGAAGAAAATATATCTGGTGCTAATGAGGCATTAACCGGACAAGACTTAGCGGATATGGATGCAGTAATAGGTAACATATTAAAACTTCGTTCTCAAGTAGGAGCGAAAATGAATGCTATGAAAAGTGCTAAGGAACAGAACCTAGACGAAAACTTAAATCTTACTGATATACTTTCTCAAACTGAGGACATAGATATAACTGAAAAAACTATGCAATTTGCTACAGCACAAACAGTTTATATAGCAGCTCTTCAAACTAGTGCTAAGGTACTACAACCAACACTTATGGACTACTTAAGATAGGAAGAGGGATTTTTATGAAGCTTATTACCAAGTATCATGGTGCAGTTGAATATAACAAAGAAGATGTAATTGTATTTAAAAAAGGACTTCCTGGATTTGAAAGCTTGAAAAAGTTTATATTGGTTCCTTTTGAAGATAATAATTTATTTAGTATACTCGTGTCTGTGGAAGATATGGAAGTTGGAATTCCTGTAGTATCTCCTTTTGGTGTAGATGAAAGTTATGAGTTTAAACTATCAAATGAAAAGATAAATGAATTAAGTGTTAATTCTCCTGAGGATATATTGGTTTTAAATACCGTTACTTTAAATAGTAATGTAGAAAATATCACAATTAACATGAAGGCTCCAATAGTGGTAAATATAAAAGAGAAAATTGGGGAACAAATAATACTAGATAATGAAAAATACAAAATAAAAGAACCCTTTTTTAAGGAGGAAAGTTCATGTTAGTAGTATCTAGAAAAAAAGGAGAGTCCATATTAATAGGAGATAATATAGAAATAACTATCGCAAAAATAGATGACGGTTCCGTAAAAATTGCCATATCTGCACCTAAAGAAGTTACAATACTCAGAAAAGAACTATATAATGAAGTGCAAAACGAAAACAAACAAGCTGCGAAAATTGATATGTCAATACTTAAAAACCTTAAAGGAAAATAAAATCAATATAAGGGGTGTCTAAAGCATGGATGTTAAAGTGTTAAGTCAAGGAAGACAAATGGATTTTGACATAAGCTTAAAAAGCTCAGATGCAGGAAATGCAAATAAAAATACTAATCATCAGGAAATAAAAAGCAACTTAGAAAAAGAAATCAACTTATCAGATGTGGAAAAGGCAGCGGAAAAATTAAACAAGCTCTTTGAGGATAAAAATACTCATGTGGAGTATGAACTTTATGGTAGATCTAAAAGTATGACTATAAAGATAGTTAATAATACTACAAGAGAGATAATAAAGGAAGTTCCTCCAAAAAAACTTATTGATATGGTGGACAAGCTTTGTGAACTAGCTGGACTATTCATGGACGAAAAGGCCTAAATGGAATATAAGCTCAATAAAATAGATTTAGATGTTCGTCAAAGAATTGAAGACACTGTTAGAGAGGGAGTTGTCCATAGAAAAGATGAAATATCAATAAAAAAAGATGGAGAAAATCCAGAAGAAAAAAGCAAGAATAATTTTTCAAAGAGTTTAAAAAAGGTAAAAGATGAACAAAAAAGAGATAAGGATAATAAGAAAAATAAAAAAGAAAATAAAATTTCAGTTGAAGCAGTAAAAATGAAAGTGGTGAATGTAGAAGCTTCTATAGATAATAAAGACAAAGAAAGTTTAATTTCAGGAAGATTTTTAGATACTAAGAGATAATTAGGTAGCTTATAAGTGGGAGGACTATATATGTATGGAAATAGTGCATATAATGCATATAAAACAAATAGTGTAAATTTTGCTTCAAAGGATCAACTACTCTTAATGCTTGTAGATGGAGCAGTAAAGTTTGCAAAGATAGGAAGGCAAGCTATACTTGATAAAGATGTAAAAAAGGCTCATGAAAATATAACAAAAACCCAAGATGTTTTTTACGAGTTAATGGCTACATTGGATGTGGAGCAGGCTGGAGAATGGGGACATAATCTAATGAGTATTTATGACTTTATTGTTAGAAAATTAACTGAAGCTAATATAAAGAAAGATATAGCTATAATGGATGAAATTATTCCACTAATAGAAGAAGTTCGAAATACATGGTATGAAGCTGATAAATTATCTAGAAGAAGCAAATAAATTTGGAGGCGATTAAATGAATACTATAAATAATAATAGTAATATGAATAGGATAACAGGAATGGCCACAGGTATGGATACGGATGCTATGGTAAAAGCTATGACTGCAAATTATCAAGTTAAAATTGATAGAATGAATCAGGATAAACAAATTACACAATGGAAACAGGAGTTTTATAGGGAGATTATAAAGGATATAAAGGGATTACAGGATTATTTTGATCCTATTTCAGATAAATATATCATGTCTGCAAATAAATTTAATCCTATGAAAGTTACCAATAGTAATGAAGGTGCCATTGGAATTAACGCAGACTCTACAGCTCAAAAAGGTACTTACAAAATAAACGTAACTCAATTGGCTAAGCCAGCGGTAGTAGAAGGAACAGAATTGAGTGGAACTGTTAAATTGGATACTAAGTTACCTGCAGCAGATCCTAGTATTATTGGTGATGTTATTTTTAATATTAATGGTAAACAGATACAGATTACAACTAATGGAGATACTACTGTTAAAGGGTTAATTGATGGAATTAATACTAAAATTAATGAAGATGCAGACTTAAAAGGAAAGGTACAAGCATCCTTTGATGAACTTTCAAAGAAATTAGTTTTTAGTACAACCGCTACTGGAGATACTGATCCTAGTAATCCAGAGTTAAAGGTTAATGGCTCAGTTTTAGGGTTCAATGGATTGAAAGAAGCATCAGGCACAAATGCAAATTTTAAAATCACATATCCTGATGGTAGAGAAGTGACAGTAACAGATCAAAACACTAACAAATTTTCTGCCAATGGCATTACTTATGATTTAAAGGCTGCAGGTACTGGTGATATAACTTTTAGCATAGATAAAAATAATACAGATGAAGTAGTTAAAAAATTGAAGACTTTTCTTGGGGATTATAATAAAATAGTTGAAAAAATAGAAGGCAAATTAACTGAAAAGACACAGTTTACTTATAAGCCTTTAACAGATGAACAAAAGAAAGATATGAAGGAAGATGACATAAAAAAATGGGAAGAAAAGGCTAAGCAAGGCATCTTAAAAAATGATGATTATCTTGAGCAATTAATGTCAAATTTAAGAGGTACTATCTTTGACACAGTATATACAGATAAAGCTGCAGATCAAAAAAACGGATTATGCATGGGTAAATATGGAGAAGGTGCAATAGGATTAGACACCTCTAGAGAGTTTAAAGAAAGAGGACAAATATTTATTAAGGATGAAGAAAAATTAAAAAAGGCTATTGAAAATAATATAGAAGATTTAACTAAATTTTTTATTGGAAAGTCAAGTACAATAAATGATCCTGATAAATATATAGGAACAGATACTTATTATGAAGACGGATTATTTACAAGAATGGATAAAATCATTAGACAATATGCAGGTGATCCTGGTATAGGTAAGGATGGTATGTCTACTTTAAAAGGATCATTAAATATATATGCTAATAAGCAATATGATTATAGTATTACTGGAGCTACTAGCAAAAATACTATGCCAGATAAAATATACGCTAAAGTCCTTAGTATTGGTGATCTAGAGAAAAAAATGTCAAAAGCACAAGAGAGATATTATGCTAAGTTTGCAAGATTAGAGACAGCTATGAATAAATTAAATTCTCAAATGAATTCAATGAACTCTCAATTTGGTATGAAGGGTTAAAATGAGATTATGGATTAATAAAAGGGGATATTATGGATTTAGATAATTTTATAAAGGAATATCAAACAATTTCTCTTCAAATTAAGGAAAGCTTAGATAATGATAACTTAGACTCTTTGGATATGTTAGTAGAACAAAGAGAAAAAGTTATAAAGAATATAGATATAGCCAATTTTGATATAGAAGAATTAAAAGAGGTATATGAAAAATGTGGAATTTTCAAATTAGATAAATTAATACTTGAAGAAATAAAGTTACAGAAAAATCAATTAAGAAAAAAAATATTTGAAGTTGAAAATGGGAAAAAGGTTGCTAAAGGGTACAATAATTTAAATACTAAGGCTGTATTTTTAACTAAAGAAATATAATTTAAGTTATGTAAAATAAATATTATATAAATATTAATAAAAAATATAAAAAAACCTATAAAGATAAAAAATAATGACACGATATTATTAGTGTAATTAATATTAATGATAAAAAATATAGTTAACTAGTTAGCTAGCCAATAGGCTTTCTATAAATAAATTAATAGTGAACAAGGAAGTTCACTTAAAACTCAAGGAGGAAGAAAAAATGATAATTAATCACAACATGAATGCTATGAATTCACACAGAAACATGGGAATGAACATTGGAAATGCTGGTAAGTCAATGGAAAAATTAAGCTCAGGTTTAAGAATAAACAGAGCAGGAGATGACGCTGCAGGATTAGCAATTTCTGAAAAAATGAGAGGACAAATCAGAGGACTTGATCAAGCTTCAAGAAACTCACAGGATGCTATATCACTTATCCAGACAGCAGAAGGTTCATTAAATGAAACTCACTCAATTCTTCAGAGAATGAGAGAACTTGCAGTACAATCAAGAAATGATACAAATGTAACTCAAGATAGAACTGCTTTAAATAATGAATTCGCACAGTTACAAGAAGAAATAACAAGAATAGGTAACCAAACAGAATTCAATACTCAAAAATTATTAGATGGAACATTTAGTGGAAAAACATTCCAAATAGGTGCTAATGATGGACAGACTTTAGCCTTAACAGTAGCAACAATGACAGCAACAGGAATTGGTGTAGATGCAGCAGTTGCTAGTATTTCAACAGGATCATCTGCAAGTGCTGCTATAGCAACTATTAATAGTGGAATAAACAAAGTTTCAGGAGAGAGATCAAAACTTGGAGCATTACAGAATAGATTAGAGCACACAATCACAAACTTAAATACATCATCAGAAAACTTACAAGCATCAGAATCAAGAATTAGAGACGTAGATATGGCTAAAGAAATGATGAACTTTAGCAAGAACAACATATTACAACAAGCTGCACAAGCAATGCTTGCACAGGCTAACCAAGCTCCACAAGGAGTTCTTCAGTTATTAAGATAATTAGAAACATAAATTAATTTTGAAAAAGACAGGACTTAATGTTAAGTTCTGTCTTTTCTTGCTTTTAAGATTAAAGAAATTTCATGTAAATACGATAGTATTATTAGTTAATTTAAATGCGGAAATCTCGGAGGGCAAAATGAATCTAACAACTGAATATATATTGAAAAATTTAGCACTAGATAATAAAAAAGAATATCCTGTTGAAAAAAGTAAAGACAATAAAAATGTTATAAGAATATGTAAAGATGAAAAGCAAATATATATAGGGAGTAAATACTCTGTTAATAGAGATATAGATAAATTATTGGAAGAACTAAAAGATATAAACAATGAAACTATAATTATAATTTTTGGTCTAGGAACAGGAGAACATATATTAAAGATTTTGGAAAATACAAAATACAATAAAATAGTCATTTTTGAACCGGATTTGTCCATAATTAAAACTTTTATAAATACAAAATATTCTAAAGATATTTTAGAAAGTGAAAGATTTGTTTTGGTAAATTATACTGCAGAGAAATGTAGAGAAGTATTAGATAATATAGTAACAGAAACTGAAGCTAATAATGTAAGAATCTTAAGTTATGCTAATTATAATCAAATTTTCAATGAGGAGTTTGAGGAGTTTTTTAAGGTATGCATTGATATAATTCAAAAATGTATAGTTAATATAGGCACAGAAATATATTTCTCTAAAAAAATGATAGAGGTATACTTAAGTAATATAAAAAATCTTATAAGTGGTAAGCCTATAAACTGCTATAAAAATGTAGCTAAAAATGTTCCAGCAGTAGTAGTTTCTGCAGGACCTTCCTTAAGTAAAAATATACATAAATTAAAAGCTGCTCAAGATGAGTTCATTATAATATGTGGAGCTAGAACCCTAAAGCCGCTTTTAGATATAGGGGTCACGCCTGATTATGTTTGTATAATAGATCCCGATGATATAAGTTTTGATTTTATAAAAGAATGCGAAAATCATAGTGCAACTATGATTTATTGTGAAGTATCTAATTTTAAAACAGTAGATTCCTACAAGGGACATAAGGCTATATTTAAAGAGTCTAGTGTTTTTGGTAATTTAACGTATAAATTAACAGAAAATAATATAGACGGTTTATGGCATGGTGGCTGCGTAGCTCATATTTGCATGAGCTTTGCTAGATATTTGGGGTGTAATACTATTATATTTATAGGCCAGGATTTAGCTTATACTAACAATAAACAACATGATGATAAAGCAGATTTTGATGGTAGTAATAACAAAAAAATAGAAGAGGAAAATAATAATATTTATGTAGAAGATATACACGGAGGAAAAGTTTTAACAAGTAGAGTGCTAAATTTTTATAGGAAAAATTTTGAGGAATATATTAGTAGAGTTTCTGATATAGAGTTTGTAAATGCTACCGAAGGTGGAGCAAATATAAAGGGTACAAAGATAATGACTTTAGAGGAATCTGTGAACAATTATGGTAAAGGTGTAAAAAAAGATGTTCCTACTTTAGGAGATTTTAAAGGATTTAACAAAGAGATAATAATAGATAATCTAGAAAATATATATAGTGATCTGAAAAATATAGATAAATCATGTGAAAAATATTTGAATAATATAAAGGATATTTTGAAGAAAAATGCTAAGTTTAATACTAAGATAATTAAGTTATTAAATAGAATAAAAGTTAATAATAAAAAAATACAAGAAATAGAAATCTTAAATTCTCTTATAAATCCTACATTAAATAGCATAGTATCTAATCCTGAATATAGAGAAAATGAAAAAGATACAGATGAAGAAAAGATAAAAAAAATAATGGAGCAAACAAAAATAATTTACAATGAAGTAGTAGAGGGGATTAAATATTTAAATCCAATGTTAGACAAATTAATAGATGAATTAAAGGAAGGAGAAAAAAATGAGTAAGGAAAAATTAGAAGTCTTAAATACAGCTAAAGATTATATGATTAATTTAAATAATGCAATAGTAAGAGCTGCAGAATATTTACAAAATGGTGATTATTTTAATGGTACTGATTTAATTATAAGTATTACAGATGGATTAGAATGGATAGTTCAGCTTGTAACTTTAAGAAAAGATATATATGAAGAGGATATGGAAGTCAACAAATTTACAGATAATGTTAAAGAGGTAGTAGAAGCTTTTGAAAATGAGGACTATGTTTTAATAGGAGATTTATTACAGTATGAAATTAGTCCAATAGTTGAAGAGTATTATGATAAAACATTATTATTGTTAGAAGGTTCAAATAAAGACAATTTATAAAATTAAGAAATTTTTAAAATTATAAAACGATATTATACCAATTAGAATAATTAGTAACAAATTTTATATAAAGGATGATGTTATGATAAATAATATAGAAAAAATATTAGCATATCCTTACTACTCAATAAAAAAATCATTAAAATTATTAGATAAAGGTGCGAAAGGGATAATATTAGTAGTAGATGAGGAAAGAAAATTAATAGGTACTATAACAGATGGAGATATAAGGCGTGCTATACTAGATGGAATGTCATTAGAGGAAAAAATAGAAGCAATCATGCATAGAAATCCTATAAAGGTTAAGCAGGGAGCTTCGATAGAAGAAATAAAAGATGTTTTAATAAAAAATGCAATAAAAGAACTTCCAATAGTTGACGAAAGTATTAGAGTTATAGACATGATAACAATAAACGATATACTTTTGCCACAAGGGAAAGAAAATCCTGTTATAATAATGGCAGGAGGACTTGGTACAAGACTTAAGGATTTAACAAAAGAAATTCCTAAACCCATGCTTAGAATAGGAAAGGATCCTATACTTCAACATATTATTAATAATTTTAAGCAATATGGATATAATAGAATGTTTATATCTGTAAATTATAAAGCTGAAATTATAGAAAATTATTTTCAAGATGGTTATGCCTATGGAGTTAAGATAGAATATATAAAAGAGCATAAACGTCTTGGTACTGCAGGAGGTATAAAACTTGCAGGGGGTTTCATAAAAAAGTCTTTCTTTGTGATTAATGGAGATATTTTTACTAATTTAAACTTAGAAAATATGATGAATTTTCATATAAATAATGATTTTGACATTACGGTAGGTACAAGAAAACATTCTTTTCAAATTCCATATGGTGTAGTTAAAACAGAGGAAAATTTTATAAAAGGAATGGATGAAAAACCTACCATGGAATATTTGATAAATGCAGGGGTTTATTGTCTAAATCCTAGAGTTATAAATTTAATTCCTGAAGACCAATATTTTGAAATAACAGATTTAATAGATATTTGCATTAAAAAGGGATTAAGGGTAGGAAGTTATGAAATAAAAGATTATTGGATGGATATCGGTAGGATTGAGGATTATAATAAAGTTAATAAGGATATTTACGATTTAATCTCTGTAGATAAAAGTATAGATAGTAAATGTGATTAAGTATAAATTAATAATTAGTAACTATAATTGTAATGCGTAGTTATTAATATTAAATATTTAAATGAAAAGGTTTTTGCTATATATATTATGCAAGAGATTAAATATATGCACTTTAAAATAAATAAAAAAACAAATTGGAGTTGAGAACATGATACCTTTATGCATACCAGAAATTAGAGGAAATGAGTGGAAATACATAAAAGATTGTTTAGATACAAATTGGGTGTCTTCTGTAGGAGCTTATGTAAATAAATTTGAAGATGATTTTCAAAAATATATGAATTCAAAAAAAGCAGTAGTTACAATGAATGGTACTACAGCACTAGAACTTGCTCTTAGAACGTTAGGTATAGGAATTGGTGATGAGGTTATAGTATCTTCACTAACTTTTATATCTCCAGTGAATACCATCAAATATGTTGGAGCGGAACCAGTATTTGTAGATGTTTGTAGGGATACTTGGGTAATGGATGCGGATAAAATAGAGGAAATAATAACACCGAAAACAAAAGCAATTTTACCTGTGCATATTTATGGTCATCCAGCAGATATGGATAAAATTATGCAAATAGCAAAAAAGTACAACCTTTATGTAATAGAAGATGCTACTGAAAGCTTAGGTTCTTTATACAAAGGAAAAGCCGCTGGTACTATAGGGCATATAGGATGCTATTCTTTTAACGGCAATAAACTAATAACCACTGGTGCTGGTGGCATGCTTGTAACTGATGATGAAAAATTAGGTGAAAAAGCAAAATATCTATCAACTCAGACAAAAACAGTTTTAGAAAATGGTGGCTTTTATCATGAAGAAATAGGATATAATTTTAGAATGCCTAATTTACTTGCTGCTATGGGCTGTGCTCAGCTGGAGAATGTAGAAGAATATATAAAAATTAAAAGAGAAAATGCAAAGTTATATAATAGTTTGTTGAAAGATGAAAGAGGTATAACTTTACCTTCAGAAAAAGAAGATGTAAGAAATGTTTATTGGCTATATTCTATTTTAGTGGAGAGTGATTATCATTTTACTAGAGATCAGCTTATATTTAAACTAAAAGAAAATGGAATACAGGCAAGACCATTTTTTATGGCAGTACATGAAATGCCCCCTTATAGACAATGTAGATGTGGGGATATGAATATTACTAATGAGTTAGCTCTTAAAGGAATAAATCTTCCGAGTTCCTTGGGATTACGAGAAGATGATATTGAAACTATTTGTAAAATCATAAAGCAGCAATAGATTATTTCAAAATTAATCAGCTAAAAGGAGGCTAAGTAATGTCAAAAGTATTAGTTACAGGTTCTGATGGATTCATCGGTAGCCATTTAGTTGAGCAACTTATCAAAGATGGCAACAAAGTAAAAGCATTTGTTTTTTATAACTCATTTAATTCATGGGGATGGTTAGATACCTTACCTAAGGATATATTAAATGAAATTGAAGTATTTACCGGAGATATAAGGGATCCCAATGGTGTAAGAGAAGCAATAAAGGGAGTAGATGATATATATCATCTTGCAGCACTAATAGCAATTCCTTTTAGTTATCATTCCCCAGATGCATATGTTGATACAAACATAAAGGGGACATTGAATGTACTCCAAGCAGCAAGGGATTTAGAAACTAAACGAATTCTTGTTACTTCTACATCAGAAGTATATGGAACAGCTAAATATGTTCCGATAGATGAAAATCATCCTTATCAAGGACAATCGCCATATTCTGCTACTAAAATCGGGGCGGATAGGCTAGCAGAATCTTTTTACAGAAGCTTTAATATGCCAATTACTATAGTTAGACCATTTAATACTTATGGTCCACGTCAGTCAGCTAGAGCGGTAATTCCGACTATTATTTCACAATTGCTTGCTGGACAGGAAGAAATTAAGCTTGGGTCTTTGACACCAACTAGAGATTTTAATTATGTTATAGATACAGCGAATGGTTTTATTGAAATAGGGAAATCTGATAAAACTATTGGTGAGGAAATTAATATAGCAACACAAAAAGAGATATCAATAGGTGAACTTGCAGAAGAATTAATAAGACAAATTAATCCTAATGCTAGGATTATATGTGAGGATCAAAGAATAAGGCCAACAAAAAGTGAAGTAAATAGATTACTTGGATGTAATGAAAAAATTAAAAAATTAACAAAATGGAAAGCTCAATATACTTTTGAAGAAGGAATAGAACAAACTATTGAGTTTTTTAAACATAACTTAAATAGGTATAAAACAGATATTTATAATATATAGTTAGGAGAAATTTTATTATGAAATACTGCAAAAAATGTGGAATGCCAAATACTAGGCCAGGAATCAAATTTAATGAGGGTGGAATCTGTTCTGCATGTCAGTCTTTTGAACATAGAAAAGAAATTGATTGGAAACAACGATATAAAGAATTGGAAAAATTATGTGAAAAATATAGAGGAATGAATGGAACTTCATATGATTGTGCAATAGCAGTTAGTGGTGGTAAGGATAGCCATTATCAAGTTTATCTTATGAAAGAAGTTATGAAAATGAATCCTATACTTTTTAGTGTAGAGGATAATTTTAAGATGACTGAAGCTGGTAAACATAATATAAAAAATATATCAGAAGAATTTGGATGTAATATTATTAGCTTAAAGCCTGATATTAAAACACAAAAAAAATTAATGAGGTATACATTTGAGAAATATGGTAAACCTACATGGTTTATTGATAGATTGATATATACATTTCCTATGCAGATGGCTTTGAAATTTAATACTCCTCTTTTAGTTTATGGAGAAAATGTTAGTTATGAATATGGTGGCTTAGATTATAAGGAAACTTATTCAGCAAGAAATCAAATTAATAATGGAGTAGCATCAGATATAGATATTAATGAACTTTTACAAATTGAAGGGATAACTGAACAAGCTTTAGATATGACAAAAGCTCCTTCTAAAGAAGAATTAAATAAGTTGGATCCAATGTATGTTTCTTATTTTCTTCCTTGGAATAGTTATAAAAACTATCAATTTGCTAAATCAAGAGGATTCCATGATTTAACACATGAGTGGAATAGAACTCATCATATAGAGAACTTTGATCAGATTGATACTAGGACATATTTATTGCATTCATGGTTAAAGTATCCTAAATTTGGCCATGCATCTGCTACTGATTATGCAGCACGTTTCGTAAGGTATGGCTTATTAAAAAGGGATGAAGCCATTCAACTTATTAAAGAGCATGATAGTAAATTAGATCCTAAATGTATACAAGATTTCATAGAATTTGCGGGATATTCTGAATCTGAATTTTGGAAAATAATTGATAATTTTTACAACAGAGAACTTTTTGAAAAAAATTCTTATGGAGAGTGGGTATTAAAGAATCCTATATGGAATGAAAAATAAGAATGTGATTGAAAAGTGAGTAAATTTATATATACCTATTAATGTTCCTAAGTTAATTTGACTAATTTATACACAATACTTTAATTAGCCTAATGCAGCTTGAATTTGATGAAATAGATAGAAGAAATGAGGCAAAGATTATATGATGATAGATAGAAAACTTCTTCTACTTGGAGGAGGGGGGCATTGTAAATCAGTATTAGATAGTTTAGTTAGTGAAAAATTATACACTGAAGTTGCTATAATTGATAAGAAGGAAAATATCGGTAAAGCTATTTTGGGTACTTCTATCATTGGATGTGACGATGATTTACTTAAGTTATACAAAGAAGGGTATACTTATGCTTTTGTTACAGTTGGAAGTATAGGGAATCCTAATACTCGAGTTAAGCTTTTTAAAAAACTTAAACACATTGGTTTCCAAATACCTAATATTGTAGATTCTACTGCCATTATCAGTGAACATGCAGTTTTAGCAGAAGGGATTTATATTGGAAAAAATGTTATTGTTAATGTTGGCAGCTATATTGAGAAAGGTGCAATTATTAATACGGGTTCTATAATAGAACATGATTGTATTGTTGGTGAGTTTTCACATATTTCTCCAGGAAGTGTTCTGTGTGGAGGCGTACAAATTGGTGCTAATACTCATATTGGTGCTAGAAGTGTAATAAAACAACAAGTACAAATTGGGTCAAAGACATTGATAGGAATGGGCAGTGTAGTATTAAAGAATGTACCTGAAAATGTTGTTGCATATGGAAACCCATGTAGGGAGGTAACAATATTATGAGTACATATATAATTGCAGAGGCTGGTGTAAATCATAATGGAAATTTGGAGCTTGCTAAATTAATGATTGATAAGGCTAAAGAGGCTGGGGCTAATTGTATTAAGTTTCAAACATTTATATCAAAAAATATTGTATCTAAGAATGCCAGTAAAGCTCAATATCAAAAACAATATACAAAGTTAGGTGAAAGTCAATTAGATATGTTAAAAAAACTTGAATTATCATTTGATGACTTTAAAGAATTAAAGAAGTATTGTGATTTAAAAGAAATCGAATTTTTTTCTACTGCCTTTGATCTCGATAGTATTAATTTTTTAAATGGCTTAGGAATGAGGATATGGAAAATTCCATCTGGTGAAATAACAAATCTGCCATATTTAATTGAAATAGCAAAAACTCATAAACCGGTTATTTTGTCAACTGGTATGAGTACTGTAGAAGAAGTAGAAGAAGCCATTAATATACTAAGAACTAATGGATGTCAGGATATAATATTACTTCACTGTACCACTGAGTATCCTGCGCCATATGAGGAAGTTAATTTAAAAGCGATGAATACATTAAAAGAAAAGTTTAACGTAATGGTAGGATATTCTGATCATACTAAGGGTACAGAGGTTACTATTGCTGCAGTGGCTATGGGAGCTACAGTAATAGAAAAGCACTTTACACTGGATAGAAATATGGAAGGGCCTGATCATAAATCAAGCTTAGAACCTAATGAATTAAAAACTATGGTAAATGCTATAAGAAATATTGAAAAAGCTATGGGGAATGGTAAAAAAATACCATCTCCATCAGAAAGAAAAAATATAAATATTGCAAGGAAAAGTATAGTAGCTAAATGTAATATAAAAAAAGGTGAAATTCTTAGTGAAGATAATATAATTACAAAAAGACCAGGCAATGGAATAAGTCCTATGAGGTGGTTTGATATTATAGGAAAGACTGCAATAAAAGATTTTGAAGAAGACGAGTTGATTGAAATATGAAAAAGATAAGTATATTAACAGCTACAAGAGCGGAATATGGACTTTTAAAACCAATTATAAAAAAGTTGAAAGAGATTTCAAGTTTTGATGTGCGTGTAGTAGTAACAGGTGCACATTTATCACCGGAATTTGGATTAACATATAAAGAAATTGAACAAGATGGAATTGAAATTGATGAAAAAATAGAAATTCTTTTAAGTGCAGATACCCCTTCAGCAATTTCTAAGTCTATGGGATTAGCTATGATAAGTTTTGCAGACTATTTTAGCAAATTAAGTCCTGACATGCTCCTGGTTCTTGGGGATAGATATGAAACTTTGGCAGTTTGCTGTTCGGCTATGAACCAGAGGATACCTATTGCACATCTTTATGGTGGAGAAACGACGGAAGGTGCAGTGGATGAATCTATTAGACATGCTATTACTAAACTAAGTTATTTGCATTTCACCAGTACTGAAGAATATCGTCGTCGTGTTATTCAACTTGGTGAACAGCCTAATAGAGTGTTTTCTGTAGGTGCAATTGGAATAGAAAATATTTTAAATGAGAAGTTGATGAGTAAAACGGAATTAGAAACATCTATTAGTTTCAAGCTAGATAGGCCATATGCTGTAATTACTTTTCATCCAGTAACTTTAGAAGATAATAATTCAGCTGAGCAATTTCAGGCTTTACTTGATGCTTGTAAAAATCACAAAAATATGAAATTTATATTTAGCAAAGCAAATGCTGATGCTAACGGGCGTGTTATAAATCAGTTGCTTGATAAATTTGTTATAGAGAATGATAATGCAGTAGCCTTTACTTCATTAGGTATGGTGAGGTATCTAAGTGCTTTAAAATATAGTTCAATGGTTATTGGAAATTCATCAAGTGGTTTAGTAGAAGCTCCAAGCTTTGGGGTTCCAACTATTAATATCGGAGATAGACAAAAAGGAAGAGTACAAGCGGATAGTGTTATTAATTGTGAACCTATTAAGGATAAAATTGATGAAGCTATCACTTTAGCATTAACTAAAGAATTTAAGGATAAAGCATATAATGCTATTAATCCTTATGGTGATGGAAATACATCGGAGAAAATAGTTGATGCTATAAAAAGTTTTTGGTTGAATGATAAGATAAATTTAAAAAAGAAGTTTTATGACTGTGAGGTGAAGTAAGTGAGAGTTGTAGTAATTGGATTAGGATCTATGGGAAAAAGAAGAATTCGTTTGATTCATAAATATAGAGATACTATTCAAATAGTTGGAGTAGATACTAACGAAGAACGAAGAAAAGCTTGTGAAGATGAATATGGAATAGAGACTTTTAGCAGTTTAAGTGAGGCAGTAGATACAATCCATATTGATTGTGCTTTTGTGTGTACATCACCACTATCACATAGTAAGATTATTACACAATGTTTGAATTATGGATTACATGTATTTACAGAATTAAATTTAGTAGATGATGGGTATGATGAAAACATTCTTCTTGCTAGACAAAAGGGATTGATGCTATTTTTGTCTTCCACATTTTTATATAGGGAAGAAATTAAGAAAATTAGGACTTTATCACAACAGATAGATTCTACTATTAATTATACATACCATATTGGTCAATATCTACCAGATTGGCATCCTTGGGAAAATTATAAAGATTTTTTTGTTGGCAATAAACGTTCAAATGGTTGTAGAGAAATTTTTGCTATTGAGCTCCCCTGGTTGATAGACGTATTTGGAGATATCATTAAGATTGATGCAATTAAGAGTAAGATGAGCAATTTAGATATTGACTTTAATGATAATTATTTATTACTTATTCAACATAAGAATGGACATAAAGGTACTTTGGCTGTGGATGTGGTATCAAGAAAAGCCGTTAGAAACTTGGAGGTATATGGAGAAAAGCTTTATCTTCAGTGGAACGGTTCTCCAACAGGATTATATGTATATGATTTTGAAGCTAAAAAAGATGTTAATATTAAGTTATATGAAGAGATAGATCAGCTTAACAATTATAGTAGCTTTGTGGTTGAAAATGCATATTTAAATGAAGTAATTTCATTTTTTGAAGCGGTGACTGAAGGGAAAATACCTGCATATAGTTTTGAAAAGGATAAGGATATTTTAAAAATTATAGATGAAATAGAGGCTTAATATGAAAAATACATATAAAATAGGTATAATTGGTCTTGGTTCAATTGGTACTCGACATTTAAAAAATGTTGTAACTGTTCTAAAGGAAAGAAACAAGGAATATATGATTGACTTGATAAGAAGCGGTAAAAGTAAAGAAATAGAAGAAGAAATAGCTAAGCATATCAGTCATGTATTTTATTCATATGAGTCTGTTCCAAACGACTATGATATTATCTTTGTTACAAATCCTACAAATTTACATTTTGAAACTATAAGACAATTTGTTACAAAGACAAAGCATATGTTTATTGAAAAGCCTGTATTTGATATAACAAATGTCTCAATAGATACATTACATTTAAAAGATGATAGTATATATTATGTAGCCTGCCCATTAAGATACACTAATGTAATTCAATATTTTAAGCACCAAATTGATTTAAATAATATATATTGTGCTAGGAGTATTTGTTCTAGTTTTCTTCCGGAATGGAGGCCAAATAAAGATTATCGTAATACATATAGTGCACATAAGAATCAAGGTGGAGGCGTTTCTATTGATTTAATTCATGAATGGGATTATATTTGCTATTTATTTGGGAACCCAGAGAATATATTGAATATAAGAGGCACATTTTCCAACTTGAGAATTGATAGCGATGATTTATCTTTGTATATAGCAAAGTATAGCGATAAAGCTGTAGAAGTTCATTTAGATTATTTTGGCCGTAAAACAATAAGGGAAATTCAAGTGTTTACAGATGAAGATACAATAGTTGGAGATATTGCTAATAGCGAAATAAGATATTTAAAGAGTGGAAAAGTGATATCATTTAAAGAGCAAAGAAATGATTTTCAATGTAAAGAAATAGAGCATTTTTTTGATATTATAGAGGGTAAAGTTATTAATGACAATGATATCCTAACGGCTCTTAGAACTCTTCAAATAGCCAAGGAGGGGAAATAAAATTGAACATGCTTTTTACAATTTGTGGTAGGGCTGGCTCCAAAGGAATTAAGAATAAAAATTTAAAAGAGTTTTTAAGTTATCCATTGGCATTTTATACAGTCTCAGCAATTAATTTATATAAAAAGAAAAATCCTGATGTTTACTGTGATATTGTATTAAATACTGATAGCGATGAACTTATAAAAATGTTTAAGGAAAGACTAAATTTTCAAGTAGACATAATTCAAAGAAATTCATCACTTGGATTAGATAATACACCAAAGGTTGCGGTTATTTTAAATTGCTTAGATATTATGAAAAAAAGAAAGCTAATTAATTATGATATGGTTATTGATTTAGATATAACGTCACCATTGAGGACTGCAACGGATGTTAGTAATCTTATAAAAAGAAAGTTAGAGACTAATGCGGATGTAGTTTTTTCGGTAACTGATTCAAGAAGAAATCCTTATTTCAATATGGTTAAGGAAACTGAAAATGGATATGAACGTGTTATAGCATCAAATTTTAATGCAAGGCAGGAAGCGCCAAAGATATTTGATATGAATGCATCATTGTATGCATATTCTCCAGAGTTTCTTGAGAGTGGTAAAGGAATATTTGAAGGTAAATGTGATATTATTAAAATGTTAGATACAGCAGTTTTAGATTTAGACCATGAGAATGATTTTGAACTTATGCAAGTTATTGCAGAATATTTATTTGAGAAATATATTGATTTTAAGGAGATTAAAGATAATATAAAAAATTTATTTAAATAAATTTTTTAATGTATAAGGCTAAGTGAATAAATTGTTAATTAGTAAGCTTAGTTATTTCTTTCATAGATTATCTGCAATAGGATGATTTAATATTGAATATACAAGTCAAAAATAGAATCTGCAAAAGTAATTGAATGAGCATTAATGGCTGTGAGAGTAGCTATTAATGCTTTTGTTATTAGGCTTATATGTAAAATACAATAAAAGTCTAGGGGATAGTTGTATTATTTCATTAGTTAATAAGCTTCTTTAAAGCTTTAATATAAATTTACGATAAGTAAAAAGAAAGCTAAAACTAATTCTGAAACTATTATTAATTAAGGTTTGGAACTAAAAAGAGAGGGAGCTAAAATGGATAAAGTATATGAAAATAATATAAAATTACTTCAAAATGTATATGGTGAAAAATACTTTAATAAATCCTATAGTAATTATAATGATAATGTAGAAGTAGAAAGGACTAGAGATAATAAGTATTGTACAAAATTAATTTTAAATAATAGGAAACTATATTTGTCTAGTAAATATAATACTAGTTCAGAAGTGGATAAGTTTATAAGTACTATGGAGAACTTTAATATTAATGAAAAACACATAATTTTAATATTTGGATTAAGTTTTGGTTATCATATAGAAGAATTATTAAAGAAAATAAATGAAGAAGATATTATTATTGTAATAGAACCAGATTATAATGTATTTAATGAAGTATTAAAATTTAAAGATATAAATTCAATAGCTAATAATGATAATTTATATTTAATAGTAGGAAATAATTTAGATAATTTAAAAGAAAAATTAACATTAGCCATTAATTATAAGTCTTTACTAGAATATAAATTAATTTTATTAAAATTTTCTCAATATGATAAAATTTATTTTGAGTTTTATAAAGAATATTTTTCTATACTAGATGATTTAGTAAAAAAAGAACATATTAATCATTTTCCATTAAAAACAAATAATAGCACTTATATAGGGGAAAGTATTATAAAATCAGATAATAAAGAAGGATTTATAACTGAATATTATAATGAAAAAATACATAATATTCCAATGAATTTGGCTGTACAGGCTAAAACAGAAGTTTTATATGGAAAAATAAATAATAAATTTTCTTTAGAGATTAAAGAAGATAGTGTTGTGCCCATAGCTATAAATGATTTTGAAACAAACGTTTCTATTAATGAGAACGGAAATCAGAATAATTTTAAAAGCTGGTTTATAAATAGATACAATTATTTTAAGTTTAAAAAAGGTGATAAAGTTTGTATAGAGGCTAATAAAAACATAGTAGTAGGAAATCCTATACCTCTTAATCAAGAAAATCAACATAAAGTAAAGTTAGTTTTAAATATTTTTGTAGATGGATTAGCTCGAAGTATATTTAAAGTTCAGAAATTAGAAAAAATGATGCCAAACACCTATAACTTTTTTAAAAAAGGAGCTATTTTTAATAATTGCTATTCAAATGGGGAATGGACATTGCCTAGTGTAGCAGGCATATTTTCTGGATTAAGAACTGCTAAAAATGGGATGTATCATTTTGCTATACCTCATGAAGTTGGTAAAGATTATAGTATTATTAGTGAAATTTTCAAGAAAAATGATTATTTAACATTTCAAGCATGTGGAAATTGGAGGAAAAATCCTTTATATGGATATGTAAAGGGATTTGATAGAAGTGTTTATAAACCTTATATGATAACAGAAGAGACAATTTCTTTGTTTTTAGAGAATATGAGAGCTTTCTCTAAAAGAGATAAATATGTGTGGCTAAGTTTTTTTGATTTACATGAACATATTAATTTATTACCGGATATAAGTAGTCAAATAGATAATAGTATACAGGCTCATGATTATAATGAAGAGCCTACTAAATCTGTATACAAGCCTATAGATATTAACAAAACGGAAAGATATATAAATGAAGTAAAGAGATTAGATTTTTATTTAAAAATCATTTATGATTTTATAAATGAAAATTATAAAGATGATGAGATATTAATAGTTTTATGTAGTGATCATGGACAATCCTATATAGGAGAGGATTCTTATGTTATAGGAGAAGAAAGAACAGCAGTGCCTCTAATGATAAGGGGAAATAATATACCTAATTGTGAGATAGATGATTTTGTAGAAAATGTAGATATTTTACCTACAATACTAAAGCATTCGAATATAGATTTTGATGAAAGTAATATAGATGGTAAACTACCTAAAGCTTTAGGTGGAAAAATTAGAAGAGATTATGTATATTCTGAAACTATATATTCAGGTAAAATATTTGAATCTATGATTAAAGATAAAGAATATTATTTTTACTTTAAATCGGAAAATAAAGTAAGAGAAGATGGAAGAATTAGATTAGGAAAATATAATGTGAAACTTGTAAATAAGAATAATAATAAAGATGAAACAGAAAATCAAAGAGAAATAGTAAAAAAATATAAAGATGTGGTTTTAGAAAACATAAAAGACATATTAATACAAGAATAATTAATGTTATCTCTAACTATAAGAGGAGGATTTATTAATTGGAAAAAGGATTCACTGTTTGGTTTACAGGATTAAGTAGTGCAGGAAAAAGTACATTAGCAAATTTATTATATATATATATTAAAGAAAAAAATTATAAAGTTCAACTTTTAGATGGGGATATCATGCGGGAAAGTTTAGGTAGAATGTTTGGATATAAAAGAGAAGATAGAATAAAAGTTGCTAATATATATAGATTAATGTGTAAGCTTTTAAATGATAATGGAATTATAGTAATTACAGCAGCCATAGCGCCATTCGAAGAAATTAGAGAGGATAACAGAAAAAAATTGGGAAAATATATAGAAATTTATGTAAATTGTTCTATAGAAAAATGTATAGAAAGAGATTTAAAAGGAATTTATAAAAAGGCTATTTTAGGGCAAGAAAAAAATGTAATAGGTATAGATGAAAAGTTTGAGCAACCTAAAAATGCTGAAATAGTAGTTAATACTGATACAGATTTAGTAGAAGAAAGTTTTAATAAAATTAAAAATTATATACATGATTATCTTGAAAATTAATATGGTTAAGGGAGAGAAAATATGAAAGCGATAATTTTAAATGCAGGCAAAAGCAGTAAAATGGAAAATATTTTAAAAGATAAACCTAAATGCCTATTAGAAATAGAAGGTAATTCCTTGTTGGAAATACAAATAAATACTTTATACAATTGTGGTATAGATAATATATCTGTAGTTAGAGGATATAATAAAAAAGAGATTAATATTCCAGGTATAAAATACTATGATAATGATGAATATGAAAATACTAATGTTTTATATTCTCTGTTTTGTGCAAAAGAGGAATTAAATGATGACGTAATTATATTATATGGAGATATTTTATTTGAAGAAGATACTATAAAAAGAATGTTGGATTCTAAAGAAAATATATCTATAGGAGTAATGATAAATAAAGATGAGTGTTTTAATCATGTAGGAGAGATAGATTATTTAGAGAAAGAAATGCTTGTATTTGATGCACAAAATAATGTTGAATTAATAGGAAAAGGATTAAATGTAGAAAATAAAAATACTGGCATATTCACAGGTATTATAAAATGTAATAAAAAAGGTATAAATGTAATAAAAAATAACTATGAAAGAATAAAAGAAACAAAAGAATCCAACAATTATCTAGATTGCACTAAACTAAAAGGTGCATGGATAACTGAATTATTAAATGAAATATGTCAATTTGGAGTTCCACTACATTGTGTGATAATAGAAAGAGGGTGGATGGAAATTGATACAGAAAAAGATTATTATAGAGCTATTGAAGATAATAAATTTGTAAGAAGACTTGTAAAAGTAAAAACAGATTGGGCCGAAAGATCCAATACCTATGATAAAATTAAATGGGTAAATAGAAATGAAACTTTAGATTGTATGATAGAATTTGCAGGTGATGTAAATGATAAAAATGTTTTAGATATAGGAACAGGTACAGGAAAAGTTTTGAAAGCATTAAAAGAAAAATCACCACAGGGCAACTATTATGGTGTGGATATAAGCAAAGAAATGATGGAGCATATAGATAGAAACTTAAATTTCAAATTATTAGAAAGCAAAATAGAAAATCTTGATAAATTTGAGAACGATTCTTTTGATATTGTAACTGCAAGAATGGTTATTCATCATTCGGAAAATTTAGAAAAAGCATTTAGTGAGGTTAAAAGAGTATTAAAACCAGGTGGGAAATTTATAATATGTGAAGGCACACCACCTAATAGATGGAGCATAAAATTTTATGAAGAAATGTTTAAATATAAGGAAGATAGGCACACATTTCTTTTAGATGATTTGACTAATTTATATATTAATACAGGGTTTGAAAATATAACATCAAGAACAATAGTTTTAAGTGATATGAGTTTAAATAACTGGTTAAAAAATGCAGGAGTTCCCTATAGAAATGTAGATATAATAAGAAAGATGCATTATGAAGCAGATAGACTTGTAAAAGAAGCTTACAGAATGGAAGTAACAGAAGATGATATTATAATGAATTGGAAGTTTGCAGTAATATGTGGAAGTAAGTAGGTATTTTTGTGAAAGTAGAATTAAAAATCTTAAGTTAGTATAACTACACTAGCTTAGGATTTTTCTGTTAATGGTTAAAATTTAAGTTATTATATAAAGTTACGATGAATAATTATAAAAGGAAGAAAACAAGTTAAGGTACCCTTTAAAAAAGAAATAAAAAATAGAGGATTGAATTAAAAAATGGATAATAATAAAAAGAAAATAGAAGTTATTAAAGCTAAAGATAATAGTTATGCTTTAAAAGTAAACAATAAATTTGTATATAGTAAGTTTTTTCCCCTAAAAGATGCAGAAAAGTTTATAGAAAACAATAAACAGTTAATTTTAAATAAGAAATATATAGTTATGTATGGATTAGGACTTGGATATCATGCAAAAGAGATACTAAAAAGAATACCGTTAGATTCACAAGTGTTCTTATTTGATTTAGATATGCAAATACATAATATAGCAAATAAATATAATCTATTAGAGAAAATAGAAGCAGATGATAGAGCAAAAATTATATTAGGCAATAATGAAAACTTTTACAAAGAATTTAAAAGCAAGCTTTCTTTAGTAGAGGATATCATAGTTTATGAACCACTGTTAGATGCTTTGGAAGGTAAATGTAGTGATTTTAAAGAAGCTATAAAAAGCTATAAGATAGCTAAAATTAGCTTGAAAAGATTTGAACCCATTATGAAGGAAAATGAAGAAGCAAATATAAGAAATAATTATAAAACTATAGGGGAATTCTTTAAAGATTTCAAATTAGAAAATAAGCCTGTAGTAATTGCATCAGCGGGACCTTCATTGGAAAAGGATTTAAATATAATTAAAGAAAAAAGAGAATATATTAAATTATTTGCAGTAGGAAGAGCATTAAGTATTTTAATGAAAAATGGAATAAAGCCAGATGCAATTACTATATTAGATGCAGGAGAGGCAGTTTGTGAGCAGGTAAAGGGTTATGAAAATTTAGATATACCCCTTTGTTTCTTATCTACAGGTTCTAGATGGGCAGTGGAAGCTTATAAGGGTCCTAAATATATGTTTTTTAATAAAGAATGTAATTACAACAAGGAAAATATTGTGGTAGAAACTGGTAAAACCGTAGCTATCCCGACTATAGATTTAGCTATAAAGGCTAGAGCAGATAAAATAATTCTATGTGGACAAGACATGGCTTTTGTTGATAATAAATTTCATGCTGGAGATAATGAAAACATCAAAAAAAATAATTTTTATCAAAAAGTATTAGGAGTAGATGGAACTTATTTAAGTACTACATCTGGTATGTTAGAATTCAAAAAAGGCATAGAAAGACTTATAGAAAAAAATAAGAATGTAAAATTTATTAACTCAAGTAAAGGAGCTAAAATAAGAGGAACTATAGAAATAGATTTAGAAAATTTATTATAAGATTAGTTTGTGATGGAGTCAACTATGAAAAAACTTTCTATAAAAGAAAAAATAATTTTAATAGTAACTTTAATATTTAGTTGTACTACGCTTATTGTTAATATTAAAAACTTCAAAAAAGATATAAAGTATGTAATATCCATTAGAGAAAATGATAGATACAATGTTAAACAAAATAATGATAAAGAAAAAAGCTATGATTTAAAATACCGCATTTTAGGTCTTTGGGATACTTTAGGTGAAGCTATAGATTATTTAAAAATAAATATAAATAACAAACAAAAGACAATGGAAATAGAAATGTTAATAGATGATTCTATTAAGGCTTTAAATTCTATAGAAGATGTATTAAATAAAAATTACAGAAATACATCTAGTAATTTGGTATCATATACTAGAAATATAAGAACTTGTTTTATTAACTTAAAAGAAGCGCTAAAAGAGGATAATGGTTCTAAAGATGAACTTTTAAAAATTATAGAACAAAACTATATAAAAGGTAAAGAAGAAAAAGATTTTTAATTTTATATGCCTAAGTAAGTTAGAATATTAAGCGTGATAATTATCATAAGATATCATCGTCAATACTAAAACAAGCAAATAACTTACCTAATGGAGTGCTTGAGCTTTTGCGAAAAGAATAGTTATGAAATCCCTTTATTTAGCATTTAATTTAAAGTTTTTTCTGAAAATCACGATAATTAAAGATATAGTTAGATAAATAGGAATTACATTATGGTGAGGAGGTGAAATTGTGTTTATTCAAAATAATCGATTACTTTTAAATTCCTATGCTAAGTTTACTAGTAATAAAACAGCTAAAAATGATACTACCGAAAAAATAGCTTCAGGAAAAAGAATAAATAAAGCAGCAGATGATGCAGCTGGGCTTTCTATAACAGAAAGTCTTAAGGCTCAAGTAAGAGGATTAAATGCAGCTGAAAGAAATATACAAGATGGGATATCTTTACTTCAAGTAGCCGATGGAGCTATGGATGAAATAACAAAGACACTTCATAGAATGAAAGAAGTTGCTGTTGAAGCTTCCAATGGAACTTTAACAAATGAAGATAGAAGTGCATTAGAAGAAGAATTTAATCAACTTAATCAAAGTATAGACTCCATAGCTAATGAAACTGAATTTAATGGGATAAAACTTTTAAATGAGGATAAAAGTTTAACTATTAAAATAAAAGATAATCCAGGTATTTTTTATGATTTAACTTTATTTGACAGTTCTACAAATGCTTTGGACTTAGATAATGCTTCACTAAGCAGTATATCAAGTTCTAGTAATACTATTTCAAAAGTGGATGAAGCGTTAAATAAAGTTATAGTAAATAGGACAGCTTTAGGGATACACTCCAATAATCTTCAATCTGCCTTCAATGATACAAGTAATTCAAAATTAAACTTAACTTCAGCTGTTTCTCAAATTGAAGATGTAAAAATGGCAACTGCTATTATGAAGTCAGTTAAGGATACTATACTTATAAATAGTAATCAATCTATGCTAATATCAGCACGCCAAAGTAATGAAAATATAAATGTAGTGCTCAATAAATGGATTAGTTAATTGAGGAGCGAGGTGATTAAGTGGACATAGCAGGATTATCTATGGCAATGAGCCAGTCAAAAGTTAAAGATGCAGCAAGTTTAGCAGTAATGAAACTTGCCATGAATACAGGAAAAGAAAATGCAGCTCAAATGACTGAAATGTTAAAAAGTGCAGCGGTAGACCCAAATAGGGGACAGAACCTAGATACAAGAGCATAAATTATGTTTTAACTTATAAGTTTGAATACTAATTAATAAGCACCAGCGGCTGATTATACTAGCTACTGGTGCTTATGTTTTGTAGTAAGAAGAAATATTAAACAAATTTTACTTTGGAATTATTCTGTTGAAAATTTCTTCAATTTCACTGCCAAATTCAGATAAAGGTTTTCCAGCTTGTATGCCTTGACCAACCTTAGATATTCTAGTAAAGATATCTGCATCGGCAGATACTGCCACTGTTTCAATTTCTTTATCAGTTGCTTTAACCTTAGCTTCGACATTGCTCTTAATTTTATTAGTTAAATTTCCTTCTACATTTCCACCTATGTTAACTCCTACTAAGGCTTTCTTTTCAGTTATTACTACTGCTGCATCTTTTACTCCATCTACAGTTTTAACAGCATTGGCAATTTTTTGTGACCTCTGATATAGGTCGTTTGATGTTCCTTGGTTTTGTACTGCTTTATTTCCTGGTGTTTGATTTTGACTTTCTTCTGTTTTAGCAATCTTCTGATTTTTAGTTGTAGCACCACCACAACCATATGAAGTTAATGAAAATAGCATAATAAAGCTAATTAAAGCTGTAGAGAATTTGAATTTTATCTTCAATTTTATCACCTCAAAATTATTTTTCCTTATTTTACTTTTATTATTAGTATTTCATTGATGTAAGTTTTTCCAACAACGTGAGATATGAAATAGTAGGAACTTATATATAGTAAAAAATTCCCACTAAATCATTAGCAGGAATTTTTTTATGATTAAAATATTATAAGTTAAAGGGTAATCTAGAAGCCGTCACCATCAAATAAGTTGCCAATACCACCCAAAATACTTCCTTCTTCTTTTCTTCCACCAGCATGATGGGCAGCTGCAAACACACGCTCTGCAAGTCTATTGAATGGAAGGGATTGAATCCACACACTTCCAGGTCCTGATACAGTAGCAAAAAATACACCTTCGCCACCAAAAAGAGTGTTTTTAACTCCACCTACAAATTCTATGTCGTAGCGTATATCTCTTGTCATAGCAACTAGGCAACCAGTATCTACTCTTAAAGTTTCACCAGGAAGTAAATCTTTTTTTACTAGTGCACCACAAGAGTGGATAAATGCTAAGCCATCACCTTCTAATTTTTGAAGTATAAATCCTTCACCACCGAAGAAACCAACACTTAATTTTTTTCTAAAATCTATACCTACAGAGACTCCTTTTGCTGCACATAAAAAAGAATCCTTTTGGCATATAAGTTTTCCGCCAAGCATGCTTAAATCCATAGGAAGTATTTTACCAATGTATGGTGATGCAAAGCTCACTTTTTGTTTCCCATAACCTACGTTAGTATATGATGTCATAAATAAGCTTTCGCCTGTTAGTACTCTTTTGCCAGCCCCAAAGAGCTTATCCATAAAGCCGCCAGCAGACCCCGATGAACCATCCCCGAATATTGTTTCCATTTGTATGCTAGTATCCATCATCATCATGCTACCAGCTTCAGCTACTACAGTTTCTCTAGGATCAAGTTCTATTTCAACGAATTGGGTATCGTCTCCATAAATGTTATAATCAATTTTATGAGAATTCATATACAAATTTTCCCCCATCCATATTTTTAATATTATTATCTTCAATATATATTAATTTAGCCTTAAATTCAATATTATGTTTAGAAAGTTTTCCTATGTAAGCTTTATTATTTAAATTTATAATTTGTAAAGAAATCATCAATAATCTTTTCTGACAGTCTTTTATAAGTATTTGCTCCATTTATAAGTGTAAGTACTGTTATTAGCATTTGTGCAAATTCTAAATTTTTAGGGGATAAATCTTTTGTATTTTCGAGCACTAAGTTCATCTTTTTATTTAAGTCTTCTTGCAAATTAACTGCATCAGCTTTTTTTATATGTAAAAAGGACTCATATATCTTTTCAATTTCTAAGCTCTCATCACTTGAGGATTCTATATTTTTAATCATGTCTTTAAATAATAAACTTACATCACCTATGGATAAGCTTTGTTTTAAATAATATATAAGTATGAGTAAAACAATATGATCTTTTGAGTACTTCTTTTTAGTAGAAGGCATAAGTATTTTAGCCTTAGTGTAGTTATTTATCATAGTTTTAGTTAATATCTTATCTTCTTCATTTCGTCTTAAATGAGACAACTTGCTATCAAATAAAGTAATAACTTGATCCATATACAAATCTAAGTTTGGAATATCTGAAAGCTCTATATCTTCATATGAAGAAACCTCTTCAATTAATGAACTTAATTTATTAATATCAAATTCCATTTATAGCACCTCTAATTATTTAATTCATTTAAATGATATTAGCATATGTATATTAATATTTCAACATAAGGTATAAAAAACCATATAATAATGTATGCGTATTAATAATTTATAAAAATTAGGGAATACTCGAAAATATAGTTATAAATTTTCAAAAGACACTTATATTTTGTTAAACTTTGTGGTAATATATTTATATGGTGATAAGTAGTTATTAAAACTACATGATACGGTTATAATAATAATCAAAATGGAGTGAGGATATATGTTTGCAAAGTTTAGAGAACCTATGAGTGGATTAACCCATTTAATTGGAGCGGTAATATCCTTAGTGGGCATGATAGCACTTATTTGGCATGAAAGTACAGTAGCAAAACCTGAGCCATTATCTTATGTAGCTATAGCTATGTTTGGCTTAAGCTTAATACTTCTTTATACAGCAAGTACGGTATACCATTTAGCAATGGCATCAGAAAGAGTAATAAGATTTCTAAGAAAGCTAGATCATTCAATGATTTTTGTTTTAATAGCAGGAACATATACCCCTATATGTTTGATTTCACTACATGGGACTTTAAGATGGGCAATGTTTATAGGTATTTGGGCTTGTGCTCTCATGGGCATTATATTTAAAATGGTGTGGTTTAATGCGCCAAGATGGATATCTACTTTATCTTATGTATTTATAGGATGGATTTCCGTATTTTTAATTCCAGCTCTTTCAAAGACCATGTCAACAGGAGGAATTGTTTTATTATTTCTTGGCGGTGTTTCTTATACTTTGGGTGCAGTTATATATGCCACAAAGTGGCCAAGGATAAAATCTAATATATTTGGATTCCATGAGATATTTCATTTGTTTGTATTGCTAGGAAGCTTTTTTCATTATTTTATGGTATTTAAGTATATAGTATAAATATGTTGGACACATATAAGTAAAATCTAATCTTGATAAAGTTTAAATAAAAATAGCATCAAAGATATAGAAGAGATCTATATTTTTGATGCTTTATTATTGTTTAATTAATTGTAGGGTTTAATGAACTAGAAGCCTGCAGGAACTGAAGAGTCTAATTTTCCATTAGACATTGATATCATATCTACTAAGTCAACATATTTAACATCTTCTTTATTTGGGAAATTTATTTCTACATTTTTATTGATATTAAATATATCATAATTAATACTGAAGGTTATTGAGTCAGTTTCGGTTATAATATCTGCACTTATTTTTTCTTGAACTATATAACCATCCTTAATGGCAAAGTCCATTACTAATCCATCTTTGCCAAATATGTTTTTCATTTTATCAATTTTTTTATTTAAGTCTTCGCTATTTATTTTTTTGTTTTCTTTGGACCATTCAGGGGATAAAGCTGTTAAATAATCTTGAAGCTCAGTAACTCTCTTTTCATCTTTAACATAAGCTTTTAAAAGTTTTTTGAGATCCTCGTTATTAATTTTAACTCTATAAGTTTCAAGGTTTTCATCAACTCCATTAATTGATACAGAGTTTTTGCCTGTGTATTTTATTAATCCTTTACCATCTTTTTTTGTATATTCTTTTATAAATAGAAATAAGGATTTTTCAATATTAGCAGCATTTGCAGCAAATTTATCTGTATCTATACTTGTTGAAGGTTTTGAATCTAAATTTTTAGCCTTTTCAAGCTCTTGAAGCTTTTTAAGTCCATTTGAATCTACATAAATGTAGTCAGTATTTTGTAACATAGATCCTAATTCAGTTTTTAACATTTGCGGAACTTTTATAAGAATTTTAAAATCTGATTTATTCTTACCTAGTGATATCTGCTGAATTAAGTCGAAATCTGTACTTATGCCTGCTGTTCCTAATTTAATATTTGTTTCAGACTTAATTAAACTTTTATCTTTTTTAACAGTTTTACCATTAAACTCTAAGCTAAATTCATTAGGGGTTTTAGTATTTAAAGCAGTTTCTCCATTAGTTTTGACATTAGCATTAGCTTTATAGTTAAAAGAGTGTAGTGTATTAGTTTTTGCTAGAGCGTTAATGAGCTTGTCTTCTTTTGAGGTACAGCCAGATAAAGAAATTAAACTAGTACCTATTAATAATGTAACAATTAGTCCTTTAAATTTTTTCATATTTTCCTCCTAGTTAATAAACTATAATTATAACTGTTTAAAAATAAAGTTTTATAAAGTTAATTATATGTATATTTTAAAGAAAATACAATAAACTTATTGTTAGAATTAAGGCAAAGGCATAGAACATTTAAACTATATGCATATTATTACAGCTATTAATTTTTCATTTCATATTTATAGATAATTTTTCATATATCTGTATAAAGTCACAGAGTTTATACAGATGAAGGAGGAGATAACTAGTATTATGGATAAAAGAGATATTAAAAATAGATTTAAAAATAATATAGTGGCAGTAATAAGGGAAAAGGATTTAGATTTTGCTGAAGTGCTTTGTAAAAACATAATATGTTCAGGTATAAATATAATTGAGGTAACTTGTACATTAAAGGAGGCACCAATACTTATAGATAGGCTTAAACGTAAATATTCAAATGCTCTTATAGGAGCAGGAACCATAGTAGATAAAATACAATTAAAGCAAGTTTTAAATAGTGGAGCGGACTTTATAGTATCTCCTTGTATTGTAGAGGAGGTGGGAAAGTACTGTAAGTCGCATGGAATATTTTTTTCACTAGGAGTGGCCACTCCAACAGAAGCATTTAAGGCATATAGCTTAGGATCAGACATTATAAAAGTATTTCCAGGAGAATCCCTAGGTCCTGAGTTTATAAAAGCTTTAAAAGGGCCGTTTCCATATATGGATTTAATGCCAACTGGAGGAGTAAGAGAGGATAATATAGAAAAGTGGTTTAGAGCAGGAGCCTACACACTAGGCGTAGATGAAGCTTTAGTTCAAGACATAACATTAGATAATTTAGATGAACTAAGAAGTAGATGTAAAAGATTGATAAGAGCGGTTTGTAATCATGTGTGAAACCTTACAAGAACTTTCTTAGAGGATAAATAATAATGATAAAGTTTGTATCACGATTTGCCATGTGGCTTTTCATAGCAATTTCAAGATTACTCAAGTTATTCCATTGTTTTTCTGAATTGTAGTTTTTACTTAAAACCTTTTCTATGGTAACATTATCATTATTATTATAAACAGTCATAGGATTTACCTTAGAGTGGATTGATAACATTAGGCATATAGATAACGTGTATATTATATATTTAAAGTTTTTTTCATAAACTTTTTCCTTTAAGGTTATTCTAAATTTATAGAGGTGATTTTAATGAAGGTATTATGTATTGTTCAGCCAGAAACAGTTTGTAATGGAAATATGGAGCTTTTAACAAGGTCTATTTCGGGAAAACCAGTTATTGTACATACCTTACAAAGACTAATGAAGGCAAAGCTTATAGATGAAGTTATTGTAGCGGCATCCAATAATATTAAGGATTCCTCTTTGGTAAGTGCACTTCAAGAAACCGAGCTTCATGTATTTACAGGGGATAAAGAAAATATGCTAAAAAGATTTAAGGAAGCTTCAGGTAAACATTTTGGTGATATAATAGTTAGAATAAAAGGTAATTGTCCTTTAATAGCCCCTGATATTGTAGACCATGTTATATCTTATTTTAAAATGTACGATTATGACTATGTATGCTTAGACGTACCAAACTCCTTTCCAGAGGGCTTAGAAGTAGAGGTGTTTTCAAAAGCAGCATTAGATAAATGTCTACAAAAGGTTATAAAAAGTTCAGGAATAAATACTATATCTATAAGGGAATCTATGTATTCAAATGAATGCTCTCCTGGTAAATACTATGAAGGAGTAACAAATTATATTTTAAAGCATCCTAGGGAGTTTAAGATTGGCATAGTAAAAGGAGAAAAGGCCTACAATAGAGGCTATAAGCTTTCTGTTGATACTAAAGAAGATTTCAGACTTATATGCACCATTTTTAGGCACTTTGATTCTGATTTTCCAAATGCTAAGGAAGTTATAAAGTTTTTAGATGAGAATCCAGAAATTGCAGAGATAAATCAAAAGGGAAAAAGTCAGCCTTAGGCTGACTTGAAACATTATTTTACTTCATTTCTATGTTCATTTTCTGATGAATTTAAATTAGTTGAGTTTTTTTCTATTTCATCTAATCTTTTTTCTATAAGTTCTATTTCTTTTCTAATTTCTTGAAGCAAATTATATATTTCCTTTTGCATAGTAGTCCTCCATTAATTTTATCTATACATATAGTTTACAAAATTAGAATTACTATTCAATATATTATCTATATTCTTTTGTGTATTGACTATTTTTCATTAAAGCTTTAAAATTTAGCTAAGAATTGAAATAAAAAAGTGGGAAGTTAAATTAAAATTTTCCAAAAGTCAATGGACTTGCAGAGCAATAAGGGAGGAATAAATTTATGACAATTGGGATAATACTTGTGCTTATAGGAATAGTAGGTATAGGCACTGTTGTAGGTTTCTTAGTACTTAGAAAATATGATGAAGATGATTTTATAGAGGATGATGACCTTGATGAAGATGATGATCTTGAAGAAAGTGAAAATGAAAATAGTAGGGTAGATAAAAAAATTACAGAAGAAAAAAATGCTGAAGAAAGTGTAAATAAAGAAAGTGATAATATTGAAAAACATAATTATAAAGATAGTAAGAGTGATATAAAAAATGATTTATTAGTTGAAAAGCAAGCTACAGAACTTGATGTAAAGAAAGAAATAAATTCTACCATAAGTGATGATACAATAATTTTAAGTAATTTTTACAATAATATAATTGCATTTTTAGTGCAGTTAAATGGAACAAAAAGAGGAACCAATTATGAGATTAAGCCTGGAGAAAGTCATATAGGTAGAAGTGATGAAAATGATATAGTACTTGATGATATGTATGTAAGTGGGAATCATGCCATTATAAAACAACAAGAAGACAAAATGTATATATATGATTTAAATTCAAAAAATGGAGTTTTTGTGAATGGAGACAAAATAGAAGAAGCTAAGGAATTAAATAACAATGACACCGTAATAATTGGAGAAACAAAATTAAGATTTGTAGTTATACAATAAAGATGAAGCTAATAGTTAATTATTAATAGTGGATAGTTATAATAGGAAGTCTGTAAATGCAGACTTCCTAATTTTATGGGCTTTTAAGTGAAGTTTAAATAAGAGATTTAAAACAATTACAAAGTCTATGAAAAAATTTAAAGTTTTGCTATAACTTGTCGATAATTGAGGATGTTGGTATAATATTGCAGTGACAATATAAAAAAGATAAGTAATTTACAATAAGGAGAAGATGAGATGGAAAAGTTATCAATGAAGCAAAAAAATCGCAGAAGTATAAAATATAAGCTGTTGCCACTTATAGTTATTGCTATGGTACTGCCGCTTTTAATACTTAGCATATTAAACTATGGAATTTCAAACAAAGTACTTTTAGATAGTTTTAAAAATAATTCAAAAGAAATGACAAAACAAATGAATAATAATTTAAATGATATGTTTATGGAAATCGAGTCAACTATAAACTTTTTATCTATGGATGAAAATTTGAGAAATTTAGTAAGTTTAGAAGATGAAATGAATAGCAAAGATGCAGCAAAAGATCAAATAAAAGAAGAAGTAGAAAAAACAAAATATTTTTCAAGAAAGTTATTAGATAATAAAGTTAAAACTGGAAATGGTATATTTTCCGTGTACATAGGAACCAAAAATAAAACATTCTTTGCAAATTCAACTAACAAGGCAGGAAATATGCCAGGATATGATCCTACACAGAGACCTTGGTATAAAGAGGCAATGGAAAATCCAGATAAGATAGTATATATAGATCCTTATGTAAGTCCAAGCACAGGAAAACTTATGTTTACTATGGCAAAAACTTTAAAGGGTAATAGTGGAGAAATACTTGGAGTAATGGGAATAGATATTACCCTTGAAAATTTATCAACAAAATATAAGAATGTTACCATGGGACACAGTGGAAGGATGTTTGTCATAAGTCCTGATGGTACAGTACTTTCCCACCCTGATGAAAAGCTAATCGGTAAAAGTATAAAAGGACAAGAAGTTTTTGAGGTAATTAATTCTGATAAAGAAGGTTTTAAAAAATATACCTTTGGGGGAGATCATAAGTATGTATCATTTACAACTAATGATAAAACATCATGGAAGATTGCATTAAGTTTTAATACAAATGAAACTCAAAAAGAGCTAAATACAATAAATAGAACAAATATACTAATTGCGTTATTAAGTACAATAATAGGAATAATATTTGCATTATATATATCTAATATGATAACAAAGCCTTTAAAAGTACTAGAAGATGGAATAAATAAAGCAGCTTCAGGAGATTTGACAGAAAACATAAATATAAGCTCAAGGGATGAGTTTGGGAATATAGGAAATGCCTTTAATCAAATGATGGGTAATTTAAAATCTCTTATAGGTGAGATAGTTTCATCATCCAAAATAGTGTCAGAAAGCTCTACGTCTTTAAGAGATATGTCAATTCAAACTTCTAGCGCTACAACAGAAGTTGCATTTACTATAGGAGAAATAGCAAAAACTGCTACATCACAAGCTGTACAAACTCAAAGAGGTATGGAAAAATCAGAACAGCTTTCAGAAAGTATTGATGAGATTTCAAAAGCAATACACACAGTAAAAGAAGTTTATGATAATGTTACAAAGTTAAATTTAAATGGTATGAAAGAAATTGAGGATTTAACAAGTAAGACTTCTCTTGTAAATTCTGATACAGAAAAGCTTAATGAAGTAATAGTAGCTATGGATATAAGTTCTCAAAAAATAGGAGAAATAATAGGAACTATTAAATCTATAGCTGATCAAACAAATCTTTTAGCGCTAAATGCATCAATTGAGGCTGCTCGTGCAGGGGAAGCAGGTCGTGGTTTTTCTGTAGTAGCAGAGGAAATAAGAAAACTTTCAGAAAGTACAGCGTATTCAACAGAAGAAATAAACAAGCTTATTATTGAAATACAAAGAAGATCTGCTAATGCTGTAACTTCTATAAGCGCTACAAAGGATACACTTGGAAAACAAATTGGTTCAGTAAATGGAACACGTGAAGTATTTGGAGAAATGTACAAGTCTATAGTTGAGGTTTCTAACTATATGAATCATATAGAAGCATTAAATAAAACTATGATTATTAATAAAGAAGAAATAATGGAAGCTATAACAGAAATATCAGGAGCATCTGAAGAAACTTCAGCTTCTACAGAAGAAGTTTCTGCAAGTGCAGAAGAGATACTTGCTATTATAGAAGACCTTTCAACAAGTACAAATAAGTTATCAGAGTTAGCTGAAAATCTTTTAGAAGAGGTGAACAATTTTAAGGTAGAATAGATAGTAAATAGTTACTAGTGAATGGAAGAAAAAATGAATAATAAAGTGCAAAACATTTTTCAAATAATAATTATGAATTATTATTTGAAAAAATGTTTTGCGTTTTTTTTGTTTTTAGAGTATATTTATGGAAAAGGCATCGGCAAATAGGTTATGTAATATAGTATGATAGTATGGTTGAAATATATTTAATTTTGAAAATAAAAACGAAACTCAAGCTAGGATTTACAAGAAGATTTAGATAGTACATGAAAGGAGTAGAATAATGGGAGAGGATAAAATAGTTGTTAGCAAAGATATACTTATAAAAATAAAGTCAAGAGCTCAAACCATTAAATCATTATGTAAGGACAAGGCATTAATTAAAGAAGCAGAGGAGATATTAGATTTAGTAAGTAAGGAATTAAATAAAGATACAGAAACTGTGATGGAAAAAATCGAACAAAAAATGAGGGAAACTAGGAGCTCAAATCCAGATTTAAATGCAAATTTATATATACTTCATAGAAATCTCTTGAACAATAAAATAACTAAGGAAGATGCTTTGGCATTATATAAAATGTATATAGATTCTGAAATTTTTGATAAGAAAATTTACTAAGTAAATAGAGATAGGTACTAAAAATTAAAACTTTATATACAGTTTCTAATCTTTAGTACCTAGCCTATGATAATTTTTAGCAATATGTATTAAAGTACTTTTATAACTTCAACTTCGTAGTCTCCATCAGGGGAGCTTACTTTAGCCTTTTTTCCTATGGAAAGTTTATATAAAGCTTTTCCTAAAGGAGAGTCTATGCTTATTTTCATATTTCTTGGATCAGCTTCTACAGAACTTACTAAAGTCACTTCTTCTTCTTCATCCATATCATAAAATTTAACTATTGCAGTTTTGTTGATGTCAAACATATTTGCATCTGTAGAACTTTCTACTATTACTGAATTTCTTAATTGATTTTCTAGTTCAAGTATTCTAGTTTCATTTAAAGATTGATCATCCTTTGCAGCGGAATAATCGGCGTTTTCGCTTAGATCTCCTTGAGAACGAGCATGTTTTAATGCTTCCTTAATTTCAACTCTTTTAACGGTTTTTAAGTATTCCAATTCTGTTTCTATTTTTTTTCTAGCTGTTTCAGTTAAAATAATTTTATCCATAAACAAATTCACCTTCCTAGTAACTTATTATTGACAGTCAATAAAATTTTAAACGACATATAAAAATGCTTTTAAGTTTTCCTCTAATGCCATTTTATCATCAATATATTAGTATAATCAACACATATATAATATTTATGAATAATAAGGGATGAATATTTAAGAATGGAGCTTTTGTTTGAAAAGTCGAAATAATTGTAAAAAATCTAAAATTTATCTTGTTATGTAATAAATATTTGTATATAATGTAAATAGATTTGCTTGTTAGAGTAGGTGATTGCGCGTAAAGTGCTAGGTGGACAGGAAGTTGCCACTAGACGAAGAGACTTTGATTTTTTTAAGTTTCGCGATGCAATTGCCGCATTCCGCTAACATTTTAGCGTCACTTTCTCTATTAGCAAATACTATCAAAGGAGGCGGCGTTATGAAAAATACAAGAAAAATGGTATTTTTAGGTTTGTTTATTTCATTACAAGTAATACTTACAAGATTTTTAGGAATTGAAACACCAATTATCAGAGTGAGTTTTGGATTTTTACCATTAGCTTTATGTGGTATGTTATTTGGTCCTTTATATGGAGGTATATGCGGAGCAGCAGCTGATATTTTAGGTATGCTGATATTTCCTAAAGGAGCATATTTTCCAGGATTTACATTGAGTGCAGCTTTATCAGGAGTAATATATGGAATATTTCTTTATAAAAGACCTAAATCTATGATTAATATAATTTTAGCTGTATTAACTATAACACTTTTTGTAAATTTGGGACTTAATACCATATGGATTTCAATGATAACTGGAAAGGCAGTATATGCTATAATAGTTCCTAGAATAATAAAAAATCTTATAGAAATACCAGTAAAAGTTCCGGTTATATATATGTGTTGGAAAGCAATTGGAGAATATATGGACAAATCCTTCCGTAATGTGGCAATTTAAATAAGTATAAATTTATGTTCTACATGGCAAAATATAATTAAATACATGTAGAAAGGAAGGATGGCTATGAGACCTTTTAAAGGGGATAAACATCAAAAAAGTGGGAAAAATGATGGTGTAAAACCTATAGATAGAGTGAAAAAAAGGGACAAGAAGAATCCTCCAGCTTATGAAAACTTTGATGGAGAAAAGATAGATTGATATAATTCAATAATTAGAGCATAAAAGTTAAAATAAAAAATAGGAAGTTTGCTTGCAAACTTCCTATTTTTTATTTGAAAAATTAATTGGTTGTTTTTAAATTAAATTATTTATTAATATTTATAACTAATTATTATTGCAATTATGGAGAATAATAATTGAGTAAAATTAATATATTTCAAATGTAGGCTCTGTTATAGCACTACACAAGCTGTATTAAAAAGGGGGATGGGAAATGACTTATAACTTGAAACGGAAAAAAATAATTTCATTATTTGTATCAGTGCTTATGGTTTTAAGTATGATTTTTTCAGGGAATGCATTTGCTGCTTCTGAAGACATTAAGACCATAAATATACTATCCTTTAACGATTATCATGGACAGGTTTTGGAAGGCAAGAAGGAACCTGGCATGGCAAAGTTTGCAAAAGCTATAAAAGATTTTAAGAATAGTAATAAGAACACTATAGTAGTTGCAGCTGGAGATCTTTATCAAGGATCCGCCATATCTAATTTAAATGAAGGTGCTCCAATAAATGAAATGATAAATAACTTAGAGGTTATGGCTTCAGCTTTAGGAAATCATGAATTTGACTGGGGAATAGATAAAATTGAAAAATGGGCTAAAGAAGGAAATTTTGAATGGTTAGCTTCTAACATATATGATAAAAATACACTTAAGCCTGTAGCTTTTGCAAAACCATATAAAATGGTAGAAGTAGATGGGGTGAAAATAGGATTTATAGGACTGGCTACTCCAGAAACTACTTACAAAACAAAGTCAGCTTATATAAAAGATTTAGAGTTTAGAGATCCTATTAAATCAGCTAAAGAATGGGCTGAAAAGCTTAAGAGTGGAACATTAGAGGAAGGAAAAGCTGATATAGTTATAGCTCTTACTCACTTAGGTGCTTTTCAAAATAAGGATAGTAAAGTTATCACAGGAGAGGCAGCAGATTTTGCCAAAGCAAGTACTTATGTAGATGCCGTAATAGCAGCACATACACATCAAACTGTATCAGGGAAAGTTGAAGGAATTCCTGTCGTTTCAGCTTATTATAATGGAAGAGCTTATGGCAGATTGGAAATAAAATACGATTTAAATACAAAAAAAGCAGAAATAACACCCTATGCTGTAGATTTAATAGGTTCAATAGGTGAATTAAAAGAAGATACAGAAGTTAAAGCTATAGCTGAAAAATATAAAAAGTTATCAGGACCAAAGCTTAATGAAGTTTTGGCTGTTACGGATAAGGATTTAGTTCATGATAAATTAAGTGGTCCTTCAATACTTGGTGAGTGGATATGTGAAGTTATGGCAAAGGCTACAAATTCTCAAATAGCTATAACTAATGGTGGAGGAATAAGAACTTCATTAAATAAGGGCGATATAACCATGGGAAATTTATATGAAGTTATGCCATTTGACAATACATTGTTTACTATGGATCTTACAGGTACAGATATAAAGAAGGTTATAGAAAATGGTATAGGAAATGACAAGATTGGCTGGGTTCAAGTTTCAGGATTAAAGGTAAAATATGATTTGTCAAGGGCATTTGGAAACAGAGTAACTGAAATGAGCCTTATGAATGGAACGAAATTAGATATGAATAAATATTACAAGGTAGTAACTAATGATTTTATGGCCTCAAATGGGGATGAATATGACTTTTCAAAGGGTAAAAATAAGTTAGATACAAATATTCCAGTAAGGGATGCATTGATAAATGAATTCAAGGCTTCTAAAAAACTTTCACTAGTTAAAAAGAATTATCTACAAGAAGAGAAAAAGGTGGAAGGTCCAACGATACCAGTAATACCACAAAAATCAGTTATATACACTGTAAAATTAGGAGATACATTATATTCTATAGGGACAAAATATAATGTTGATTATAAAGAAATTGGAGAAATTAATAATATAAATAACTTGAATTTAATATTTGTTGGACAAAAGCTTATTATTCCTCAAAATTAATGTTGGTTTTTAAATATAATTACTCTAAACAAATAATAAAGGAACTTGAATAACATTTTCAAGTTCCTTTATTACTTTTATCCTAAATTTCTAGAAGATGAATGAGTCACATAAGCAGTGCTTTTAGATTGTGAGTACACTATCCAATACAAGAATCCCACAAGAACTGAGCCGCCTACTATATTTCCAAGCGTTACCCAAAATAAATTATGAAATATATTTGACATGTTTATGGTTGAAATGGCTGAAGAGTTAAGTCCAGAAGCCGCTATGTAAATATTATTTCCCTTAGATAGTAAGCCTGCGAATAAATAATACATATTGGCTACGCAGTGTTCAAAGCCTCCTACTACAAAAGCCATTATAGGAAACCATATCATAAAAATTTTCCCTATTATATCCTTAGCAGCATAAGCTCCCCATACCGCTAAGCTTACCATAAAGTTACAAAGTATTCCGCTAGAAAATGCCTTTACCGCAGTTAATGAGCCTTTAGTGTAAGCGACTTTTAGTGCATAGCCTCCTAATTTTCCTCCATTTATATCAAAGGAACCACTAAGACAAAGCAAAGCCACTATTAAAAGAGCACCTAAAAAATTTCCGAAGTATACTATAATCCAATTTTTAAGCATAGCTTTTAAATTTATTTTCTTTTCGAGTATACCTGTAATCATAAGTGAATTTCCCGTAAAAAGTTCTCCGCCGCATATTATAACTAATATGAGTCCAACGGGGAAAACTGCGCCTGCCATAAATTTAGAAACCGAAACATTTGATATGCTGTGAGAAGCTACTGCTGCAGCAAAACCTCCCATAGCTATAAATGCACCCGCAAGTATTCCAAGTATAAGAGTTTTTATAAAGGTTGAGTTTGTTTTTCCCACAGCTGTAGTTACTGCTTCAGGGCATAATTCCGACCATTTTAACATCTGTTTATCCATAATATATCCCCCTATTTATTATAGTTAATAGTGAAAAGTTGGTAGTCGATTATCAGTTGTAGGTAGCAAGTAAACGGTTACTGATATTTTAGACGTTAATAAATAACTATTCTTTTACAAAGGTATACAGTATAAAATGAAAATTATTATAGTCTTTATTATACTGTAAAAACATCTATAAATCGTCTATATAAATTTAGCAGCGCTTAGAAAATGTGAAAAAATTAAAAATGTTAACACAATATTGAAATTGTATGTATTTTTTATTTTTAATTTATAGTTGACAATTGGAAATTAATAATACAAAATTGCTATTGTAATTTAATGTATTTGCAAATATTCATATTAAATTATACTTGGTATTAAGATAATGGAGGAGAGAGTATTATGATAAAGAATTTTTTAGAAAAGAGTCCAGAAATTCAAGAATCCTGTTTTATAGCAGAGAATGCTTCGATAATAGGAGATGTAAAAATAGGAGAAAATTCCTCGGTGTGGTTTGGATCGGTTATAAGAGCAGAATCAAATAATATAATTATAGGAAGAAATACTAATATACAAGATAATTCGACTTTGCATGAAGAGAATGATGCTCCTCTTATTATAGGAGATAATGTTACCGTAGGACATAATGTTATATTACATGGTTGTGATATAGAAAATAATGTAATAATAGGTATGGGTAGTATAATATTAAACAATGCAAAAATAGGAGAAGAAACCATTATAGGGGCGGGAAGCTTAGTTACTGAAGGAAAGGAAATCCCATCGGGAGTTTTATGCCTAGGAACTCCTGCAAAAGTTATAAGAAATCTTACAGTAGAAGAAATAAGCAAAATAAAAAGAAGTGCTGAACACTATAGAGAGCTAGCATCAGAATATAAAGGTAAATAAAGTTACTTCCTATTAACTATAAATCACTTAGAAATTGAAAATCTGCAATTTAAAGTTATAAATTAGTGTTTAATATCTCTAAAGCTGGTTATAATTAATAAAAAATAAATATAGAAGGTGAAAAAATGAATAAGGTTTTGTTAATAGGAAGGCTAGCTAAAGATTGCGAGTTAAGATATGTAGGAGAAGATAATACAGCGGTTTTAAATTTTACATTAGCGGTACAAAAGCCTTTTTTAAACAAAGATGGAGAAAGAGATGCAGATTTCATTCCGATAGTTTATTGGAAAAAAGCAAGTGAAGCATTATCACCTTATCTTAAAAAGGGTAAGGTTATAAGTGTTATGGGGAGAATAAATATCAGAGCTTTTACTAAAGAAAATGGTGAAAAAAAATATTCAGCTCAAGTAGTAGCAGAACAAATACAATTTGTAGATCTATTTAAACATAAGGAAAAAGCAGAATAAATATATTGACGATAATTCTGTCTCCCTATAATATAAGAATGTAAAGGATAAATATTATTATAGGGAGATATGATTTATGAAGGATAAAAAGTGCATTAAATGGCGATTTGTGATTAAAATTGTAGTAATTTGTTTATTGATAATACAATTGTGTTATTTGATAAAGCATAGAACAGCTCTTCAAGGGATAAATAAGGAGTACTTAGAAAATTTTATAAAAAGCCAAGGTGCTTTATCAAAGTTTATATTTGTAGTATTATTTGCTCTTAAACCACTTATAATAGTTATACCTTCTATGATTATGACCATAGTGGGAGGAAGTTTGTTTGGACCATTACAAGGACTATTATTAAGTTTAATAGGATTTTTTTTATCAGGAACCTTAGCTTTTTTTCTTGCAAGATTTTTAGGTGAATCTTTTGTAGACAGAATAGTTAAAGGAAAAGGTATAAAAATAGATAAGATAATAAATAAAAATGGAATTTCTATCATAGCGCTTATAAGATTTGTACCTGTATTTCATTATGACATAGTAAGCTATACTTTAGGACTTACTAAAATAAAATATAAAGATTATATCATAGGATCCATATTAGGGGTGTTTATAGAAACTGCAGCTTATGCATATTTAGGAGAAAATATATTTAATCCTCATTCTCCTCAATTTATATTATCTATTGTAATAATAGTTATTATAGGAGCTTTAGGTTGGTTTTTGGTAAAAAGAGGCTCTTTTAAGTAAAGTAGTATGGTTTATTGCCGATAAATAAAGTATTGATTTTTATTAATAATTTGATTTTGAGGTGATAATTTATGAGATTGATGCAAAATATGTCTTCACAAAGAATATATAGACAATATCAAAAGTCTTTGGTAAATCAAAGCAAAGCGTTAAAAAATATATCTTCTGGAGAAAAGTTTACAAAGGCTGGGGAAGCGCCAAATGAAATAGCTAAAAGCGAACGAATGAGACTTCAAATAAGAGGGCTTCAAATGGCTCAAAGAAATGTACAAGACGGAATAAGTATGATGCAAACCGCAGATAGCGCACTAGATTCTATGACAAATACTATACAAAGAGTGAGAGAACTTTTAGTACAAGCAGGAAATGGGTCAAATAGTCCTGAAGATAAAGAAACTATACTAAATGAAGTAAAACAGATGATAGCTGGCTATGATGATATAGCTAAAAACAGTGAGTTTAATGGTGTGCCTTTGTTTGAGCCGCAGAATGGTATAAACAGTGTGAAAATGCAATTGGGAGCCAATGCTTATGAAAATACAGAAATAAAATTTTATAATTTAAGAGCGGGAAATCTTAATTTGGATGAAATTGTAGGGTTTGTAGAAAAGGATGAATTTGGAAAAGCTCTGGTAAAATCTGATTCAGTTATAGAAAATTTGAGTAATGTTCGAAGTGAATATGGAGCATTAGATAATATGTTTGAAAATTGTTTTGAAGGGTTAGGAGAATTTGAACTAGTAACTCAGGCAGCGGAAAGCGCTATAAGGGATACAGATATAGCAGAAGAAATGATGGAGCTTACTAAAAATAATATACTTGTAGATTCGGGTAATGCGATGATGGTTCAATCTAATAAATTGCCACAAGAGATACTTAGAATACTTGAAAATGTAAAAAGCAGGTAAGTGATATAGGCAATCAGTATGAAAGCTGATTGTCTATTTTTTTGTTTAAAATTAAATAAAATTTAATTAAATAAAAAATAAAATTTATTTAAAATTAGATGAAAAATAGTAAATTATGTAGTATAATTGCATAGTATAGGAAAATATTTCATTAAATTGTTAAATTAATAAGTGTATTCCAGTGAATCATAATACACTAAAATGTGAGTGTATTATGCCATATTATCACCAATAGCCTTAAAATGCTTTAATTATTAGAAAAAGTTAAAAAAAATTATTATTTATTTAAATATTTTTAAATAAATGATAATTTGCACTATACAAAAGTTTAGTTTTATTGTAAAATTGAAACGTATTTTGAATTTAATGTAATAATTTTAGAAAATTATACAAAACATTGGGGGATGATAATTTGAAAATTTCCAATCTTTCGCCAGATCAGCTTACATATGAAGTAATAAAAAAAGGATTAGATGCTTCTACAGAAAGAAGTAAGACCCTAGCTAATAATATTTCAAATATAAATACAAAAAACTATAAGAGAAGATATGTAAGCTTTGAGGAAACCTTAAAACAAAATAATGGAGAGTTGAGTTTAAAAACTTCTAACGAAAAACATTTAAGTTATGATGCTCCTATGGGAGAAATTACTGTAAAAGAAGATAAGACAAGCAGTATGAGAGAGGATGGTAACAATGTTAATTTAGATTTAGAAAAGGTTAATCAAGCGGCAAATGCTCTTATGTATAATGCTATGATTGCTCAGCTAAACAATAGAATTTCACAAAGAAGAATTGTGGTTAATGGAAAATAGTAATTGATCAATAGTAGCTTATAACTAGTCAGTAAAATTTAAATTAAATTTAACAACGATGAGGTGGATTACAATGAAAGCATTTGATAGTTTAAGAATAAGTGCCAGCGGATTATCAGCTGAAAGATTGAGAATGGATACCATTTCTTCTAATATAGCCAATGTTTCTACTACAAGAGGAAAAAATGGAGAGCCTTATAGAAGAAAGATAGCACTATTCCAGGAGAATTTGACAAGGGAAGTGGAGAAAACTACTGGAAAGGAAAAAGAAAGGCTTTTAGGAGTAAAGGCAGTAAAGGTAGCTGATGATCCAACAGAGCTTAGAAGAGTGTATGATCCAACTCACCCAGATGCGGATGAAAATGGATATGTACTGATGCCAAATGTAAATATGTTAAATGAGATGGCTGATATGATAGCTGCAACTAGATCATATGAGGCCAATGTAGATGCAATAAATTCAGAAAAATCTATGTTTTCTAAGGCTTTGGAAATAGGAAGGTAGGTGAAAAATAATGAAAATAAATGAGTTTGCTCCATCCAGTTCCATCTTTAATGATATGAGAATGCAAACGGATAGAGAAAATAAAACAGATGAAAAAAGTAGTGGTTTTTCCTCAGTACTTAAAGATAAATTAGATTCAATAAATGAAAAACAAATAACTGCAGAAAATACCACGCAAAGCTTTATTAGTGGAGAAGAAGTAGATGTACATAAGGTAATGTTAGATGCGGAAGAAGCTAAGCTATCTTTAGAACTTGCAGTTCAAGTAAGAAATAAGATAGTTGAAGCATATCAAGAACTTAATAGAATGCAATTATAGTAAGGAGTGCTAGTGAATGAACAAGCTATCCCAATGGATTAGCAACCTAAAGACAAAATTATCTGAATTGAGTACAAAAAAGAAGATAGCTTATGGAATTATCTTAGTAAGTATTATAGCAGTTGTTATATATGGAATTATTTCAGCAAGTTCTACTAAATATGCTGTTCTTTTTCAAAATGTAGATTCTGATGATTCAGGGGCAATTTATACTAAGCTTAAGGAAAAAAAAGAGGATTTTAAGGTAGAAGGCAATACTATATTAGTTCCTAAAGATAGAGTTGATTCCTTAAGAATGGAAGTGTTAGCTGAGGTGCCTATGACTAATGGAAGTCAGGGATTTGAGCTTTTAGATAAAAGTAAATTTGGCAGCACAGATGCAGAAATGAAAATAAACTACCAAAGGGCTCTTCAAGGAGAAATTGAAAGGACAATAAAAGCCTTTCCAGAAATAGAAGATGCAAGAGTGCACTTAGTACTTCCTGATGATAGTGTTTTTGTTAAGGATTCTACACCAGCAAAAGCTTCGATTACATTGAAAATGAAGCCTGAGAAAAAGCTTACAAAAGATCAAGTAAAGGCTATAGTTTCTTTGGTATCTGGAAGTGTAAAAAATTTGCCTAAAGAAAATGTTGAAATAAATGATACGAAAGGCAGCTTAACACAAAACCTTTTTGAAGATGATAAGTTTGAAGCATCTTCTTCAGCTGAAAAGCAGCAGTTATTAGAAAAGGATTACGAGAAAAAGCTTGAAAATAAAGTTATGGATATGCTTTCAGCTGTATATGGACAAGATAAGGTAAGAGTTATTGTAAATGCTGATTTGAATTTTGATGCTCAAGAAACAGATAAAGTAACTTATGATCCTAAGAATATAGTAGTAAGTGAAAAAAATATAAAAAATACCGAAAAGGGTACAGAAGGCCAAATAACAGGAAGTCCTGTAGATGATAATATGAATAATACAATCCAGAAAAACGCTGATGGCAGTATAACAACTCATGAAGAAAATACTAAAAATTATCAGATATCTGAAAGCAAGGAAAAGGTAATAAAAGCACCTGGTGATGTTAATAGGCTTACAGTTTCTGTAATATTAGATGGTGTGATAGATAATGCCACAAGGGCATCTGTTAGTAATAGTGTTATGTCTGCTGTAGGATATAATCAAACTAGAGGAGACAGTATCAGCGTAGAAGGATTAGCCTTTGATAAAGAATTAGATAATAAGGTTAAAGGCGATTTAGAAGCAATGGAAAAGGAAAAAGCAAAGGCAGCTGTTATGAAGAAATATGGATTAATAGGAATTGGAGTAATTTTATTATTAGCATCAATAATAGGAATAATTTTATGGAGAAGAAGTCATAGAGAGGAAGAAGAAGAGATTTTACCACTAGATCATATAGATACTGTTATAGATGATGAAATTGAACTTGAACAAGTACCTAAATTTAAGCCTATAGAATTAGAAACAGAAACTGAAATTAGTCATACAGAAAATGAAATAAGAAAATATGCTATACAAAAACCAGACCAAGTGTCAGAAATAATAAAATCTTGGTTAGCAGAAGATGAGAGGTGATTTAAATGCATACAGGGGTAGATGTGGAAAAATTAACTGGAGTACAAAAGGCTGCAATACTTTTTATAACTTTAGGCCCAGAAGCTTCTGCTGGAATTATAAAAAAGCTTCCTGAATCAGAGATACAAAAGATTACCTATGAAATAGCTAATATAAGTACAGTTAAATCGGAACAAAAGCAAAGTATATTAGAAGAATTTATACAAATGAACAAAGCAAAGGATTATCTTGTAGAAGGAGGACTGGATTATGCCAAAACCCTTCTAGCTAAGGCATTGGGAAGCCAAAGGGCAATTGAAATATTAGATAAGGTAACTGAAGCTACACAGCAGTTTAGACCCTTTGCTATTGCAAGAAAGGCAGATGCAAATCAGCTTTTAAATATTATATCTAATGAACATCCTCAAACTATAGCACTTATACTTTGCCATCTTCAGGCAGATAAGGCAGGACAAATTTTATCTGAGTTATCTGAAGAAGTACAAGCAGATGTAGCTTATAGAGTTGCTACTATGAGTAATACTTCTCCTATGGTGTTAAAGGAAATAGAAAAGGTGTTAGATAGTAAATTATCTTCTGTAGTTAGATCAGAGATGAAGGCTATGGGAGGAGTTCCAACTATAGTTGATATATTAAACCAAGTAGATAGAACTACAGAAAAGAATATAACAGAGGCTCTAGAAAGAGAAAATCCTGAACTTGCAGAGAAAGTTAAGTCGTCTATGTTTGTATTTGAAGATATTATTACATTAGATGATGTATCAATACAAAGAGTATTAAGAGAAGTAGAAACAAAAGAACTTTCATTGGCGCTTAAGGGAGCTTCAGAAGAAGTGGCCAATTGTATATTTAAAAATCAATCTAAAAGAGCGGCTGCTTCATTGAAAGAAGACATGGAGTTCTTAGGACCTGTAAGACTTATGGATGTTGAAAAAGCGCAGCAAAAAATTGTAGGCATTATAAGAAGACTCGACGAGGCTGGGGAAATAGTAATTGCAAGAGGTGGAGAAGATGCAATCATCGTATAGCGTGATAAAGGGGACCAGCGTAGTTAATCAAGGTAAAAAAGAAATAATAACAGAATATATCCCTAAAATGCAAAAGGAAATCACTGAAGAAATTTGTTCTAAAGATAAAATTGAAGAAGTTTATACTAAGGATATAGTTGGAAGTTATGAAGCTTTAAGTGACTCTATATTAAAGCAAGCTAGAGCTGAAAGAGATGATATATTATTTCAGAGTTATAAGGAAGCAGAAAAAATACGAAGTGAAGCATATAATGAAGCTTATCAAATAGGATATGCAGAGGGAAAAAATAAGGGATATAGTGACGCATATGAAGAAGGATACAAAAAAAATATTGAAAAAGCAAAAGATGAAAGAGAATTACTAATAAAGGAAGCACAAAATACTTCAACTAAAACTATAGAAAGTGCTAAAGCTGAATATTTGAGATATCTTGATGAAAAAAAAGATGAAATAGTGGAAACTGTTAAAAATATAGTAGAGGCAGTGTTTAAAAGAGAGATAAAAGAAGAAGATAGCTTAAATCACATGGTATTAGACGTACTAGACGTAGCTAAGGGAGCTAAATCAATAATAGTAAGATGTAATCAAATATATGGACAAGAGTTAAAAAACACTATAGATATTTGGAAGTCTCGTGAGATATTTAAGGGAGAAGTATTTGTAATATTAGATGAGACAATGCCTGAAGGAAATTTAATAATAGAAAAAGATAATGGAAAAATACTCATAAGCGCAGACAAAGCCTTAGAAAAAATAGAGGAAATACTTCTTTCTGAATAATCAAGTAAATAAGAGGGTACGGTATGGAAGCATTAAAGTTTCAGCTTATAAATAAAAGAGTTAAAGAAACTACCTTTTATCATATGGAAGGTATTGTTAAAAAAGTAATAGGACTTACTATAGAAGCAGAAGGCATAAAATCTTTTATTGGTGAAGTTTGTATTATATACAATGAAAGAAATAATCCAATAGATTGTGAAGTTGTTGGTTTTAAGGATAAAGATGTGATACTAATGCCACTGGGAGAACTTATAGGCATATCACCAGGTTGTAGAGTAGTTCCTACTGGCAAACCCTTAAGTGTAAAATGTTCAGAAGAGCTTTTTGGAAAAGTTTTAGATGGACTAGGAAGACCACTAGAGGGTGAAGAAGCAAGATATGGAGTTTACTACCCACTAGATACAGCTCCGCCAGATCCTATGAAGAGAAAAAGAATAAAGGATATAATTCCAACAGGAATTAGAGCTATAGATGGTTTTATAACCTGTGGGGAAGGACAAAGAATAGGAATATTTGCAGGAAGTGGTGTTGGAAAAAGTACAACCTTAGGGATGATAGCAAAATATGCTGAAGCAGATGTGAATGTCATATGTCTTATTGGTGAAAGAGGAAGAGAAGTTTTAGATTTTATAGAAAGAGATCTAGGACCTGAGGGCATGAAGAAAAGTATAGTGATATGTGCAACTTCTGATAAACCAGCTCTTTTGAGAATTAAGGGAGCATTTACAGCTACAGCTATAGCAGAGTACTTTAGAGATAAGGGAAAAAAAGTAATTCTTATGATGGATTCAGTAACTCGATTTGCAATGGCGCAAAGAGAAGTAGGTCTTGCTATAGGGGAGCCTCCAGCAACTAAAGGATACACACCATCAGTTTTTGCAATGCTTCCAAGACTTATGGAACGATCAGGAATGTCTGATAAAGGTTCTATAACAGCATTTTATACAGTGCTTGTAGATGGAGATGATTTTAATGAACCTATTGCTGATGCAGTTAGAGGTATATTGGATGGGCATATAGTTCTTTCCCGTGCGTTAGCAGCTAAAAATCATTATCCAGCCATAGATGTATTAAACAGCATTAGTAGACTTATGAATGAAATTACAGAAGAAGAGCATAAAAATGCTGCTGCAATTTCAAGGGATCTGATGGCAACTCATAAAGAGTCGGAAGATTTGATAAACATAGGAGCTTATGTTAAAGGCAGCAATAATAAGGTAGATATGGCTATACATTATATAGACAGTATAAATAAATTTTTAACACAAAGAGTAGAGGAACAGACAGAGTTTAATGATACTATAAATTGGCTAAAATCAATGTTTAAATGATTCACAATTGAGATGAGGTAGTTATATGGAGAACTATAAATTTAGGCTTCAAAAGCTTTTAAACATAAGAATGGATAAAGAAGATGAATCTAAGAGAAATTTTAAAGAAGTTCAAAAGGAAAAGGTAGAAGTTGAAAATAAATTAATACATCTTCAGGAGAATTATAAGAAGTACTGCAACTTATGTGATAAGCGAAGTATAGTAGAGCAAAAAATAAAATATCAATATTTATCAGCATTAAATGTGGGAATAAATCAAACTTCAAGAGAGCTTAAAAATAAGGAAAAACTTTTAGATAATGCTCGTCAAGAATTGAATCAAAAGCAGATAGAACGAAAAATTGTTGAAATATTGAAAGAAAAGGGATATGAAGCATTTATAAAAGAGAAAAATTTAATTGAACAAAAAACTAATGATGAATTTGCACTTTATTCTCACATAAAAGCTATCCAAGGGAGGTGAAACAATTGAATGTAGTATTAGGAGAAATCACAACTAATTTTAATATAAAGAATGTAGAAACTCCTAAAAAGCCAGAAGATACTAAATTTAAAGATGAGTTTTCTAAAACTTTAGAAAATAAGTGTAAGTTATCTTCTAAGGAAACGAAAAAAGATAATTTCCAAAAACCTAAAAATGAAGGTGAAGAAGTAGAAGAAGATTTAAATTTAGATATAAGTAGGATTAAGGATGAACTTAAAACAGCTGGAATAAGTGAAGAAAAATTAAAAAATGTAAATTCTATAGAGGATTTAGAAATACTTATAAAAGAAGATTTATTAAATACACAGGAAGCTGATATTTTACCACAAAATATTATCTCAGTAATGGAAACATTAATATCAAATTTTCTGAACGAAAATACCACTAATGAGGAATTAAGTAAATTAAAGGAATTAGTGATATCTAACGTAGAAACTTTAATTAATGATGTAAATTTAGATAATAGTTCCAAAGATGAACTTAACTCATTATTAGAAAGTCTTAGTAAGAACTTTCCTGAAGATAAAGTACATAGTAGTCTGTCAGACTCTTTTAAGCAAAATTTAAAGGAAGAACTTACACTTCTTGTAAAAGAAGCTAAAAAAGCTTTAAACAAATTTCCAAATAAAAATGAAGTTGTATTTGAAAATCATGAAGTAAGTTTAAGTAAACATGCTAATGTAATATCCAATAATACTAATGTAGTACTTAATAATACTAAAGAAAATAAAGATGTTTTTTTAAATTTACATGATGGCAAGTTTTCACAAGAAGAAAGCTTACTTAAAAATTTATCTAAGGACTCCTCAAAAGATAACAAAATTACAAATGCAGTAAACTTTATTAATCACTTAAAAACAACTGTAGAAAATGTACAAGTACCAGCAGAAGAAAATATAGTTATAAATAAATCTACTTTTGCAAACGACATATTAAAAACAGTCAAATATATGGAAATCAACAATCTCAAAGATTTAACTGTAAAAATTAATCCTAAGGAATTAGGAGAAATAATAATAAAAGTAACTATAGAAGGAGGCATCATGAAGGCAAACGTTACTGCTCAAAATAAGGAAGCCTTCAATTTATTAAACGCTCATCTTTCAGAGTTAAATGATAAATTACAACAAAATAATATACGTGTTCAAAGTCTTAACATAAGTATATACGAAGACACAACTTTTTTTAGGGGACAATCTGAGCATGAAAATAGTGGAAAACAACAAAATAAGAAAAATAAATCAGATTCTCCAGGAATACAAGGACTAGATGTAGATGAGGTATCAAGCTCAAGTGAAGAATTAAATAATGTAAATTTATTTGCTTAAGGAGGTGAAAAAATGGCAGAAAGTACAGGTGTTAATACTCAAAATCAAACAAATTCATCTACCAAAACAAATTCATCTACCAAAACAAATAGGGGTACCAAGATAATAAAAGCTGGGCAAGAATTAGATAAGAATGCGTTCCTGCAAATACTTTCGGCAGAGCTTGCTAATCAGGATCCATTATCAGGTGGAAAAGATGGAACAGAATATGTAGCTCAAATGGCTCAATTTGCAAACTTAGAGCAGATGACGAATCTAAATACTTCTATGAAGTTTTCTGGAGCATCAAGTTTAATTGGTAAAACAGTAATGCTTGATTCAATCAATGATAAGGGAAAGTATCATATAGGTACAGTTACTGGAATATCTAAAGATGGAAGTATAGTAAGGGTAAATGTAAATGTAGGTAAAATAAAGCTTGATGATGGTACAGAAGTAGATGATATAAGACAATTTATGTATGAATCTGTTATAGAAGTTGTAGAAACACCAGATGGTTCTGGAGATAATGTGAAACCGCCAGATGGTTCAGAAGATGATAATGAAAGCAAAAATGCTTAAAAGACGAAAATATTTTAAATTGGAGGTTATATGAAATGATACGTGCAATGTATTCAGGTATAAGTGGGCTTAGAGCAAATCAAACTAAGTTAGATGTAATAGGTAATAATATAGCAAATGTAGGTACTACAGCTTTTAAAAATCAGAGAATAAGATTTCAAGATATGTTAAGTCAAAATGTTAGACAAGCTACAGGACCGGGTAGAAATCTAGGAGGTACTAATGCAAGCCAAGTAGGACTAGGAGTACAGGTTGCAGGGATTGATACAACTATGACTCCAGGTAATATGCAGACTACTGGAGGAACACTTGATACAGCTATAGATGGAGATGGATTCTTTGTAGTAGGTAAGGGACCTACGGATGCAAAGATTGTTATTAAAAAAGATGATATGACTGCAGATACAGGTACAACAATGGAAACTATGTTTACTCGTGATGGGTCTTTTACATTAGATTATAATAGTAATTTAGTAAACTCTGATGGATTGAGAATAATGGGATATGCTACTACAGCAGATGGTAAAACTTCTATTAGTTACGGTAGTGATGGAAAAAGAACAATGGAATTTGTAGATTCCGAAAGTGAAGATTTAAAAGCTGATGAGCAACAGCTTGTACCTTTAGCTATACCAGATGAAATTGAAGATGGAGGCGAAAAGCTAAAAGTAAAAAGTTTTTCTATAGATAAAAATGGAGTTATAAAGGCTGTACTTAGTAATAACAAAGTAACAGCCCTTGGCCAAATTGCTATGGCATCTTTTAAAAATACAGAAGGTATGACAAAGTTAGGCAAAAATTTATGGCAAAACTCAGCAAACTCTGGAGAAGCAATTTTTAGAAATGGAGTAGGAACCGATGCTACAACTCCTAATGATAGTGGATATGGAGATATGCTTCAAGGAATGCTTGAAATGTCCAATGTAGACTTAGCGGAGCAGTTTTCAGAAATGATAGTTGCTTCCCGTGCTTTCCAAGCTAATGGAAAGATAATAACAACAAGTGATGAAATACTACAAGAGTTAGTTAATCTTAAGAGATAGTTTTAATTGAGAATTTTTGTTGTTGAGTATTAATCAAATGTATGAAAATTTCCCTTGAGGGGAATTTTCATACTATGATTAAAGCTTATAATTAAAACTCTAGTGACAAGGAGGTCAGAGTGATGATTGAAGTTACGGGATTAGATCGCAAAAAGTTTATACTTAATGCAGAGCATATAGAAAAAATAGAGTCTGTTCCTGAAAGCCTCATTACTTTAGTTAATGGAAAAAAGTATTTGGTAAAGGAATCTTTAGATGAAATATTAGAGAGAGCACTAATATACAAAAGAAAGATATTTTCCATGAACTTACAGGAGGCAACTAAAAAATGAAGAGAAGAGACATATTGACAGTAATAGGTATAACAGTAGGATTTGCAATGATGCTATGGGGTATGGCAATGGTAAGTATTACAGAATATAATATAGGACAGCTCAAACTTTTCTGGGATATACCATCTGTAATAATCACTGTAGGAGGTTCATTTTGTGCACTTTTGATTGCCTACCCATTCAATACTTTTAAAAGATTATCTAAAATAATATTTCAGACATTTAAAGAAAGTGAAAAATCTGCACCAGATACAATAGGTGAGTTTATATCCCTTTCAAGAAAAGCAAGAAGAGAAGGACTCCTTTCTTTAGAGGATGAAATAAGTTCTATAGAGGCAGAGTTTTTAAGGAAGGGACTTCAAATGGTAGTGGATGGTATTGAACCAGAAACTATAAGAGAAATAATGGATTTAGAGATTTCTGAAATGGAAAGACGTCATAAAGAAGGAGTAGATATGCTACGAACTTGGGGAGGGTATGCACCGGCATTTGGTATGGCAGGTACTCTTATAGGACTTATACAAATGCTTGGAAGTAATTTTTCAGATCCAAGCCAAATAGCATCAGGTATGGGAAAGGCACTTATAACTACATTTTATGGTTCATTAATGGCATACCTTATATTTAATCCTATGGCTGCAAATTTAGCTTTGAAAAGTGAGCAAGAAGTAGCTATAAGAGATATGATGTTAGAAGGAATACTTTCTATTCAATCAGGTGTAAATCCAAGAATAGTTGAAGAAAAACTTATGTCTTATTTATCACCTGAAGAAAGAAAGAGCTATACAGTATCTGCAAAAGCAGAAGGGGTGGCTGAAAATGGCTAGAAGAAAAAGAGGGGGTAGCGATTCAGGAGGAGCTAATAACGAATGGATTGCAACCTATTCAGATACAGTAACATTACTTTTGACCTTTTTCATTTTACTATATTCTATTTCAAGTGTAGATACTCAAAAGCTTAAACAAGTAGCTTCTGCATTTCAAAGTGTTTTGTCTGGAGAAAGTGGGCATACAATATTTGATTTTAACATGAAAAACGGGGATGTACCCATGGTAGGGGAAACAGTAGACCTAGGGTCTGATACTGGTGGAAGAGAAAATGAACTTTATGATAAAGTAAGAGATTTTGTTGATCAAAATAAACTTCAAAATACTGTAAGTGTGAAATCAGACAGACGAGGAGTATCATTGGAGTTAAAAGATAATGTACTTTTTGAAACTGGACAAGGAGAAATAAAGGATTCTAGTTTGCCAATACTTGAAAAGCTAAATAAGGTGATATTAAACTTACCTAATGAAATAGTGGTAGAAGGACACACAGATAATGTACCTATAAGCAATTATAAATATAGCTCTAATTGGGAGCTTTCTACAGCTAGAGCAGTAAATGTGGTAAGATACTTTGTTGAAACTAAAAAACATAATCCTTCTAGATTTACTGCAGCAGGATATGGAGAATTTAAACCTTTATATCTTAATGATACAGAAGAACATAAGGCAAGAAATAGGAGAGTAAATATAGTAATTGTAGCCTCAGAAAAGGAGAATGATAGCAAATGAGTGAGAATACAGCCAAAGAAGGGAAAGGAAAGAAGTCTTTCAAAGTTATAATAATTATAATTGTCATAGCTTTAGCTATATCTGGAGGAGTTTTTGGAGGATATATGCTGGTTAATAAAAATAACAGTCAAGCAAATGGAAATAATATGCAAGTAGTAAATAATAATTTACCTTCTCAAGTGGCTTCAGCACAAACAACTGTAAATGGAGCAATTCAGCCTGCAATAAGTGATTACACATTTGAACTTGGCGAATTTTTAGTAAATCTTTCAGATGAGGGAGAAAAAAGATTTGTAAAGACAAATATTCATATAGGATACAGCAATAAAAAGCTTGTAAAGGAACTTCAAAGTAAGACCCCAATGCTCCGAGATGCAATTAATAGTGTATTAAGATCAAAAAAAGCAAAGGATTTTACTCCTAAAGGAACAGAAGATATAAAAGTTGAAATATTAAACAGAATAAATCCAATGTTTAAAGAAGGAAGATGTGAAAGCGTCTATTTTAATGAAATATTAGTTCAATAAAACTAAAGAATAAAGGTATAGTATATATGGATTTACAATTTTTGTCAACTTTATTTAAATTAATATTATTCCTTCCCTTTGTACTTATGCTTATATATATATTCATAAAATATGGGGGAGGGAAACTCCAAGATCTTCAAAAGGGAAAATATATGAAAGTATTAGATAGGCTTCCACTATCCAAAGAAAATAATATTTTAGTAGTAAAGATTGGAGAAAAGGCCTATGTAATATCTAGTACTCAAGGGAAAATAGAAATTATTTTTGAAATACCTAAAGAAGATATAATTAAAATTGAGTGCTCAAGGGAAATTCCAGAGTACCATAGCATAAAGGATTTAATTTGTAAACTAAAATCTAAAAAGGAAGATAAAGATGAAGAAACTAAATATTAAAAATGTAGGAGTTTTAGTGGGAACAGTATTAATTGCAGTATGTTGCGTACTTATATTTTCATCTAAAATTTATGCAGCTCCAGCAGATGTGCCAATTCCAAGAGTAAATATATCTTTAGATGGTGCAGGGGATTCTAAAAATTACGTAGATAATATAAAGCTGCTTATAATGCTTACAATACTTACATTACTTCCTTCTTTTATAATAATGATGACTAGTTTTATAAGAATTACAGTTGTATTTGGATTTTTAAGAAATGCTATAGGTACCCAGCAATCGCCACCAAATCAGGTACTTATAGGATTAGCACTGTTTTTAACTGTATTTATTATGACTCCTGTATATAATGAAATTAATGCTAAGGCTTTTACGCCATATATGGAAAATAAAATAAGTCAGGAACAAGCTATAGAGATTGGAGCAGTTCCACTAAGACAATTTATGCTAAAGCAAACTAGAAAAAAAGACTTACAGCTTTTTGTAGATGTGGGTAAGATAAATAAAGATGTGACAGCCAATGAAATGCCTCTTTACATAGTAATTCCAGCTTTTATAATAAGTGAATTAAAAACAGCTTTTCAAATAGGATTTTTACTTTTTATTCCGTTTTTAATTATAGATCTTGTGGTTGCAAGTATACTTATGTCTATGGGGATGATGATGCTCCCACCGATAATGATTTCATTACCATTTAAACTTCTTTTATTTGTAATGGTAGATGGATGGCACCTCCTAGTAAAATCTTTAATAATGAGCTTTAAATGAGGTGATTAATAAATGAGTGAAAATATGGTAATAGGGGTTGTAAAAGATGCTATACAAACAGGACTTATAGTAGCAGCACCAATACTTGGGATTTCAATACTGGTAGGTCTTATTGTAAGTATATTTCAAGCAACAACACAAATACAGGAACAAACACTAACATTTGTGCCAAAACTTATAGCTGTAGCAATAGTTGGACTCCTCACAGGAAGCTTTATGCTTCATCAGCTTGTAAATTTTACGGAGAGAATATTTGCATTAATTTCAAATATAATACAATAAATCATTGGGGTGTTTTAGTTGATAAATATAGCATATTTTACAGCACTTATCTTGGTATTTTTAAGACTTATTAGTTTTTTTACTGTAGCTACTGGACTTTTCCCAAAAGGAACACCGCCAATGGCAAAAATAGGTGTAGCAATTATATTATCGTACATAATTTTACCAGGTGTAGACTTTTCTCAAATAAATTCTATTTCAAATATGATAGTTTTTATGGCAAATTGTATAAGTGAAGTTACCACAGGAATAATACTCGGGTTTATAACTGAACTTTGTTTTATGGCAGCTAAATTTGCAGGAAATATGATGGATCTTCAATCAGGATTAGCTATGGCAAGTATGTTTGATCCTAATTCAAATAGTAATGCAACTTTAATTGAAAGACTTTTATATTGGATAAGTCTTGTAATATTTTTTATAGTAGATGGACATCATATTTTGATATTGCAGCTTATTGAAAGTTTTAAATGGGTAACTCTTGGCAAGTTTATACTATTTCAAGGTTCAGCAGGAATTATGATAGAAGCATTTATAAGCTTTTTTATAATTGGATTTAAAATGGCAATACCAATTATATTAATTGTAGTCATAACAGATTTAGTTTTAGGACTTATGTCAAGAACTGTCCCTCAATTAAATGTTATGATACTAGGACTTCCAGTTAAGATACTTATATCGCTAGCAAGTTTTTTATTTGCAATGCCCATATTTTTAAGCTTAATTGGAGATGCATTTAGTGTAATGACAGAGGTTTTTAAAGGAATATATAATACATTACCAATGATGCCAGTATTATTTATATTTGCTTCAGATGATAAAACTGAGGAAGCTACACCTCATAAATTAAGTGAAGCAAAAAAGAAGGGGCAGGTAGCTAAGAGTAAAGAGGCAAGCTTGGCACTTACACTCTTAGCCTGTACATTAGTTATAACGGCATTAGGAAATTATATAATAGAAGGACTTGAGAAAACTTTAATTCATTTTTTAACTAATTTTTTAAATATGGAATTATCTTATAATAATTTGTTTTACATAACATTTATTACTTTACTAAGAATTGCAATGCTTGTATTGCCTGTAATGATATCTATTATGGTTGTGGGAATAGCTGCCAATCTTATGCAAACTGGAATTATGTTTACAAAGGAGCCTCTAAAACCTGATTTTAAAAAGTTAAATCCCATAAATGGTATTAAAAGAATGTTTTCTAAGAGAACTTTAGTTGAATTAGTAAAAGATGTGTTATTGATAACAGTAGTAGGGTATATAGGATATAAATTTATAATGGAAAACTACACAAAAATCTTGAATTTATATAATTTGAGATTTGGGGTTCTTGTAGAAGCCATAAGAGAATTAATTCAAAGTATATTTTTCAAGGTTACTTTGGTATTAGTAGCAATAGCACTAGGAGACTACATTTTTCAAAGAAGACAATTTAAAAAAGATATGAGAATGACAAAGCAAGAAGTGAAAGAAGAGTATAAGCAACAAGAAGGGGATCCTCAGGTAAAAGGAAAGATAAAACAAAAGCAAAGAGAAATGGCAATGAGCAGAATGATGCAGAGTATTCCAGATGCATCAGTGATCGTCACAAATCCAACTCATTTAGCTATAGCACTAAGGTATAAACAAGGAAAAGATGAAGCTCCAAAGGTAATAGGAAAAGGAGCAGATTATATAGCATTAAAGATAAAAGAAAAGGCAAGAGAGTATGAAATACCAATTATTGAAAATAAACCATTAGCTAGAATGATATATAAAAAGGTTGAAATAGATGAAGAAATACCTGTAGAGATGTATCAGGCAGTAGCTGAAATATTGGCAGTTATAATGAAGAGTAAATAGTCGATGATAGTTATTAATTGTTAACTAAAAAGTGAGGAGAATTAATGTGGAAAACACAGGCAGAAAGTTTAACATAAAAAATAATATAGACATAGTAATAGCTTTTGGAGTTATAGCCATAGTAATGATGATAATAATTCCTCTTCCATCATGGTTTTTAGACGTACTTTTAGCATTAAACATTACTATTTCAGTGGTTATAATGCTTTTGACTATGTTTACCACAGATGTATTACAATTTTCATCATTCCCAACTATGCTTTTAATTACAACATTATTTAGATTAGGACTTAATATATCTTCTACAAGGCTTATATTATCTGAGGGAAGTGCAGGAAGTGTAATAGAAGCCTTTGGAAGTTTCGTAGTAAGAGGTAATTATGTAGTTGGAGTAATAATATTTTTAATTATAGTAATAGTTCAGTTTGTTGTAATAACAAGTGGTGCTTCAAGAGTTTCAGAGGTATCAGCAAGATTTACGCTGGATGCTATGCCAGGTAAGCAAATGAGTATAGATGCAGATCTTAACTCAGGACTTATAGATGAAACTGGAGCAAGAGATAGAAGAAAAAAGCTTCAGCAGGAAGCAGACTTTTATGGATCTATGGATGGTGCATCTAAGTTTGTAAAGGGAGATGCAGTAGCAGGACTTATAGTTACAGGTATAAATATTCTTGGTGGAATAATAATAGGTGTTTTGATGATGAATATGGATGCTGCAAAGGCAGCAGCAACCTTTACGAGACTTACTATAGGAGATGGACTTGTAAGTCAGATACCAGCACTTTTAATATCCACAGCTTCAGGTATACTAGTTACTCGTTCAGGAAATGAAGATAACTTTGGATCTGTTGTGGGTAATCAGCTTACAGCATTTCCAAAGGTAATTGCTATGGCATCTGCAGTACTATTTTTTATGTTTTTAATACCAGGACTTCCAAAGCCACCATTTTTAATACTTTCTATAGCTTGTGGAGTATCAGCATACATGCTTTACAAGGATGAAGCTGCAAAGGTGATAGAGCAAATAGAATTGGAAAATCAAGAAATCACTGAAATACAAGCTAAGGAACCTGAAAATGTAATGAACCTTATTAATGTCGAGCCAATGGAAGTTGAAATAGGCTATGGAATTATACCACTAGCAGATGAGGCATCAGGAGGGGATTTACTACAAAGAATTACTTCAGTTAGAAGACAATGTGCTATTGAAATGGGAGTTGTAATACAACCTATAAGAATAAGAGACAACCTTCAACTTAAAACTAATGAATATGTGATAAAGATAAGAGGAACTGTAATTGCAAAAGGAGAGCTTATGCCTAGTATGCTTTTATGTATGGATCCTTCAGGAGAAGTGGAAATGCAGGGGATAAAAGCTATAGAGCCAGCCTTTGGACTTCCGGCTATTTGGATTAATAATGATAAAAAAGAAGATGCAGAAATAAAAGGCCTTACAGTAGTAGATCCAACAACGGTCATGGTTACTCATTTAACTGAAGTTATAAAAACTCATTCCTATGAGCTTTTAGGAAGACAAGAGGTTAAGGTTATCATAGATTCAATAAAAGAAAAATATAGTACAGTAGTAGAAGAACTCATACCAGATCTTATGACAATAGGGGAAGTACAAAAGGTTCTACAAAATTTATTAAAAGAGAGAGTATCTATAAGAGATATGGTAACAATACTTGAATCTTTAGCGGATAACTCAAGAACTACAAAAGATATAGAAGTATTAACTGAATATGCAAGGTTTTCCCTTGCAAGAAGTATATGTAATTCCCTAATAGATGAAAATAATTCTATAACAGTTATAACTTTATCACCACAAATTGAAGACATAATAGCAAATAACATACAAAAATCTATGCAAGGTTCTTTCCCAGCGGTGGATCCAGAAACCACAGGAAATATTTTAAATTCTTTAAGAAATATAATAGAAGGTACTTTCTTTTATGAAGGTCAGCCTGTGATATTGGTATCGCCTAAAATAAGACCAGCATTTAGAAAACTTACAGAAATGGTATTCCCAAATTTATGTGTACTTTCTATAAATGAAATACCAAATGATGTGGAAATTAAAGCCGAAGGAGTTGTAGCTGTATAAGATGATGATAAGAAAATATATTGTAAATAGCATGAGTGAGGCTATGAATATAATAAAGTATGAGCTAGGGAAAGATGCAGTAATAATAAGTCAAAGAAAAGTAAAAAAACCAGGATTTCTTGGGTTTTTTCAAGGGAAAGTATTGGAAGTTACTGCAGCAGTAGATAATAGAGCTAAAGGAGCTTCTAAAAAGGAAGAAGAGAGTTTTGGGGCTTTGAAAACTTTAATTAAAGACAAAGCTTCTATGGATATAAATCATAAAGCTGTAGAAGTAGAAACTGATGGAATTAATAAAGAGCTTTTAAAAGAATTTCATGAAATGAAAAGTATGATGAAGAATATGATAAATATAACATCTGAGGAGAAAGCTTCAAAGAATAAGATAAAAGAAAAGCTTCAATCAAGTGATATAGAACCTAAAATCATTGAAGAGATATTGGCAAAGCTTCCTAAAGAAGATGAGGAAAATATAGAGGCAGTTAAAAAAATACTTTACCAAAACATTGAGATAGAAGAGAAAACATTAAGTGATATAGTAGTTTTAGTTGGGCCCACAGGGGTTGGAAAAACTACTACAATAGCAAAGATTGCAGGACGATTAGCACTTCTTGAGAAAAAAAAGGTAGGACTTATAACTATAGATACATATAGAATTGGAGCTGTGGAACAGCTTAAAACCTATGCAGACATAATGAATATACCTTTTAAGGTGATATTTTCTATGAAGGATATTGAAAGCGCAATGGAAAGTATGAAAGATTGTGACACTATTTTAGTTGATACTACAGGAAGAAGTTCTAAAAATATAATGCAAATATCTGAACTAAGAGCCTTTATAGAAAAAATAAATACAAAAGACATTCACCTAGTTATAAGTGGAGTAACAAAAAATAGGGATATAAATACAATATTGGAAGGATATAAAGTGTTAGAATATAATTATGTTATAGTAACAAAGTTAGATGAGACTACAACTTATGGCCCAATTTTAAATATACTAAACACTGCTAAAAAGCCATTAAGTTTTATAACTATTGGCCAAAATGTTCCAGACGATATTAAAATACCTTCTAAAGATGAAATAGTGAATCTAATTTTAGGAGAAGATAATGTATGCTAGATCAAGCGGCAAACTTAAGAAAACTTATACAGCAAAGGCAGGAGGATAAGGACGTAAAAGTTAAAACGGCACCACGTATAATTACTGTTACCTCTGGAAAAGGGGGAGTTGGTAAAAGTAATTTAGTTGTAAATTTGGGAATTTCTCTTCAAAAGCAAGGATATAAGGTGATGATATTCGATGCAGATGTTGGTATGGGAAATGACGATGTACTTATAGGATATATACCTAAATATGATATATATGATGTTATATTTAAGGAAATGAAAATAAATGAAGTTTTAATAGAAGGCCCATTTGGAATAAAGCTTTTGCCAGGGGGAAATGGATTTTCAAAAATAGATGAAATTTCAGATTCACAAAGAGAAGAATTTATAAGCAAATTAAGAGAAGTAGAAGATATAGATTTCTTGCTTATGGATACAGGTGCAGGAGTAAATAGAGATGTACTAGCCTTTGTGGCATGCTCAGAGGAGCTTATACTTATAACTACTCCAGAACCTACATCCCTTACAGACGCATATAGTCTTTTAAAGGCTGTAAGACATTTTAAATTAAAGGATAAAGCCTATGTAGTTGTAAATAAATCATTTAACTTAAAGGAGTCTATAAGTACCTATGAGAGATTTAGAAGTACTGTAGCTAAGTTTTTAAATATGGAATTAAATTATTTAGGACATATTCCTGAAGATAGAAAGCTTACAGAAGCAGTAAGAAAACAAGAACCAGTAGTAATAAGTGCACCTTATTCAGAATCATCAAGAGCAATAGAAAAAATAGCAGAAAAACTTATAGGAATTAATACATCCAAGGATAGTGCTTCTGTAAAAGGTTTATTTAAAAAGCTATTTGCTATCTTTTCATAAAATATAAACTAGGGTAGGAGTGTTAGCGGCATGAGTGATAGGATAAACTTCAAAATAAATGAAAAAATGGAAATTTTGATGGAAGACGGAATTTATAAAAGCAATATACAAGATATAACCGAGGAATATATAGCAATAAGCGTTCCTGTCAAAGACGGAAGTTATTTACCCTTGAGAAAAGGTGAAACCATAGAGGGAGTATATTACCAAGGTAAAGCTGTATATAAGTTTTTTACTCCTGTTTTAGGAAGAAAGATAGACAGAATAATGATGATAACTTTAAAGAAACCTGAAAAGTTTATTAAGATACAAAGAAGAAATTTTGTAAGAGTATATTTTTTAAGCAATATATCTTTTGCAGTCATAGGTAATAAAAACGAAATGATAAATATAAATGATGATGAAATCACATTTTATAGTGGATACTCATTAGATTTAAGTGCAAGCGGAATAAGACTTAGCACCGCAAAGGAGTTATATCTAGGGGATATAATAATAATGCATATTTCTATTAAAGAAGAAACTTTAAATTTAAAAGGAAAAGTTGTACGAATAGAAAAGGATGAAAATAATAAAGGTATATATGGGATATGCTTTTTAGACATAGACAATAAAACTGTAGATAAAATAATGAGAATATTATTTCAAATAATGAGGGAACAGAGAAAACTTGGAGTAGAAGGGGATTAAAATTATGGCTATAGCAATAGAAGGAAATTTTAAAGAACAAATAATACAAAAATATATTCCGTTAGTAAAATATATAGCATCAAGAGTTATTATAGGGAAAACAAAATATATTGAGTATGAAGATTTGGTAAGCTATGGATTGCTTGGGCTTATGGATGCAATAAATAAATTTGACGCCTCTAAAGGTATGAAATTTTCAACCTATGCTTCTATAAGAATTAAGGGTTCAATGATAGATGAGCTACGTAAAATAAGCCCTATATCTAAAGGAGCAATGGACAAGCTTAACAGATATAATGCTGCGGTAGAAAATTTACAAAAGAAAGAGGGAAGAGAACCAAAGATTTTTGAAATAGCAGCTGAACTTGGGGTCTCAATACAAGATGTTTCTGAAGTAGAAAATTATATAAATTATATATCAGTGGTCTCCTTAGAAAATTTAATATTTTCAGAAGATGATGATATGCCGTTAATAGGCACAATAGAAGATGAAAAAAGTCCAAGCCCTGAAAAAACGCTAGAAGAAAAAGAGCTTTTAGAATATTTGGCAAAAGCTTTAGATAATTTAAAAGAAAAGGACAAAACAGTTCTTTCATTATATTATTATGAGAAATTTACATTAAAGGAAATAGGCAGTGTACTTGGAGTATCTGAGTCAAGAGTATGTCAGCTTCATAGTAGAGCAATATTACATTTAAGGGATGAGCTTAAAAGATTAAAATATAATGTAGAAAATTAATAAATTAAATACAAAAAGGAGTATTATTAATGCCATATTTTTTAATAATAATTTCTTTAACACTGATATTTTTAAATATTTTATCTTTTAAAAAAGATAAAAATTCATTTAAAGATATTTTAATAAATAAAGAAGAAAGTCTACAAAACTACGAAGTAGAAATAGGAAAGCTTAGACGAGAAATGGGAGAAACCATATTAGATATACAAACTGAAATGGAAGAACTAAAGGAAAAATTAAATAAATTAGAATATGCTATAAAAAAAGAAGATGCTGTAAAGAATCAATATAATATAATTCAGGAAGAAAGCATTATAAATATTGAAGAACAAAAAATAAATAAAAATCAAGAAATACATAGTGATAGAATTAAAGCTAAAAATTATGAAATATTGGCCGATAATAAAGATGATGATAAAAATAGCGTTAAGATAAAAGAAATAAAGAAGCTTATTGATAAAGGCATGAATGAAGAAGAAATTGCAGAAGCACTACATATAGGCAGGGGTGAAATGCTATTAATAAAAGAACTATATTTAAAATAAAAGAACTTATACTATTTTTAAGCGATAAAAAAATATTATTAGGAATAGGAATAGGAATATTTATAGGGACTATAGCAATGCTTGGCGCTAAGATTAATTATCAAATGAGTGATTATCAAGTAGAAAAACGAGCAAGGAATATGGGTATGGAATATCCAGAGGAAGCAAAAGTTATATTGGATAAGGAAGTGAAAAAATGATAAGGGGATTATATACGGCAGTATCTGGAATGATAACACAGGAAGCAAAGCAAGATGTTATAACAAATAATCTTGCAAATGTAAATACTGCAGGTTTTAAAGTAGACAACTTAGCAACTAAATCCTTTAATGAAGTACTTTTAAGCAATAGGGACAAAATAGTAAATGGTAAAAATGTAAAAGTAAATCTTGGGACTATAAATCTTGGAAGTAAAATTGATGAAGTAGCTACAAGTTTTACTCAAGGAATTTTGCAAAATACGGATAAAGAAACTGATTTCGGCATAGAAGGAAGAGGATTTTTTGTAATAGAAAGAAATAATGGAATAAATAAAGAGAGATATTATACAAGAGATGGACATTTTCATGTAAATTCTCAAGGGTTTTTAGTAAATGATAGTGGAGATAATGTAATTGGAATAAATGCTCAGACAAGGGCAGAGGAGCCCATAAATGTAAATGTTAATAGTTTAAATCAGTCTAATATGATGCTTGTAGATTTTCAGGACTATAATTCTTTGACTAAAATTGGAGATAATATTTACAGTGGAGAAGGACAACAAATAGCAGCAAATGGAAATATAAAGCAATATTCTCTAGAAAAATCTAATGTGAATGTAACTCGTGAAATGATTGAAATGATGACTGTTATGAGGACTTTTGAAACAAATCAAAAGATGATTCAATCATTAGATGAAACTTTAGGAAAAGCAGCAAATGAAATAGGAAGGATTTAGGAGGTAAGATATGCTTAGAGTTTTGTGGAATGGTAGAAGTTCTATGATAGCACAGCAAGAAAAGTTAGATGCTATATCAAATAATATAGCTAATTCTAATACTACGGGATATAAAAGAGAAGAGGTTTCATTTCAAGATTTGATGTATGAAACATTGGATAGAAGAGGATATCCTGTAAATAAAGGAGAAAATAAAAATCTCATAACTGGAACTGGTGTTAAAACAGGGCAATGGATAAGAGATAATTCCCAAGGAAGTGTTGTAGATACAGGAGCTAAAACAGATTTAGCAATAGATGGGCCAGGCTATTTTAGAGTTCGAGGACCTGAAGGGGATATGCTTACACGAGGTGGAAGTTTTAATATAGATGCTAATGGAAATTTAGTAGATAAAAATGGGAACTTATTGGTTATAAGACCTTATGGAAATAATGGTAATGTACCTTTAACCAAAGATAACTTTTCCATAAAAGAAGATGGAGTAATAACCGTTAAACAAGGAAATGATTACATTGAAATAGGGAAAATTGATATTTACAATACCACAGGAGATAATGATCTTTTATCTGTAGGTGAAAACTTATACATCCCTAAGGAAGGGGTTCAGCCTAAGCTTATTAATTCAAACATAATGCAGGGATTTTTAGAAAATTCTAATGTGGACATGGCAAAAGAAATGTCTGATATGATAATTACGCAAAGAGCCTTTAGTTTTGGTTCCCGTGCAGTAACAACTGCAGATGAAATGTGGGGAATGGTCAATAACATGAGAGGAAAGTAAAGTACAATCAAAAGATAGTCGCTAGTCTCAAGTATACAGAGATTAGCGACTGTTTCTTTTGAAAATTAGCGCTTGAGGATAGTGATTAGAAAAAATATAACAAACCAAATCATACAAATGCCATAAGAAATACCTATATAATCTTTTATACATATTTGATCAATTTTGTTTTTATATTCACCATAACTTTTAAGATATGATGTATTTTTTTTAGAAAAATAATGATAAAAATTAACTGATTCTACATAAGCCGCTAGGATGTCTACATTTAACATAGGGTTCATATAGGAATTTATAAAATAATCTCCTTTAAAATCTAAGGAGAACTTTTTATTTCGAGTAATATAAATAATGTATAAAAATCCTTGAGCTATAAATGCAGGAATAAAAGTAAGTATATTAAAGCATATAAGTATAAAATTTAAGTTGCTTATAATACGAAGATTATATGTTAATGTATAAATAATTGCAAAGCTATTTCCAAATAATATGATATAAAGGAAGGGAGCTATAAATCCACAAACTGTAGAACGTGAAATGATTGATATAGAATCATAAAAATGAACCTTGTCGCTTCTTTTTAAATTTTTTCGTTCACTACTGCTTATATCTGTAATTAAAAATGCAGTTATGCCGTTAAATATCTCTTTGTTTTTTATATCAGATAACAAAATACATAATAATGCAGTACATAAATAATAAAAAAATACAGGTATTATTGGATTTTTTACAATTTTTTTAAATACATTATTTATTCTACGATATATTATTTGCCTATCTATTTTCCATAATAAAATGCTGAAAAAGCATCCTAGTACATAGCCCACTCCCATATATAAGCCCCCTTTGCTAGTTAATGGTGAATAGTTTTTATTATATTGAAATTTCGAAGGAATATCCTTCGAAATTTCTTAAACAACAAATCACTATTAAACATTAATTCCTAACTGTTCTTTAGTCTATTAAATCATGAAGTTTTACGGTTTTCATCTTAATTTTAGGAATTTCATCATCTTGTTCTTTTATGTTCATACTTTCACGCATTCTAAATTGCTCACAAGGCATTGAGTGTTGATTCATATAGCACCTATTCATCATAGGACACGTAAATATGCCTTTAACTTTACGATTATGCATGTTTTCGTAAGGATTCATATGCATATAATTACACATGCATTTATTCATTTTATACATATAGATTCCCCCTAAAAGATTATCACTACTATTATATGAAAGAGGTTAGAAAAACTTTCCATAAAATACATAATAAATTATAAATAATAATTAACAAATAAAGAAAAAAGTCACCCGAAGGTGACTTTTTTCATAAATTAGTATCTATTATTTATTAATTATTGTTTGAATTGTTATTCAGTTGCTGCAGCAGTTAGTGGTGGAATAACTTGTTTTTTTCTAGACATTATTCCAGGAACATACACACTATTGCCTTCAAGATGAACGTTAAATGCCTTATTTATAAGATATTTTTCATTACCAACCACAAGGAAGTCAGAACCTTCTTTTAAAAGGTCAGTTACTAAAAGAACTAAAAGATTAAAGTTTTCTTCTTGTTCCTTCTTTTCCATGTAATTTATCATATCATCTTTCATCTTAGCAAAGCCTTCAGTATCCATAGTGTTTACCTGGCCAACACCTACTTTTAATGAACCTATTTTAAATACTTTAAAGTCTTGATTGAAAATTTCTTCAATAGTTTTTCCTTGAAGTGAAGTACCAGCTTTAAACATTTCTTGCGCAAATTTTTCAGCATCTATATTAGCAATTTCTGATAATCTTTTAAGCATTATTTTATCCATACTAGTAGAAGTAGGAGATTTAAATAATAAAGTATCGGATATTATAGCTGCACATAAAATACCTGCTATTTTCTTTGAAGGTCTTATTCCGTTTTCAAAGAATATTGAAGCTACAATGGTTGCAGTACATCCTACAGGTTCATTTCTAAAGTATATTGGATTACCTGTTTGAATATCTCCTATTCTATGGTGATCAATAACCTCTAACAATTCAGCATCTTCAAGACCAGGTATGGATTGACTTCTCTCATTGTGGTCAACTAATATAACCTTTTTCTTATTTTTAGAAATTAAGTGATATCTTGAAATGCTTCCTATTACTTTATTGTCATCATTGACTACAGGATAACTTCTATATCTTGTTTGAAGCATTGTTTCTTTCACATCATCTACTAAATCCATTGGGTTAAATACTAATAAATTATCTTTAGTCATAACATAACTTACAGGAACACTTTGAGGTATAAGTCTTGCTGCGGTAAATGTATCGTAAGGAGTCATTATAATAGAACACCCAACTTCTTTTGCGTTTTCTAATATTTCTTCACGTACAACATGTTTACCTGTAATTATCATAAGAGAAGCTTTTTTATCAAGTATTATTTTTTGAGCATCTTCTCTATCTCCACAAATAACTACGTCGCCTTCTTCTACAAGTTCACAGGCACTATCAGGTTTCATAGCAGTAACTACTATCTTTCCACTAAATTTTTGGGCATTTTGAGCTACATATATACATTCAGCAGAAAGAGTTTCTATTATATGTTCAAGCTTAACTCCACTTCTTGAAAGTAAATTATTATCCCATATATCCATATAATTAGAAGTTATATTAGATACAGAAGCAAGACCTACAAGTCTTTCAGAATTATCCACTACAGGAAGGGTCTTTATATTATTTTTTGACATTATAGACCAAGCCATCTTTAAAGTTATATCAGGGTTTATTGGTGGAACCGTATCTATGTCTAGATCTTGAATTTGAGTTCTCACAGTTTCAATAAACTCTGGAGTTTTTATTCCAAAATAGTCAAGTGCAAATTGAGTTTCACGACTTAACTCTCCAAGTCTTACTGGGATGGCTGGTATGTTTCCAATTTTATTTTTAAAATCCGCATAAGCTATAGCAGAACATATAGAATCCGTATCGGGATTTTTATGTCCACTTATGTATATTAAATCCTTCATAAAAAAACCTCCTTTTATTTACCTTATTAATAATATCAAAAAAATCAGCAAATTTAAAGTAACTTTAAGAAGAACCAAGAAAAATGTATAATTAAGCATATTTTTAAAATTTAAAATATTTATAGCATTTAGCACATATATTTAATTAGTGAGAAAAATTAAATACATATTTATGTTATACATAAGGGGGGATTAGCATGGTAAATGAAAAAGAATTAATCCAGGGATTAGATTCCTTAGAGGTGCAAAGGAGACTTGCAAGGTACGGCCCTAATAAGCTTGAAAGTAAAGAAAAGATTTCTCCTATAAAAATATTTTTGCAGCAGTTTAATGATTTTATAGTGTGGATATTAATTGCTGCAACTATAATATCTGGCATTATGGGAGAAAAGGCAGATGCCATAACAATACTTATAATTGTAATAATGAATGGTGTATTAGGGTTTATTCAAGAATTTAAAACAGAAAAATCCTTAGAAGCTTTAAATGAGCTGGCATCACCTACTGCAAAGGTCATGAGAGATGGAGTTTTAAAAGTAGTAAATGCAGAACTTTTAGTAATTGGAGATGTAATTTTAGTAGAAAGTGGAGATAGAGTACCCGCAGATTCAATAATCTTTGAGGACTCAAATTTAATGGTAGATGAATCTCTTTTAACAGGAGAATCTGTAGGAGTTAATAAATCTTCTACTAATAAATCTAGCTCCAATTTATATATGGGCACAATAGTCTTAAAGGGCAAAGCCAAGGCAAAGATAATAAGTACGGGCATGCAAACTGAAATGGGAAAAATTGCAGGTATGCTTCAAAGTATAGAAAAGGAAAAATCACCTTTAAAAGAAAAGTTAAACTCATTAGGTAAAGTTATGGTTTATATGTGCCTGATAATATGTGCTATAGTTACTGCAACAGGTATATTTAGGGGACAAGATGTTACTGAAATGTTTCTTTTAGGTGTAAGTCTTGCAGTTGCTGCTATTCCTGAAGGACTTGCAGCAATAGTAACAGTAGCTTTAGCTTTAGGAGTTTCTAGAATGCTTAAGAAAAATGCATTAGTAAGAAAACTCCCAGCAGTAGAAACCTTAGGATGTACATCCGTAATATGTAGTGACAAAACAGGTACCTTGACAGAAAATAAGATGACAGTAAAAGCAATGTATTTTAACAATAGTATGTATAATTTAGATAAGGAAAATGTACCCAGTAATGTGCTTTTTAAAAAGACTGTAGCTTATTGTAATGATTGTAATATAGATCCTAATAAAAAGGAATTAGATAAATCACTTTTAGGTGATCCAACAGAAACTGCTCTTATTAAAGCATTTTTTAAGGAGACAGGAGAAGTAAAAAACTTTTTAAGTAAAGCATATAGAGCAAAGGATAACCCATTTACATCCGAAAGAAAAATGATGTCTGTAGTTATGAAGGAAAACTCTAAGTATACAGTGTATTTAAAGGGAGCTCCAGAAAGAGTAGTTGAAAACTGTAAGTACATTTTAATAAATGGAGAAGTAGTACCTTTTACATCCGGTTATAAAGAAAAAATTTTAAAGGCAGTAGAAACTATGTCTTTTAAAGCATTAAGATGTATAGGAGCCGCTTATAAGGACATTTCAAATCTTCATGAGAGTAATCTAGAAAAAGACCTAATATTTGTAGGAGTTGCAGGAATTATAGATCCTCCAAGGCGTGAGGTGAAAGATGCAGTATTTAAATGTAAGCTTGCAGGAATAAGACCTGTAATGATAACTGGAGATCATAAAAATACAGCTTATGCTATAGCAAAAGAGCTTGATATAGTAAAGGATGAAAGTGAAGTGATAACTGGGGAAGAATTAGATAAGTTAAGTGATAAGGCACTGGAAAAGAAAGTAGAAAATATAAGAGTGTTTGCAAGAGTGAGTCCAAATCATAAGTTAAAAATAGTTAAAGCTTTTAAAAATAATGGAAATATAGTAGCAATGACAGGGGATGGAGTAAATGATGCACCAGCAGTTAAGGAAGCAGATATAGGAATCTCTATGGGTATCTCAGGAACAGATGTAACAAAGGAAGCATCTTCTATGATACTTTTAGATGATAATTTTAAAACAATTGTATCAGCTGTAGAAGAGGGTAGAGTTATTTATGATAATATAAGAAAGTTTATTAGATATCTTTTGTCCTGCAATTTAGGAGAAGTTCTAACTATGTTTTTAGCTTCAATTTTAGCACTGCCTACACCATTACTTCCAATACAAATATTATTTGTAAATTTAGCTACAGATGGACTCCCAGCTATGGCACTTGGAGTAGATCCGGCAGATCCCGATATAATGGAACAAAGACCTCGCCCTAAGAGAGAAAGTATATTTGCAAGGGGACTTAAAGAAAAGATAATAATTAGAGGAACTTTAATTGGAATATGTACTTTAATGGCATTTATGGCAGGTAAAATATATAATATGGATCTTGAAACTTCTAGAACTTTAGCACTTTGTACTTTAGTACTATCGCAGCTTATACATGTTTTTGAATGTAGATCAGAAAGACATTCTATATTTGAAATAAAATTTTATACTAATATGTACCTTGTTGCAGCGGTTTTAATATCAATAATAATGCTAAATTTAGTATTATATGTGCCATTTTTAAGTAACGTATTTCATACAGTACCTCTAGACATTGGTAAATGGTGTATAGTTATATTTTTCTCGGGAGTAATTGCATTTATAAATAGCACTTACTTATATTTAACTACAAAAAGAAGGTAAATAAAAAAAATCTATGCGCAGCATAGATTTTTTTATTTAGGACTTCCTTGTGTTGAATTTAACTATAAATAAAATCACAAGGATTTAATAAAAATTTTAATAGAATATATATGCAATGAAATAAATAAGAAGGACTTTAGAGAAAAATATTGAATATTATGATTATTCATAAAAGAAAAAGTATAGGGGGAGCAAAATGAATTTAAGTATGTTGGGGAAGTTATTAACAGATTGCTTTTCAGGTATTATTATTCTTGATGAGGGGGAAAAGGTTATATGGAGCAATGATTTAATGGAAAAAATTTGTAATGATAAAAATCATTTAAATAAGAAGTTTTCAGAGATATTTTCTATTAAATTAGATGAAATCACTAAAGAATTCAAAATTATAAAAACATTACCTGGTAATATATATAATCTAAAGGCACGGTATATTGAAGAAGAAAGAATATATATAGTATATATACAAGAGATAACAGATATTTATAATAAAGATATAAAACTTTATTGTTTGGAAAAAATAATAGAATCTATAAATGATGGGATTATAATTAGCAACCATGAAGGACGTGTTGTATTATACAATAAAGCACAGGAAAATTTAGAAGAGCTCACCGCAAAAGAAGTGGTTGGAAAACATCTTTGGGAAGTTTACGAGTATAATCCGGAGTGTAATCCGGAAATGGCAGAACACAGGAGAGTTTATAAAACTAGAGAACCTATAATAGAAAAATATAGAGCACATACCTTTAAAAATGGTATACCTAAATACTTGTCTTATAGCACATATCCTATAATAAAGGATGAAGAAGTAATTGGTGTTTATTCTATAAGTAAAAATGAAACAAGCCTTCAAGCCTTACTCTCAGAAACTATAGAGCTAAAAAGAAAATTATTTAGCAAAGGGGAAGAAAAAGAAGAAAAGTATAAAAACAATGGAACTAAATATACATTTTCAAGTATTGTAGGAAATAGTAATGTTACTAAAAGCATAATAAAAGAGGCTGAAACTGTATCCTTATTGAATAATACAGTACTTATCGTTGGAGAAACAGGTACTGGAAAGGAAGTTTTTGCACAAAGCATACATAACTTTGGCAAGAATAAAAATGAGCCCTTTGTGGCTATAAACTGTGCTGCAATTCCTGAGAACTTATTAGAAAGTACATTGTTTGGAACAATAAAAGGAGCTTATACAGGAGCAGTTACTCAAAGTGGACTTTTTGAAGAAGCTAGAAATGGAACACTTTTCTTAGATGAGCTTAATTCTATGCCCATATCAATGCAATCTAAACTCTTAAGAGTATTACAGGAAAAAGTTGTACGAAGGGTTGGAGGATCTACGGTAACTCCAATACAATGTCGTGTAATAACTGCTATTAATGAGGAGCCTTCAAAGCTTATTGATGAGGGAAGATTACGACAGGATCTTTTTTATAGAATATCAGGATTTTGTCTTTATATACCTCCATTAAGAGAAAGAAAGGAAGACGTAATATGTATTGGTGAATTTTTTATAAAAAAATATAATAAGTTATTAAATAGAAATATAGAAACTTTTTCAAAGCAGCTAAGAGAAATAATGTTAAGTTATAAGTGGCCTGGTAATATTAGAGAAATAGAACACTTTGTAGAAAATATGATGATTAAGGCTACAGAGAATCAAAGGGAACTTAATTATGAAGACATTCCTAGATATATAAAAAATAAAATGTTAAATAATGTAGCTGTGAACATAATAGAAGATAATGAAAAAACTTTACCTGAATTTCTACGCTGTGAAGAAAAGAAAATGATTTTAGATAGTTTAAATAAAAATTTATGGAACTTAACTAGAACTGCTAAGGACTTAGGTATTATTCGTCAAAGTTTAGAGTATAGAATAAAGAAATTAAATATAAAAAGAGATATAAAATAGATAGTATAATAATAAATTTGCCTAGTGCATAACTTTTATGCAATAGTTTTACAAGTATTCCAATGATAACTGCATAAAAATTATGCAACGGATATATAGGAATAATAATATTTAAACTGGTAAAATACTGATAAACATATTTTTTATGTAATATATTTGAAAAATACTATTGGCATGACATTTGCTATATATAAATGCATAAATAAGTTAATTAATAAATAAAAACATATAAGATTAAGGGGGAAATTGTTATGGAAAAACCAGAAATTCTGTATTCAGTTAAAGCTCAGAGAGGTCCAGAATTAAGATGTAAGGGTTGGAAACAAGAAACTATACTTAGAATGTTAGAAAATAACATGGAAAACGCAGAAATACCTGAATTATTGGTCATTTATGGTGGTAATGGTAAGTGTGCTAGAAACTGGGAATCATATCATGCCATAGTTAAATCTCTTAAAGAATTAGAAGATGATGAAACTCTAGTTGTACAATCTGGTATGCCAGTAGCAGTATTTAAAACTCATAAATATGCTCCAAGTGTTGTAATGGCTACTACAAATATTATGAAGGCTGATTGGCCAACATTTTATGATCTTCAAGATAAGAATTTAACTATGTTTGCTCAATATACTGCTGCTCCTTGGGAATACATTGGAACCCAGGGTGTTATAGAAGGAACCTTTGAAACATTATCAGCTATAGCTATACAGAAGTTTAATGGTGATTTATCAGGAAGAATTTACTTAACTGCTGGTGCAGGAGGAATGGGTGGAAATCAGAGCTGGGCAATGAAGATGCATGGTGGAGTTGCTATAGTAGTTGATGCTGATGAAAGAATAATTAAAAGACGTATAGAAAAAGATTACATGGATAGTATAGTATATTCTATGGATGAAGCTATAGAAATGGCTACAGCTGCAGCAGCTAAGAAAGAACCATTATCCATAGGAGTTGTTGGAAATGCAGCTGACTTATACGAGTATGCATACAATAAAGGATTCATGCCAGATATAATAAGTGAAATGTGTCCATGTCATGACCCAATTTCATATATTCCATCTGGATATACTGGGGAAGAAGCAGACGCATTTAGAGCTGAAAATCGTGAACTTTATTTAGAAAAAGCTAGGGAAACTATGATAAGACACTTAAGAGCAATGAATGCTTACTTTGAGAAGGGCGTTGAAGTATTTGAATATGGAACAAGCATAAGAAAAGAATGCCGTGATGCAGGAATGCCTAAAGAAGAAGCGTTTATAATCCCAGGATTTGTTGCTCAATATATTCGTCCTTTATTCTGTGAAGGTCGTGGACCATTTAGATGGACTTGTATATCAGGAGATCCAGAAGATCTTGCTAAAACAGATGCACTTGCATTAGAGTTATTCAAAAACGACCCACTAGTAACAAGATGGATTACATTAGCTCATAAACATCTTCCAATAGAAGCTCTCCCAGCAAGAGTTTGTTACATGGCATTTGGAGAACGTAAAAAGTTTGCTTTAGCAGTAAATAAACTTATTAAAAAAGGAGAAATTAAGGGACCAGTAGCTTTCTCAAGAGACAATCTAGACTGTGGTTCTATAGTTAACCCAACCTTCGAATCAGAAAACATGAAAGATGGCAGCGATTTAATTTCTGACTGGCCATATTTAAATGGATTGCTTAATGCTGTAGGAATGTGTGATTTAATAGCTATACAATCTAACTATTCCATGGGGGAAGCAGTTCATACAGGAGTTACAATGATTGCAGATGGTACTGATGAAGCAGCTATGAGACTTGAGGTTTGTATGACAACAGACTCTGGAATAGGTATTATAAGACATGCTCAAGCTGGATATGAAACTGCAAGAGAAATTGCTGAAGGAAAAGGAAAATACACAACTGACAGCATTAAGGTTCCATTATGGTGGACACCAGAAGCAACATTTGGACCAAACGGAAAGGCTCCAAGATAATAAGTAGTAAAGTATTAAAATATTAATATAACTTATAATTTTCATTGCAGTTGTACCTCTTCAGAAATTGAAGAGGTACAAATTACATTATTAGAGGTGAGCTTAAGTGGAAAAAGAGAAATCTAAATTAAAAGTTGATTTAGTTATTGAAAACTGTTCACAATTAGTAACTTGTAAAAAAGACTCTGTAGATCATATTGGATTAATGGAAAATGGATGGATTGCAATAGCAGGAGAAAAAATTGCTGCATTAGGCTCTAAAGAAGAAGTAATGAACCTAGTAGATTGTAGCGAAGCACAAATAATAAGTGCTAAAGGAAAAGTAGTAGCACCTGGTTTTATTGATGCTCATACTCATTTGATTTTTGGAGGATCCAGGGTTAAGGAGTATGCTGCTAAGTTAACTACGGATGACCCAAAAGTATTACAGGACATGGGTATTAAGACAGGTATAATGGTCACAGTAGAAATGACTAGAAATGCTTCAACGGAATCCTTATATAAAGCAGCTGCGAGTAGATTATACAAGATGCTAAATTCTGGAACTACAACTGTAGAAAGCAAAAGTGGCTACGGTCTTACTACCGTAGATGAAATAAAAATGTTAAAAATTAACGAACAATTAAACGAAAGCTTACCTATAGATATAGTTTCTACTTTTTTAGGAGCTCATGGTTGGCCAGATGACATACCACGTGAAGAATATATAAATACACTAATGGAAGAAATGATACCTTGGGTGGCAAAGCTGGAACTAGCAAAGTTTTGTGATATATGGTGTGATGATGGACATTATACTGCAAAAGAATGTGAAAGAATACTTCAAGCTGCAAGAGATCTTGGTATTGAACCTAAGATACACACGGATGCTTATTCCTATATAGGAGGGTCTGACTTAGCAGCAGATATGAAAATGATTTCTGCAGATCATTTAAATTATACACCAAGGTCTGTACTAAATAAATTAGCAAAAGCTAATGTACCAGGAGTGCTACTTCCTGCAATTGATTTTGCTGTTAATCATCCGAAGCCATTCGACCCAAGGCCTATGATAGAAGAAGGCATGACTATAGCATTAGCCACTAATTGTTGTCCAGGCTGCTGGAATGAATCCATGCAATTTGTTATGGCTCTTGCCTGTAGAAGGCATAGAATGAGTGCTGCAGAAGCTTTAAGAGCAGCTACTTTGGGTGGGGCAATTGCTCTTGGCTTAGAACATGATAGAGGATCCCTTGAAGTTGGAAAACTTGCAGATATTCAAATATGGGATGTTGATACCTATGAAGATGTGGTATATCGTTTGGGCGGGAATGTAGTAGAAAAGGTTATAAAGAGGGGAAAGGTTGTAATAGAAAATAACTTATCAGGGTTTTCCTTTATAAACAATACTGTGAAAAAGGATGTTTAAGATGAATTATATAGATGCACTAAATAAAATTATTGATTCTAGAGATTTTACAGTAGGTGGAGGGTCAGCAGCGGCTTTGGCAGGAGCAATGGCAGCAGGACTTATTGGTATGGTAGCTAGATTATCTATCAAAAAAGAATATGGTCTTTCAGCGGAGAAGTATATTTATATTGCTGATAGGTTAGATGAGATCAGTAAAGATTTAATTAATGGGGCGGTAAAGGATACGGAGTCTTTTATAAAGATAAAAGAAGCCTATGCTATGCCTAAGGAGACCGAAGATGAAAAATTAACTCGAAGCCAAGCAATTCAAGAGGCTGCAATTGGAGCAGCTACCGTTCCTTTAAACAATGGAAAGCTTTGTAGAGAAATTTTTGATCTTTATATTTTAATGGAAGGAAAGTCTAATCCTAATGCTTCTTCAGATCTAGAGGAAGGAAAATTACTTTTAAATGCAGCAATTTTAGGCTGTGTGTTAAATATAGAAGCTAATCTTCCACTGATTAAAAGTGAAGATGTTAAATTGAAATTTCAAAAGGAGATTAATTATTTAAAACAATACAACAGTGAATATAGTTAGCTTAAAGAGATATATTAAATAGAATAGATAAAGCCATGAGGCATATTAGCGGAGGATTTTGTTACTTTAGGGCCAATGGTGTTACTATAGCTAATTGATGAATTTTCAGGTATAAAGTATTTAAAGTAGGAGTGAAGAAGTATGAATAGTATAATAAATACTTCTAGGAAAAAGGGCAAAAATGTTAATGGAATAAAATTGGTTATTTATAGTTTGATTGGTATATTTATGTTCTTTGTTTCAATTACCTTTGCAGGTAAAAAGACGATTCCAATAGATCATATTGTTACATGGATTAGAAAAATACCATATTTTATACCTATTTATGGTGGCATAATGATAACCGTAGGCACCATGTTACCTTTCATTAATAAGACTTGGAATAAAAACAAAACAACTACAGTTTTTTCTTTGTTAAATATATTAGGCTTAGTAACAGCATTTATGGCTATATTCAATGTAGGGCCTGCATTTTTGCTAGATCCTAATATGGTACCATATGTATTTAAAACAGTTGTTGTACCAGTAATTGCTATTGTGCCTATAGGGGCTGTGTTCCTAGCTTTTCTTGTAGATTATGGATTAATGGAATTCATAGGAGTATTTATGAGATCTGTAATGAGACCAATATGGAAGACTCCAGGGCGTTCTGCAATTGACGCAGTGGCATCTTTTGTAGGAAGTTATTCCTTGGCCTTATTAGTTACCAACAGAGTTTATAAAGAAGGAAAATATAATACAAAAGAAGCTGCCATAATAGCTACTGGATTTTCAACTGTTTCTGCAACCTTTATGATTATTGTTGCAAACACCCTGGGAATTATGGAACACTGGAGTGCTTTTTTCTGGATTACTCTAGTAGTTACATTTGCTGTAACGGCTATAACAGCAAGAATATATCCTTTAAACAAAAAACCAGAAACTTATTACAATAATGTGGAACCTGATTTAGAATCGGAAGAGAAAGGTGATACAATTAAAAGGGCTTGGGAAGAAGGAATGAAAACCATGGAGAAAGCTCCTTCTTTATTACACAATATTAGTGCTAATCTTAGAGATGGTATTAAACTTGCCATAAATATTGGTCCAAATATCATGTCCATAGGTGTTCTTGCATTATTAGCTGCAGAGTATACAAAAATATTTGATATTGGTGGATATTTATTTTATCCTTTTACAGCATTGCTGGGAATGCCAGATCCATTATTAGCAGCAAAAGCTAGTGCTATAACTTTGGCAGACATGTATGTACCTGCTATTATAGCCAAAGGGGCAGGGTTTAGCACAAGATTTATAATTGCAATAGTTTGTATATCTGAAATACTATTTTTATCAGCATCAGTGCCTTGTGTTTTGTCAACAGATATTCCTATTAGTTTAAAGGATATTGTAATTATATGGTTTGAAAGGGTAGTACTCTCTTTAATTATAGCTGCACCAATTGTATATTTATTTTTCTAGTTAATAGATTAAATAAAAGGATATATGCACATATAAATATTAAAAAAACCAGGGGGGAATTATATGTTAACAAATCCTGTAATATTATCAGTTTTAGTGATGTCAATACTGTGTCTTTTAAAGTTAAATGTTCTAATTGCATTAATAGTAGCAGCTTTAGTGGGTGGGGCTGCGGCAGGCATGCCTATTTCTAAAACTATGGAGGTACTAATTGGAGGTATGGGAGGGAACTCTCAAACAGCACTAAGTTATATTTTACTTGGTGCGTTAGCAGCAGCTATACACAAAACTGGAGCAGCAGAAGTTCTTTCTATGAAAATTGCTGGCTGGATTAAGGGCAAAAAGATTATGCTATTACTAATATTTGCAATAGTTGCTTGTATATCAGGAACAGTTATACCAGTTCATATAGCTTTTATACCAATTCTTATACCACCACTATTATCATTAATGAATAAACTTAAAATGGATAGAAGAGGAGCGGCATGTGCCTTGGCTTTCGGATTAAAAGCCCCATACATTACTTGGCCTATTGGTTATGGATTAATATTTCATGGAATAATAAAAGACCAAATGACAGCCAATGGAATGCCTATAAGCTTGGATATGGTTTGGAAGGCTACTTGGGTTGGTGGTCTTGCCATGGTAGTTGGTTTTATTATTTCTTTATTTACCTATAGAAAACCAAGAGATTATGAGATGGCATCCATAGAAGAAGAGCAGGTGGCAGCAGTAAAAGAAGAAGTTAAAGTAACTTCAGCTCATATAGCTACATTAATAGCTGGAGTTGCAGCATTAGGAATTCAATTAGCGTTTGGATCATTGCCACTTGGAGCAATTGTAGGGCTTGCCATTATGATAGTGGCAAGAGCAATCAAATGGAGTGATATGGATGAAATGCTTAATGGCGGTATTAAAATGATGGGCCTTATAGCATTTGTTATGCTAGTTGCAGCTGGCTATGCAGCTGTAATTAGAGAAACTGGTGGTGTTGAGAGTTTAGTAAATGCAGCTGCTGGAGCTATGGGTGGAAGTAAACCTGTTGCTGCCTTAGTTATGCTATTATTAGGATTACTTGTAACTATGGGAATTGGTACTTCTTTTGGAACAGTTCCAATTCTTGCGGCAATATATGTACCTCTTTGTATAGCTATGGGATTTAGCCCTAAATCTACCATACTATTGATAGCTATTGCAGGTGCTTTAGGAGATGCAGGTTCTCCTGCATCAGATACTGCACTAGGACCAACAGCAGGGTTAAGTGTGGATGGGCAGCATGATCATATTTGGGATACATGTGTTCCTACTTTTTTACACTATAATATACCACTTTTTATATTTGGTTTGATCGGAGCTCTTATGTTCACATAAAAGAATAATAAATACACCTCTTAGGATAAAAAATAATTCTAGGAGGTGTATAAAACTTGCTTAACTAAAAACTAAAGGGGGATTTCTTAAATGGGTGTTATATATATTGATGGAAATAGTCTAACCTTAGAGGAACTTGTACAGGTTGCCAGAGAAAATTATAAGGTGGAACTAACTAAGGAAGCAATTGAAAGAGTAAATAAATCAAGGGCCTTAGTAGATGAATTTGTAGATGGTGGAGAAGTTATATATGGAATTACTACAGGATTTGGATTATTTAGTGATGTACTTATATCAAAGAATCAAACTAAAGAACTTCAAAGAAATTTAATTGTAAGTGATGCTTGTGGGGTAGGAAATCCTTATCCAGAAGAAGTTGTAAGAGCAGCTATGCTTTTAAGAGCTAATGCCCTATCAAAGGGATATTCTGGAATAAGGCTAAGTACATTAAATACATTGATAGAAATGCTAAATAAAGGTGTGCATCCTATAATACCTGAAAAAGGTTCGGTAGGAGCCAGTGGAGATTTATGCCCATTAGCTCATATGGTTCTAGTAATGCTGGGAGAAGGAGAAGCTATTTATAAAGGTGAGCGGTTATCTGGTAAAGATGCTATGTCAAAAGCAGAAATAGACAAAGTAGAGTTGATTTCAAAGGAAGGCTTAGCACTAATAAATGGTACTCAGGTTTTAACAGGTGTCGGAGCATTAACAGCTTATGATGCAAAAAAGCTCACTAAACTTGCTGATATAGCAGCAGCTATGACTGCAGAAGCATTAAATGGAATAATAGATGCTTATGATGAAAAAGTTCATCAGGTAAGACCTCATAATGGGCAAATTAATTGTGCACGAAATATGTTGAAGATACTAAATGGAAGTAAATCCACTTCTAGACAGGGTGAGATAAGAGTACAGGATGCTTACACTTTAAGGTGTGTACCTCAAATCCATGGTGCTAGTAGAGATGCTATAGATTATGTTGTAGATAGAGTTAGCACAGAAATAAATTCAGCTACGGATAATCCATTAATATTTGCTGATGATAGGCAAGTTATATCAGGAGGAAATTTTCATGGGCAACCAATGGCATTAGCTTTTGATTTCTTAGGAATTGCTGTGGCTGAACTTGCAAATGTTAGTGAAAGAAGAATTGATAGACTTGTAAATCCTTCATCAAGTGGATTGCCAGCATTTTTGGTTAAAAATGGTGGATTGAATTGCGGATTTATGATACCACAATATGTTGCTGCAGCGTTAGTGTCTGAAAATAAAGTATTAGCACATCCAGCATGTGTAGATTCTATACCTACTTCAGCTAATCAAGAAGACCATGTTAGTATGGGTTCTATTTCAGCTAGAAAGTCTAGAGAAATTTTAAATAATGTTATGAATGTTCTTGGTATAGAGATAATGACAGCAGCACAAGCAATAGATTTTGGTGCATCAGGGAAACTTGCTCCTGGAACAAGAGCAGCTTACAATAAAATAAGAGAGGAAGTTGCTACTTTAGAAAATGACAGAATTATGTACTTAGATATAAATAAATGTTATAAACTAGTAGCAAGTCATAAACTGGTAGAAATAGTAGAAGAAGAAATAGGTGAATTAAAATAAATTGTATATTACAGATTTTTTATAATTTTTTATTGACAATTTTTAAAAATGCAAATATAATAGTTTGTAATAAATAAGTTAATATTATGAATATTTAAAGCAATGACAGAGAGAAAAATATTCAATACTTTAATTACAGAGAATCAACATTTGCTGAGAGTTGATGTTAAAGTGAATATATAATAGTAGCTCTAGAGCTTCCTTGTTGAAAAAATTTCAGTAGATGAGGACGTATACCAGCGATATATGGTTAGGGTTCATCAGAGATAACAATTAATATCTATTATTTATACTGTTATTTGTTATTTATAGAGATCGACCTGAAAAAGATGTGGTTATAATATAACCATAAATAGGGTGGTACCGCGGAAGTATAGTCTTTCGTCCTTATAATATTCAGTTATGAGGATGAAGGGCTTTTTTTATTATCTATTTTTAAATTAAATAAATTAAGGGGTGTTTTATTCATGAAAAAAACTACAAAGGATTTTTTGGTAATAGGTCTTGCATTATTTGCTATGTTTTTTGGGGCAGGCAATTTAATTTTTCCTCCGTATCTTGGAAAATTGACAGGAAGTAAATTTGTGTTAGCTACATTAGGATTTGTTGTAACGGGAGTAGGGTTGCCATTTTTGGGGATACTGGCATGTACTAAAACCAATGGGAATTTTAATGATATGGCAGGGAGGGTAAGTAGAAGCTTTGCTATAGTATGTTCTATTGCCATTTTTTTAGCTATAGGTCCAATGCTTGCAATACCAAGAACTGCAGCTACCACTTATGAATTAACTATACAGCCTGTATTTCCATGGATGTCTTCTATGGTTTCTATGATTTTATATTTTGCATTGAATTTATGTTTTGTTTTAAGACCTTCTAGGGTAATAGATAATATAGGAAAGTTTTTAACACCAGCCTTATTAATTGCCCTTTTAATATTAATAGTTAAGGGAGCAGTATCTCCAATAGGAAATGTTATAGATACAAATATGTCCTCAGTATTTTCCAATTCCTTAATAGAGGGATATCAAACTATGGATGCTTTAGCAGGATTAATGTTTGCTACAGTAATTACATCTTCGGTGATTCAAAAGGGTTATAAGGGTGATGAAGCCATAAGTATAACTATAAAATCTGGACTTATTGCAATACTTGGATTAGCCATAGTATATGGAGGGTTAATGTATTTAGGGGCACAAACAAGTTCTATACTTCCAAAGGATATATCTAAAACTGCTTTATTATTAGAAATATCAAAAAGAAGCTTAGGTGGATATGGAAGTATAATAATTGGAATTGCTATGGGACTTGCTTGTTTCACTACATCCATAGGATTAATAACAGCCGGATCAAGCTTTTTTGATAATATAAGTAATGGAAAGTTACCCTATAAGATAAATGCCATAGTAATATCTTTAGTTAGTATAGCTATAGGAAATTTTGGAGTGGACAAAATAGTTAAAATATCCGGTCCTGTATTATGTATATTATATCCTGTAGCCATAACTCTTACATTGATGACTTTATCTAAAAATTTATCTAAAAACAATTTTGTATTAAGAGTTCCAGTATATACTTCATTAATATTTAGCATAATTGAAACATTACCATCTATGGGTGTTGATGGGGGTTTTCTTAAAGAACTTCTTAATGTAATTCCATTATCAAGCATAGGTTTTGCTTGGGTAACTCCTACACTATTATCTTTAGTATTAGCCTTATTTATTACTAAAGGAAAGGAAAGTAAATCTAATAAAATTTTAGAAAGTTAGATGCACTTTCTAAGATAAATAAAAAATCAGGGAAATTCCCTGATTTTTTATTTATCTATACTTTTGTTTAATTCTTTGAACCTTTGGTTCTTTTCCTTCAAGAGGAACTAGATCTTTTTTATTAGTCATATTTCGTATATTCATTATTTCTATTTGTTCTCTATTTTCCTTACCTTTTTTACCCTTTAGTCCTTGTACTAGAACATAATTACCTTGAGATACAGGAATAAAGGAAATAGGTTTAAACCATCTATTTTTCTTATAAGTACATTTAACAATATTTTTACTTCTTTCTGGCTTTACAAGAAGTGTTACAGTTAATTTATGGAAAATCCAAAGTATGGTTTTTTCTTCAACTTTCACAGATATTACATTACCTTGTACTTGAGATAATCTGTCACCATATTTTTTTATATAATTTTCTGCATAGTACTTATTTATTTTTTCTCTGAAGCCCATATTTTATTACTCCTTTGCGTTAAAATATTTGTAATAAGTGACAATATAATTCCAAAATATAATATTATGTGTATATTATAGCATACTATTTTAAGTTTTAAAAGAAACTTTGATAAGACTGACTTAGTATTTATATTTTATCCATAGAGTATATATATTATTTGTATACATTAAAATTATAAATCATAATTTAGAAAAGAAAACTATTTGTTAAAATATTTTAATAAATAATGGTAAATAATATACAATGATGTATAATAATTATTGATATATAAATTAAATAAAGACTAATTATAATTAAGCAATGAACAATTATTGATAAAAGAAAGGGAGTATTTATATGACAAAAAATGAATTAGCAAAAATGATAGATCATACTGTTTTAAAGGCTGATACAAAAGGAGAAAAGGTAGAAGAAATATGTAAAGAGGCACTTCAATATAACTTTGCATCTGTGTGCATTAATCCATGCAACATAGAAATAGCAGCTAAACTTTTAAAGGGGAGTGAAGTCAAGGTTTGTACTGTAATAGGATTCCCATTAGGAGCAAATACTACAGCTACAAAGGTATTCGAAACTAAGGATGCTATAGAAAAAGGTGCTGCAGAAGTTGATATGGTTATAAATATAGGAAAACTTAAGGATAAGGATTATGATTATGTAAAGGGAGACATAGAAGCAGTGGTTAATGAGGCAAAAGGAAAGGCGCTAACTAAAGTTATAATAGAAACATGCCTTTTAACTGATGAAGAAAAGATAATGGCATGTAAACTATCAAAAGAAGCAGGAGCAGACTTTGTAAAAACATCTACAGGATTTTCTACAGGAGGAGCATCAGCTTCAGATATAAAACTTATGAGAAAAACTGTAGGAGAAAAATTAGGAGTTAAGGCATCAGGTGCAGTGAGAAACTATGAAGATTGTATAGCTATGATAGATGCAGGAGCAACAAGAATTGGTGCATCAGCTTCAATTGATATAATAAATAAAGCAAAATAATAAATACTAATTTTAAATTAAAGTCAGTTAAAAGCTGGCTTTTGCTTTTTTTTGTTAATATACATAAAATTTATTTCTAAAACTAAAATATACGAATATTATTATAATAACGGGATAAAAGGGGGGAGAATAATGTTAAGGAAACTTACAGTGGAGGAAGTAAAATATAAATCTAGTTTTAAAAATATAGGAATGAGTATAGATAATAAATACTATCTTCCAGAGTATGATGAAGTATATACTCAAATAAAGACTGCCTTAGAAATAAATAAGGAAGGTTACAATGTTTATCTTATAGATGATTTTTCTAAGGATAAATTAGAAAATATAATAAGTTTTGTGGAAAGTAACTTTAAAGAAGAACCTCCAAAGGATATTTGCTACGTGGTATATGAAGACACTAAAAATCCCAAGGCATTTTTTTTAGGGAATGGAAAGGGAAACGTATTTAAAAAATATGTAGAGGATATTCAAAGAATTTATTTAGAAAATACATTTGATTTTTATAACACATCAGAGCATAAAGAGAAGGAAAAGTTAGTTGAAACGGTTGAAAAGAACAGAAGCGAGCTTGTAAGCAAAATGTTAAAAATTGCAGAAGAAAATGGATTTGATATAAAAGTTAATCAAGGAGGATTTACCTTTGTTCCTATAAAAGATGATGGAAAGCCTATGAGCGAAAAAGAATATGATGCGCTTGAGTCAATGGAGAAAGATGATATTTTAAATAAGGTTTCTGAATTAAAGAAAAAGGCTCAAGATATATTAGATGAGATGAAAGAAAAAGAAGAAGAAGGAATTGAAAATATAAGAGAATTATTAGTTCAATATTATACTGAATGCAGTAAGGAGATAAAAAGATCTTATCAAAAGGAATTCGAAGATGAAGAACAAGTACTTAGTTTTTTAGATAATATTTGTGCTGAAATAGAAAAGCAACTTATGGATAACTACACAATGAGTTATGAGGAAGATGAAGAAGGCATAAGTGAAATAATATATAAATATACAGTAAATGTAATTGTTGATAATACAAATTATAAAAAACCTAGATGTATATATGAAGAAGATCCAAGTCTTTCAAATCTTTTGGGAAGTATAGAATATGAAAACAAAAATGGAGTTTATGTAACAGATGTAAGTTTAATTAAAGCAGGCTCTATGTTAAAGGCAAATGGAGGATGCCTTATAATTAGAATAAATAACTTGCTTGCAAATCCATCATCCTATTATTATCTAAAAAAATCTCTTATGAATGAAAAAGTTGATATGGATTATAACAGGGGATACTTAGAACTTCTTTCTTTAAGTGGACTACATCCAGAACCTATTAAAATAAAAGAAAAAGTTATATTAATTGGAGATTATGAAAGCTATGATGTGCTTTATAGCTATGATGAAGATTTCAAGAAAATATTTAAAATAAAGGCGGAATTTAATCCTTTAGTAAAAATAAATGACAACAATCATAGTGCATTACTTAGAATTATAAACAAGATAACAAAAGAAAATAATTTAATGGCACTTGATAGAGGTGCTGTTCTTGAAGTGGAGAAATATCTCTCAAGGGTTGCGGAAAGTAAAAAAAAGATGGTATTTAATGATTGGCAAATTGATAAGCTTTTAATGCTTGCAAATAATAAGGTCGTAAATGAAGGCAGAAATAGAATAAAGGCCAAGGATATAGTAAGTATAGCTTATAAGGAAGAAAGTATAGAAAAGGAATTTCAGGAGTATTTTGAGGAAAGAAAAATATTTATAAACGTTTGTGACAAGGTTGTGGGACAAATAAATGGTCTTACAGTTTTAGATACAGGGTATGTTAGCTTTGGAAAGCCTGTAAAAATTACCTGCTGTTGCTATAAAGGAGATGGGAATATAATAGATGTTCAAAAGGATAGTGATTTAAGTGGGAAAATACACAGTAAGGCAATAAATATATTAAGAGGATATATGAATACTTTGATGGGAGGATATAAAAAACTTCCAGTGGATTTTCATTTGACCTTTGAACAAATATATGGAAAAGTTGATGGAGATAGTGCATCAGTTGCAGAAGTGGTTGTAATGCTATCTTCTTTAAGTAAAATAGGTGTAAAAAACAATATAGCTGTAACAGGTTCTTTGAATCAATTTGGAGAAGTACAGCCCATAGGTGGAGTAAATGAAAAAATAGAAGGATTTTTTAAGGTGTGTAAAAAGCTAGATGCAGTAAAAGGAAAAGGAGTTTTGATACCTGCAACTAATATAGATAATATAGTATTAAGCCCAGAGGTGGAGCAGGCCATAGCAAAGGGAAATTTTTCAATATATACTATGGATGCTATAGAAGATGCAGTAAACTTGCTTATGGGAGAAGACGGAATTGACTTTAAGGTCGTGCTAAAAGCTATGGAAAATGAAATGGTTAAGTACACTTCTGTTACTACTCCTAAAAAGAAAAAATCACCTTCCAAGGTCAAAGTAAAAGAAAAAGAAGAGGTTAATGCAAAGAATGAAATAGAATAAAGAAGGCGTATAAAAAACTTAAGGTATAAACTCCTTGAGTTTTTTATTTTTAGTTTACTTGATAGAACATAAGCTTTTTATTCGTATTTATATATGAGGTGATTTATATGAGATAATATATAATTGATGTAAGCTATTATTTAAAGTTAATAAGGGAGGATAGTATGAAAATAGGGGAGGAAAATTTTATTCGCGAGCTTATAAATAAGAATCCTAAAGCTTTAGAATATATAATAAATACTTATGGAAATCTTGTATATAAGATAGTTTATAGCATATTAAATGAAAATCATCATGAAACAGAAGAATGTATGGATGATGTATTTGTTTCTGTATGGAGCAATATAGTTAGTTTTAAAAAGGATAAAGGAAACTTTAAAAATTGGATTGCATGTATAGCTAAGTACAAGGCTATTGATTATAGTAGAAAGTCAAATTTTAATGATAATGTAGAAAATTTAGATGATTATAATTTGACAGCGGAAGTTAATATTGAGGGAGAAATAATAAGTAAAGAAAATAGAAAAGAAATTTTAAATTTAGTTAATTCTATGAAAGAAGTGGATAGGGAGATATTTATAAGAAGATATTTTCTTGATGAGGATATAGAGTTCATTTCTCAAAAGGTAAATATGAATAGGGCTAATGTAGATAATAGATTGTCTAGAGGAAGAAAATTTTTAAAAGAAAAGTTTGATTTTTTTAAAAAGGAGGTAATTTAAATGAATAACGGGAAAGATGAGAATATATATGATATGTTCAATGATATGGAAATAGATTTAGATCAATATGAAAATATAAATATTAATTTAAATGATTTAGAAAAGAAGAAGATTAAAAAAAGGGTTCTCAAAAACGTAAAAAGCAAAAAAACAAAAGGGAAATTATTTAAAATAGCTGGAGCTTCTGTAATCATATGCTTAGGTTTAGGATTAGGGATACCTGTAGTAGCTAAAAATGTACCAGCAGTAAACTCTATTTTTGAACAAATAAATAAAAAGAGAGGAAATACAGCAGAATATTTAAAGTATGCTGAAAATGTAAGTAAAAGTACAACAGATAAGGGAATAACTTTAACTGTAAACGAAGCTTTGGCGGATGATAGCCATTTGCTTATAAGTTATACATTGAAAACTAATAATGAAGTTAAAAAGTTAATAGAAGATTCAAATAGACCATATTTTTATTTAGGAAATTATATTAAGATTAATGGTAAAAAAGAGCATTTTTCTGGGGGAGGCTCAGGTGAATATAAAGATAAAAACACATTTATAGCAGTATGTGAGTTAGATATAAGAGATAAGCACTTTTCCCAAAAATTCAATGTAAGTTTAGATATAAATGATATATATGGAGTAAATGGAAGTTGGAAGCTTTCATTTAATGTGGATAGAAAAGAAGTATTAAAAAATACTGTGACTTTTAATCCTAAAGCTAAAGTAAGTTTTCCTAAAGAAAATGTAGAAATAAAAACTGTATCTTTTAGTCCAGTAAATACATCGATAGTAATAAATGGTAAATATACTCAGTCAAAGGATCATAGTAATATGAGAGAGGGGGTAATAGAATATGATAATTGGCTTGTATTTACAGATAAAGGAGAGCAATTAAAGCCTACAGGATCACATATGGGAAGCGGCGGTATATCTTCTATCTTCAGTGATTTTAATGGTGAATTTAATTTTGAAAAGCCTAAAGAAATTCCTAAAAGCTTAAGAGTCATTCCTATTAAATATTTATACGTAAATGGAGATAAGAAAAATACAATTATAACTAAAGATTTAAAAGGAAGTTATCCAATGGAGTTTAAGCAAACTATAGGTAGTATAGTAATAGATAAAGTAGAGTTCAAAGATGATAAGACACTTATATACTCTACAGTAAAAGGAAGTATTCCAGACTATCAAATAAGCCATTTTAATATTCAAGATACTAATGGGAATATGGCTTTTCAGGATTATGGAGATATAAAGTATAATAAAGTTTCAGATGATAAGTTTATTATAGAAATGCCAAAGCTTGATAAAAATAAAGAGTATAAAATTGTAGTGGATACTCTTGAGCAATATGAAATAAGAGAAGATTTAGGATTTGATATAAATTTAAAGAAATAGATATTTTATTATATAATTTAAGTAGATAATGGTCTGTAGTGGAATAGTTAATACTGAATAGTTAATAGCAGCATTCAGTATTAACTATTAACTTTATATAATAAATATTTTAAATTATTTGCATTACCAACTTTGGTATATTATAATTTATAAGGAATTATACATAAAGTTAGGAAGGGAATGTGTACATATATGAAATTAGGAATTGTAGGTTTGCCAAACGTAGGCAAGAGTACCTTATTTAATGCTATAACCAACGCAGGAGCAGAAGCTGCTAACTATCCATTTTGCACTATTGAACCAAATGTAGGTGTGGTAACTGTTCCGGATAAGAGATTAAATGTATTAGAAGAAATATATAAATCAAAAAAGAAGGTATATGCAAGTGTAGAGTTTTATGATATAGCAGGTCTTGTAAGGGGCGCAAGTAAAGGTGAAGGATTAGGAAATAAGTTCTTATCACATATAAGAGAAGTTGAAGCTATACTTCATGTGGTAAGATGTTTTGATGATCCTAATGTAGTTCATGTTGAGGGTTCTGTAGATCCTATAAGAGATATAGAAACTATAAGCTTGGAACTAGTATTTTCCGATATGGAAGTTTTAGATAGAAGAATGGAAAAAAACAATAAGTTAGCAAAAAGCGGAGATAAGAAGGCAAAGTATGAACAAGAACTTATGGAGCAAATAAAAGTTCGCCTAGAATCAGGAAAACCTGTAAGAACTATGGAATTGAATGATGAAGATGCTGAATTTGTAAGAGGATTATTCCTTTTAACTTCTAAACCAGTATTATATGCAGCAAATATATCTGAAGATGATTTAATGTCAGGAAATTTAGATAATGATTATGTAAAAAAAGTTAAAGAGTATGCAGCTAATGAGAATTCAGAGGTTGTTGTTATAAGTGGAAAGATAGAAGAAGAACTTTCTTCCTTAGATGAAGAAGAAAAGAAAGAAATGCTGAAAGAATATGGTATTGAAGAACCAGGTCTTGATAAGCTTATTCATGCAGGTTATAAACTTTTAGGACTTATGAGTTATTTAACTGCAGGACAACAGGAAGTAAGAGCTTGGACCATAAAAATAGGAACCAAAGCACCAGAAGCTGCTGGTAAAATTCACTCTGATATAGAAAAGGGATTTATTAGAGCAGAAGTAATATCCTATGATAAGCTTGTGGAATGTGGTTCTGAAGCAGCTGCAAAGGAAAAGGGATACTATAGATTAGAAGGAAAAGAATATATTATGAAGGACGGCGATATAGTTCAATTTAGATTTAATGTTTAATTGAACTTATAGATTTTTAGAGAAAAATTCTGCATTTAGCAGAATTTTTTTTAATTGTTTATAAAAATATCTTGACCATTACCTAACGTAATGGTTTATTATATACATATAGGAGGGAGAATATGTTTAAAGAGAAGTTATTTACTGTAGGTGAATTTGCAAAAGCTGCCGGAATAACTATAAGGACTCTAAGATATTATGATAAAATAGGACTTTTAAAACCCTCCGAATATAATAAGGCTGGATATAGGCTTTATAATAAAAGAGATTTTGGTAAGTTACAAAATATACTTACATTAAAGTTTATAGGACTTTCTTTAGAAGATATAAAATATATCATAGAACAAGATATAAGTGATGAAAATTTTAAAAAATCATTGGAAATTCAAAAAAATATAATGAAACAAAAGATACATCATCTTAATCATGTAATAAGATCTATAGACGAAACTATTCAAATGGTAGATAAAAATGAAGGATTGGATTGGGATAAGTTTATAGATATAATAAGCATAATAAATATAGATAATAAATGGTTGGAGCAGTACTATAATGCTTCTAATTTAAGAGAAAGAATAAAAATTCATGAATTATATAGTACTAATAAAGAAGGCTGGATGGAGTGGTATTTTAAATTCTTAAATTTCAATAATAAAAAAAAGGTTCTTGAGTTAGGGTGTGGAGATGCAACTTTATGGACAAAAAACTTAGATAAAATTCCAGAAAGCTTAGAAATAACATTAACAGATTTTTCAGAAGGAATGTTAATGGATGCCATGAAGAATCTAGAAAAAACCAAAATGAAATTTAACTTTAGAGTTGTAAATGTAGAAAAAATACCCTTTGATGATAATTCTTTTGATATAATTATAGCAAATCATATGTTATATCATGCTGAAGATTTAGATAGGGCATTAAGTGAAATAAAGAGAGTTTTAAAACCTGATGGGATATTTTATGCTTCTACTGTAGGAAAAGGCCACATGAAAGAAATGAGAGAATTAGTTGGAGATATAGATGAAAAACTATTAAGTATAGAGTCATTTAATTTAACTGAAAAGTTCCAGCTGCAAAATGGCGAAGAGATACTCAAAGACTATTTTAAGCATATTACTTTGAAAAGATACGAGGATAGCTTAAAACTTACGGATATAGAGGCTCTTATAAATTATATATTTTCTATGCCAGGAACAATAGAAGAAAATTTTGATTATAAAAAGTTAACTAACTTAAAAGTTTTATTGAAAGATAAAATTACTGATAAAGGATATATATATATAACAAAGGATACAGGCTTTTTTATGTGTGAAAAATGATTTATTTTAAAATATAAAAATGATTTTAAGGAGAGTGTTTTAAATGGCAAATAAAAAAATACCTTTTTCACCACCAGATATAACTAAGGAAGAAATAGAAGAAGTAGTTAAGGCATTAGAATCTGGATGGATAACTTCAGGTCCTAGAGTTATGGAATTTGAAAAAGTTATGTCAAACTACTCAAATGCAAACAATGCCGTGGCAGTAGCTAGTGCAACTACAGGAATGGAGCTTATTTTAAAAGTATTTAACATAAAAGAAGGCGATGAAGTTATAACAACTCCATACACCTATACTTCTACAGCTAATGTAATACTTCATAGAGGAATTAAACCTACTTTTGTAGATGTAGAAAAGGAAAACTTCCTTATAGATGTAGAGGAAATTGAAAAGGCTATAACTCCTAAAACAAAGGCAATAATGACAGTGGATTTTGCAGGAGTTCCTGTAGATTATGATAAGATAAGAGAAGTACTTAAAAGAAAGGGAAGAGAAGATATAATTTTAATTTCTGATTCTGCCCATTCTTATGGAGCTTCTTATAAAGGGAAAAAGGTCGGAGGACAATTTGATTTTCATGTATTCTCCTTTCATGCAGTGAAGAATTTGACTACTGCAGAAGGCGGAGCAATAACATATAATGATAACAATTTTCATGGAAAAGAAGATTTAGTAAAAGTACTTAAGTATACGTCACTTAATGGTCAATCTAAAGATGCATTATCTAAAATGAAGGCTGGTGCATGGAAATATGACATAATAACTGATGGACTTAAATGTAACATGACAGATATTCAAGCTGCATTAGGCCTAGTACAAATGAAACGTTATGAAGGAATGCTTAATATAAGAAAGAGTATATTTGAAGTATACACAAATGCGTTGAAGGATAAAGAGTGGGCTATAATACCATTTTCAAAAGATGATGTAAAAGAAACGTCTTATCATTTATACCCACTTAGAATAAAAGGATTTGAAGAAGAACAGAGAAGTGCAGTGATTCAAGAATTAGCAGAAAAGGACATTGCTACAAATGTTCATTTTATACCTTTACCAATGTTTACATTGTTTAAAAATTTAGGATATAAAATAGAAAATTACCCAAATGCATATAATCAATATAAAAATGAAATAAGTTTACCAGTATATTCAACTCTTTCACTAGAAGATGCTAAATATGTAGTGGAAGAACTTATAAAAGCAGTAGAAAAACAACTATAGAAATATTACGACGTTTTTAATGTTGAACATCCTGTATGGGTTTTGCATTTATGAAAGCGGTTCGCTGTGCAAAGAAGCTCTAATATTTCAGAATTTAAATCACCTAAACTTTTTAAACTCGCTGTCAGCTCAGACAGTAAAAAGTTCTTAACGGTGATTTGAATTTTGAAATAAAGAGCTTCTAATGCTTACTCAATGCTTTCTACAATGCAGAACCCATACTATATGTTCAACATTAAAAATATCATTTAGGCTTACCTAACTAAAGGACTGGTAAGTCCGCAAAACCGATAGGTTGCAAGATGCTATTTATCCAATTACCTATATAAAACTACCCATCTTTAACTAATGGATTAAGTTTTCTATTCATTACTTATAAGGTCTTATAAACTCTCTAGCTGTCGCTTGAAATATTTTTACGTGCCAAACCTTAAAATGTTTTAGAAATTCAGTCGGCTGAATTTCTTCCTTCAGCAGTTCACATGAAGAACTTTTTAATGCTCTAGGAGCATAGAATTTTCATCGTAGAAGGCATTGAATGAGTCTTAGAACGGCTTTATTTATAAATTTAAAATACCGTTAAGAGCCGACTACTGTCTGAGTGACAGCGAGTTTAGGTGGCTTAGGGATTTTAAATTTATAAATATTTGCCGTTCTCGACGAAATGAACGCCTTCCTAGATGAAAATTCTATACGACCCAGAGCATTAAAAACGTCGCAATTTCCTTAAAGCTTTTATTATCAAAATAAAGAAGAACTTTAGAATGTCTAAGGTTCTTTTTTATTTTGCTCGATTTTAAATAAATTTTTATAAAAGGTGACAAAATAAAGATGTCCTTAAATAAAAAGAAGGGAAGTGATTATATGAAAAGAAGGAAAGGGGAACATGAAGAAGCTATGGAAACAGCTAAAAATATGCTGGAATCTAATATAGGAATGACTGAAATACTTGCAAGTACAGATTTAAGTGAAGATGAAGTGAAAAAAGCAATGAATAATATGAATAAAAAGATTGAGGATAATAGATAAATTTTAAAAATTGATTTAAAGCTTTCAAGAACTAGGTAATGTAAATAGTGCTTTAATATTGTTGACCTAGTTCTTGAAAAACTATTGCAATTATAATTAATATCCTGCTTTATATTAGAGTTATTGTAGTTACAATAAAAAGGATTTTAAAGTGGACTAAAATGGCTTACTTTAATATTTTTAAATTTTTTACTAAAAACTTCTTTTAAAGAAGGATTTTTTAGTTTATTATAGAATAATAAGAGAAGTGGTATAAAGTGGTTTAATGTGGAGTGAAATAGTTGATTGAGGTGTAAAAATGTTTATAGGGGAGTATATGCATGCTATAGATCCTAAAAATAGAATGATAGTCCCTGCAAAATTTAGAGAAAATCTAGGGGGAAAGTTCATATTAACAAAGGGATTAGATGGATGCTTATATATTTATACACTAGAAGACTGGAAGGAACTTGAAACGAAGCTAAAAAAACTCCCTTTAACTAGTAAGGATGCAAGGGCATTTGTAAGGTTTTTCTTTTCAGGTGCTAATGAAATAGAGATAGACAAGCAAGGAAGGGCTTTAATACCTCAAAATCTATTAGAATATGCTCATATAGAAAAGGAAATAGTAAGTATAGGAGTATCTAATAGAATTGAAATATGGAGTAAGAGAAATTGGGAAGAGTACAATGAAGCAAATGTAGATTATGAAGCAATAGCAGAAAAAATGAGCGAACTAGGAATTTAAAATATAAAGGTGGTAACAGTATGGAATTTAAACATGTATCTGTATTATTAAATGAAACAATTGATAGTTTAAATATAAAGGAAGATGGAATATACGTTGATTGCACTTTAGGTGGAGCAGGGCATTCAAGTGAGATACTTAAAAGGCTCTCTGACAATGGAAGGCTTATAGGAATAGATCAAGATGAAGATGCGCTAAGTGCTGCAAAAGAAAAATTAAAAAACTATAAAAATGTAACTTTTGTACACGATAATTTTTATAATATAGAAAATATTTTAGATGATTTAGGTATAGACAAGGTAGATGGGATAATTGCCGATTTAGGAGTTTCCTCTTATCAATTAGATGAAAAAGATAGAGGATTTAGTTATATGAATGATGCTCCATTAGATATGAGGATGGATAGAAGAATAGAATTTTCTGCTTATAATGTGGTTAATGAATATTCTTTTGAAGAATTATATAAAGTTATAAGAGAATATGGAGAGGAAAACTTTGCAAAGAGAATAGCACAGTTTATTGTAGAAGAAAGAAGTAAAGAACCTATAAAAACCACAGGAGAGCTTACAGAGGTCATAAAAAGAGCAATACCTGCTAAGTTCAGAAGAGAAGGACCTCATCCATCAAAAAGAACTTTTCAAGCTATAAGAATAGAAGTGAATGGAGAGCTTAGAATTTTAAACAAGGCAATAGAAGATGGAGTAAATAAACTAAAAAGTGGAGGGAGAATGTCTATAATAACTTTCCACTCTTTAGAAGATAGAATAGTTAAAAATAAGTTTAGGGAATTAGAAAGCCCATGTAATTGTCCAAAGGATTTTCCTATATGTGTATGTGGAAAAGAATCTATAGTAAAAGTTATATCAAGAAAACCAATAGAACCTTCAAAGGAAGAAGTGGAAGAGAATCCAAGAAGCAGAAGTGCTAAGCTTAGGGTGGCAGAAAAAAAATAAAGTTACTTGTTCTAATTAAAAAGGGGAGTGAATAAAGTGATAATACCAGAGAAGAAATCATACCATAGCTATATAAATGGTAATACGGTGCTAGCACCAGAACCTGAAATATCACAAAATGAGAGGCACAAAGAAAAGCATAGTAAAAAGGGGATAAATAAAGGTAAAAAAATTTCAAGTGGGAAATTAAAAGCACTTAGAAATATAGGGGTTACTTTTATAATTGGAGTTACACTTATAGGACGTTATAGTATGATATACGGAATTCAAAGAGACCTAAATGCCATAGGTTTAGAAATTAATTCTATAAATAAGGAAAATGAAAATTTAAGAGTAGAACTGGTAAAGTTTAATAACTTGCAGTATATAGAAGATGTTGCTACTAAAAAGCTTAATATGGTAAGTCCTACTAAATCAAATATAATGTACTGCAACTTGGAAAACGAGATAGTAAAAGCTCCAGAAAAACAATTGGATACACAAAAAGATGAAGGTTTGATAAAAAAAATTTTTAGCAAGTTATTTTAACGGAGGTATATGTTTTGGATAAAAAAGTATATAGGGATAGAGTTATAATTAAGAAAAGAATGTTTATTATACTACTAGTCCTTATATTTCTGTTTACCTGCCTTGTAGGAAGGTTAAGTTTTATTATGATATATAAATCCCCAAAATATGAAAAGATGGCAGTGGATCAATGGACTAGTGAAGTTCAAATTTCTGCAAAAAGGGGAAGAATATTGGATAGAAACGGAAATGAGCTTGCAGTAAGTGCTAACGTGTATAGAGTAGATTTAGATTTAAATACATTAAGAAATACTATGGAAGATTTAAATTTAACCCCACATGACGTAGCAGCCAAGCTATCTCCAATACTTGAAATGGAAACAGAAGAAATAGTAAAAATTATAAACAAAAAATTCCCTAGTGGTCTTCCTTATGGATCCGCTACATTAAAAAGGCGAATAGAAAAGCCTATAGCAGACAAAGTCAGAGATTTAAAAATAAATGGTGTGATAGTTTCTGCAGATACAAAAAGGTATTATCCAAACAATAATTTTTTAGCTCATGTATTAGGACATACTAATTCTGATGGAAATGGTTTGACTGGAGTAGAGCTTAGTTATAATAAGATACTTTCAGGAGAACCTGGAAAAAGAATAGCAGAAATGGACAGTACAAGGTCTAGAGAGCTTCCATATGTTATTTCTGAATTTAGTAAACCTAAGGATGGAAAAGATGTAGTTTTAACTACAGATGAAATGATACAGCATTTTGCTGAAAAGGCTGCGGATCAGGCTTTAAGTGATAATAAAGCTAAAGCTGTTACTATAATTGCAATGGACCCTAATAATGGTGAAATACTAGCAATGGCTAATAAGCCGGATTATAATCCTAATAATCCGTGGATAGAAGGTAAAAGTTATGCAGAACTCCAAACCTTTTGGAGAAATAGAGCAGTAAATGATGCTTATGAACCAGGTTCTATTTTTAAGGTTATTACTGCTGCTGCAGCACTTGAAGAAAATGCAGTAAGTGCTAATGATAAATTTGTTTGTAATGGATCTGTAACAATAGGGGGTAGGACTATACATTGTTGGAAGACATCTGGACATGGAACGCAGGATTTTACAGGTATACTTAAAAATTCTTGTAATGTTGGCTTTGCTGAAGTAGGTAAAAAAATAGGTAAAGAAAAACTATATCAATATATTAAAAAGTTTGGATTAGGTGAAAAAACAGGTATAGATTTATCAGGAGAAGCAAAGGGAATAATTAAAAAGCCTGAGAATATGGCAGATATAGATTTAGCTACAATTTCTTTTGGCCAGGCAAATACAATGTCTCCAATTCAATATTTAACAGCTTTTAATGCAGTAGCTAATGGCGGAAAGCTTATTACACCACATGTACTCAAGAAGGTAGTTCATTATGATGAGGAAACAGGAAAAGAAGTAGTAGATGAAGAATATAGTAATTTTAATGAAAGACAAATCTTAGATAGCAATAAGACGGCTATTTTAAGAGAGTACTTAGAAAAGGTAGTATCTGAAGGCGGAGGAAAAAAAGCTTTTATTGAAGGATATCATATAGGTGGTAAAACTGGTACAGCACAAAAGGTTGTAAATGGCGTGTATGGTCAAGGCAAATATATATCTTCTTTTGCAGGCATGGCACCAGCAGATAAGCCACAAATAACTTTATTTGTATCCATTGACGAACCAGATCCATCTAACTATTATGCAGGACAAATTACTGCTCCAGTGGCGCAGCAAGTTTTTAATGATATATTTAACTATTTAGCATTCAAATCTGATGCAACTTCAGATAAAGTAGCAGAAAGTCTTAAAAAAGATGTAGTAATTCCTGAAATAAGAGGCATGAAAAAAACGGATGCATTAAAGGTATTAAAAGAGTATAATTTAGATTATCAAATGGAGCAGGATGGAGAGTACATCACGGATATTAATCCAAAACCTGGATATACTGTAAAAGAAGGAAGCAAGATTCTTCTTTACACAGGAAATTCTTCAAATTATAATAATAATGTGGTAGTAGTTCCAAGTATAACTGGATACAGCATTGAAAGAGCATCAGAACTTTTAAATAGCTTAGGGCTTAAGGTTCAATATGAAGGAAATGGACTTATCTATGATCAAAGCATAGAGGAAGGTAAGGAAGTATCTAAGGGAACTACAGTTTTTGTAAGATTAGAAGAAGTAGGAGATTAATTACAGTGAACGGCATGCCGTTCACTGTTATACTGTAAAGGGGTGTTGAAAATGCTTTTAAAAAAATTATTAGAAGGTTTAGATTATGAAGTACTAAAGGGCGATGATAATTTAGAAGTAAATAATATAAACTATGATTCAAGAAAAGTAGAAAATGGAGATATGTTTGTTGCTATAAAAGGATATAGTACCGATGGACATAAGTTTATACATAAGGCATATGAAAGTGGAGCAAAGGTAATTGTATGTGAAGATATCCTTGATGATATGCCAAAGTGTACTATTATCAAGGTTTCAGATAGTAGAAAAGCATTAGCAATTGCAGCATCAAATTTTTATGGAAATCCCAAAGATAAGCTTAAAATAATAGGAGTTACAGGTACCAATGGAAAAACGACTTCTACATTTATGATAAAATCAATATTAGAAACAGCAGGATACAAAGTTGGTCTTTTAGGAACTATAGCAAATTATATTGGCAATAAAAAATTACATGCTGATAGAACTACTCCAGAATCTCTAGAAATGCACAGTTTATTTAGTGATATGGTAAATGATGGAGTGGATTATTGTGTAATGGAGGTTTCATCTCATTCGCTTTATTTAAATAGAGTTTATGGAATAGAGTTTCAGGAAGGGCTATTTACAAATTTAACTCAAGATCATTTGGATTTTCATGAAACCTTTGAAAATTATTACAATGCTAAGTTTTTGTTATTTAAAAATAGTAAAAATTCTATAGTAAATATAGATGATATTTATGGAAAGAGAATATATAAAGAAGTTTTGACAAATAAAATAACTTATTCTTTAGATGAGAGTGCCGATGTAGAAGCTTCTAATATAGTAATGCATTCGCGTGGAGCAGAATTTGATATGAATTATAATAATAATAATAATAATAAAATTCATGTTGATATAAATATACCAGGTAAATATAACATAATGAATGCTTTAGGTAGTGCTTCTGTATGTATATGTGAAGGAATAGATATGGAAATTATAAAACAGGGACTTACAAATATGTCAGGGGTACCTGGGAGATGTGAGCTGGTTACTAAAGACTATGATTTAGGATATGATGTTATAATAGATTATGCACATACGCCAGATGGACTTGAAAATATATTAAAAACAGCTAAAGAATTTACTTTAGGAAGACTTATAAGCGTATTTGGCTGTGGAGGGGATAGAGATAAAACTAAAAGGCCTATAATGGGTAAATTAGGCACTGAATTAAGTGATATAGCTGTTATTACCTCTGATAATCCAAGAACTGAAGAACCGGAAGCAATAATAAAGGATATAGTTTCAGGAATAGAAAGGAATAATTATATAGTAGCAGAAAGCAGACGTGATGCTATAAAAGAAGCTATGAAAATTGCTAGAAAAGGTGACGTAATAGTTGTTGCAGGAAAGGGCCATGAAGATTATCAAATATTGAATGATAAAACAATACACTTTGATGAAAGAGAAATAGTAAAGGAAATAATACAGGAACTGTACTAATGGAAGGGGTTTTTTTAGTGGAATATATGAAATTTGATGAAATAGTAAATGCTGTAGGAGGTAAAGTAATAGTAAAAGGTAATGCCTTTGATTATAATAATATTTCAACTGATACAAGAAAGATAGGAGAAAAGAGCATATTCATAGCTCTTAAGGGTGAAAACTTTAATGCAAACAACTATATAATCGAAGCAAGTAGCAAGGGGGCTTCAATATGTATAGTTGATGAGATAAATTTTGAAACAGAAAAATTGAAGGAATATACCTCTATAATAAAGGTTGATGATACAAAAAAGGCATTGCTTGACTTAGCAGAATACTATAGAACATTGCTCAATATAAAAATTATAGGAATCACAGGATCCACTGGGAAAACATCAACAAAGGATTTAACTCATGCAGCATTAAGCAGGAAGTTTAAGGTTTTTAAAACAGAAGGAAACTTTAATAATGAAATAGGACTTCCTCTTATGATGTTTAAATTAGACAGCACTTATGATATAGCAGTACTTGAAATGGGAATGAATAATTTAGGGGAAATACACAATATGACAAAGGCTGCTAGACCTGATATAGCTCTAATAACTAATGTTGGAATAACACATATAGAAAATTTAAAAACTAGAGAAAATATATTAAAGGCTAAGTTAGAGATTACAAACTTCTTTAATAAGGAAAATACACTAATAGTAAATGCAGATAATGATCTTTTATCAGAAATTGATTTTACTGATTTTAATGTTATAAAAACAGGAATAGAAAATAAAAAAGATTTATATGCTTATAATATAGTCTTAAATGAAAAGAGTATAAGCTTTACGACTAAGGAAAATTCCACAGGAGAAGCAGAAGACTTTTATATTGAAGCACCAGGAAAACATAATGTGCTTAATGCACTCTTAGCTATAGCGTGTGCTAGAAAGTTAGGTGTAGAATTTAAACTTATAAAGGAAGGATTTGGAAATCTAAAGTTTACTTCTATGAGATTAGATATAATAAAGGAAGAAAAATTTACCATAGTTAATGACTGCTATAATGCAAGTCCAGACTCTATGAGAGCAGCTATAGATGTACTTATGAACATAAATGGGGATAGAAAAATAGTAGTGCTTGGAACTATGAAAGAACTAGGACATAAAGCATATGAAGCTCATAAAGAAGTAGGGTTATTTGCAAAATTAAAGGGAGTGAATACTTTAATAGTTGTAGGAGAATTCCAAAATGCTTATGAAGAAGGGTTTAAAGAAGATATAGATAAAAGAAATATTGGGGAAGTTATAAAAGTACAAGATACAGACCAAGCGGCAAAGATTTTAAAAGAGTACTTGAAAAAAGATGATGTAGTACTTGTGAAAGCGTCTAGAGCTATGCGTTTTGAAAAAATCGTTGAAACTCTAAGGAGCAATTAATTCAAGGAGGTGAAGGGCTCTTCACTAAAAGAGCCTGACTATTAATGAACAGCAAGATAATTTATTCTGTATTAGTAGCTTTTATATTTTCTATTATAGGAGGACCAATATTTATACCAATTCTTCATAAACTAAAATTTGGCCAAAATATAAGAGAAGAAGGACCTAGGAGTCATCAAAAAAAAGCAGGAACACCAACTATGGGAGGAATAATATTTATTATAGCCTCTATTATATCCATGATAATACTTGTAAGAAAACCAAGTGATGAAGCAATGTTTGCATTATATGCCTTCATTGCATTTGGATGTATAGGATTTGTAGATGATCTTCTTAAAATTATACATAAGAATAATTTGGGACTTAGGGCTTATCAAAAGATGTTAATGCTTCTTTTGGTTTCCTTTGGATTCGGATTCTATGCAGCAAATAATCCTGAAATTGGGACTTCTATTATAATTCCTTTTGTAGGTAAAGCAGTAGACTTAGGAATATTTTATATTCCCTTTATAATAATATATTTTGCAGCTACCACTAATGCCGTAAATTTAACAGATGGTTTAGATGGACTTGCGACATCCGTTACTATACTTGTTATGACATTTTTTGTTATAGTAAGCTTTAATATGGGAAATTATACTTTATCAGTCTTTTGTGCAGTAGTATCAGGGGCGTTGCTTGGATTTTTAAGATACAATGCTTTTCCAGCTCAGGTATTTATGGGAGACACTGGATCACTTGCTTTAGGAGGAGCATTAGCTGCAGTGGCTATGATTTTAAAACTTCCTTTATTAGTGATAATAGTAGGAGGAGTATATGTTATGGAAACATTATCCGTAATACTTCAAGTAGCCTCATTTAAGTTAACAGGGAAGAGAATATTTAAAATGAGCCCTCTTCACCATCACTTTGAGTTATGTGGATGGCATGAAACCAAAGTAGTATCAGCATTTTCTATTGCAACTGTAATACTTTGTATGATTGCATTTTTATCATTTTAGTGATTTTGAGTAATATTTTAGGAGGTTATTATGAGAAGGCTCCAAAAGAAAAGGTTCCAAAATAAAATGGGAACTGTAGATTTTGTTCTTTTTACAGTGATAATGTTACTTGTAGCCATAGGAGTAGTTATGGTTTTTAGTGCTAGTTCTTACTTTGCTTTTTATAAGTATAAAGATAGTATGTTCTTTTTGAAAAAACAAGGATTGTGGGCAACACTTGGAATAATATTTATGTTTATTGCCATGAGCTATGATTATCATGAGTTAAAAAAACACACAAAGATAATTATGATTGTTACAACAATTTTACTTTTAGTAGTACTTGCATTTCCAGAAAGGAATGGTGCAAGAAGATGGATAACGCTAGGACCAGCTAGTTTTCAGCCATCAGAAATAGCAAAGTATGCGGTGGTCTTATTTATAGCTAAAAGTATGGAAATAAAGGGAGAAAAGATCAAGACTTTTTTCCGTGGAGTAATACCGTATCTCTTGGTTGGAGGATTTTACGCTGGACTTGTATACTTAGAAAAAAACCTAAGTATAGCAACAGTTATAATGGGAGTAACTTTTATAATGCTTTTCATAGCAGGTGCAAGGTTTTCTCATCTTTTGGCAGTAGTAGCGCCAGTTGTATGTGCAGGAGCAGCAGCCATACTTTTAGTACCTTTTAGAAGAGCAAGATTTTTTACCTATAGAAATCCTTGGATAGATCCCCAAAAAACAGGTTATCAATTAATACAATCTTTCTTAGCTTTAGGCTCTGGAGGGATTTGGGGAGTAGGGCTAGGGCAATCAAGACAAAAGTGTTATTATATTCCTGAGCCACATAATGATTTTATATTTGCAGTTATAGGTGAAGAATTAGGACTTATAGGATGCACGTTCATAGTATTATTATTTTGCATATTTGTATGGAGAGGCATAGTAACTGCTGTTAAGGCAAAGGATACCTTCGGTACAATGCTTGCAATAGGTATAACTGCAGTTATAGCAATACAGGCAATTATAAATATTGCAGTTGTTACTGGCTCTATTCCTGTAACTGGAGTTCCACTACCATTTATAAGTTATGGAGGTTCATCCTTAGTAGTGAACCTCACGGCTATGGGAGTGCTTTTAAATGTATCAAGGCAAAAAAGTAACAGTTAAATTGTAGCATTGCAAATATTTGCAATGCTACAATTTTGCATTAAACAAAAAAATTAACAAAAATTTAAACAAAAATTTAATAAAAAATTTAATGAAATTAATTATAGCAAGTGTTATTATATAATATATGAACAAATGGTTAGGGTGGAGAGTTGAAATGATAGAAGTTACAAATGTTAATAGCAAGGATAAAGTAGTAGAGGATAATAATAAAGAAAAGAATGAATTTATATTAAAAAGGCGAAGAAGAAAGTTTGTAAAAAAATTAGTGCTATCATTATTATTTTTAATTGGAGTTTTGATGACTTTGCTTCTCAAACATCCGTATTTTAATATAAAGGATATAAAGGTTAATAATAATAAAAATATATCTATAAGTAGTGTTATAGAAACTTCTAAACTTAGCAAAGGGAATAATATTTTTTATATAGATTTAGATAGTGCTAAAAAAAACTTGTTAAAAGATCCATATATATTAGATGCTGAGATGAAAAGAGAATTACCAAGTACTTTAGTTGTAACTGTAAAGGAAAGGGAAGCAGTATTTTATGGAAATAACGGGAATAGATATTTGGTATTAGATAAAAATGGTGTTGTACTAGAAGAAAGACAAGATATAAAGAATATGAATCTTGTAAAACTACAAGGATTTGATGAAAATAAAAGTAAAGTAGGTCAGCCAATTGTAGTAGATGATGAAAGAAAGATAGAGACTGCTAGAGAACTGTCGGCTCTTTTAGGTAGCAAAAAAGATAACTATGGAATTTCAACAGTGGACATACATGATATAACAAATATAAAAGTGTATTACAATAATATTTGTATTAAACTTGGAAATAATGAAAGATTAGAGGAGAAGCTTAATAAAGCTTTTAATATAGCTTTTCAAAAGGAAGAATTAAAAGGAAAAAAAGGATATATAGATGTGAGTTTTGAAGGTAATCCTGTAGTTTTTATAGAGTAATTGGGAGGGGTTTTTTATGCGCAAATGGACTTCGCAAATAAGTTTGGCTTTAGTATGTGGAGTACTTGGATTTACTTTAGCATATCAATTTAAAGCTATTTTAAAAAGAGAAAAGATATTAAATGTAAATCAATATACAACTAATAATGTCAATACAGAAATTGAGCAATACAAAAAGGATAAAGAAGGGTTAAATAAAAAAATAGAAGAACTTCAAATTAAATTAAATGATTATGAATCAGCAGCAGCAGGAAATGACGACACTACCAAAAAACTTTTAGCAGATTTAGAAGAAACTAGACTTTTAACAGGAACAACAGATGTTCAAGGAGAAGGTATAATCATACAACTAATACCAAACCAAGACATTTTTGGAAACAATGGAGGAATGACTATAACAGATAGGCACTTAGTTTTTTTAGTAAATGAATTAAGGTTTGCTGGAGCAGAAGCTATTTCTATAAATGATATAAGGCTTACACTAAAATCTGGTATAAGGATTTCGGGAAGTACGATTATAATAAATGGTGAAGATAGAGTATCACCTTCACAAAAGATAACTATAAAAGCAATAGGAGATAAAAAAAATCTAGAGGCTGCTTTGAATTTTCCTGAAACGCTAGCAGATTTTAAAGGTATTTCTGAGGTTAAATATGAGGTGGCTGATAATATAAAGATTCAAAAATATAATAAAGCATATAAATTTAACTATGCAAAACCTGTAGAAAAAGAAAATAAAAAATAGAGGTGACTTAGATGATTGCATTTCTGGGACTAATAATAGGTATGATACTAGGACTTGTGCTTAATATAAATATTTCGGATAAGTTTTCTCCATATTTATCTATTGCAATACTAGCTGCACTAGACTCTGTATTTGGAGCTATAAGAGCAAATCTTTCTAAAAACTTTCAAGCAGATATATTTATTTCAGGTTTTTTTGGTAATGCCATTATTGCAGCGGGACTTACATACATTGGAGATAAACTAGGTGTTCCGATATATATAGCAGCTGTAGTAGTATTTGGAGGAAGAATATTTGATAGCTTTGCAATGATAAGAAGAATTCTTATTGAAAAGATAAAATCTCGTCAATGAGGTGAATTAAATGAAAAAAAATGAGGCTAGTATATTTTTATTTATAGCTTCTATTATTATAGGAGTATTGATAGCTACAAATATTAGTTTTTCAAGAGAAAGTCAAATAATGTTAAGCAGTAGAGAATATCAAGATAATTACGCTCATAAAAATCAACTTATAAATGATATTACTGACTTAAATAGACAATATGAAGAATATTCTAATAAGCTTCATAAATATGAGGAAAGTATACAGGATAGAAATAAGATAAGAAATGAAATAATAAAGGAGATAGATTATAATAACGAAATACTTGGTGGAAGTGAAGTACATGGACAGGGCATAGTAATTACACTAAATGATGCTAGTACAGAATTTGTAGAAGATCCTTTTGAGTATCAATTGAAGTTGATACATAATACTGATATGGTACAGGTAATAAATGATTTATTGAACTCTGGTGCAGAAGCTATTTCTATAAATGGAAATAGACTCATAGGTAATTCAAGTATTTATTGCAATGGACCTTTCTTAAGAGTAAATGGTATACAAATAAGTGCTCCTTTTGATATAAAAGCTATAGGAAATAAAGAAACCTTAAAGGCATATATGCTTTCAGATGAAAATTACTTAAAGGCATTGATGTTTAGAGGGATACAAGTAGATGTAGAAGATTCAAATGATATTATAATACCAGCTTTTAATGGGAATTTTAAAAATAAATTTATAAAATCTTTTAAGTAAGTAGATAAATATGAAGGAATTTTGGATTTTGTGAAGAATAATAAAGATTAAAAGGGGATGATAATATGTCTATTGCTGAAAATGTAATAAATATTAATCCTACTATTCCAAAAGGAATTAAACTTGTAGCTGTATCAAAAACAAAGCCATTAGAAGATATGGAACAGGCATATCAATGCGGAATAAGAGATTTTGGAGAAAATAAGGTTCAAGAATTAATGTATAAGGTAGAAAATTTTAATAAAGAAGATGTAATATGGCATTTAATAGGTCATTTGCAGAGAAATAAGGTTAAATTCATTGTGGGAAAAGTTAATCTTATACATTCCTTAGATAGCGTAAAGTTATTAGAAGAAATAGAAAAACAGTATGCTAAGGAAGAGTTAAAAGCTCATGTTCTTATAGAAATAAATATAGGTAGGGAAGAAAATAAGTCTGGGATAATGAAAGAAGACTTAGAAGAACTATTAAATGCTATAGAAAATTGTAACTATGTAAACGTAGAAGGACTTATGACTGTAATACCTATAGGTGATGAAAATTCTTGTAGAGTATATTTTAAAGAGGTTAAAAATATATTCGATAATCTAAGCAAGAGAAATTTTAAAAATATTAAAATGAAATATCTTTCAATGGGAATGACTGGAGATTATAAGATAGCCATAGAAGAAGGTGCTAATATGGTGAGAATAGGTCAAGGCATATTTGGTAAAAGAGATTATACAATTATTAATGCTTAATAGAGGAGGAAATTTACATGGCAGGAAAAGTACTAAATAAGATGATGAGTCTTATAGGACTCGAAGATGAAATAGAGGAATTCGAAGAAGAAGTAGATGAAATGGAAGATGGTATATATGGAAGTGATAATGGAAAGGAAGAATATGAACCTATAATATCGTCTAATTCAAAGAAACAAAATAAGATAGTTAGTATACATACTTCTGTAAATACAAAGGTTTTAATAGTGAAACCTTCTACCTATGATGAGGTGGTAGATATATGCGATCATTTAAAGAATAGAAGGATAGTAGTAGTAAATTCTACAGGATTAGATCCTAAAGTAGGCCAAAGATTGCTAGACTTTATGAGTGGAGCAACTTATGCATTAGGTGGAAATTTAGAAGAAGTGGGATGTAAAATATATATAGTTTCACCTTCTAATGTAGAAGTAGATAGCGAACTTAAAGATGAATTATCGAGTAAAGGGATTTTTAGCTGGAATAAATAAGGCTGGAGGTTTATATGAATTATATTTTGTACAAAATTTTTAGTTTGTTGTTTGTTGTAATGGAATATGCAATATTTGCAGAGATAATACTTTCTTTTGTTATGAGGGGAGTAGAAAATAAATTTACTTATTTTCTACATTCTATTACAGAACCATTACTAGCTCCAGGAAGAAAAATTCAAGAAAAAATTATGCCAGGACTTATGATAGACTTCTCTCCAATAATTGCTTTTTTCATTATATCTATTTTAAGAAAAATTACATTTTCACTTATTGGGCTTTTATAATAATATGATAGATAAAAAAGCATTTTTAAATACCTTGGCATTTGAAGACAAAAATAAAGTTTCAAAGTTATATGAAAGGATATGTTTTTGCTTAAAAACAGGAAGAGAAGTATATACAGAGGAGTTTTATGCTCCAAGTGTTTGGAAACATTTAGAAAATATTAAAGGAGCTTTAGGAGTGAATATAAGCTCTTATGGTATATTTAATGAAGCAGAAAGAAAAGTAGTGGCTTTTTCACAAGGAGAAGTATGGAATTTTCCAATAAGTTTAATTAAGATACAAAATAAATCTGAATTTACTAAGCTAACCCATAGAGATTGTTTAGGAAGTATCTTAGCATTAGGTATAAAAAGGGAAAAGCTCGGAGATTTAATATGTGAAGATTCCTCAGCATATGTGGCAGTATATGAAGAATTGGCAGATTATATAATATATAATTTAAAATCTGTAGGGAATAGTCCATGTATTGTGGAAATAGTTGATATATATACTACACATTTGCCAGAATATAAGTTTAAAGAAGAAAATATAATATCAACTTCCTTTAGATTAGATTCTATTGTAAGTTCTATAACAGGGCTTTCTCGAAGTAAAGCTTTAGATATTATAAAAGAAGGCAAGGTTGTAAAGGATTATAGAATAGAAACTGAAAAAGATAAAATAGTTCAGGAAAACTCGATACTTACTATAAGGGGTTATGGTAAGTATAAAATAGTATCTCAAGTAGGCATTACAGGCAGCGGAAGATTTAAAATATTACTAAAGAAATTTATCTAAAATGAGGTGATCATATGAAAACAACATCTATGGACATAACAAATAAGGAATTTAAGAAGTCTTTTAGAGGATATGATATGGACGAAGTAGAAGAATTCTTAGAAAAGACAGCCGAAGACTATGAAGCTTTGTATAAAGAGAATTCATGTTTAAAAGAAAAAATGAATGCATTACAAGAAAATATTGAACACTATGCAAAAATGGAAGATACAATTCAAAGTACTCTTTTGCTTGCACAAAATGCTTCTGATCAAGCTAGGAAAACAGCTCAAAAGGAAGCAGAACTTGTTGTATTAAATGCCAATGAAACAGCTCAAAGAATTTTAGATAAGGCTCATAATGAAGTGATGAAAATAAATGATGATTTTGAACGAACAAAGCAAGAATTTATAATATTTAAGACAAAGTTTAAAACTTTTATGCAATCTCAATTGGAAGTATTTGATACAATGGAAAAGGATTATATAAGAAATTATAATATAGGTAACTATGTAGAAAAAAATAAAAATGATAGTCTAGTTTTAGAGGAATTAGGAAATAATATAAATATAGAATTAAGTAATGATGAAGACTTTATGAAAAAAGATTTAGAAGAAACTAAAGTTCTTGATTCTGAAGAATTAAATCAAATTAAAAGTTTTTTTGCAGAAAGATAATAAAAAATCTCGCTCGTTAGAGTGAGATTTTTTATTGAAGTTCTATTTATCCTATTATCCAATAGAAAGGGGATAGAAATATGAAAGAACTAAGTGTGAAATTAAGTGATAGAGAATACAAAGTATATATAAGCTCATCTATGGACAGATTTTCGCAAGCTCTAATGGAAAATAAGATAAAAGATAAGGATTCAATGTTTATAATTACAGATAATAAGGTACATTCCATTTATAAAGATATTATTGAAAGGTTTAAAGAACAATATAATGTAAAAGAATATTGTTTTAAGGAAGGGGAAGAAAATAAGAACATAAATACCGTTCAAGGAATATACTCTTTTTTGATAGAACACAATGCAAATAGAAATAGCTTATTAATGGCATTGGGTGGAGGAGTTGTAGGAGACATAGTTGGATTTGTTGCTTCTACTTATATGAGAGGAATAAGATATATAAATATACCAACTACCCTTTTATCTCAAGTAGATAGTTCAGTGGGAGGAAAAGTTGGATATAATTACAATGGATTAAAAAATATAATAGGTAATTTTCATCATCCAGAGTTTGTATATATATCTACAAGTTTTTTAAAAACACTAGAGGAAAAGGAGTTTAAAGGAGGACTAGGAGAAGTAGTAAAATATGCGCTTATAAAAGACAGTGCTCTTTTAAATTTTCTAAATGAAAATTATAAGGGAATATTGGAAAAAGAAACAGATAAAATGATTCATATAATAAAAAGCTGCCTTAAGATAAAATCAGAAATAATAAAAAATGATTTAAATGATACAGGAATAAGGAATATATTGAATTTTGGCCACACAGTAGGTCATGCTATTGAAATAAATTCAGGAGGCAAGTTAACTCATGGAGAAGCTGTAGCACTTGGAATGCTTGCTTCAATAAAGCTTTCTGAAAATATATGTAACCTAAGAAAGGACTTATATAGGAATATTGTTAACTTATACGGAAAGCTAGGGCTTCCTACAAAGTATAAAGTTGACAATTATACTTTATTTATGTATGCTATTAATCATGATAAAAAAAATGATGAAAAAATAAGATTTATATTATTAGAAGACTTAAATGAACCTAAAGTAAAAGTAGAAATAAATAAAAAAGATATTATAAGTGCATTAAAGAATAGCATATCTTGAAGGAGAAAATAATTATGATAATAGGAATTATAGGAGCAATGATTGAGGAAGTAGAGCCAATCATAAATGAAATGAATATAGAAAGAAAGCTTAATAAAGCGCAAATGGAATTTAACCTAGGGAAAATATGGGCACATGATGTGGTAGTTGTTAAAAGTGGTATAGGTAAGGTAAATGCAGCGGTATGTGCACAAATACTTATAGATGAATTTAATGTTGATACAGTTATAAATGTGGGAGTAGCAGGAGGGGTAGGCAAGGATGTACTTCCTGGAGATGTGGTTATTGCAGATAGTTTAGTACAACATGATTGCGATTCAACTGCATTTGGAGAAAGAAAAGGACAAATTCCTAGAATGGATACATTTGATTTTAAATGTCATAATGAATTAGTCTTAAAAGCAAAAGCAGCTTGTGAAAAAGTAAGTGAATGTAAATGTTTTGTAGGAAGAATAGTTACAGGAGATCAGTTTATAGCTGATAGAGACAAAATTATTTGGCTAAGCGAAGAATTTGGTGCTCTTGCATGTGAAATGGAAGGTGGAAGCATTGCTCAAGTTTGCCATTTAAATAATGTGCCTTTTGTAATAATAAGATCTGCATCTGATAATGCTAATAATGGAGCACATATAGAATATGAAAAGTTTAAGCCAATAGCTGTAAAAAATTCTATAGGTATTATTAAGAATATGATAGAAACTATGTAGGTGATAAGGGAATGGAAAATTTATTGGTAGATATAAAAAATGGAGAAAGGATCAAAGTAAAAGTAAAAGATGTAGAGATAGGTGGAAGTGAAAAAATAATAATGTCTGGACCATGTGCAGTAGAAGATTATAATACCATGCTTAAAATTGCAAAGACATTAAAAGGTTTAGGCGTTCATATGTTAAGAGGTGGGGCCTTTAAGCCAAGAACTTCTCCATATTCCTTTCAGGGGCTAAAATTTGAAGGTATGAAAATACTAAATGAAGTAAGCGAAGCTACGGGACTTCCAGTGGTATCTGAAATAATGGATACTCGTGATGTTGAAGAAGGAATAGAGTACGTAGATATGATCCAAATAGGTTCTAGGAACATGTATAATTATAGCCTTTTAAAAGAAGTGGGAAAGGCAAATAAGCCTGTGCTTTTAAAAAGGGGCATGAGTGCGACTTTAGCAGAGTGGATTTACGCAGCAGAATATATTATGGCAGAAGGGAATATGAATGTAGTTCTTTGTGAAAGAGGAATAAGAACATTTGAAAGTTACACAAGAAATACTTTAGATTTAAACAGTGTAGCTGTGATAAAACAAAAATATAGAATACCTGTAATAGTTGACCCAAGTCATGGAACGGGACTTAGAGAACTTGTTTTACCCATGAGTATGGCCGCTTTAGCTGTTGGAGCGGATGGACTTATGATAGAAAGTCATATTCATCCAGATAATTCTGTTTCAGATTCAAGAGAAACAATTTCTATGGAAACTTTAATGAATATAATGAGTAAAATAAAAAATAAAGAACTTTTGTAGTTACTTAGAATATGAGGTTGAAAAAAACTTAAAGTAATTTAAAGTTTCTTTTCAAGAAGCTTTAAATTACTTTAAGAATTTTATTAGAATAATTTAATTTATTAAAGATAAAATAACTATAGTTATAAAAATTCGTATTTAAGGAGAAAGGGGATAATTATAGTTATGGATAAATCTAAATTAGATTATTTTAAAAAAAAGCTTGAGAAAGAAAAAAATAATGTAATAGAAACATTACATTTAATGAAAAGAAATGATACTATAGATTCTAATGTATCATTCTTAACGGAGCTTTCGCTATACGATAATCATCCTTCAGATATGGCAAGTGAAGTATATGATAAAGAAAGAGGATTGGCTTTGAAGGGAAATGAAGTAAATATATTAAATAAAATAAATGATGCATTAAATCGTATAGAAGATAGAACCTATGGAAAATGCCAAGAGTGTGGAAAGGATATAAATGAAGAGAGATTGGAATTTATACCTTATGCAGAGTGCTGTGTAAATTGCCAAAGGCATAATCATAGTGGATTTAATGTAAAACTAGATAGTCGTGCTTTTCAACCTAAAAATAGACCCATAGAAGAAAAGGTAATTCAAAATTTTGATTATACGATAAATGATTATGATGAAGCAGCTTTTGATGGAATGGACTCTTATGATGATGTAGGATTTTTCAATAAAAGAGAAAATATATTTGAAGATGACTATTATGAAGACCATGAAGGTATTGTAGATATTATAGACACTATAAGTAATGAACAATATAGAAAAACTATTGAATAAATAATAGTTAATAGATAATACTTAACACTCAATAAAGCATTTTTAACAAATTGACATAGTTAAGCTGAAATGTAAGTGGGAGTTTTTTATGAATTATATTTAAGTAAGAAATTTATAATTAACTTTATAAATTTCTTACTTAAATAATTATTAAACATTAATTATTAAGTATTAATTATCAACTAAAATAGGGGGTAGGGTGTCATTGGAAGTAATCATAATAATTTTAGGAGTTATATTAGATAGAGTAACTAAAATATGGGCTGTTAAAGAGCTTTCTATGGGAAAAGATTTAATAATAATAAAAGACTTCTTTCAATTCTCGTATTTAGAAAACACGGGAGCGGCTTTTGGAATATTTAGAGATAAAACTATATTCTTAGCCATAATTACGTTTATAATTACAATTGGTGTATTATTCTATTTATTTAAATATAAACCTCAATCATTGATATTAAGATTATCTTTAGCTTTTATCATAAGTGGAGCTATAGGAAACCTTATTGATAGGGCTTATTATAAGTACGTAGTAGATTTTATATTAATACATTATAAAGATATGTATTATTTTCCTACATTTAATGTAGCAGATATATTTGTAACAATTGGAACAGCTTTATTAGCACTTTATGTTATAAAGGAAGAGAAAAATGGAGAATAGAAAATTTTTAATAACTGAAGAAAATAAAAATAAAAGACTTGATACATTTTTGGCAGAAAACTTAGAGGGAAAATCTAGGTCTTTTATACAAGGGCTTATTGAAAAGGAAGAGGTTTCAGTAAACTCTAATATAAAAAAAAGCAATTATAAATTGAGAATAGGTGATGAAGTACAAATAAGTATTCCTGACCCTACTCATCTTAATATAGAACCAGAGGATATACCTATTGATATAATTTATGAAGATAGTGATGTTATAGTAGTGAATAAGCCTCAAGGAATGGTCGTACATCCTGCTCCAGGAAATTATGAAGGCACTTTAGTTAATGCTCTATTAAATCATTGTAGTGACTTGTCTGGAATTAATGGAGTTGCAAGACCTGGAATAGTTCATAGAATAGATAAGGATACTTCAGGAATACTTGTAGTTGCTAAAAATGACAATGCTCATAATAAGCTATCAGAACAATTCAAAGAGCATTCAATTACTAGAGTGTATTTAGCGCTAGTTGAAGGAATAATAAAGGAAGATGAAGGCACAATAGATGAGCCCCTTGCAAGACATCCTAAGGAAAGGATAAAAGTTGCAATAGTACCTGGTGGAAGAAGAGCAGTTACTCATTACAAGGTAATTAAAAGATTTAAAGAGCACACATTAGTAGAGTGTAAATTGGAAACGGGAAGAACTCATCAAATAAGAGTACATATGTGCCATATTGGACATCCGTTAGTGGGTGACCCCGTATATGGATATAAAAAGCAAAAATTCAATTTGGAAGGTCAAATGCTTTATGCTCAAAAACTTGGTTTTATACATCCAAGGACTAATGAATATGTTGAATTTCAGTGCAGTATTCCAAGTTACTTCAAAAATGTATTAGATATTTTAGAAAAACAGTTGAAATAATATTAAATTAATGATATTCTATTTATAGAAATAAGTTTCCTTTAAGTGGTCCTGTGAGATCATAAGGCGCGATATAGGTAGTAGAGTATAAGTGCGTCTTGATACACAGATCAAGACGCTTTTTTATATTTTGTGAAAGGTGGTTAAAAAATGAATTTAAAAGCAGTTATTTTAGACGACAAGGCAATGAAAAGAGCATTAGCTAGAGTATCACATGAAATAATAGAAAAGAACAAAGGTGTAGAAGATATAGTTTTAATAGGAGTAAAGAGAAGAGGAGTACCTCTTGCACAAAGAATAGCTAAAAATATTGAAGAATTTGAAGGGGTTAAGGTTCCGGTAGGAATTGTAGATATCACATTATACAGAGATGATTTAAGTACTATAAATGATGATCCAAATGTAAATAATGATAAAATAGAAGTTGAAATTAAGGATAAAAAGGTAATTATAGTTGACGATGTAATATATACTGGAAGAACAGTAAGAGCTTCTATAGATGCAGTGTTTCATAATGGAAGACCTAATATGATACAGCTTGCAGTTATGGTAGACAGAGGACACAGAGAGCTTCCTATAAGACCAGATTATGTTGGTAAAAATATACCTACATCCCATGAAGAAATAGTTTCAGTAGCAGTAAGTGAAATAGATGGCGAAGATTCAGTAAAAATTTATGAAGTATAAGCTTTTTGTAAGCTAGTATATACTTTTAAATTAGCCCAGAGAGGCTAAAAAAGGGGGAATATGAATGAAAAATTATGTAGATGTAAATGAAAAATTATCTATTTTAAAGACAATACCGTTAAGTTTTCAGCACTTGTTTGCTATGGTAGGGGCTACTATACTTGTACCGATGCTTACAGGCATGAGCCCATCTATAGCGCTCTTTGCTAGTGGTGTTGGAACACTCTTATATATTTTATGTACTAAGGCAAAATTGCCTTCATACATTGGTTCATCCTTTGCGTTCATTGGGCCGATGACTGTTGCATCTTCTGCATACGGGAAGCAAGCAATGCTTTCAGGAGTAATAGCAGCGGGTATCGTATATGTGGTTGTATCATTAATAATTAGTTTTACTGGTACAAATTGGATAAATAAATTACTACCTCCAGTAGTGGTTGGAGCTGTGGTTATAGTTATAGGATTAGGACTCGCAGGGGTTGCAATAAATTGGGCGGGCCTAAACTCAGCCTTTACGGCACCTTCCATGGAAGGTGTGCCAAGATGGGCTTGGATTGCAGTTTCAATGATAACTTTAGGTGTTGGTGTTCTGGGAACTATGTACTTTAAGGGATTCTTAGGAGTAATTCCTATACTTATAGCAATGATAACAGGATATATAGCAGCTTTTATATTAGGAGCAGTTCCAGATGAAAGTATAAATAAGATTTTACAAGCACCATTATTCCACCTGCCACCTTTTATGGCACCAAAGTTTAATTTAAATGCAATGATACTTATGGCACCAGTATCATTTGTTACACTGGCAGAACACATAGGTCACGTTTATGTAGTTAACAATGTAGTTGGGAAAGATTTTACTAAGGATCCAGGTCTGCATAGATCAATACTTGGAGATGGAGTAGCTACAATTTTTGCTGGACTTGCAGGAGGTCCTCCAAATACAACTTATGGAGAAAACATAGGAGTTATGGCTATAACTAGAGTTTATAGTGTGTGGGTAATAGGAGGAGCTGCAATACTTGCAATTATACTTTCCTTTATAGGACCTGTAGCAGCTATAATAGAAACTATGCCAATGCCAATAATGGGAGGAGTAAGTATATTACTCTTCGGAATAATAGCTTCATCAGGATTCAGAGTATTTGTAGAAGATAAAGTTGATTTTAGTAAAAAAAGAAATTTGGTTATATCATCTGTTATAATAGTTTTAGGTATAGGTGGAGCAGCAATTAAGTTTACAGTAAATGGAGCTCCAGTAGAAATAGCAGGTGTAGCTCTTGCAACTTTAGTAGGAATAATATTAAATATAATACTTCCTAAAGTAAGTAAATCAGAAGAAGAAGTACCAAATTCATCAGATGATAAAGAAGCAAAGGCAGTATAATTTATAAATAAGGTACTAGAAGTTTGAAAAAGTGAGGAAGTTTGCATATGCAAACTTCCTTTTTAAATTATTTTATTTGTAGCAATAATTAAAGTTTTGTTATAAAATTAAAAAAGAAATAAAAAAGTTTACATTTAGGAGGTAGCTGATGTTAAGAATTTGGGGAAAACTAATAAAGGATAATAAGATAATTAAAGATAAAGTAGTTGAACTAGTACTAAAAGATACATATCAAGAAGCTTTAAAAGAAGCAGTAACGGAAATATGTAAGGAATTAGATATTGCTAAGCCTTACTGGCTTAATCATAATTTAGAAGAGTATAACAATAGAAATAAAACTTATTTTGATGAAAATAATTTTATTGAAGAAATAAATTTTGATAAATTTGAAATTGAAGAATTGGATGATGAAAGCAAATAGAAAATATAAGATGTAATATTATGGAGGAAAACATATGAATATATAAGAAAAGCTTCAATAAAATTATTGAAGCTTTTCTAAGTTTGGTTTTTCAGGAGTTATATATATAGTTTTATTTGTATAATATATTACCATACCAGGTTTTGCACCATTTGGTTTGTGAACATGACGAGCTTCAGTATAATCTATAGCAACTTTAGAAGAATCTTTAGCCTTACTATAATAAGCTGCTAAATTTGCTGCTTCATCTAATGTGGTTTCAGGTAAATTTCCTTTATGCTTTATAATTACATGTGAACCTGGAATTTCCTTTGTATGAAGCCATATGTCATTTTTATCTGCAAATTTTAGTGTCAAAAAGTCATTTTGAATATTGTTTTTACCAACATATATATCTATACCATCAGAGGATACAAAATGCATCGGTTTACTTTTCTTATCTTTCTTTTTAGAATCCTTTTTGAATTTTATATATCCTGTTTCCATAAGCTCATTTTTAATTTCATCAATGCTATTGTAATCCTCAATATTTAATATATTTGTGAGTACTGATTGAAGATAGCTAATTTCATCTTTAGCGCTTTCTATTTGTATTAATGCAGCCTCTTCGGATTTTTTTAACTTAGTATATTTTTTAAAATAAATTTGTACGTTTTGAGAAGAAGACTTATTTGGATCTAATTTTATTTTAACAAATTCTCCATCTTCACTATAATAATTTAAAACCTCTATACTTTCATCTCCTGGTTTTATATTATATATGTTAGCAGTTAATAGTTCTCCAAATATTCTATATCTATCCTTTTCCTCACACTCTTTTAAGTTATTTTTAAGTATATCTAATTTTTTTAAACATCTATCTAAATTTGTATTTACAAGCTTTTGTAAATTAGAAGTTCTACTAGATAATCTATCATCTTTATCCTTTTCAGCATAGTATCTATCTAAAAGCTTTGAAGGAGAAGTGTATTCTATCACATCATAATCATTCATGTAAGTTAGCTTAATGCAGTGAAAATCTTTCAAATGATTTTCTAGAGAATATGTTGCAAAATAAAAGTTTTTATTGTATAAATTACTAAATTGCTTATATACATAATCATTTATGACATTTAAGTTTTCTAAGGAAAGAGTAATATTTTCTAAGGTTAATCTATTATGTAGTTCTTTAGATAATCCAGTACTTACTCCTGTAAATACTTTAGAAAAGAAATTTTTATCTATTTTTAGTTCTGATTCAGTAACAAATTTAAATAAATCTTCGTATGAATAGTTAAATGGATTTAGTTTTTCTGAAGAAGGTGGATATACAAACTTTATTCCAGGATAAAGACATCTAATGCTATTTATATCTGGAGTAATATGTTTTATGCTATCCATTATCATATTATCCTTAGCACGTACTAAAGTTATATTGCTATGCCTTCCCATTATTTCAATTACTAAAGTATAAATGCTGTCAAAACCAAATTCATCTTTGCTTTGAAAATCCAAAAATAACACTCTATCTGATTCAAGTTGTCGAACATCTACAATTCGAGAAGTGGTTAAATATTTTCTTAAAAGCATACAAAACATAGGTGGAGACATTGGATTTTCTTTTGCTATATCTGTAAAATGAATTCTAGGATACACAGCACTAGCACTTATAAGAAGCTTAAAACTTACTCTATCCTTTTTTATGGATAATAGTAGTTCATCTTTTTCAGGTTGATTTATTTTTTCTACTTTGCCTCCAGTGATTTTATCCTTAAGTTCTTGAGAGAGGCTATATAAAAAAATACCGTCTAATGCCAAAGTAATCATCCTTTCAAAACAATGTGTGAGTAAAGGTAAATTATGGCCTTTTCTCGTAGTATATAGTATAACATTATAAAAATTTAAAATAAAGATATATTTAATCATTGATATTATTTACATAAAGTAGTAAACTATTTTTGATATTTTTAGGAGGTAGCAATTATGAAATTTGTAAAAATGCATGGAAATGGGAATGATTTTATCGTTATTGATGATATTAATGGTATATATAAAGAAAAGTATGGGGATATAGCTAAAAAGTTATGTGATAGACATTTTGGAATAGGTGCAGATGGGCTTATTATTGTAACTAAAAGCACTATAGCTTCTATACAAATGATAATAATCAATGCAGATGGATCTTATGCATCTATGTGTGGTAATGGAATAAGATGCTTTGCAAAGTATGTATATGATAAAGAAATAGTAAAAGAAAAAAATATGAAAATAGAAACAGGAGATGGAATTAAAGAAGCATTTTTAGAAATTAGTAATGGGAAAGCAGTTAATATAAAAATAGATATGGGAATTCCGTCTTTTAGTCCTAAGCATATACCAGCAAATAGTGATAATGAAATAATTGAAAAAGAGTTGCAAATAAATGATAGAGCATACACAATAACCTCATTACTTATGGGAGTTCCTCATACTATTATAATAGGAAAATTAGAGGATTTTGATGTAGTAGAAGGTAGAGCTATAGAAAAATTTCACTTGTTTCCTAAAGGAACAAATGTTAATTTTTGTGAAGTTGTGGATAGAGAAAACATCAAAGTTAAAACGTGGGAAAGAGGAGCAGGGCCTACTTTAGCTTGTGGTACAGGAAGCTGTGCAGCTGTTATTGCATGCAATAAATTAGGTCTTGTAAGTTCAAAAGTGCGAGTAGAATTGCCAGGAGGAAGACTTGACATAGAAGTTGATCCTTTAGGAGTGTTTATGAAGGGACCTGCTGAAACAGTATTTGTAGGAGAGTATAAATTAGAGTAATGACGCTTATTAAAAGATACATTTTATTAGTTACACTGATATTTCTAATGATAGTTACTTGTTCTTGTACTAATAAAAAAGCAGATGATAATGTTTCACAAGTAGTTTTACCTAAATATCCTACAGTTTCTATATTAAGAAGTGAAGAAAATAATATAAGTATTCTTGAAGAAAAAGAACTATCTTTAAAAAGCATAGACAAATTGAAAAATATAAGTGATATAAAATATAATAATGAAAACAAGGTATATGTGTCTAAAGAGGTAATTTCTAAAGGGAAAAATTTTAATAAAAGTATCATTAAAATATTAAGTTTAAATGGAGAAAAAGTTTTACAGGAGTTTTATGCTGCTGAGGATATGAAGCTATCTCCTAATGCTAACTATTTAGCATATAGGAGCTTTAAAGAAGATTCACTAGATAGTGCAGAAGGGCTTAAAATATACGATATAAAGGGAAATAAACCTGTTTTGCTTAAAAATCAAACATTAGTATCTGGAAATTTATATGCATGGCTAAATGAAGATGAAATATTATACTACGGAGCATCAGAGGACAAAGGTACAAATGTTTTTAAATACAATATAAAGAATCAAGAAGAAACAGTATATACACCTGTACTTAACGGATATTGTAAATTTTTTATATGTTTTGATGGAAATCTACTTATGCTTTTCGATAATGGTGAATCAAATAATTTAATGATATATAATAAAAGTGACAACTCCTTAAAAAAATTAGATACAAATTTTCAAATTATATATGATGGAGTATATAATAAAAAACAAAAAGAAATATTTTTAATTGCAGCTGATAATCAAGAGGAAGTTAATTTATTTAAATTATCTCTAGATGATTTAAGTTTAAGCAAGGTAAATTATGATTTCCCTAAATTTGTTGATCCAAATGGAGGATTAGCTTTAGACGATAGAGGATTTATATATTATTTAGGATATTCTGAAGATACTAAGTTAAAAAATGATGTGTTTTTATATAATGAAGATGAAAATTCTAATATATTAATTTCGGATGAACCGTCATATTATAAAATAGCAAGTGAATAATAAGAGAAGTGACCTATTTATATGATTTTTAAAGAATTATATAAATAAAGTCACTTTTTTTGTTTCAGCTGATTATTTTAAAAGATAATGGATAGTATCTTAAATGGATAATAAAGGAAGGTGAATATTTTGGAATTAAGGTATATAGATGTAGACACGTTGAAAATAAGTAGCGAGGCACTTAAGCTTATACCTATGAATATTTCACGGAGATACTCAATATTACCCTTTAAAATTATTGAGGATACGCTCCAGCTAATTTCATCAGAAGATTTGAATGCTTATGCAATAGAAGAAGTAAAATTTGTTTCTAAAAAGAATATAGAAGTATTTAAAGGGGATAAAGAAAAAGTCTTAAATTTAATATATAAAAGTTATGAAGTAAAAGAAGTACAAGAGGCAGTATATAAACTAAATGAAGAAAAAGATAGCAAAAATCAACTTATTAAACAGGAGAATTTAAATTCTCCAATTATAAAAATTGTAAATTATATTATAAACGAAGCTATACTTAAAAAGTCAAGTGACATACATTTAGAACCTAATGACCATAATGTTATTATACGATTTAGGATAGATGGAGTTTTATATAAGGCACAGGAAATACCGAAGGATATATTTAATCAAATTATAATAAGAATAAAGATACTAAGTAATTTAGATATTACAGAAAAGAAGATACCTCAAGATGGAAAATTTGAACACGAAATAAATTCTAAAATTTATGATATAAGAGTTTCAAGTATGCCAACAATTTATGGAGAAAAATTGGCTTTAAGAATTCTCTATAAAGATAATGAAAATATATCTCTTTCAAAATTAGGATTTGACAAGAAGGGTTTAAAACTAATAAAGAGTTTTTTGAGTATTCCTTATGGGATGATACTTGTTACAGGACCTACGGGGAGCGGAAAGACTACCACCTTATATTCAATGATAAATGAGATGGATAAGGAACACAAAAACATAATTACTATAGAGGACCCAGTAGAGTATTATGTGAAAGATATAAATCAAATAAATGTAAATAATAAAACAGGACTTACTTTTACAACGGGACTAAAAAGTATATTAAGGCAAGACCCTGATGTAATATTGGTAGGAGAAATAAGAGATGAAGAAACGGCGCAAATAGCAGTGAGGGCAGCAATAACAGGGCATTTAGTTTTTTCTACATTACATACTAGTGACATACCGTCTTCTGTTTTAAGGCTTTTAGATATGAAAGTGCCGCCTTATTTAGTAGCAAATGCACTTGTAGGAGTTATATCTCAAAGACTTATAAGAAAACTATGTCCTCATTGTAAAAATATAAATAATAAGTATGAATGCCCATATTGTAATAGAACTGGATATAGTGGAAGAACTGCAGCCTATGAAGCTATCAGAATAGATGAAAATCATAAAAAAATAATTACTAAGAACTTTTCCATAGATGAATTTAATAAGTATAATGCTTCGCTAAATTATATACCCCTTAAAGAAAATGCATTAAACCTTGTAAATCTAGGAGTAACAAGTTTTAATGAAGTGAAAAAGCTATAGGGGCGGTGAATAAATTGTATAGTTACAAAGCTGTAAAATTAGATGGCAAATATAAAAAAGGAATATTTAGGGCAAAAGATGTTGGAGAGCTTGAATATGATTTAAGAAAAAATGGATGGTATCTCTTAGGGTATAAAAGAAAAATTGATTTATTAAATGTTAATAAAAAAATAAATAAAAATACTTTATATATGCTATGTAAAAGCCTTGAAACATTATTAAGGTCAGGAATAAATTTAATTCAAGCTATAAATTTAATATCAGATAAGACAAAAAATAAAAAGTTAAAGGAAAGTTTATATAAAATAAGAGATGACATTTTAAAAGGAGAAAGTCTTTATTCTTCTTTAAAGCTTCAAGAAAATATATATCCATCACTTTTTATAGAAATGATATTTGCTGGAGAACAGAGTGGTAAACTTGTAGAAATATTAAATAATCTAGCAATGCATTATAAAGAAGAGATGAAACTTACACAAAAAATAAAAAAAGCATTTATATATCCCTTCATAGTTTTTATAACATCAATATGCATTACATCATTTCTTATAACAAATATACTTCCTGAATTTTTGCAAACATTAAAAGATCTCGGTGGACAAATTCCTGCATATACAAAGATTATAATATTTCTATTCCAAGAAACATACAACAATATTTTTCTTATCCTACTAATTTTACTTTTTATATCTGTAGGAATCAAATCAAAATTAATAAATAAAATAAAGGATTTTAAAGGAGTAACATATGGTATACCATATGTTGGAACTTTGTTTAGGAGCTATGAGCTCCAAAAAATATTTTATTATCTAGGCTTTTTATTCTTATCGGGCATAGATATATTGAGTTCTTTGGAAAAACTTCAAAGTTCATTAAACAGTATATTTTTTAAAGAAAAGATATTAAAAGTACTTAATCTGCTTAAAAGTGGAAAGTCTATTTCAGAGGCTTTTGAAAAGTTAAATTTAATTGATAAAGAAAAGATCATTATGCTAGAAGTAGGAGAGGAAGCGGGAAATATAGAAGAAATGTTGCTAAAAATAGCAGATATGTATTTACAGGAAATTTATGAAAAAGTAGATAAATTATCTATATATTTAGAGCCTGTAATGATAATTATAGTTTCTTTTATGGTAGGAAGTATAGTCATAGGACTTTTGATACCTATGATAAATATTATGGATTTAATAGCTTATTAAATTAAGTAGGAGGTAGTAAAGATGAACAAGAAAAGTATCAAAAATATAATTAGGAAGGGAGGTGTAAAGAAAGGCTTCACGTTAATAGAGCTCTTAATAGTGATTTCAATTGCGCTTATACTTATGAGCTTTATGCTTCCAAAATTTAATGGATACATGACAAAAGCTAAGGATTTAAAGGCTGAAAATGAAGCACAACAAATATATACAGCGGCTATGGCAAGTTATGGAGAAAGAGGAGGAAAGTTTGCTGAAGAAGAAATAGAGAGAGATATTGAAAATCTTGTAGGAAATGTATCAGGTTTATCTGCTTCAATAAGCAGTGAAATACTCACAATAAAGTTCACATTGGATAATAAGCAATATTCTTTAATTATAGACCCTAAAGAGAACAATTATGAATTAAGTCCTACTAAGGATATTACAGGCGAAGAAAATGGTGGGGTATAAAATAATATTAGCAAAGAGGCGAGCTAGTCATTGAAAACATTTAAGAGAGGTTTTACCTTAATAGAAATATTAATGGTTATGAGTATAATAGGAATTTTAATATCCTATGGAATGTTTAAACATACTTACTTTGTGAAGCTACAGAATAGAGTGGATTATAAGTTTTGTAATAACTCCATACTAAATATAATAAACAATTCAAAAGAGTACTGTAGGGAAAATAAGATAACTGGATTATTAAAATTCAATAAGCATAATGGCACTATAGTCCTAAGCTGCAGCGATATACCAATATATAGATATAGTATCCCTAATAATTTTAAATTTACTTATATAAATGCTTCTGACAATATTATTTTAATTGATAATTTAGGGTTTACCACAAGCGCTTGCACAATTAAATATTTAGATAGAATGGAGGTAGAACATGTACTTTCATTATGCGTGGGGACAGCCCATGTTCAAATCAAATAAAAAAGGTTTTTCAATAATAGAAGTATTGTGCAGTATATGTATATTATCTATAACTATAGCTGTGAATACATCAATGATAATAAATAGTTTAAGGATAAAAAATCATAATGACAATTTGCAAAAGTATTCTTATTTTACAGAGGCACTAAAGAATAATTTAGTATACAATTTGGAATTTGAAAATCTTAAGTCTTTGGAGAATAAGAAACTATATATTTATGAAAATGATTTTAAGATAGATATTTTAAAGGAAAATAGACTAAGTGAAATAATGAAATCTACACCTCCAAACACTAAAGCTTACATAGAACTAATAGCAAATGAAGAAGAAGAAAATTATATAATTTCTATTAAACTATATTATCCAGAAGAAAAGATAAATATAAGGACAGCATGGCAAGGAAAAAAAGAGGATTTACCCTTATAGAGCTCATAATATCATTGGCTCTAATAGGAATTATAAGTTTAATAGGAATTAAAAATTTGGCATTAAATAATAAGATTTATTATATGGAGGTAAATAAAGATTTAGAGGAGTTTTACATAAATGAAGCTTTTATATTTATAGGATATAAAATTAATAAAAGTACAAGTGTAGAAAGAGCAAGTAAGAATGGAAGAAGTATGATAAAACTTACCTCTGACAGGCAAAGTTTTATTGAGCTTTATGGAAGTACACTTATTATAGCCTATGATACTGAGTATCCTATGAATTATAATAACATTATGTATAGTATAAAAGGGTTTAATGTTGAAGAAAAAGGTAATGTGATTTATATAAAAATAATAGACAAATATGGAGATGAATATGAAAGGTGTTTTGGTAAAAAAGGAACAGGGATTTATCTTAATTTACACAATGCTAATATGTACAGTTTGCATTTTAATAGGATTTTATATGTTTAAACTGCAGTGTATGAGAGCTGTAAATATTAATCATTATATAAAATATATAGAAGTGTATTAATAAGGGCAGGTGAAATATAATTGTTAAAAAAGAATAAACTTGTAGAGTTAGATAGTAAATGTTTTTATTATAAAAAGGATAAAGAAAATGGAGAAAGTGTCATACCATTAGAACAAATAAAATATGTAGATATAAAAAGAAGGAATATCTATGTTTTAGTGAAGGGAGAAGAAGTTCTTATAAAAAAATTTACTCTCCCAAATGTAAAGGACAAATATATATTAGAGCAAATGATAGAAAGGGAAATCATATATTATTTCAAAGATATTACTAATATGTGTTATTCTTATTCTATATATGGGGGAAGTAAAAACACTCTAGAGATAATGGTTTTTTGTTTGAATTGCAATGGAATGAGTAAGATAAAAGATATAGCTTTCAAAAATAATATAAAGGCAGTATGGATTATTCAAAATACTTTTTTAGAATATTTTCATAACCATATAATTCAGAGAGAATTTATTTTTATATGTAATTATGAAAATAACTTATATTTAGTCGCATGTAAAGATGACTGTATTATAGCTACTAAAACGTTAAGATTATCGTTAAACAAAATGGAGCTAAATTATATTTTAGAAGATTTTTTAAAAGAATGCCATGAAAAAGATTTACTTATGAATGATATAAATCTATATGTAGCAAATATTGAAACTGAACACCTAAAGCCATTAGATAAAAACTATAACTGTATTGATTTAGGAGTTATTGATAAAGAAGAATTTAAGGCTCATATGGAAAGAAGGTTAAAGGTGTGATTAAATTAAATTTTACACCTTTATGGTATGTAAAAATAAGAAGAAATAAATTATTCAAATTGTATAAAAATATAACAATTATCCTAGAGATAATTTTAATATTAAGCTCTTTAATCTTTATAGTTACATTTGTTAATAGGAATTCTTTAAATAGTGAAAGTAAAGAAATAACTAATAAAATAGGAAGTTTGGTTTCATCTGAAACTGATAAATATAATTTAAAGCTCATGGAAATACTTGACATGAAATTATCTAAGAATATCAATTATTCAGAAATAACCTTAGAAAATAGTACCATATTTATTGATTTTAAATATGCGGATCAAAGAAGTTATACAGATAATTTAAAATTACTTGAAGAAATAAAAGGATTTAAGATCACTTTTATAGGAGCACCAACGCAAAATGAAAAAGGAACATATTATAGGATAGGGATGAAAAAAGATGAAAAGTAGTAATTACAAGATAAGTATAATAAAATTTATTTTATCTTTGTTGATTATAATATATATGAGTTATAATATATATGTAAATATAAATTATATAATATACTATAAAAATGTAATTAGTAAAAATAAGTCGTTATATTCTACATTAATAAATAATACGAAACACAAAGAAGAAAACTGTAGTGAAATTTTAGAAAAAATCAGTAAAGAAAAAAACTGTATATTATCAAAGGTAACAAAAGATGATAGTAAAAATGTGTTAGAAGTTAATGTGTCTTATATAGGGAAGCTAGAAGAACTTAAAGAGTTCATTTTGAAGACTTCTAAAGAAAAAAATTTTCAGGATATAAAATACATTCATATTTACAATAATATACCCAAAGTGCAGTCGGAATTACATATTACATTTAAAATATAAATTTTAATGTGAATAAAGGCGGGAATATATGAACATAATATTAATGGGTATGCCAGCAAGTGGCAAAACCACTACGGGTAAGATATTAGCTAAAAAGTTAAATTGTGATTTTTTTGATACAGATACTATAATTGAATTTAGAGAAAAACAAAGCATAAAGTTTTTGTTTAAGAATTTTGGAGAAGATTACTTTAGAAGAAAAGAAATTGAATTAATAAATGAGTTCATTGAAAATAAAATAGATAATACAGTAATAGCAACAGGAGGGGGACTTTCTGTATATTGTGACAATTTAAGTAAGTTGAAAAAATTAGGAACAACTGTATTTTTAAATTTACCTATAGAAATTCTTATAAAACGAAATATGAAAAGTAATAACAGACCACTTTTGATTGAAGACATAGCAGCCAATACTAAAAAGTTATATAATAAAAGAATAAGTATTTACAAGAATGCAGATGTAATAATTGACACAAAAACATTAGGAAAACAAGCTATAGCAGACTATATAATTAAGAATATAAAAAATGCTAATTTACATAAGTAAATATTGAAATATGAAATATTTATCATTATTATTTGCAAATAATCACAACTTTTGATAAAATATCATTGTTGCGCAGAAAAGGACTTATGGAGGTGCATAGGTAATGTTACAACAAAGGATTGAAAAGTTAAGAGAACTTATTAAGAAAAAGGGAATAGATGCAGTTTTACTTACAAGTAATCCAAATAGAAATTACATGACTGGCTTTACTGGAGATGAGAGTTTTGTAATACTTACATTAGATAAAGGAGTATTTATTACAGATTCAAGATATACAGAGCAAGCTCAATCACAAGTAAATGACTATGAAATAAGACAATATAAAGGAGCTATAGCAGATTATCTAAAGGAAGTTATAGATGAACTAAATATAAAAACTCTAGGATTTGAAGAAGACATACTTACATTTAAAGAGTATAGTACATATAAAGCAAAGTTTAAATGTGAACTTATACCTATGGAAGGTATGATAGAAAAATTAAGACTCATAAAAGATAGTGATGAAATAGCAACTATTAAAAAAGCAGCTGCTATTGCAGATAATGCTTTTGCAAAGATACTTCAATTTGTAAAACCAGGTATGACTGAAAGAGAAGTTGGAGTGGAACTTGAGTACTGGCTAAAAAGATTTGGTGGAAGTGGACTTTCTTTTCCATCTATAGTTGCATCTGGTGAGAGATCATCTCTTCCTCATGGGCAACCTACAGAAAAAGTTATAAAGATGGGTGATTTTCTTACATTGGATTTTGGATGTATTTACAATGATTATTGCTCTGATATGACTAGAACCATAGTTATGGGAAATGCTACTGACAAAATGTTAGAAATATACAATATAGTTCTAGAAGCACAGGAAAAAGCTCTTAAGGCCTTTAAGCCAGGTGTTACTGGTGCAGATGTAGATAAGGTAGCAAGAGATATAATAAAAGAAAAAGGATATGGAGAGTATTTTGGACATGGATTAGGACATGGGGTAGGAAGACAGATACATGAAGAGCCTAGAGTAAGTCCAATGGGAAACACTGTATTAGAGCCAGGTATGGTTGTTACAGATGAACCAGGAATATATATTCCTAATTTTAGTGGTGTAAGGATTGAAGATTTAGTTCTTATAACTGAAAATGGATGTGAAATACTTTCTAAATCACCTAAAAATTTAATTATAATTTAAAATCATAGTATTAACTTACCTTATAAGGTTATAATATAAATGAATTAATAGTTTTGGAGGGATACTTACAATGATATCAGCAGGAGATATAAGAAAAGGAACAACTTTTGAATTAGATGGACAAGTTTACACTGTAACAGAGTTCTTACATGTAAAACCTGGTAAGGGTGCAGCTTTTGTAAGAACAAAATTAAGAAATGTTATAAATGGAGGAGTTACTGAAACAACATTTAACCCAACTGCAAAACTTCAAGAAGCAGTTATTGAAAGAAAAGAAATGCAATATTTATATACAGATGAAGTATTATATTACTTCATGGATCAAGAAACATTTGAACAAATTCCATTAAATCATGATCAAGTTGAGGAAGCTATAAAATATTTAAAAGAAAACATGTTTGCAGTTATAAAGTTTTTCAAGGGAGAAGCTTTTTCTGTAGAACCACCTAACTTTGTTGAATTACAAATAACTCAAGCTGATCCTGGTGCAAAAGGAAATACAGCTTCAAACGTATTAAAGCCAGCTACTGTAGAAACAGGAGCAATAATTCCAGTGCCTTTATTCGTAAATGAAGGAGATGTAATAAGAATAGATACAAGAACTGGAGAATACATGGAAAGAGTATAATTATTATTTAAGCGACATACATTATGTATGTCGCTATTAAATAAATATAAGAAGGATGTGAAGGTTAATGGATTCTATAAAGTCAAGAGTTTCTTATTTAAAAGGCTTAATGGATGGGCTGAAGATTGATACTGAGGATAGAGAAGGTAAAGTCATCAAGGAAATAGTAGAAGTATTAGAGGAAATAGCAGATGAAATAGATGAGTTGAAAGACTCTCAAAGCGATATGGAAGAATATGTAGATAATTTAGATGAGAATTTAGCATACATAGAAGATGAATTGTTTGACGATGAAGATGATGACTATGATGACGATGAGATAGATGGTTTCGTAGAAGTTGCTTGTCAAGATTGTGGAGAAACAGTATATATAGATGCAGGAATATTAGATGAAAAAGAAAGTATAATTTGCCCTAACTGTCATAAAAATATTTCACTTCAATTTGAATGTGATGGTCATTGTAAAGAATGCACTGAAGACTAAAAATTTATCTTAAATATACAAAATATTTAATTAATTGTAACAAAGCTTGAGTTTGAGTAAACTCAAGCTTTGTTATTTTTTGACAAAATAAACTTTGTAAAAAATCATTAATATAGGAATATTTTTAGATAAATATAAATACTTTTTAATAAGAGGAGGAGGATAAAAAGATGATAAACACTAAAGAAATTTTTCGTATACTTCCAGACAGCATAAAATCTCTAGTAGGAGAAGAAAATTTTAACAAAGTTCAAGAAATTAGACTTAGAGTAAATAAACCTCTTATGTTGGAAATGGAGCAAAAGGAGAAGGTCTTTAATTATACAGTTTCTTGTGAGGAAATAGATATGATTTTAAAAAGAATGAGTAATTATTCCATTTATGCTTATGATGAAGAAATAAAAAGAGGATATATAACTGTTAAAGGTGGCCATAGAATAGGAATATGTGGTAAATGCATAGTTGAAAAGGAAAAAATAAAAACCATAAGAGATATATCTTCTCTAAATATTAGAATAAGCAAAGAGCTTTTAGGATGTTCTGATAATATAGTTAAATATTTAGTGGACAAGGATGAAATAGTAAATACAATAATAATTTCGCCACCTAAATGTGGGAAAACTACCTTGTTAAGAGATATAGCGAGAAATATATCTGATGGTATCATTAAGTTTTCATTATCAGGCAAAAAGATTACAGTAATAGATGAAAGAAGTGAACTTGCAGCTTGCTATAATGGTGCTCCACAACTAAATTTAGGTATAAGAACTGATGTGTTAGATAGTTGCCCTAAAAGTGAAGGCATCATAATAGCTATAAGAAGTATGGCTCCAGAGATTATAGTATGTGATGAAATAGGAACGGCAAAGGATACAGAAAGTATAATAGCTGCTATGAATTCAGGAGTAAAGGTTATAACAAGTATACATGGATATGATATTTCAGATTTATATAATAGATCTGTATTTAAAGAGATTATAGACAATAAAGTTTTTAAAAGAGCTATAGTAATGAGTCATAAAAATGGACCAGGAACTATAGAATATATATATGATTTTTTAGAACAAAAGAAAATTTTTAAGGAGGTACTATGATTAAAATAATTGGAAGTGTTTTAGTGATAGTTTCTACAAGTCTTTTAGGATATTTTTTTGGAGAATTATTTAAAAAAAGAACCAGAGAATTAAAGGAATTAGAAAGAGCTATAGGTATTTTAAAAAATGAAATAGTATACGCATATACTCCACTTCCATATGCATTAGAGAAAATAGGTTTGAGAATTATAGAACCAATAAAAACTTTATTCTTAAGTATATCAAAAGATCTTAAAGAAAGCATATCAGAAGGAGTATATGAAGCATTTTATAGTAATATAAATTTATATAAGAAAAGTTTCAATTTGAACGAGGAAGATATTCGCATTTTGTTAAATTTAAGTAAATCTTTAGGGGAATGGGATGTAGAAAGTCAAAAAAATATTTTTCGTGTTACTGAAGAAGAATTAAGAAAGCAAATTGAAGAAAGTGAAATATTAACAAGAAAAAATTTAAAAATGTATAGGTATTTGGGGTTTTCTATAGGGGCAATTATAGTAATTATGTTTATTTAAAGGGGGTAGGTTGCAATGTTAGATGTAAGCTTAATATTTAAAATAGGAGCAGTAAGCATATTGATAATCATACTAGATAAGATATTAAAAAGTAGTGGCTATGATGATTATGCTGTACTCACCAATCTAGCTGGAATAGTAATTATACTTATGATGGTAATAAATCTTATAAGTAAACTCTTTAATGCAGTAAGGACTATGTTTCAACTTTAGGAGGATAACATGGAGATTATAAAAATAGTTGGATTTGCATTTTGTGCTCTTTTTATTGTTCTAGTAGTAAAGGAAGCTAAAAAAGAAGAGTGGGCTGTACAAATAAGCATGTGTGCAGGGATACTTATATTTTTATATATGGTTGGAAAAATAACTTCAGTAATGAATTTGCTTCAAACGTTAGCTCTTAAAGCAAATATAGATTTTATATATTTAAGAACGGTATTTAAAATACTTGCAATTGCTTATTTAGCTTCCTTTTGTAGTGAAATATGCAAGGATGCTGGACAAAATAGTATAGCATCAAAAGTGGAATTTGCAGGTAAGATACTTATATTAGTACTGGCCATACCGATACTAATGGCAGTCCTGCAATCAATTTTAAAAATAATGTAGGGGATAAAATATGAAAAAACTAATTATTTTATTGATAACACTACTATGCATTGGGATTATTCCTTTTAATGTACAAGCTTCTTCAGATGAAACTGCTATAGATAACAATATGGAAGTTCAGCAGCTTTATGATTATATGACAAATATAAAGAGTGAACAAGAAATATTAAAGGATATGAACATAAAGGAATATATAAAGACCTATATGAAAAGTGGAGAAGGAACGTTTTCAGTAAGCAAGGTATTTAAAGGAATTGCGTCTTATGCTGTTAGAGAAACTTCAGCTGCAATAAAACTTATGTCTGTTTTGGTTATAATTTCCATAATATGTGCTCTTATAACTAATTTAGAAAGAGCATTTAGTAATGAAACGCTGTCACATATAGCCTATTTTGCTTGTTATTCATTAATAATAATTATTATGACAAAGAGTTTTTATGTAGGTGTAGAACTAGCTCGAGAAACAATACAAAAAATGTCCGATTTTATGCTTGCATTAATACCGGTACTCATTATGCTCCTTACTGGGGTTGGAGGTATAACAGAAGCTACGCTCATGGATCCTGTTATAATCGGAGCCATAAATATAAGTGCTGAATTATTTGCCAATATAATTATTCCATTAATTACAATAACCTTTGTACTTCAATTCGTAAATAATATTTCTGATGAATTTAAAGTGGATAAGCTTACCAAATTATTAAATCAATGTGCTTTATGGATGCAAGGAATACTTATGACAATATTTATTGGGATAATAACAATAAGAGGAATATCTTCCAAGACCATAGATCAGGTAGTAGCAAAAACGGCAAAGTATGCAGTAGATAACTTTATTCCTGTAGTTGGAAAGTGTTTATCTGATGCTATATCTACTGTAGCAGGCTATTCTATATTATTAAAAAATTCTATAAGCAGTGTAGGACTTATAATACTTATCTGCATGGTGCTGCTGCCAGTATTAAAAATTGTAATTACTGCTTTGGTATATAAGCTCACTGCTGCTCTTATAGAGCCTATTGGAGATAAGAGACTTGTAAGTTGCATAAGTTCAGCTGGGGACTCACTTATACTTATATCTGCATGCTTAATATGTGTGTCTGTTATGTTTTTTATAATGATAGCCATATTAGCAGCTGCAGGTAAAGTGGCAGTAGGAGGTTGATTAAACTTTGGAGATAATTAAAGCATGGATAGTAAATATATGTACAGTGGTACTTTTTATAACTGCTGTAGAAATGATACTTCCAGATAATGACTTAAAAAAGTATGCTAAGTTTGTGTTAGGGCTCATACTTATGACAGTTATTATAAATCCTATAATAAAGGTGTTTGATAAAAACTTTGATATAAATGTTATGAGTAATAATGTGGAAAAAGCTATAGAAGCAAAAGAATCTAAGAGCAACATGGAAGAATACAAAAAAAATAATTTAAATGCAACCCTTGAAACATTTAATTCTAATTTAAAAAATTTATCAGAGGAAAAGCTAAAAGAAAAATTTAAGGATATGGACTTTGAAGTAAAGGTAAAATCAGATTTTAATAAGAATCAGGTAAAAATAATAAGCATAGAAATTGGTGTAAAGGAAAAAGGAATACAAAAAATAAAAAAAGTAACGGTAGAAAGCTTTAAGTCTGAAAAAGAAAGTATAAGTAAAAATGAAAAATTTAATGAAGTAAAGCAATTTTTAAGTAAAGAACTTAATATACAAGAAGAGTTAATTAAAATTTACGAATTATGAAAAGGAGGTATACCATGAACTTTAAAGAGATCTTTGAAAAAATTAAAAGTGAAACAAAGGAAAAAATATTTGGTAATAAGATAATTGCAAACTTTATAATAGTATTTTTGGTAGGGATTTTAATCTTGGTTGCATCGAGCTTCTTCAAAGCCACTGGAAATAATGGAAAATCATTATCAGTGAATAGTAGTCCTGAAATTAAGGAGGAAAATATACAAAATAATAAAAATAGTGAGGAGGAGGAGGATTTAAAATTTGATTTGAAAAATATTCTTCAGCAAACTGAGGGGGTTGGACGAGTAGAGGTTATGATTTATTTTGAAAGTGGAGAAGAACAGGTACCAGCGTTTAATGTTAATGATTCAACAAATTTAACAGAGGAAGTGGATAATGAAGGAGGAACTAGAAAAACTACGCAAAAAAATAATGGCACTTCTGTTGTTATAACTAATGATGGTAACCAAACGAAGCCTCTTATTATTAAGAAAAACAAGCCTAAGATAACTGGAGTTCTTGTAGTTGCAGAAGGTGCTGAAAATAAGGTTACTGAATATAGAATAAGAAAAGCTGTAACTAATTTGTTTAACGTACCTGATAATAAAGTTAATGTTTATCCAATGAAAAAATAGCATATATGTTAATTTAAAATCATATAATCTTGTAAAAAGATAAATGGGGGGAATTTTGTATGAATAAAAAACAAGGTATTATCATTACAACTTTACTTGGTCTAATAGTATGTATGGGAGTTTTAGCAACAAAACTTAACAATCCACTTTACACTCAATCCGGAGGAGAAAAAAGTGCAATTTCATTAAAGAGCAATGACAAAAATACTAAAAATACATCTAATTACTTTGTAGAAGCAAAAATGGCACGTGATAATAAAGTTACACAAACTTTGCAAAACTTAAAGGGCATAATGGAAGATAAGAACATATCTCAAAAGCAAAAAGATAGTACAGCTGAGCAATATGCAGCTTTAGCTATGTCCTATAATTATGAAACTAAGATAGAATTAAATCTTGAAGCCAAGGGTTATGAAAATTCAGTATGTCTTTTAAATGGAGATAAGGCTACAGTTATAGTAAAAGGAAATAGCAATGAAAAACTTACTGATAAACAGTTAAGAGAAATCCAAACTATAGTACTAAATGAAGCTAAAATTAAAAATGTAGAAGTTTCTGTAAGAGAATAATTAGTTTGATATAATAGGATGTATTTGATATAATGTACTAAAGATTAAACTTTTGCCAAAGTGTAAAAGATAAGTAACCAGGAGGTGTAATAATATGGAAGAAAGCATGAACAGAGAAATAGATATGGGAATAGTTAAGATATCGGATGAGGTAGTAGGAGTTATAGCAGGCCTTGCTACTACAGAAATTGAAGGTATAGTTGGTATGAGTGCTTCCGTGGTTGGAGGTATAACTCAAATACTAACAGGCAAAAAGAATCTTTCAAAGGGAGTAAAGGTTACTGTAGGTGAAGAAAGCTCTGCTATAGATTTATATGTAGTAGTAGAATACGGCATTAGAATTCCAGATGTAGCGCTAAAGGTTCAAGAAAATGTTAAGAGAACAGTAGAAGCTATGACAGGTCTTAATGTTGATGCTGTAAACATCCATGTTCAAAATGTTATTATTCCTAAGATGGATGAAGGAAATGTTGAAGAAATAGAAGAATAAATTTCACCCTCTGTTAAACAGAGGGTGTTTTCATGTAAAATATAATTTAGTATAATAAAATAATGTATAATACATGGCTTTTGTTTAATAATTATTATTAAATATATTTATGTAAGTATTTTTAGGAGGTACAATATGAACAGAAAAAAAAGTAGAGAAGTGACTATGAAGTTGTTATTTGAATCAATGATAAAAGGTGAAGATTACAAATCCATATTAGATGATTTAAGAGAGTCAAATGAAAAAGAAGATAGTACCATGGAACTTATGGGAATGAAGATGGAAGAAGATCCAGAAGATACAAGTTTAGATCAGGTAGATATGGGCTATGTTATAAATATGATGAAAAACATACAAGAAAACGAAACAATGCTAGATGAAAAAATAAAAAAGTATTTAAAAGGATGGAAAATAAATAGAATTTCCAAGGTGGAACTTGCAATACTTAGACTGTGTACATATGAAATACTTTTTGAGGAAGATATTCCAGAAAGAGTTTCAATAAACGAAGCTATAGAACTTACTAAAAAGTATTGTGATGATAAGTCTAAAAATTATATAAATGCTGTGCTTGATAATATAGCAAAAGAAGTTAAAGGAGAGTTATCTTAAATGGGAGTACCTATAGACGGGAAAAAAGTTGCATTAAGTTTTAAAGAAGAGCTTTTAAACCTTATTAAAGAAAGAGTAGCAGATGGATTAAATGCCCCTTGCATTGCAAGTGTATTGGTTGGAGAAGATAAAGGTTCTCTATTTTATTTAAAAAATCAAAGCAGGGTATGTGAAGAGCTTGGAGTAGTCTTTAAAAGCTTTATAATGGATAAGGATTCAACAGAAGAGTCAGTAATGAGAAAAATTAAAGAGTTAAATGAAGAAGACAGTATACATGGGATTATACTTCAGCTACCGCTTCCAGAGGAATTAGATGAAGAAAAAATAATAAATTCTATAAGTCATTTAAAGGATGTAGATGGACTTACAGATATAAATGCAGGAAGATTTTATAAGGGAGAAAAATGTTTTATTCCTTGTACTGCTCAAGGAATATTAGAACTTATAAAAAGCACTGGAATAAATATTTCAGGTAAAAATGCAGTAGTTTTAGGAAGAAGCACTATTGTAGGTAAACCTGTAGCTCAACTTTTAGTTAATGAAGATGCTACTGTCACTATATGTCATTCTAAAACTCAAGATATAAGAAAGGTATGCAAGGAAGCTGATATAGTGGTTGCAGCGGTAGGTATTCCAAAGTTTGTTACAGAAGATTTTATAAAAGAAGGTGCAGTTATCATAGATGTAGGATTTTCTGTGGTTAATGGAAAAATGACAGGCGATGTAGATTACGAAAATGTAATACACAAGGCAGGCTTTTTAACTCCAGTGCCTGGAGGAGTTGGTTCTATGACTCCTATAATGCTTATTAAGAATACATGTGAGGTATTAAAGTAATGTATCTAAAAACTTTAACAGTTTCAGATATAAATAATTACATAAAAAAAGTAATAGACAATGACTTCATATTAAATAATGCAGCTATAAGTGGTGAAATTTCTAATTTTAAACTTCATTCCTCAGGCCATATGTATTTTTCATTAAAAGATGAGTACAGTAAGATTAATTGCGTAATGTTTAAAGGTAATACTAGAACATTAAAGTTTATTCCTGATAATGGAATTAAGGTTGTAGTTAAAGGAAGAATTTCAGTATATGAAAAGGATGGCTCTTATCAGCTTTATTGTAATAGTATTGAACCTGAAGGATTAGGTGAATTATATATAGCCTTTGAAAAGTTAAAGAAAAAGCTAGAGTTAGAAGGATTATTTGATGTTGAACATAAAAAGCCTATACCAAAATTTGCGGAGAGAATAGGAGTTATAACATCGCCTACTGGAGCTGCTGTAAGAGATATAATAAATGTATCTAAGAGAAGAAATAGTAATTGTGAAATAGTTATATATCCTTCATTAGTACAGGGACTTGGTGCTAGTGAGGATGTAATAAGAGGAATTAGTACTTTTAATAAAAAGGGGAATATAGATACAATAATTATTGCAAGAGGTGGCGGATCCATTGAAGAACTTTGGGCATTTAATGATGAAAATTTAGCAAGAGCTATATATAATTCTAAGATACCTATTATTACAGGAGTTGGTCATGAAGTCGATTATACAATTGCTGATTTTGTAAGTGATAGAAGAGCTCCTACACCTTCAGCTGCCGCAGAAATTGCAGTATTTAATAAAGAAGAAATATTAAATTCTATAAAAATTTATAAAAATACCTTGAATAATCTCATAACGCAGCTTTTAAAAGACAAATATAATAACATAGAAAATCTTAAAAGAAATTTAGAAATGAACAGTCCTGAAAGAACAATAGTAAATGAATATCATAAATTAGATAAGTTAAAAGAAGCGTTAAAGCATAATATTAAAACTAATTTAGAGTTGAAAAAGCAAAAGTTAACTAAAGCTAATGCACTTCTTTCAGCTCATAATCCATTAAATATATTAAGTAAAGGATTTGCTGTGATTGAATCAACTGATGGAAGTGTAGTATCATCTTTAAATAAGCTACAATCACTTGCAGAAGCTAATATAATATTAAAAGATGGAAAAGGAAAGTTCAAGATAGAAAAAGCTTAAGGAGTGATTTTATGGGGAGAAAAGCTGAAACCTATGAAGGGTTAATGACTAGATTGGAAGAAATATTAAGTAGCATGGATAATGGAGAAATATCTCTAGAGGATTCTATGAAAAAATATGAAGAAGGTATTAAAATTTGTAATAAGCTTTATAAGATTTTAAATGATTCAGAAAGTAAAATTAAAATACTTATGGATGAGGGAGAAGAAAACTTTGAATATCAATAAGTTAAAAGAAGAAATAGAATCTTGGCTCAAAAATTATTTTCAAAATAAAGGTTCTTATAATAAAAAAATATATGAAGCTATGAGTTATAGTTTAAATATTGGAGGAAAAAGAATAAGACCCATTTTAACTATACTTACATATAATATGTTTGAAGATAATTATGAAGACATAATTCCTGTGTGTGGAGCTTTAGAAATGATTCATACATATTCACTTATACATGATGACTTGCCATGTATGGATAATGACGATTTAAGACGTGGAAAGCCCACAAATCACAAAGTATTTGGTGAATCTCTAGCTGTGCTTGCAGGAGATGGACTTTTAAATGAAGCTTTAAATATACTTTTTAAATTTTCATTAAGAGAAGATAAGAAATGGGCAAAAGCAGCACTTCTTATTGGAGAAGCTTCAGGAGTAGAGGGAATGATAGGTGGGCAAACAGTAGATATTCTGAGTGAAAATGAAGATATACCTAAAGACAAGTTACATTACATTCATAGTAAAAAAACTGGGGCACTTATAAAAGCTTCCATACTTGCAGGAGCTATATTAGGTGAAAGTACAGAAGAAGAATATAATATATTAAATGAGTTTGGAGAAAAATTAGGATTGGCTTTTCAAATAAAGGATGATATATTGGATATAATAGGAGATTCAGATAAGATAGGTAAAACAGCTAAAAAAGATATGGAAAGTAATAAGAGTACTTTTGTAAAACTATATGGGTTAGAAGAATCTAAACAGATGTGTTTGAAATTAACAGAAGAGTGTTTAGAGCTTTTAAACAAAATAGATAAAAATACAGAAAGTCTTGAAAAACTCACAGTAATTCTTTTAAAACGGGAATATTAAAAAGTTGACTTTTTAGCATATTAGGTATACAATATGTTAGCATTAACGTAGATATTTATAATTGATTTTTAAATATATATCTAAACTATAATAGTGTAACCTTTAAAAGGTGGTGCAGTATTCTAGTCGGGTAAGTATCTTTTGAAGGCGGGGCTAAAAATCCGCCAAAGGGCATATCGATGAAGTTCCTTGTGCTGGCTTATGACGCCCAGTCATGGGTTGGTGCTGGGAGTAAGGGGGATGGGGCAGCCGCAACGGCATGCGGGAACTGACCCTACCCTCGCGGAGACCATTTATTGTGTAAAAGGTTAGATACCTTTTATACGAAAATGGATTAAACCTGCAATGTGGTGAAGAGCTATGTGCAGTGTAGCCTGCCTTGAGTGGTTTAGGGGGAAAGCAGTGACACCATTTAATTTTGGCCAAAATTAAAGGAATTTGTTTGCTGAAACCTAAGCTGCAAAAGAGGCTAGAGAGATACCTAACTGTTGAGGAAAACTCCTAGACTGTTCAACTTAGAGATATGCTGAGGATTGCAGTGCGGACTAAGTGGCAATCCAGTCCTGCTTTTGGAAACAAAGTAGATAGGTAATTAAAGGGAAACCGCCAAAATGGCGACATTTAGGTTGACCTATGGGAAATCCTACTGGACCTAAGCCGCAAGGTTTACTCAGTTTATTGCCACCTTTTTTATATACATATTTTGGAGGATATAAGTTTTGGATGCTGACAGTAAAGTTAATTGTAATAATTTCCAAAAAGATAATAAAAAAAAGAAAGAAACAAGCTGGGTAGTGACCATAATATTATGGTCTATATTAATATCTGGTAGTGTTAATCTTTTGTCTGATGTGCTACTAAGAAATGTAAATATATTAGTAGCTTTTATTATATTAATTTTTATAATAATCTTAGGTGTCATATTTGATATAATAGGAGTGGCGGTTACTGCAGCTGAAGAAAAACCTTTCCATGCAAAGGCAGCTAAAAAACTTCCAGGAGCAAAAATAGCAGTAAAGCTTATAAAAAATGCAGACAAAGTATCTAATTTTTGTAATGATGTAGTAGGAGATATATGTGGCATAGTAAGCGGAGGAATAGGAGCTTTAATTTTGGCAAAAATTATTATAATATTGCCTGAATTAAATGCAGCTCTTATATCAGCTTTTATAGGGTCAATTATAGCTGCAGCTACTATAGGAGGCAAAGCCGTAGGAAAAAGTTTTGCAATGAAACAAAGTAATAAGGTAATAGATAAAGTATCTAAGATTATATATTTTATAAAAAAGGATAGATAAATTATGAAAAGTATTTTAAACGAATATAAAGAGCCCAATGATATTAAAAATATGACTATAGAGGAGTTAAATAGTTTTGCTCATGAGATAAGAAGCTTTTTGATCGAAAGTGTTTCTAAGACTGGTGGACATTTGGCGTCAAATCTTGGAGTAGTAGAACTTACTTTAAGCCTGTACAATATATTTAATTTTAAAAAGGATAAAATAATATGGGACGTAGGGCATCAATGCTATGTTCATAAAATATTAAGTGGAAGAATGAATGCATTTAAAACTTTGAAAAAATATGGTGGACTTAGTGGATTTCCTAAAGTCTCAGAAAGTGAATATGATCATTTTCAAACAGGACACAGTAGTACTTCAATTTCTGCAGCATTAGGTATGGCAAGAGCTAGAGATTTAAAAGGAGAAAAACATGAAGTTATTGCTGTAATTGGTGATGGAGCCTTAACTGGTGGAATGGCTCTTGAAGCGTTAAATGATGTGGGATACAGTAAAACTAAGATGATAATAATATTAAATGATAATCAAATGTCTATAGGAAAGAATGTAGGTGGAATTTCTACATATTTAAGTAAAATAAGAATGGATCCTGGGTATAATAAATTAAAACAAGATATAGATGGAATTTTAAAAAAGATACCTAGTATAGGTGGTGGTATGGCTCGTACTTTAGAAAGAGTTAAAAATGGTATAAAACAAATGGTAGTTCCGGGAATGCTCTTTGAAAATATGGGAATAAAATACTTAGGCCCTATAGATGGACATAATATAAATGAAGTAAGTAATATCTTAGAAAAAGCAAAATCAATTAATGGACCTGTGATTATACATATTATTACCAAAAAGGGTAAAGGATATAAGTTTGCTGAAATGAATCCTGGAAAATTTCACGGCATAGGACCATTTAACTTACAAAGTGGAGAAGTTGCCGTGACAGGAGGAATATCATATTCTAAAGCTTTTGGTAATGCAATGGTAAAATTAGCTGAGGAAGATAATAAGATAGTAGCAATTACAGCAGCAATGAGAGATGGGACAGGACTTCAGGAATTTGCAGACAAATATAAAGGAAGATTTTTTGATGTAGGTATAGCAGAACAGCATGCAGTAACTATGGCAGCAGGAATGGCCTCTCAAGGGCTAAAACCAGTATTTGCTGTATATTCTACATTTCTTCAAAGAGCTTATGATCAAGTAATACATGACATATGTATTCAAAAGCTTCCAGTAGTACTTGCTATTGATAGAGCGGGAATAGTAGGTGCAGATGGAGAAACGCATCAAGGAGTATTTGATTTATCTTATTTAGCTCATATACCAAATATGACTATAATGGCTCCTAAATGTGTAGAAGAAATGGAGCCTATGTTTAAATGGGCATTTAATCAAAATAACCCCATAGCCATTAGATATCCAAGAGGTGGAGATATTTTAGATTTAGAATTAAACCCTTTAACTGAATTTAAATATGGTAAGTGGGAAACAATGTATGATGAAGGAGATATTAGCATAATAGCAGTAGGAAAGATGGTTCAAAATGCATTAATTGCTAGAGAAAAGCTATTGAAAATGGGAATTAAAATAGGAGTTGTGAATGCAGTATTCGTGAAACCTATAGATATTGAACTTTTAAGTAAATTTTCTAAAACAAAAAAATGCATTATTACAATAGAAGATAATATAGTTACAGGGGGATTTGGTTCTTTGGTGTTAGAATACATTCAAAGTATAAATTCAGCTACTAAGGTTATAAATTTAGGATTTAAAGATGAATTTATTCCTCATGGTAATATAGATGTTTTTTATAAGGCTAGTAGTATTGATAGCGATGGAATAGTAGAAAAGGTAATAAAATTTATTTAAAAAGGAGTAAGGTATGGCGGAAAGCAAATTAAGACTGGATATACTTTTAGTCGAAGAAGGTATCTTTTCTTCAAGAGAAAGAGCACGTGCAAGTATAATGGCAGGAGAAATATTTATAGATGGATTAAGAGTTGACAAGTGCGGAGAAAAAGTAAAAGTAAGTTCAAATATAGAGTTTAAGGGAGAAAAAATGCCCTATGTAAGCAGAGGAGGATATAAGCTTGAAAAGGCCATAAAATCCTTTGGCATAGAGCTTAAAGATAAGGTATGTATAGACATAGGTGCTTCAACAGGTGGGTTTACAGATTGTATGCTTCAAAATGGAGCATGTAAGGTATATTCTATAGATGTAGGATATGGGCAGTTAGCTTGGAAACTTAGAGTGGATCCAAGGGTAGTATGCATGGAAAGAACCAACTTTAGATATGTAACCTATGAAGAGGTAGGAGAATATGCAGATTTTGCAAGTATAGATGTGTCTTTTATATCTCTAGAAAAAATAATTCCTGCAGCAATAAATTTATTAAATGATAAAGGTTCTATAATGGCATTAATAAAACCTCAATTTGAAGCAGGAAGAGATAAAGTTGGTAAAAAGGGAGTAGTAAGAGAAAAATCAACTCATGAAGAAGTAATAATTAAAATAGTAACCTTTATAAGAAAGTTAGATCTTAACATTATAGATATAGATTATTCGCCTATAAAAGGACCTGAAGGCAATATTGAGTATTTGATATATTTTACTAAAGACCATGAAATAGCTTTTGATTTTAAAGATGAAAAAATAAAAGAGATAGTAAGTTTATCTCACGGGGAATTAGATGAGGTAAAATGATGAAAAACATAGGGATTAATGTGAATACAGATAAGGATATTAGTGGGAATATATTAGCTTCTATAGTACAAAAGATAAAAAATCAAGATAATAATATAGATATAAAGGTATATAAGGATTGTAAAGGATTAGAAAATGAAGAGAGCAAATATCTTGATGTAGTAATTGTACTTGGTGGAGATGGTACTATACTTAATACATCTAAATATGTTTCTAAATATGGTATACCTATTTTAGGAATAAACATAGGACATTTAGGTTTTTTAGCAGAGGTAGAAAGTGCAGATTTTAGTTTTGCCATAAAAAATATTTTAAATAATAACTATACTTTAGAGAATAGAAAGATGATACAATGCAGTATCGAATTCCCTAATGACGCTAAAATACTTTATGCATTAAATGATGTAGTTATAGCTAAAGGTGCTATTGGAAGAGTAGCAAAATATAAAATTTATGTAAATGACAACTATTATACTACCTTTGTATCTGATGGAGTTATAATATCAACTCCAACAGGATCTACAGCTTATTCGCTTTCAGCAGGTGGGCCTATAATATATCCTACATTAGATGTGATAAGCATAACACCTATTTGTTCTCATTCTTTAGGTATGAGAAGTATAGTTCTTCATGGAGATAGTAAAGTAAAAATTATAACTGAACGTAGAAGAAGCAGTATACATGTTGCAGCAGACGGGCTTGAACCAGTAGACTTAGGTATCATAAATGATATAGTAATAGAAAATGCACCATATAAATGTAAGCTTATAAGATTAAATGGAGAAGATTATTTTAGTATTTTAAGAAAAAAATTATATTTATAACGAAAGAATGTGAAGGTGAAATATATGAAGGTAACTCGTCACGCCAAAATACTAGAGCTAATTACAGGCAAAGATATTGAAACACAGGAAGAATTAGCAGAAGAACTTAGAAAAGGTGGAATGAATGTAACTCAAGCCACAGTATCTCGTGATATAAAGGAACTGAAACTAATAAAAGTACTATCAAATTCAGGGAAATATAAATATGCAACTATCATGCATACTGAAAATTATCTATCAAATAAGCTTGTAAATATATTTACTCAAACTGTTACAAGTGTAGAAAATGTAAATAATTTTGTGGTTATAAAAACATTGTCAGGCTCGGCTTCAGCAGCAGCAGAGGCCATAGATACACTACATTTTCAGGGGATTGCCGGTACTTTAGCAGGAGACAATACTATATTTGTAATGGCAAGAACCGAGGAGCAAGCTTCAATTATAACACAAAGAATGAAAAAAATGTTATTAGAACAGGAGGATTAAAATGCTTCTTCAGTTAAATATTAAAAACTTTGCTTTAATTGAAGAATTAAGCATATCGTTTGATAATGGCTTTAACGTACTTTCTGGGGAAACTGGAGCAGGAAAATCTATATTAATCGATGCTATAAATTATGTTTTAGGAGGCAAATTTAATAGGGATTTTATACGAACAGGAGAAGATAAAACCTTTGTAGAAGCTATATTTACTTTAGAAAACGAGAAATCTAAGGAAGAGCTTATAAAACAAGGTATAGAATATGAGGATTGGATAATAATAAGTAGAGAAACATTTCAATCCGGAAAAAGTATTGCTAAAGTAAATGGAAGGTCAATGATTCTTTCTCAACTTAAAATGCTGACAGAAACTTTGCTTGATATACATGGACAACATGAAAATCAAAACTTATTAGATCACTCTAATCATATAACATACTTAGATTATTTTGGAGAAGAAGCATTGGGAGAATATCTAAATGACTATAAAAATTCATATGAAGAATTAAATGAAATAGAAAATAAAATATTCGATTTAACGGGGAAAAATGGAGAAAGAGAAAAGACAATAGATTTTTTAAAATATCAATTAGAAGAAATAAATGCTGCTAAGTTGAAAACAGACGAAGAAGAAGAATTAGAAGAAAGATATAATATATTATCTAATTCTGAAAAAATAAATAAGTCATTATCATTAAGTTATAAAATGTTATATGATGGAGACGAAAATACTTCTTCTATAATAGATAGCATAGGATCTATAGTAAGAGATTTAAAGTCTGTAGAAAATCATATGGAAAAAATAAAAAAAGTATCTATTTCATTAGAGGAAACTTATTATAATTTAGAAGAAAATATAAGAGATATTAGAGAAATTAAGGATTCTATATATTATGATGAAGAAGAATTAAATACGATAAACAGTAGACTTTTTCAAATAGGTAGTTTAAAAAAGAAATATGGAAATAGTATAAAAGAAATTTTAAATTATAGAGATAAGATAAGTGTGCAATATGAAGAACTTATAAATAGTGAAGCTATAATAGAAGAATTAAATTATAAAAAAGAGATTATACTAAAAGAACTTAAAGAAAAAGCATATAAAATACATTCTCTTAGAGAAGAATTTGCAAATGTTTTGCAAGCTAAAATAAAAGAAGAATTAAATTATATAGGTTTAGAAAAAAGTACTTTTAAAGTTTCTGTAGAATTAAAAGAAGAATTTAATGAAAATGGATTGGACAAAGTTAAATTTTTAATTTCAACTAATCCTGGAGAACCATTAAAGCCATTAGAAAAAGTGGTATCAGGTGGAGAATTATCCAGAATTATGTTAGCTTTAAAAACAGTATTTGTGAATAAAGATAAAATTCCATCTGTAATCTTTGATGAAATAGATACTGGAATTAGTGGAAGAATTGCACAAAGTGTAGGAGAAAAAATGTATAGTATTTCTAAAACGCATCAAGTTTTTTGTGTAACTCATCTTCCACAAATAGCTTGCATATCTGATGTTCATTATCAGGTTGCTAAAGAAGTTATAAGTGATAAAACATATACTTCTATAAATAAGTTAAGCGATAAGGAAAAATCAGAAGAAATAGCTAGGATGATAGGTGGAACAGAAGTAACAAATCTTACATTAAGACATGCTGAAGAAATGATAGCCTTAGCTAATCATAAAAAACTAGAGATGTGATCAAAAGAATATAAAAGAAGAAAAGGGTTACAATAAATAATGTTATTGTAACCTTTTTTTTGATTTTAATTATTAATTTTAGTTTAAACAAGTAATACTTAACTGCATATACAAAAGAATAATAACATAATAAATTTTTTAACTGGGCAACTTAAAGATATAAAAATAAAGACAGGAGGTATAATGATGAGAAAATTTAAAATTAAATATACACTTTGTTTTGTGTTATCCATCCTGTTATTTACTTTGGTTGCCTATTATAAAGCTTTCAACATACCAACTACAATTTTTATAAGAGAAGGAGAAAGACTTGAATCAAGCAATATAATAAGATTGGTTCAAGAAAATACTGTCAAGGCATCAAGCAGATTAAATAGTCAAAGTAAAAATGTAAATGTAAGCTTACTTGGAATATTAAAGGTTAAAACTGTAGAAGTGAAATCAGTACCAGAGGAAATAAGACTATATCCAGGAGGTCAACCAGTAGGAGTAAAACTTAAAACAAAAGGTGTTTTAGTAATTGCATTATCAGATGTAGAAACTTCTAAAGGGAAAATCACAAGCCCGGGAGCACAAGCAGGTATAGAAATTGGGGATAATATTATAGAAATAAATGGTGATAAGGTTACAGGGACCGAAAAAACTTCATCTTTAGTAAATATTGCAGAAGGAAAAGATTTAAATGTAATTATAGATAGACAAGGAAAAATCATAGAAAAGATTATAAAACCTATTAAAGATATAAATGGGAAATATAAAATTGGATTATGGATAAGAGACTCTACAGCGGGAGTTGGAACTTTAACATTTTATGATGATGATAATAAGATATTCGCAGCATTAGGTCATCCGATAACAGATGTTGATACAGGTTCAATACTTCCAATAGGATCAGGACAGATAATAAATTCATCAATTGTTTCTGTAAGAAAAGGAGTGAAAAGATCTCCAGGAGAATTAAAAGGAATATTTATTGATGAGGATATAGCTCTTGGAAAAATTATGCGAAATAGCGAATGTGGTATTTTTGGTAAAGCAAATTTAGAGTTAAAAAATAAATATGCAAAAAAAATGCCTATAGCTTTAAGACATGAAATTAAAGAAGGCCCAGCAAAAATATATACTACTATAGAAGGAAACCAACCTAAAACTTATGATATTATAATTGAAAAGCTACTCCCACAAAGTCAACCAGGACCTAAAAGTATGATAATTAGAGTTACAGATAAGGAACTTTTAAATAAAACCGGCGGTATAGTACAGGGAATGAGCGGAAGTCCTATAATACAAGATAATAAGATAGTCGGTGCAGTAACACATGTGCTTATAAATAAACCAGATACAGGATATGGTATATATATAGAATGGATGCTAAAAGAAGCTGACATAATTAAATATAACAATTAACAATTTAATAAATACTTAGTATAATAGAATAGATAATATACTAAAATATTGTCTATTCTATTATAGTTTTGATAAAATATTTTTTTATTTAGAAGGAATTCTCTATCTTTTGTCGAATTTATTATTTGTTAAGATATGGGAATTAATTTGAAAAGGGGAGTAGGTTTATGGTAGATTCAAAAATTAATGTAGTTATTGCAGATGATAACAAAGAGTTTTGTAACATTTTAAACGATTATTTATTAAACCAAAGAGATATTGTGGTAGTTGGTATAGCTAAGGATGGTCTAGAGGCTTTAAAATTAATTGAGGAAAAAAAGCCTGATTTAGTTGTTTTAGATATTATTATGCCGCATCTAGATGGATTAGGAGTTCTAGAGAGACTAAACGGAATGAATATAGATCCTATGCCTAGAATAATAGTCTTATCTGCAGTAGGACAAGATAAAATTACTCAAAGAGCAATTACATTAGGAGCAGATTATTATGTAGTAAAACCATTTGATATGGATGTATTTACTAAGAGAATAAGACAGATGTTTAATAACACAATATCAAGCGATGAAGTGAAAAAAAGTGTTCCAATATCAGAAAATGTTGAAGTAAGGGTTAATAAAAATGAGCCTATGGACTTAGAAGCAGAAATCACAAATATAATTCATGAAATAGGGGTTCCTGCGCATATAAAAGGGTACATGTATTTAAGAGAAGCAATCACAATGGTTGTAAATGATATGGAACTTCTCTCAGCAGTCACTAAGGAATTATATCCATCTATTGCTAAGAAGTTTAATACAACTGCAAGCAGGGTGGAAAGAGCTATAAGGCATGCTATTGAAGTAGCTTGGTCTAGAGGGCAAGTAGATACCATAAATAGAATATTTGGCTATACTATACACAATGACAAGGGCAAGCCTACAAATAGTGAATTTATTGCTATGGTTGCTGATAAGTTAAGACTTAAAAATAGAGCATCAAATAATGCTTAAAATAATGCTTAAAATAATGGTTTAATAAAAACTCCGTAATTTTTACGGAGTTTTTATTTGAAATGAATTTCTAGATGTATATTAGTATATTTTCAGCACTTTATTCATAAATATTAAGAGGTGAATAACAAGGGGGAAAATATATGAGCAGAAATAATTTTGTTTTGGGCTTAAATGATCATATAAAAGAAAATTTTTGGCTTTATGTTATAAGTTTAATATGTATATTTACAGGAATGGTACTTGGAGTATATACAGTAAAATATATGGGAGATATATATAAAACAGATTTAATAAGTTATTTTCAAAATTTTACTGAATATTTGAGTTCAGAAAGCTTAAATTATAAAGGAGTATTTTTAAATACTATAAGAAGTAATATTCCATTTGTAATATTTATATGGTTATTAGGAATGACTATGGTAGGAATCCCTGTGATACTTATAATTGGAATTGTAAAGGGATATACATTAGGATTTACAATAAGTTTTATAATTAATTCAGTAGGATTAAAGGGAATAGGTATTGCAATATTTGGAGTTATTGTTCAAAATATAATATATATACCTTGCATGATAATTGCATCAGTGCTTGCTATGGAATTTTCTCTTAATTTTCTTAAAGAAAGAATTGATAGAAGGGTAAAAGAAAATATATGGATTAAGATGTTAAGCTATTCTTGTTCATTTTTGGCTATAATAGCTGTAATGTTTATTGGGTTCTTTGTGGAAGCTTATATAATTCCTAATATATTAAAAATAATTATATAAAAATATATTTATAAGTGATATGGGACATGCTGGGAGGAGAAATTATGAATATAAGAGTTTTAGAAGAATCCCTAGTAGTAAAAATAATAAAGTGTTTTTTAATACTGTTATTCTTTGGAGAAATTTTTCCTTTTATTTTAGATATATTTTTTTATTACTTTATTGATAAAGTAGCAGTTTATGATAATAGTGTTTTGGTATACAATATTATTAATAGAAATATTGACGTATTATATAATTATATATATATATTTCAGGAATTTTTAAAGTATTAGAGGATTTTTCATCGTTTTGTGGAAGTAATATATTATATAGATACATAGGAGAAGAAAAAACATGGATGAATTTCTATTAAGGTATATTAATTATTTAAAGAGTAAAAATATGAGTAAGAATACTTTAGATGCATATAAAAGAGATATAGATAGATTTTTAAAATTTCTTTTATTTAGGGATGAGGATTTAAAAGTTGTGGATGAAATAAGTATAATGGCTTTTGTCAAAGAACTTCATAAAAATAAAAAGGCTAATTCATCTATTGTAAGAAACATAATTGCTATAAGAAATTTTTATAAATACCTAAACAAGCAAGGGATTATAAATGAAGACCCTGTTATAAATTATGAAATACCTAAAATAGAACGTAATATGCCCCAAATACTTACGGTAGAAGAAGTTAATAAGCTTCTTAATGCTCCAGACTTAACAACAGAAAAGGGCATAAGAGATAAAGCTATGCTTGAGGTAATGTATGCAACTGGAGTAAAGGTTACTGAACTTTTAAATATAACAACTTTTGATGTTAATCTTAAATTATCGTATATAAAATGTAGGGGAAGCAAAAATAAAGAAAGAATAATACCAGTAGGAAGTTATGCAGTAGATTGTATTAATAATTATCTTAAAATAAGAAATTTGCTTAATATATATAATTTAGATTATTTATTTCTAAATTTACAAAGTACTAAAATGACAAGGCAAGGTTTTTGGAAGATAATAAAACAATATGCAAAAATAGCAGGAATAAATAAAGAAATAACTTCTTACACATTAAGGCATTCTTTTGCAGTCCATCTTTTACAAAATGGAGCAGATATAAAATCTGTTCAAGAACTTTTAGGGCATAAAGATATGGCTGCAACTCAAATATATTCAAGTATATCTAGGAAAAGCAAAATTGCAGAAGTGTATAAAAAAGCACATCCTAGGGCATAAAAGGAGGACATTGTATGAACTTAGAAAAGGTAATAGAAAGCGTAAATTTTGTAAAATCAAAAATAAATATCTCTCCTGAGATAGGTATAATTCTTGGATCAGGCTTGGGAGATTTAGCGGAAAAAGTAGAAAATAAAGTTATAGTGAAATATGAGGATATACCGAATATGCCTAAATCCACTGTAGCAGGTCACGCTGGACAATATGTGTTTGGTAAATTAAGTGGGAAAGATGTAGTAATGATGCAGGGAAGAATTCATTATTATGAAGGTCATCCTATGGAAATAATTGCTCTTCCTATACATATAATGAAGTTTTTAGGCATAAAAACTTTAGTTGTTACAAATGCAGCAGGAGGAGTAAATACAAACTTTAATCCAGGAGATTTAATGATTATTGAAGATCATATAAATTTTGTACTTAATAACCCTTTAATAGGAAAAAATGAAGAACAAATTGGGCCACGATTTCCTGATATGAGTATGCCTTATGATAAGGATTTAATTAATTTATCAGAAAAAGTTGCAAAAACTTATAATATAAATGTTCAAAAAGGAGTTTATGTTATGATGCCAGGGCCAACTTATGAAACACCAGCTGAAGTAAAAATGATAAGAATAATAGGTGGAGATGCAGTTGGTATGTCTACAGTGCCTGAAGTAATAGTTGCAAAGCATGCAGGACTTAAAGTTCTTGGTATTTCATGTATTACAAATATGGCATCAGGAATATTAGATCAACCATTAAATCATGAAGAAGTAATAGAAACTTCTAATAAAGTTAAAGATACCTTTACTAAGCTTATTACAAGCATTGTAGAAAAAATGTAATTACAAGGAGTAGTGACAAAAATGGAAAATCTACTGCAAAAGATAGAAAATGGAAAGAAATATATACAAAGTATAGATAATAGCAAATTCGATACAGCAATAATACTGGGAACTGGACTTGGAAGTATAGTAAATGATATAGAAAATAAAAAAGTAATAAAATATGAGGAGATTCCTGGATTTCCTGTATCTACAGTTGCAGGACATAAGGGAGAGTTAATTATTGGAGAATTAGAAAGTAAAAAGGTAATAGCCTTTAATGGAAGGTTTCATTACTATGAAGGATACGCTATGGATCAAGTAGTATTTGGGGTAAGGGTAATGAAAGCTTTAGGTGTAGAAAATATATTAGTTTCAAATGCAGCAGGTGGAATGAATCCAGAGTTTGAACCAGGAGACCTAATGATAATTACAGATCATATAAACTTTATGGGCACTAATCCACTTATAGGAAGAAATTTTGAAGAATTAGGACCAAGATTTCCAGATATGTCTAGTGCATACAACAGAGATTTAGTAAAACTTGCCCTAGAATCTGCAACAAAACTAAATATAAAGGTTCAAAAGGGAGTATACGCTGCGGTTTCAGGACCAACTTATGAAACACCAGCAGAACTTAAAATGCTTAGAATATTAGGTGGAGATGCAGTGGGAATGTCTACAGCACCAGAAGTAATAGCAGCAAATCATATGGGAATGAAAGTGCTTGGGATTTCATGTATAACTGATATGGCTATAGCTGATAATTTAGAACCATTAGATCATGCAAAAGTAGTAGAAACAGCAAATAAAGCAATGGCTAAGTTTGTAAACTTAGTAAAACAAATAGTTAAAAATTTATAGTTAATAATTGATGATTTAGGTAGGATTTTTTCTGGAATTTCAGAAAAAATCCTTTCTAACTCTTAATTATTAACTACTAACTATTAATTAACATGAGGTGATATGTATGAGAATGTATGATATTATACTTAAAAAAAGAAATGGGAATGAGCTTGCTAAGGAAGAAATAGAATATTTTATACAAAATTATACTAAGGGTAATATACCAGATTATCAAGCATCTGCGTTACTTATGGCTATATTTTTTCAAAAGATGAGTAAAAGAGAGACTGCAGACTTAACTATGGCTATGGCAGGATCAGGTGATATTTTAGACTTATCTAAAATACATGGAATAAAAGTAGATAAGCATAGTACAGGAGGGGTAGGGGATACCACTACACTAGTACTTGGGCCTATGGTAGCAGCACTTGGAATACCAGTAGCTAAAATGTCTGGAAGGGGCCTTGGACATACAGGGGGGACTATTGATAAATTAGAGGCTTTTAAAGGATTTTCAGTAGAGATGAGTGAAGAAAAGTTTATAGAAAACGTAAACAATATAAAACTTGTAGTAGGAGGCCAAACAGGTAACTTGGCTCCGGCAGATAAGAAACTCTATGCATTAAGAGATGTTACAGCCACTGTAGATAATATATCTCTAATAGCATCCAGTATAATGAGTAAAAAAATTGCTTCAGGTGCAGATGCAATAGTACTAGATGTTAAAGTTGGAGAAGGAGCCTTCATGAAAACTAAAGAAGATGCACATAAGCTTGCACAAGAAATGGTTGATATAGGTCATCATGTAGGAAGACAGGTAATAGCTATAATTTCAGATATGGATCAACCGCTAGGATTTGCAATAGGAAATGCTTTGGAAGTTAAAGAAGCTATAGATACATTAAAGGGGAACGGTCCAAAGGATTTATTGGAGTTATGTTTGACACTGGGAGCTCAAATGGTAATTTTAGCAGGAGAAGCTAGCAGTGATGAGGAAGCAAGAAAAATGCTTATGGATACTATTGAAAGTGGCAAAGCATTAAATAAGCTTAAAGAGTTTGTAATTGCTCAAGGTTCAGAACCTTCTTGTATAGACGATACAGAAAAGCTCCCTAAATCAGAGTTTATAATTCCTGTAGAAAGTAAAGAAGATGGGTATGTAAATAAGATACATGCAGAAAGTATAGGAATTATAGCTATGGAGCTAGGTGCTGGAAGAGCTACTAAGGAAGATTTAATAGATCTTTCTGTTGGAATAGTTTTAAATAAAAAAAGAGGAGATAAAGTAAATAAAGGTGACATTTTAGCATATATACATGCTAATGATATAAATAAGGCAGAGAAGGCTAAAAAAGACATATTAAATAATTATGTTATAAGTAATGAATATGAAGATATAATTCCACTTATATACGATATAGTAAGATAATATTATAGAGAGTATTACACTAACATGTAATACTCTCTATAATATTTTGTGTTTATTTATTTGTTATGATAACAATTAATTGACCTTGAGAATTTTTATTCATATCTACATTATATCCAGCTAATCAAATACAAACTTTGTTTGAAGATATGAAGGAGATTTTTCATCTAATAAAGCTACTTTGCTATGATAGTCTATTAAATTGCCATTTAAATAAACCATCACTTTTCTTTTCTTGGAGTCCACCCATTTTTATCTACAGATATTTTAGTTATTTCATCTTGAACTTCATTAGCCAGCGTTAAGGCATCACTACATTTATTCATTATATAGCTATTTAAAAGGTCACTGGCTTTTTTTGTATCTTTCTTATTTAGTTCCATATATTGTTTTTCAATTTCAGGAAGCTCTTCAAATGTAGTTTTTTCATAAGGGGCGAATTTTGAACGTATAGCATCATGATAAAGAGAGTAGAAACCGAAGGTTCTTGTATCTATCTGTTGAAATAAAGATGCAGCCTTTGGTGTTTCAAAGTCAGGATGTACTTTATCTATACCAACATAAAATGGAACATAAACTGAGCTACATGGTGGTGAAAATGAATGTAACATTAAACCTAATTCATTAGGTACATCTGGTCTTGCAACAAGAAGTCCTGAAGCAACAGTACGGCCCCAACCTAAATCATGGCTGCATGCACCACGAATATATAAATTTGAGTTAACTATATCTTCCTTTGGAAACTGTTTTACAAATTCATGATCTTCCCATTGCGCATATTCTGTACTATAAAAAGGAACTTGATTTGTATTGATAACTTTTCCACTTGGCAAAGTATAGGTATCATAGTGATCACGAGCAGCAGTCATCATTGTATCCATTGTAATTTTACCAAAGTTATCTTTCATAATGGATAAAGCTCTTTGATAACGCATTTCTGTGGTATACATCTTTTCTATAGGAGTTCTTTTGCTTAAATCATTATCTGATGGATAGCCTTCTAAAACATTATAAACTTTTTTAAAGTTAATTTTTTTAGCATTTTCATCTACCCAGCCCTGTTTGACTGCAAAGCTTACCAGATCTGGTGAACATAAATCATAGTCATCTTCTATCTGATACTGATTAGATCTTGCAGAAACAGTATTAACATATTTTTTTGCAGCCCATCTATGGCCAGTTACTTCTACTACCCATAGCTCATTTGGGTCTCCGATTTCAAACATGATTCCATTCCAGGCTTGTCCGTATTTTTCTACTAATTTTGTCGCTATTTCTACACCTTCTCTAGCAGTTTTTGCTCTTTCAAGAATAAGTCTAATCATATCATTGTCATGTAATCCTGCTTCAAAATCTAGATAATCTCTTGATGGAGCATCATTGTCAGAAACAATTACCTGATACTCATTAATGCCCATACCAAGTCCCCAACGACCAGCAGTTCTATTACCTACAAACTTATAAGTTTTTGATACTTGAGGTATGTCTATATTTGCAGCTGCATATATTGCATCACTTGGATGATCAGAGGAAGCTTGAACTGTTACTTCACAAAGTGCAGTTGCACCTTGGTCACGATTTTTCATAATCATAGTACCCTTGCCATCTTTTAAGGATTTACCTTGAGCAAGCATTGTGGTACATTCACCTTCAAAACCTACTATGTTCTTATCAAATGTGTTAAATAGTAAAATATCGTTGTAAGGGATGCCTGTACTAGTAGATACTCCTTTAATCCATTCTAACTTTTCAGGTAATATTTCTTTATAAAGTTTTTCAGTAGTGGAAACGTTTTCGTAAACATTGGAAAAATTAATATTTTTTAATTTGGCTGCGTTTTTCATACTTTCTACATTTTGTATAACCTTATTCTTATATTCTTTTCCAAATTGAAAACCTTCATTATAGCTACCTGTATTACTTGCCAAAGCTATAGAAGAAAAGGAAAAAATAATTGAAAAGGTAAAAAACACGGTGATTAAAAATTTTGTGAATCTGAAATTTTTAGTGTGGTATTTTGGTTTATTAATCATTTTAATCTCCCTCCTTATATTACATATTATACCATTATATGGTATGACGTTCAATGATTTTTAACAAACATTCAACATTTTGTTAAAAATTAGATTATTTATTTAAATGGATAAATTTTTGAAAGCCAGGAGAAAATACTATTGAAAGGAAGGAGGAGTATTAAATATGAAAAAAATTAATAAAAAAGTAATAAGTAAAATTTTAATAGGAACACTTGTTTTTAGTTGCGTATCAATTTCTCCTGTAAAGGCTAAGGCACAAGAAGAAGGAGGAATTCAAGTTGAAGCAAGCTCTGCACTACTTATGGAACCAAATTCAGGTAAGATACTGTATGAAAAAAATTCTCATGAAAAGTTAGCTCCAGCTTCAGTAACTAAAGTAATGACTATGCTTTTAGCAATGGAAGCAGTAGATTCTGGTAAAATTAAGCTTTCAGATAAGATGACTGTTAGTGAAAATGCAAAGATGAAAGGTAAAAATGGGAATAGCAGCATGCTTTTAGATACAGGTGAAGTCAGAACTGTAGAGGAAATATTAAAGGGTATAGCTATTGCTTCAGGTAATGATGCGGCAACAGCTATGGCAGAATATTTATCTGGAAGCGAAGAAGCATTTGTAAAACTTATGAATGATAGAGCACAAGAATTAGGTATGAAAGATACAACCTTTAAAAATTGTTCTGGACTTTCAGTACCAGGGCATGTAACTACAGCATTTGATATTTCACTTATGTCAAGAGAACTTTTAAAACATCCTACAGTGTTAAAATATACAGGTACATACATGGAAACTATATCTGAAGGTAGAAAATCACCTATAGGACTTGTAAATCATAATAAGTTAGTAAGATTTTTTAAAGGCTGTGATGGACTTAAAACCGGGTTTACAAACGAAGCTAAGTATTGCATCTCTACTACAGCAGTTAGAGATGGAGTAAGGGTTCTTGCAGTCATAATGGGTGCTCCAACCTTTAAAGTAAGAAATAGAGACGCAAGTATGCTTATGAATTTTGGATTTTCTAAATTTGAATCTAAAAAGGTTCTAGAAAAGGATAAAGATATAGAAAAAATAAAAATAGGTAAGAGTGAAGATAAATTCTTTATGGCTAAAGCTTTAGAGGATTTAAATATTACTTTAGAAAGAGGAACTAATACTAAAATAGAAAAGAAATGTTTAGTAAATATGGAGAAGAAACGTTATAATAAGGGTGAAGTAATTGGTCACTGTGAAGTATATGTAGATGGTAAATTATCAGGTAAAGTTAAGATATATTGTGATAGAGATATCCAAAAATCAAATTTTTTAGACAATTTAAAGTTTAATTTTAAAAGTTTATTTGATAAATCTGTATAGTATCATAAGCTATGTTAAGAGATAAAAGTTTATATTCTTAACATAGCTTAATTATTTATATAATACTTATGATAAATTTAGATATTTTTGTATTTCTGATAATAATATTTCTTTTTCATTTGGTAACTTTTCATCAATTACATCTTCAAGTAATTGATTCAATAGTTCCCCAATTCTTTTACCAGCTGGAATGCCGAGAGCAATTAAATCTTTACCAGTGATAGCTAAGTCTTTTAACGTTATACAATGATTTTCTGCAAGTACTTCATCTAAAATTGTTTCAATGGTATCAATTTCTTTTAAGCGATTTATTAATTTATTAGAAGCTTGAGCTAAGGCATCAGCTCTTTTTACTGAAAGCAGTCGGTAAAATTGTACTGCATTACCATCTAATCTTGATAACATTTTTTTTACGCTTTGTTTTCTTGGTTCAATCATAATATCATGATATTTAATTAATTCTATAACATCTTTCAAGTCAGCTGCAGTAACTCCTTCTGCGCTTGTTATTTTCATTTTTTTAAAGATTTCAGATGTAATTTTGGCAGAAGCATCTGCATGACCATAAAAGTGACCAATTTTTTGTTTGTCAATAGTATAGCAGCTTGGCTTTCCAATGTCATGGAAAAACATAGTCAATCTTAATACTAATCCTTCAACATTATTAACTGCAACAAGTGTATGCTTCCAAACATCATAGATATGGTAAGGATTGTGTTGCTGGAATCCAATCATAGCTTTTGTTTCTGGAATAATATATGTTATAATTTCTTTAAATTCATCAAGTGTATTAAGTGCATTTTTACCTTGAAGCATTTTAACGAATTCTACTGCAATACGTTCCTTAGAAACATTTTTTAAAAGTTCTTTATTTTTAAGCATTGCTGTCTTTGTAGATTCTTCAATTTTAAATCCTAGCTTAGATGCAAATCTAATGCCTCTTAAAATTCTTAAGGCATCTTCTTGTAATCTTTTATTTGCATTCCCTACACATCTAATAATTTTATGTTCAATATCAGATACCCCATTGAAAGGATCTATAATTCCCTGAAATTCATTAAAAAAGATAGAGTTTTGAGTGTAGTCTCTGCGACTTAAATCTTCTATTAAATTTTTTGTAAAATATACATTATTTGGTCTGCGACCATCAGAGTATTCACCATCTATTCTGTAAGTGGTAATTTCAATTTCTTCATTATCCATAATTATAACAACTGTACCATGTTTTAATCCCATAGTAAGTTGTTTAAAGTCTTTGAATACTGATTGAATTTCATCTGGTGTAGCAGATGTGCATATATCCCAATCATGAGGTATTTCACCCATAATAGCATCACGGGTACATCCACCCACAACACCTGCTTCAAATCCCGCATCAACTAACATTTTTATTGCTAAAGCAGGATTTTTAGGTATATTTATTTTTATATTCATTTACATTCCTCTGCTTTCATTTATTTACAATATAATGTTTTACATTAATTCTTTACTTTTTTATTTAAAGTATACTATTTCAGAGAAAAAATCAATACTTTAAAAGATAAAGGAGTAAAATCATTAGAAAAAATAAAACTTTTATTAAAATTTATATGTTTAGTGTACAATTTTAAAAAATAGACAAAGTATTAGTATTTCATTATAATATAAAGGATAGAAGTGATTTAACAATATTATATTAGGAGAGATATTAAATGGCATTAAATATAAAGATTTCTAACTTTGAAGGACCCTTTGATTTATTATTACATCTTATAAAGAAAAATGAAATGGAAATATATAATGTTAGAATATCTGATATAACTACGCAGTATTTAGAGTACATAAGTAAAATGAAAGAAATGGATTTAGAAATTACTTCGGAGTTTATAGTTATAGCTGCTACATTGCTTGAAATAAAGTCAAAGGAACTTCTTCCTAAGGAAAAGAAAGATGAATCTGCAATGGATTTAGAAGAAGACACTGAAAAAATATTAATAAATAAACTTATAGAATATAAGAAATTTAAAGCTGCATCTGAATTTTTTAAAAATAAAATTAATCATATGGGAGTAATGTTTAGTAAAAAGCCAGAAATAATAGAAATAAAAGAAATAAAAGAAGAAAATATATTAAATAACATTACTATGCTAGAATTGTATAATTTATATATTGAAATTATGAGAAGCTATAATAGTAAAATAAATGTAAATTTTATCCCACGTGAAATTCATGTAGATAACTATAGAATAGAGGATAAAATGATGTTTATTTCTGAATTAATGCATAAGAACAAAAAAGCAGTTTTCTCTAATTTGGCAGACAGTTGTAACGAAAAAATAGAGGTAGTAGTTACATTTTTAGCTCTTTTAGAGCTTATAAAATTGAGAAGATTAAGGATAATACAGGAAGGTAACTTTAAAGAAATTTATTTGGAAAGGATTGACGAAGGTGAATAAAAAAGACATTAATCAAATAGATTTAATAGATGCATCGATTAAGGATAGATACAAATCTATTATAGAATCTTTACTATTTATGAGTGGAGAACCGTTAAACATAAAAGAAATAAGCAGTATAATTGAATGTGATATTGATTATACAAGAGGAATATTAAATAACATGAAAGATGAATTTGAAAAAGACAATAGAGGTATAAAATTAATTCAATTAGAAAATAATCTTCAGTTAGTAACTAAGGAAGAAAATAGTAACTATGTTCAAAAGCTTTTAAAGACAAATGTAAGACAATCTTTATCACAAGCAGCATTAGAAACCTTAGCTATAGTATCTTATAAACAACCAATTACAAGAATTGATATAGATGAAATAAGAGGAGTAAAAAGTGATAGAGCAATACAAACTTTAGTAGAAAAAAAATTAATAAAAGAATGTGGAAGATTAGAGGTTCCAGGAAAACCTATATTATATGGGACCACTGAAGAGTTTTTAAAGCATTTTGGTCTTGAAAGTTTAAAAGAACTTCCAAGTTTAGAACAAATATTAGATGAATTTAAAGAAGAAGGAAATGAAGAAGCGGCCAGCTCAATATAGTAAATTGAGCTGGAATTTTTTGCAAATATTATTTAGAAAGTGTCACTTTTATCATCTTCTGATTTACCAATATTAACATCATCTTCTGTATCAGAATTTTTTCTAAAACCTTTTAATAGCTCTATAATATGAGGGATGTTATCTAATACTTTATCATAAGGATTATCAGGTGAAATTGATAACATTCTTAATGAAGTTCCCTTTGCTACTAAAAATGCTACTGGTTTTACACTAACTCCTGCGCCAGATCCCCCACCAAAGGGATACTTAGAATTTTCTCTAACTTTAGGTTCACATTTTTCTAATTCGCTTCCACCACAGGCAAATCCAAATGAAACTCTAGATATAGGAATTATCAAAGACCCATCTTTGGTTTCTACTGCATCACCAACTATTGTATTTACATCTATCATGCTTTTTATATTTTCCATTGTTGTCTTCATAAGATTATCAATTGGATGATTTTCCATAATTAAGCCTCCTTAAACTTTCCTTTTGTTTTATGTACATATTTATGCTTTTTATAGGCTTTAAATAGTATGAATCCTATTATAAAAGACATATTAATAATTTGAGCTATACTTATAGAAATTATACTTTTAATTTCCAAATTTAATTTACTGCCATTAAAATCTGGTAAAGCATTAAACTGAAGCTTTTTAACTTTAAAAAATGAGCATAATATATGTTGTAATGGAGCAAAGATTGAATTTAAGATCCCGTAGCTTAATCCTGTTAAGGCAGCATCTTCAAAGCCATAATCTATATTAAAGTCTAATTTTAACCTAGGCTTTAATTTGCTTTTGCAAAGGCGATGAAATATTTCTTGAATAGTATGTTTATCAAAGATTTTTTTAAAATCAGTAGTAAGTTTATTTTTTTCTTTAGCTTTAGAATAGACTTTAGACATATCTTTTAAATGTTTAGAAGGATAGAGGGTAACTTTATAAAATTTTATAATAATTTTATTATTCTCATAACATACATATATTTTTAAAGGTATTGGAATAAATAATAAAAGAACTATAAGAAAAATAATGAATAATTTCATAATATTACTAAATCCTCCTTCGTTAATTTTTATTTTAACCATATAGATGATTATTATGCATTATAAAATTAATTTTAAAAGAATTAAAACGGAACTTTAGAGGCAAAATAAAAAAAAGCGAGGTGATAAAAATGAAAGATAATAAAAAGTTTGTTACGAAATTAATAGGGACTTTTCTAAGTATAATTTTAATTTTATCAAATATAAGCACGGTAAGAGCTCAAAAGGTAGATAAAGCTGAGAATCTATCAATAAATGCACGAGCATACATAGCTTTAGATGTAAATTCAAAGTCAGTACTTGTAGAAAACAATTCGGAAATTATAATGCCTATGGCAAGCACCACTAAAATATTGACAGCTTTAGTGGCATTAAAATATGGGGATTTAGATAAAAAAATTGAAATATCTCAAAGATCAGCGAGTATACGAGGCTCTACTGTAGGATATCGAAAAGGAGAAAAAATAAGTTTATTAGAGCTTATATATGGATTAATGCTTAGATCGGGAAATGATGCAGCTATTGCTATAGCTGAAGGCATAAGTGGAAGTGTAGAGGAATTTGCTAAAGTTATGAATGAATATGCTTTAAATTTAGGATTAATAGATACACATTTTTATTCTCCTCATGGTTTAGATAATGAAGAACATTATACTACGGCTTATGATATGGCATTAATAACTTCGGAAGCTAAAAAAAGTGACATATTCAATAGAATTGTAAGATCAAAAGAAGTAGATGGAAAAGCATATGGATTTAGCAGAAGTTATAATAACATAAATAAAATACTTTGGCTTATGCCTTCTGCGGATGGAGTGAAAACTGGCTATACAGGTCAGGCAGGGAAATGCCTTGTTACTTCTGCAGATTTTAAAGGTCATGAAATTGTAATAGTAGTTTTTAATGCTCCAGAAAGATGGAAGGAAACTATAAAAATATATGATTATGTTGAAAAAAATTTTGATTACAAAAAATTATTTAGCAAAGGTGATATTATATCACATGGCCCTAAGACAGATCCAAAAATAAAGTTACAATGTAAAAATGATATAGTTCTTCCAATAAAAAATGGAGACAATTTTGAGGCAAAAGTTATAATACCAAAGGAGATAAAAGCTGGTATAAATAAAGGAGATAGTGTAGGAAGAATATGCGTATTAAATAAGGATAAAATAATATATAATGATACGTTAGTGGCTGGAAATGATTATAAAACAGGATGGCTTAAAAAGATAAATATATTAAATAAAGTTTTAGAAAAATAATAACTATGAAAAGGAAGCTATAAAAATATATTAAATAGCTTCCTTTGTAATTGCATATTTATTAACTTCATAATATATGTCATACCAGTCAAATACTCTTGTGATATTATTATTTAAAGGGTGTCTATTATAGTTAGTATCTATAAGTAAGACTTTAAAACCGAGATTGGAAAGCTCCAAAGCGTTATCATAACTATCCTCAATAAATATATCACACTTTAAATTATTGGCAACTTCACCTTTGTGGGGTGTTCCTATTACATGAATGCTATCGCAGGGTAAATTATTTCTGTAAATGTATGAGTGAGTTAGAAGTTCAAGTGACTTATCACGAGCTGTAACAAAATGAATATTATGATATTCATAAAGAATGGATATAATTTCTAGTGCATCAGATCTAAGTTCCTGATTTGAATGGAGAAGTATTTTGTTTTCTTCATAAAATTTTATATAGTCTGTCTCTGTTACATTAAATACTTTACTTGTTCTATAATCAACAACCTGTTCTTTAGTTATAGTAGTTTTAAAATATAAATTAGCTTTTTCTAAAAAATAGTAGGGATCAGTAATAGTTCCATCAATATCAATACATATATTTAATTTAACCATATAATCATCTCCTTTTATGTAGTATTAATTTTATATTTATATATTACTATTAAATTTTTAATGGCATATTAAGTTAAAGTTAAAAAAAGTTAATGTAAATGTTAACAATAAAATTTTAAGTATAAATATTTTTAAATCTTTATACTATATTGAAAAAATAAACTTTGGTATAATATATTTAATATTCATTTAAAAATAATTAATCGACTTACAATTAAGGAGAGTGAATTTTTATGGAAAAACATAATGATGATATTTCTATGAAAGACATGATGTGTGAAATAGAGAGATCAATGAAGAAGCTCAAAGAAGGTGATATAGTAAAGGGCAAGGTGATTTCCGTTACCAATGATGAAGTTTTGGTGAATATAGGATATATGTCAGATGGAATAATACCTAGAAATGAAGTATCCAATGAAGAGATAAATTTAAAAGAAGTAATTAAACCTGATGATGAAATATACGTATCTATACTTAAGCTGAATGATGGAGAAGGTAATGTATTACTTTCAAAGAAAAGCGCTGATGTTATAAAATCATGGAATAACCTAGAAGAGAAATTTAAAAATAAATATACATTTAATATAAGAACAAAAGAAGTAGTAAAAGGAGGACTTATAGGTTACATAAGTGATATAAGATGTTTTATACCAGCATCTCAATTGTCTATGAATTATGTAGAAGATCTAAATTTGTATAATAATAAGGAATTAGAAGTTAGATTAATAGAATTTGATAAACACAAGGGAAAAGTTGTAGCTTCTGCAAAGGAAGTTCAAATGGAAAAAAGAGAGCAGGAAAAGAAAGAATTATTAAATTCACTTCAAAAAGGTGAGAAAAGAACAGGTAAAGTAGTTAAACTTGTAAAATTTGGAGCTTTTGTAGAACTAGGAGGAATACAAGGATTAATACATCTTTCTGATTTATCTTGGAAAAGAGTTAATGATCCATCACAGGTAGTTTCAGTAGGAGACACTGTAGAAGTATATGTGTTGGACTTTGACAAGGAAAAAGAAAGAATTTCATTAGGTTTAAAGGATATAAAATCTGACCCATGGAATGAAGTATTAAATAGGCTTAAAGTAGGAGATATAGTACAAGGAACAGTAGTAAAGTTTATGGACTTTGGAGCATTTGTAGAAGTATTAGATGGAGTAGAAGGTCTTGTGCATATTAGTGAGATTTCAGATGATAGAATACTTAAGCCTTCAGACGTATTGAAAATTGGAGATACAGTAAAGGTTAAAGTGCTGGAAATATCAAGTGAGGATAAAAGAATATCTCTAAGCATAAAATCAGCATCAACTAATATGGAAGAGGATTTAGAAAAATACAATGATAAAGCTGAGGGATTTACATTAGGAGATATATTTAAAGATAAATTGAAAGAGTGGAATAAATAATTTATATAACTAAAAAATAAATAGCTAAGAACTAGGTACAGTTTAAATTTTAATAAAATAAAATGTTTACAAGGCCTAGTTCTTAGCATTTTTTAACTAATAATTAGAGGACTCAAAGTTTTACTCATAGTAGGAACATTGCAAATATTGTGGTTGCTATAAGTCCTATAGCAACAGGTTTCAAATTTCTTCTTGCAAGCTCAAATGGATCTATTTTACATATTGCAGCAGCAGGTAGGAGTGCCCAAGGAATTATAGTTCCTCCACCAACCCATATTGCACCTAATTGACCTAAAGCAGTTAAAGTAGCAGTGCTTTTACCTAGTGCAGTACCAAATATCTTAGCTACAGAACCTGCTAAAGATATTCCAGAGAACCCAGAACCATCAAGTCCAGTAATTATACCTACCGAGGTTAATGTTACAGCTCCAACTGGAGCATTAACAGGAACAGTATTTGCTAATGCTAGTCCTAAATCATTCACTAGGCCTGTTGAAGTCTTAGGTAAAACTTCACCAAATATTTTAACAAATCCTGCATCACCTAAATAAAAGAAAGCTGCAATAGGAATGACAGGACCAAATACTTTAAATCCAAATAATAAACCTTCAACTATATAAGATATTATATGAGAAGATGCATCTTTTTTGACAACATATATGGTGATTATAGTCATAATTACCATTGAAGTACCACCTATCAAGGCACTAGCATCGCCACCCTGTAAATTAAGCTTATACATAAGATAAATATCAAGTGCAAACATAATACTAACGAACACAGCAAACATCTTTTTAGTGTTTGGTGTTAATAATTTTTCAAATTCCATATCTTCTTTTTCAGTATGCTTAAAGTCCTCTTCTGTTAATACTAAGGTTCCATTTTTCATATCTCTTCTTAAAAATACAAAAGAAAGTATAGTTGTTAAAACGCCCATAAATATTACTAATGGAACAGATGCAGATATTACACTTCCAACTGGAATACCTGCACCACCAGCAGTTAACTTAGGGGCACCCTGTATTACAAAATCTCCAGAAAGCGCAACGCCATGACCAAAAATATTCATTGCTATAGCAGCTCCAATGGCAGGCAGACCTGCTTTAACTGCGGCAGGAACAAGTATTGCTCCAATGAGAGCCACAGCAGGAGAAGGCCAAAAGAATAGGGACATTATCATCATGAACAGACCTATTATCCAGTAGGCCAATGCAGGTGTTTTCATTAGTTTTGTAAAAGGATAAGCCATAGCTTCGTTTATTCCTGTTTTTGTAAGTATTGTTCCCATCGCTGTAATCGCGGCTATTACCAAAATTATATCAAGCAGTTGTTCTACAGCATATACAAAGCTGTTAAATATTCCTGCTATAGAAGATGCAAAGGAACCTGTAGCTATAAATCCAATAGCAAATATACCTGCAATACAAATTAAGGTAATATCTTTTTTTAGAATCATAAATAGGAATATTAAAAGAATTAGGATAAGATAGATGTAGTGAAGTGCACCCAATTGAACTATCATAAAAGCCTCCTATTATAATAAAACTATTAATAATTAAAAATATGATTTTAAACAGTAAATTGTGCATGTTTTAGAAGTATAAAGCATATATATATTTTTTTATTTAAAACATATAGAACCTTTTTTTAAGCTCATATAGTGATATTAGAAATGCAAAAGAGGAAAAATAATAATTGTTAAAATATTTCGAAGGTTGTACAATATAATTGCATAGTTGCCATAATAATGGGAAATAATCAGTTATAAATTTATATTATCAATTAAAAAAATTTAAAATGGGGGGGAAATAAAATGAAATTTATATGTGCTAAATGTGAAAAAGAATATCCATTAAATACACTTAAATATAAATGTGACTGCGGAGGATTGTTTAACATTAAAAAAAATGCAGAAGAAAAAGTAGAAATAAACATATCTTTGGGAGAAGTAAAAACTCCAATTGTAAAAAGAAATATATATGAAATAAACATATTGCTAAAAATGGATTATTTAATGCCCTCAGGCTCATTTAAGGACAGGGGAGCTATAACTTTAGTAAATAAAATGAAGGAAATGAGAATAGAAGAAATAGTAGAGGATTCATCAGGAAATGCAGGAGCAGCTATTGCGGCTTATGCAGCAGCTGCAGGAATAAAATGTAATATATACCTTCCTGAAAACACTTCACAAGGCAAAATAAAGCAAATAGAAGCTTATGGTGCAAATATAGTAAAGGTTCCTGGTATAAGGGATGATACTTCAAGAGCTATAAAAACAGCAGCTGAAAAATATTACTATGCATCTCATGTATATAACCCATTATTTTTTGAAGGAACTAAATCCATGGCATATGAAATATATGATGAAATAGGAATACCAGATTATTTATTTGTGCCCACAGGAAATGGTACTATGTTTTTAGGCGCTTATTATGGATTTAAGGAGATAGGAAAACTTCCTAAGCTTATTGCCATACAAAGTGAAAATTGTGCCCCTATTTATAATAAGTACAATAATTTAGAAAATACATCTCCAAAGGAAACTTTAGCAGAAGGAATAGCAATAGGTACTCCTATGAGAATTGATGAAATTATTGAAGGGATAAAAGAAAGCAAAGGAGATATTATAACGGTATCAGATGATGATGTAAAAGAGGCAAAGGAGATATTATCTCATATGGGAATATACGTAGAATATACTTCAGCAGCTACCTTAGCAGGAGTAAAGAAATATTTCAAAGGCAATATAAATAAGAATTTAAAAATAGTTGTACCACTTACTGGAACAGGATTAAAGAAATAAGTGATTATAATGTAATATAATATTTGATTTTTTAAATATCATATATAAAATAAGAAAAAACCTATGAGCATTTTTAATTTGTTCATAGGTTTTATTATATAAAATAGAAATCTTATAATACATAAAATGCAATTGTTAGTCTAATAATAACTTATGTAAAACTTATATTTACTATTAAGGAGGAAAAAGAAATGGCAAAGACTAAAACAATGGATGGAAATCAAGCAGCAGCTTATGCATCCTATGCTTTTACAGAAGTTGCTGCAGTATATCCAATTACTCCATCAACTCCTATGGCAGAAGGTGTTGACGAATGGTCTGCTGAAGGTAAAAAAAATATATTTGGCCAACAAGTTAGGGTAGTTGAGATGCAATCTGAAGCAGGTGCAGCAGGTTCAGTTCATGGATCTCTAGCAGCAGGAGCTTTAACAACTACATATACAGCATCTCAAGGATTATTACTTATGATACCAAATCTTTATAAGATAGCGGGAGAATTGTTACCTGGAGTATTTCATGTAAGTGCAAGAGCTATAGCAACTCATGCACTATCCATATTTGGAGATCATCAGGACGTAATGGCTTGTAGGCAAACAGGTGTTGCAATGATTGCATCTTCAAATGTTCAAGAGGCAATGGACTTAGGATTTGTTTCTCATTTAGCAGCAATAAAAGCAAGCTTGCCTTTTATGCACTTTTTTGATGGATTTAGAACATCTCATGAATATCAAAAAATTGAAGTTATAGATTATGAAGATGTAGCTAAAATTGTAGATTATAATGCAATTAATGAATTTAGAAATAAATCATTAAATCCTCAACGACCTAGTTTAAGAGGAACAGCTGAAAACCCAGATATATATTTCCAAGGAAGAGAAGTTTCAAATAAATTTTATCAGGCTGTACCTGATATAGTAGAAAATTATATGCAGGAAATAAAGAAGATAACTGGTAGAGAATATCATCCATTTGATTATTATGGAGCAAAGGATGCAAAATATGTTATAGTGGCAATGGGTTCGGTATGTGACACTATAGAAGAAACTGTAGATTATTTGTTAGACAAGGGAGAAAAAGTAGGAGCAATAAAAGTACACTTATACAGACCATTTTGCGAAAATTATTTCTTAAAAGTTCTACCAGAAACAGTAGAAAAAATAGCTGTACTAGATAGAACAAAGGAGCCAGGAGCCTTAGCTGAGCCACTATACTTAGATATTTCAAATGTATTTTACTCAAAGGATAAAAAACCTGTAGTTGTTGGAGGAAGATATGGATTAGGATCAAAGGATACTACACCATCACAAATAATTGCAGTATTTAATAATTTAAAAGAAAATAATCCTAAAGATCACTTTACTATTGGAATAAATGATGATATAACCAACACATCTCTTCCAGAGGTAGGAGCAATAGATACTACTCCAGAAGGAACTATAAGCTGTAAATTCTGGGGACTTGGTTCAGATGGAACTGTTGGAGCAAACAAGAGTGCGGTTAAGATTATAGGAGATAAGACTAATTTATATGCTCAAGCATATTTTTCATATGATAGTAAAAAATCAGGAGGAACCACTGTATCTCACTTGAGATTTGGAAAGAAACCTATAAAATCTCCATACTTGGTATATAATTCAGATTATGTTGCATGTCATAACAAATCCTTTATATATAATTATGATTTATTAAAGGGATTGAAAAAGGGTGGAGTTTTTGTACTAAATTGTGCATGGAAAGAAGAAGAATTAGATGAAAAATTACCAAGCTACTTAAAAAGATATGTGGCAGAAAATAACATTGATTTCTACACAATTGATGCAATAGGTATTGCTAGAAGCATAGGGCTTGGCGGAAGAATTAATATGGTAATGCAAGCTGCATTCTTCAAGCTCGCAAATGTAATACCAGTGGAGGATGCTGTAAATTATCTTAAGGATTCTATACAAAAGCTTTATGGTAGAAAAGGTGAAAAAATTGTTACAATGAATCAGTCAGCAGTAGATGAAGGAATTAAAGGACTTATAAAAGTAGCTGTACCAGATTCATGGAGAAATATAGAAATAAAACAACACACAGGAGAACAAAAAGATATACCTGAATTTGTTAAAAATATTCAAATTCCAATGGCAAGACAAGAAGGTGATGACCTACCAGTAAGTGCTTTCGTTGGAATGGAAGATGGCTCATTTCCACTTGGAACTACTGCTTATGAAAAGAGAGGAATAGCAGTAATGGTGCCAGAGTGGCAAATTGATAAATGTATACAATGTAACCAATGTGCATATATATGTCCTCATGCTACAGTAAGACCATTCTTACTTACTGAGGAAGACTTGAAAGAAGCACCAGATACCTTTAAGGCAAAGAAGGCAATAGGAAAAGGATTAGAAAATTATCAATATAGAATTCAAGTTGCACCACTAGATTGTACAGGATGTGGAAACTGTGCAGATATATGCCCAGCACCAGGTAAGGCTTTAATAATGAAACCAGCAGAGCAGGAAATAGAAATGGAAGAAACTAATTGGGAATTTGCTTCTTCATTATACGATAAGTCAAATATACAAGAAAAAGAAGATGTAATGGATGCTTATACAGTAAAAGGTAGTCAATTTAAAAAGCCATTACTAGAATTTAATGGAGCATGTCCAGGATGCGGAGAAACACCTTATGTTAGACTTATAACTCAGTTATATGGTGATAGAATGATGATTGCCAATGCAACTGGATGCTCATCAATTTGGGGTGGAAGTGCACCATCAGTACCATATACAACCAATCATAAAGGCTATGGACCGGCTTGGGGTAATTCACTATTTGAAGATAATGCTGAATATGGATTTGGAATGTATTTAGGAATTAAGCATATAAGAGAAAGATTAGCTGGGCTTATGCAGGAAGCAGTAATACAAAATATAGGAGAAAATCTAAAAAAATGCTTTGAAGAATGGCTTCAATATATAAATAATGGAGAAAAATCTAAAGAAATTTCTGAAAAAATAATAAAGGAACTTGGAGTTTGTGATTTAGCTGAAAATAAAACATTAAAGGAAATAGCTGAGAAAAAAGATTATCTAATTAAAAAGTCTCAATGGATAATAGGAGGAGATGGATGGGCTTATGATATAGGCTATGGAGGAGTTGACCAGGTATTATCCACAGGAGAAGATGTAAATATTTTAGTTTTAGATACAGAAGTATACTCTAATACTGGAGGTCAAATGTCAAAATCATCACGTCCTGGTGCTGTAGCAAAGCTTGCAGCTGCAGGTAAGGAAACAAGAAAGAAAGATTTAGGATTGATGGCAATGACTTATGGAAATGTATATGTAGCTCAAATATCTATGGGTGCTAACATGAATCAAACATTAAAAGTAATAAAGGAAGCAGAAGAATATGATGGACCATCTTTAATTATAGCTTATGCTCCATGTATAAACCATGGAATAAAGGCTGGTATGGGAAGTAGTATAGCAGAAGAAAAGAAAGCAGTGACATCAGGATATTGGCACTTATATAGATATAATCCAATGCTTAAAGAAGAAGGTAAAAATCCATTTATATTAGAATCCAAAGAACCAGAAGAATCATATCAAGACTTTATAAGAGGAGAAATTAGATATACATCACTTATAAATATATTTCCAGATAAAGCAGAAAAACTTTTTGCAGACTCTGAAAAACAAGCAAGAGAAAAATATCAATTATATAAAAAGTTATCAGAAATGCTTTAAAGTAAATAAAAAAGGGTGCCTTGATAAAAATAAGGCATCCTTTTTTAAAAGACATTTTATTTTTGATTTGAATCTACCCATTCCTTAGCATTAAACACTTCAGTATCACTAGGTATTGATACTTGAGATACAGGTTTTAAATACTCTATATTTGCCCAAGCGGCAGTGTCATGTTGTTCAATAGGTGTTTTCTTAGAATTAGCATTAACTTTTATACTATCTGTTTTGTACATAATATCACTCCTATCAAATATAATATATTTTCAAAACTATTATTAGCAATAGCATAAAAGGTTATACAAATATAATGAAAGAGTCAATTGTATAGTTATGGTATCTTTTTCTCATAAGTTTAGTATACATAATATAAATTATGTATATACAATTAACTGTAAACTAAATATTTTAAAATATAAACCATCACAAACGAAAAATATAAACAAAAATAAGATATAATATAAATATAAATCTTAATAAATATTAAACTAACATTTAATAATAAGGGGAGAAACATATTAATGAGAAGAGAATATATTGAATATTTACCTGAACTACCTTTAAAGGTATCTAAAGTAAATATTGAAGAATATCCTATACATTGGCATGACTCTATAGAGATATTATTTGTACTTAAGGGTAATATAAAGGTTTCTATAGAATCTGGAACCTATGAAGTAGAAGAAGGAGAAATTGAAATTATAAATTGCGATGAATCTCATAGTATAAAAAGTGAGGTATATAATGAAGTTTTAATGTTTAGAATAGATCCCAACTTTTTTGAAAAGTATATTAATGATATAAGAAACATTGCATTTTATACAAATTCTTCAGATGAAGGAGCACAAGAAGAGGAAAAATATTATCAATTAAGAAAGTACTTATCTATAATTATTTGTGAAGTTATACAAAAACAAGATAAATATGAAGATTTTATTGAAGATACACTAGTTGAGTTATTATATCATCTTATTAATAATTTTCATCAGTTAATTTATGAAAAGGAAGATTTAAAAGAAAATGAAGAACAATTTGAAAGATATGATAGAATAGTAAGATATATATATAATAACTATAAAAATAAGATAAGTCTTCAAGATATAGCAAAGAAGGAGTTTTTAAGTTCCTATTATTTATCACACGAAATTAAAAATACAGTTGGATATAGTTTTCAAGACTTTTTAAATTTAACAAGAGTTGAGGAATCTGTAAAGTTACTTTTAGATACAGATAAGAGTATTTCTGAGATATCTGAGGAACTAGGATTTTCTCATATAAGATACTTCAATAAGCACTTTAAAAGACATTATAAGTGTACACCTATGCAGTACAGGAAAAAGCATAAAGTAAATGATGATGTTTTAGAGTCTATGAAGAAATATGAAGTTTTAGATGTGAAAAATGCATTAGAATATCTTAGCACTTACCTTGAAGATTATGATAGGTTTAACTATGAAAATAAAATAATAAAATTAAATATAGATGCAGCCATAGATGGAGAAGAATTTAATCATTCCTTTAGAGAGATAATAAGTGTTGGAAAAGCAAAAGAACTTTTAAAAGAAAGACAAAGACAATTTTTGATAAATATCCAAAAGGACATAGAATTTAAATATGCAATGATATTTGAACTTTTTACTGAAGAAGCTGGAGTACTATTAAATAATAAGGATTTTTTTAATTGGTATCAAGTAAAAAAAATTATAGAATTTTTGCTATCTATTAATTTAAGACCTTTCATCATAATAGATGGAAATTTAAAAGAGGATTTTCTTATAAGTCTTTTAGATAGCTTTATATCTTACTTTAGAGATGAACTTGGAGATTATGAGCTTTCTAAATGGAAGGTATTTATAAAAAGAAATTTAAATGAAGACTATGAAATTAAAATCAAGGAACTTATTGGGAATTATTTTGAACTAGTTGATTATGATATAAAAGAACCTATAAACAACATGACTTATGATACTTGCTATATGATACCTTATATAATACATAATTCTATAACAGGAAATAATGTATATTTTAAGGCTTTTGATAGCATAAGCCCTACAGATAAAATTTCTAATGAGCTTTTCTTTGGAGATAATGGTCTTATAACCCAAGATGGAATTAAAAAACCTTCATATTATGCATATTATTTTCTTTCAAGAATGGGAGATTATATAATATATAATGGTGAAGGGTGTATAGTAACAAAAAAAGGAGAAGATATTCAAATACTTCTGCATAGTTATGGAGAGGATATTGATAAACTTATAGAAGTTGAAAGTATATTAAAAAGAAGAGGAATTAAGAGGACAGCAGAAAGAAAATTTTCTCTTAATATAGTAAATCTTTTTTATGATTATACTTTGACTGAATACGAAATCAACGAAAGAGTAGGATCTGCATATGATTATTGGGTGAGTTTAGGCAAGCCTAGTCGTATAAATGATGAAGAAAGAGATGTAATGGATAATGCAGCTTTCCCTAAAATATCTTTAAGATTTGCAAAGAAAAGTACAATATATAATCTTGTGCCAAAGGTACAAGGGTATGGAGCTATACTTATAATGCTCAAAAAAGTACAAAAGCATCTGTAATAAGATGCTTTTTGTGTTTATTTAGACAAAACAAGAAAAGCCTAAGTAAGCAAAATAGTACTTAGTATTAAGCACTTAAGTGGATGAAAATAAACAAAATTTACAATATAATATAAATATAAGCGTGATTAGAATAAATAAAAAAGAAAAAAGTACTTAAAAAGTACTTAAATAAAAAATATAAAATAAGCGTGTTAATTTAAATTACAAAAAGATTATACAATATAAAAATATGCATTTCAATAAAAAACGGAATTATTTTTATAGAAATTTTACATTGTATTAACAATAACGAAGGGTTGTGGGAATTTATTAAAATCTTAAAGACAATTAAATAATCATTTATTAACGAAAAGGAAAAGAAGGTGGAAATTATGGCAATTAATACAAAAGCTATTTCAAAGGAAACAAACACTTTTGCACTAGGAAATGTAAATAAAGTTCTTATAAAGTTTGCCATACCAGCCATAATATCCTTATTCGTTGCAGAGCTTTACAATATGGTGGATACTCTATTTGTGGGTAGAGCTATAGGAGCTGAGGCTATAGGAGCTTTAAGTATAGCGTTCCCAGTACAACGTTTTATGATTTCTCTAGGACTTTTAATTGCGGTAGGAGCATCTACTGCAGTAGCAAGAAGCTTAGGGGAAGGTAATAAGGATAAATTGAAATATATATTAGGTAATGCTTTAACATTAATGTTAATCATTATTATATCACTTACAATTTTTATATATTTATTTATGGATTCTATATTAATTAAACTTGGTACTACAAATAATATTTTTCCTTATGCTAAGGATTATATAAGTATAGTAATTTTTGGTGGAGTATTTCAATGTTTCACAGTTATCATAGGATATATGCTTACATCACTGGGAAACGCAAGGGCAAATCTTATAGCCACATCAATAGGAGCTTTATGCAATGTAATATTGGATACTATGCTAGTTATGGTATTTCCTCTAGGAATCAAGGGAGCAGCTATTGCAACAGTCCTCTCCCAAATAGTTTCGGCTATTTATGCATATTATAATTTTTCAAAGATTAAAGAAGACTACAAGATTTCTATAAAATTCAATTTAAATAAAGATATTATAGCAACAATAGTAGCAGTAGGATTTTCAACATTTATAATAGAAATATCTGATGCAGTAGTTTCAGTAATTTTAAACAACACACTAGCGGATTATGGAGATTCAGCCATAATTATAATAGGTGTTATATCCAAGGTGTCTATGTTTATGTATATAACTATGCTTGGGATAACATCTGCAATGCAACCTATAGTAGCTTTTAACTATGGTGCAAAAAATTATGAAAGAGTAAAAGAAGTTGTAAAAAAAGCATCTAAAATAGCACATATGACAACTTTAGTAATGTGGACAATTATGATGATATTTGCAAATGGAATAATAAGTTGCTTTGTGAAGGAGCAGGATATTTTAAATAATGCTGTAGGAGCATTTAGAATTATGATATCCATATTCCCAATTGTAGGAGTTTATTTTACTGCAATTTATTATTATCAAGCTATAGAAGAGTCAAAAATATCCCTAGTATTATCCATTTTTAGACAGCTGTTAATATTTATACCTGTGGTTTTAGTATGTGTAAGAATATTTGGAGTACTTGGAGTATGGATTTCTTATCCTATATCCGATATGATTTCAGCAATCACAGGATATATATATATGAAAAAAGGTATGAAGGTCTTAGATGAAATAGAAGAACAGGAAGAAGTATCTTATGCAGCTGGTATTTATGGTAAAAAATTTAATAGAGTCAGAAGTGTAGAAGCAAAATAATTACAATCCTAAGCTTAGTATTTATATGAGCTTAGGATTTTTATTTATATTAATTCCAAGTGATAATGTATTTAAAATTAAAAATATTGTACGATATTGTAATTTAAAATTGCATAGTATAATAAAATTAATTAAGCACAAAATATAGTATATTAATCATATAAAGTATAATAAAAGGCTTGGGGGGGATATGCATGTTCTTTACTATAGAAGCCTATAAAGAATTAACTCAAGAATGCATGGGTTACAGGTTAAAAAAGGACGGAAATTGGTATCCACAAAAGTGTTTTGATAAATGTAATACTGAACTAGATATGATATTTGAAAAACATGAAGAAGCGAAAATTTGGTTAAAAAATAATGAAATAATTATAAATAAGCGTAATATAGATACAACTCTATCTGATTCTATTAATACAAAAGAAGTATATATTTGCGAGATAATGGCTCATAGATTAATAAAACCTAATCATCAATTTACAAAACAAGAATTAAAAGAAATAATATTAAGCGGAGATGATATATATAATAATTCTTTAATTATAGATTTTGATGGTTATCCTAAATTAATTAAATGGATTAATAGCGAGGATATAAGATGCACTCAAAATTATGCAGTAAGATATGAAACATTTGCAGCTGGTAGGGGAGACGTGGGTATTTTAAGTAATCTTTATTATATTAATCAAATATATGTAAGCTTACTTGAGGCTTGGCTTGAACATCTAAAGACAGGCAGAAGCATTTATACGGATTATACGGAAAATAAATTAAATAGTAATGAAATACTTAATACCGTGAGTAAACTTCATATAGCTCTTTTTTAAAATATAGTCAGGGAAATTTGTATAGAAATTCCCCTGATTTTTTTATGAACTTTTTGAGAGTATTTACGTTTAATTGGTGAAGGAGTGATAAATATGAATGGAATAGAGGCTGAGCATTTAACTAAAAGTTATGATGGTAAATATAATGCTCTAAATGATATAAGTTTTGTTTTACCTGAAGGAGAAATAATGGGTTTTTTAGGCCCAAATGGTTCAGGAAAGACAACAACTGTAAGAATATTAAATGGAATACTTAAACCAAGCCTTGGAAATGGAAAAATACTTGGGCTAGATATACTTAAAGAATCTTTAGAGATACATAAAATATGTGGAGTTATGACTGAAAGTGCTGCTTGTTATGAAAATTTAACTGCTTTAGAAAATCTAATGTTCTTTGGAAGTATGTATGGAATAAAGGAAAGTATAATTAAAGAAAGAAGTATAAAACTTTTAAAGAGATTAGAGCTTTATGAAAATATGAGTAAAAAGGTTAAAGAATATAGTACAGGTATGAAAAAGAGGGTTTCACTTGCTATAGCTCTTATACATGAACCTAAAGTTTTATTCTTAGATGAACCAACTTCAGGATTAGATCCAGAAAATGCTTCAAATGTGACAAAACTTATCAAGGAATTATCAAAAGAAAATAAAGTAACAGTATTATTATGTACTCATCAATTAAAGTATGCAGAGGAAATATGCAATTTCTATGGATTTGTAAACAAGGGGAAGATGTTAGGATATGGTACCTTTGAAGAATTAACTAAAAAGCTTAACTATAAAAATAACATTATAATAAAGGGAAAAGATATTCATGAAGAACTGGGAATAATACAGATAGCAAGTGGAATTTATAAAAAAGTAGTAAATTCTGATGAAGAAATATCAGAGGTGATTTATGGCATTTTAAATAAAGGTGGAAAAATATATGAAGTTCAAAGGGAAAAGATAAGTTTAGAAGAGTTATATTTTAATTATGTTAGGAGTGAAAAAAATGAATAAGCTTTGCAAGAGTATTATTCAAAAGGATTTAAAGGAGATAACTAGCTCCAAACAAATATTTCTGCCAATGCTTATAGTGCCTTTGGTATTTGTTATAATAGTGCCAGCTATAATGCTTATATCTATCTATTTTTCATCTAAGGGAATAGGACAAATAAATGGCTTAGATAGCATAATAGAGAAATTGCCAATTGAATATAGTAACTTTTCTATACCTGAATTAGTGCTAAAGACAGGTGTGAATTATTTCTTCCCAAGTTTATTTTTAATAATTCCAATTATGTCATCAAATATAATTGGAGCAAGTAGTTTTGTAGGTGAAAAAGAGCATAAAACAATGGAAACTCTATTATATACACCTATTTCTATAGAAAAAATATTTATTTCAAAGGTTATAGGAGTGTTTATATTATCATTTATAACTACATTAATTTCATTTATTATATTTGGAATTATAATAAATATAGGCGGAGTGATTTATTTAAGTGAAATTATATTTCCAAATGTAAAATGGATAATTTTAATTATATATGTTGCGCCAGCTTTAACGATACTAGGATTAAGCTTTACAGTACTTGTTTCTGCAAAATCTAAGACTTTTCAAGAGGCGCAGCAACAAAGTGGATTAATAGTTCTTCCTATAATATTATTAGTTGTAGGGCAAGTTACAGGATTATTTTTACTTAATAATACTCTTCTTATACTTATAGGAACTATTATATTTGTTATAGACTATATTTTGATTAAAGTAATATCAAAAAGATTTATACCAGAAAAATTAATTTAATTATTAACATAAATTGAGTAGGTGAAAACGCCATGGAAGAAAAGGACTTACTAAAGAATGCAAAAGATGGAGATAAAAATGCTTTAACTATTTTAATCAATGATAATTATCAAATACTTGCGGGATATGTAATAAAGCTTATTGGTAATGAGGAGCTTGCAAAGGATATTGTACAAGAAACTTTGTTAAAAGCTATTATAAACTTAAAAAAATTTAAACCTCAAGCAAGGTTTTCAACATGGCTTATAACCATAGCTACTAATTCATATAGAGATTATTTAAGAAAAAATAAAGATATGCTGCCTTTGAATGAAGAGTTAATATTTCAAGGAAAAAGTGTAGATATGAAAGTTATAGATAATGTGCAGTTGAAAGAAGTATTTAAAATTTTAAGTGAGCTTTCTTACGATAAAAGAACTGTATTTATACTTAAGCATTATTATAATTATAAATATGATGAAATAGCTCAAATAATGAATTGTCCTGTAGGAACTGTGCGATCTAGACTTCACTCTGCAGTTAATTCTATACTCGCAAAGATGAAGGAAAGGGGAATTATAAATGAAAAAGGATTTTAATTCAAATATAGATAACTTTTATAAGGAAAAAGTAACATCTTATGATAAATCTAAGGAAGATGATGTATATATAAATAATTTGGAAAATATGAAGAAGTATATGGACAGCATAGAGGAAGTAAATCATTTAAATTTATCTTTAGAATCAATTATTAATGAAGCCATAGAAAAAAGAGAGACTAAAATAACTAAAAAGGAAACCATATATTTCTTAATCTTATCCACTGTTATAATGACTTTATTAGTTATGATTACAATGATTGTAAGTATTAATTTTATAATATGCTTACAGATATTCATGATATTAGCAGCGCCTTTTATTATAATTCCTATAGCTTTAACTAAGACAAGGGGGAATAACATATGATATATAACAAGGTACATTTAACAGTACTAATTATAGCAATTCCTATCCTTATTTTACAAGGATTCTGGGTATTTAAGGATGCTAAAAAAAGAGGAGAAAAGTATTATTGGCTTTGGGGAATTTTTGGACTATTAAATACCCCTGGAAATCTTATAATATATCTAATAATTACAAGGGTTATATTCGACAGACATAAGTCTTAACTAAGAAGAGAAAAATACCTTCTTTTATTTTATAAATTTTAGTAACAAAAATTTATAAAATAGATAAATTAATAGTGAGGCCTATTAATTTTAGGAGGATATGTGGGTGAACTATGAAGTAAGAGATTGTATTGATGCAGGTACAGAATATTGTCCTTGTCATTTGGCAGAAAGCGGAGAATGTATATTGTGCTCTCAGTTAAGAGGAGAGACATTTTGTGACTGCATTAATTGGAAAGGTGTATGTATATATCAGGAATTTGTATGGAATGGTAGTAAAGCTAAGGAAGGAAGAAAAGAAATAGAATGTACATTGTTAAATAAAAGAATGATATATAATGATTTAGTTGAATTTACGTTAGATGTAAGTCATAAAATGGCCAAAGATTTAAGTGCTCCAGGAACCTTTGTGATGCTCCGGAATCCTCAAAATGAACATTTCTATTCCACACCCATATCTATTATGGAATCCAACACTGAAGAAAATAAGATAAAAGTTGTAGTAGAAATAAAGGGAGTAAAAAGTAAAGCCTTAAATGATACTAAGGAAGGAGAAAAGCTGCTTTTAAAGGGACCACTTTTTAATGGTGTATTGGGACTTAAAAATTTATCTAAATTAAAGGATGGAACTGCCATAATAGTAGCAAGGGGAATAGGGCAGGCCCCAATTATACCAATTCTTAAAAAGCTTTATACTTCAGGAAACAAGGTATATGTTATATTAGATAGTAAACCTTTTGAAGGTGTATTTATAGAAGAGTATCTAAATTTTTACAATGCAGAACTTATACAGTGTAATGTTATAAATGAAAATGGTCAATTAACATCTGAATTTAAAAATATAATATTAGATATCATAAAGAATGAAAATGTAGGACTCGTTCATTCATCAGCAGCAGATATTGTAAATTATAATGTAGTAAATTTAATTGGAGAAACAATAGATTTTTCTTGCTGTAACAATGCAAAAATGTGCTGTGGAGAAGGAGTATGTGGAAGTTGTAGCACTAAAAATAAGTATTTTAATATTGAAAGGTCATGTAAACTTCAAATAGATCCTAGAAATATTTTGGAGGGTAGAAAATTATTATGAAGGTTATAATAATTGGCGGTGGCTGGTCAGGATGTGCAGCTGCAATAAGTGCTAGAAAAGCAGGAGCAGAAGTAGAGTTATATGAAAAAACAGATATGCTTGTAGGTCTTGGCAATGTTGGTGGCATAATGAGGAATAATGGAAGATATACAGCAGCTGAAGAACTTATTAATCTAGGAGCAGGAGATTTAATAAACATAACAGATAGAAATGCAACACATAAAAATATAACATTTCCAGGTCATGGTCATGCATGGCTTTATGACGTAAACAAGATTGAACCTGAAGTTAGAGCATTCTTAAAAAGTATAGGAGTAAAAATACATTTAATTTCTAGAGTAGTAGACGTAGAAAAAGAAAAAGATAAAATACTAGGAATATATCTTGCAGATGGAAGTTATGTAAAGGGAGATGTATTTGTAGAAACCACAGGTTCTACAGGACCTATGGGTAATTGCTTAAGATATGGGAATGGATGTTCCATGTGTATATTAAGATGTCCTGCCTTTGGACCAAGAGTAAGTTTAAGCTCTAGAGCAGGAGTTGAAGATTTACAAGGAGAAAGAGAAGAGGATGTATATGGAGCATTCAGTGGTTCTTGTAAGCTTTGCAAAGAAAGTATAGCACCTGAACTTTTAAAAGAAATAGAAGAAAAAGGTGCAGTAGTTCTTCAGGTACCACCAGAAGATATAAATATGGATAAATTAAAACTAAAAGTTTGTCAACAATATGCTTTAAAGGAATTTGCAGAAAATATAATACTTTTAGATACAGGTCATATTAAACTTATGACACCTTTTTATCCACTAGAAAAGCTTAGAAAAATAAAGGGATTGGAATATGCAAGATTTATGGATCCTTATGCAGGTGGAAAAGGAAATTCTATAAGATACCTTTCTGTAGCTCCAAGAACCGATGATATGAAAGTAAAGGGCATAGATAATTTATTCTGTGCAGGTGAAAAGAGTGGATTATTTGTAGGTCATACAGAAGCTATGTGTACAGGAAGTCTCGCAGGTCACAACGCAGTTAGATATCTTTTAGGGATGCCTCTTTTAATACTTCCTAAATCCACAGCTATAGGAGATATTATATCTTATGCTAATTGTAAATTACTTACTAAGGAAGGAAGAAGAAATAGATATACATTGGCTGGAGCAGAATACTTTAAGAGAATGCAAGAAATAGGACTTTACAGTATAGATAATGAGGAAATAAAGAAGAGAATAGAAAAACTCAACTTAAGTGGAATTTTGACACAAAAACTCATATAAATATAACAACTTAATATAACGTTTATTAAAAATAGAGGTCTATACTAATTAATAATTTTAATTAGTGTAGACCTATTGTATTTTAATAAAAATTTTTAAATCGATAAATCATATATTTATGGTTTACATTTCCACTTTAAAATATAAGGTTATGTGAAATACTATATAGTAAGATCACAGGCGAAAAGGAGAATAAATTATGAATTTTTCTCGATGCAATATAAATAAGGCCATTACAATAAAGTTATCTTGGTTAATAACTTTATTTTTATTAATATATTTATGTAAGTGTAATAAAGTTAATGCTTCTAGCAACTATTCGGATGCAGAAGTAAAAAAAGCTATAGAGCAAGTTTTTCATGATAGAAATAAAGCTATAATAAGTAAAAATTTCGAAATGATACAATCTATTTATGATACTAATACTAAGTATGGGACTTGGGCATATGAACATGAAAAAAAGAAAATTAAGTATATTGAAAATTGGAGCATAAAACAAGGAGTAAAATTTACTGATATAAACCCTAATGTCGTTATTAGAACAATTAAAGGAAATGGAACTAATTTTTCTGTTAATGTATTATGTTCAACGGAATATAAGTATATATATGAGGATCAGCCAGAGATAATAAATACCTCAAGAATTGGAACTTATCATTATATAAAGCTTGTAAATAGAGATGGAGTTTGGATAATTACTAAGGAATGGTATACAGATCCATTTGCTGATTCGCTTAATTTAGATAATTTAAAGGGCGATTCAATAAAGCAATATATATTGAGTCAAAGTTCTAGAGATTTTTCAACTTTAAATGAAAGAAGATTAAAGGCAGTATATTATGCTAATCAGTATTGTGGAGCTGCTAGTGAAGAGCATCATGGATTTAAATATAATAAAAAATATAGAGATTATAATCCTCAAGGAGGGGACTGTGCAAATTTTGCTTCACAGATTTTATTTGAAGGTGGCGGATTTAGAAAAAATTCTGCTTGGAATTATGATAGTGGTGGTGCAACTAGAGCATGGCTTAATGCTGATGGATTTAAAGCATATATGCTACATAGCGGAAGAGCTTCAGTAATTGCCTATGGAAATTATGAAAAAGTATACAAAGCTTCATATAAACTTTTACCAGGAGATTTTGTAGCATATGAAAAGAAAGGAGATATTACACATATTTCTGTAGTTACAGGAGCAGATTCTAATGGATATAGTTTAGTAACTTGCCATAATACTGATAGGAATAAAGTTCCTTGGGATCTTGGATGGAGTGATAAAAAAATAAAGTTTTGGCTTATACGAGTTCATTATTAAAATTTATTTGATAGATATTAAAATAAATGCCCTTAGAAAAATCTAAGGGTATTATTTATGAAGTAATAAATTTATAAACATTGACCAGTTCTTTTAAAAACTCTATAATAAATATAATGACAAAAAAATGGAATATCAAATTAGTGCTTAAAATCAGAGAGGAGACGGAGCAATGTTTACTCCTATTAGGAACACAAAGGTTTATGAACAGGTAATTGAACAAATAAAGGGTATGATAACTAATGGGGTTTTAAAAAAAGGTGATAGATTGCCGTCGGAAAGAGAATTAGTAGAGCAGTTAGGTATTAGCAGAGCTTCTATTAGAGAAGCTTTAAGATCCCTTGAAATTATTGGACTTATTGAGTCAAAACAAGGAGAAGGAAATTTTATAAGAGAAAATTTCGATAATACCTTGTTTGAACCATTATCAATTATGTTTATGCTTAATGATTGTAAAGTTGAGGAAATATTTGAACTTAGAAAAGTTATTGAAATAGAAACAGCAGCTCTTGCTGCGAAAAAGATAACTGATGAAGAAATAAATGGATTACAAATATTAACAAATAATATGAAGATTTCCGAAGACGAGGATGAAAGAGTTAAATATGATGCTAAATTTCATTATACAATAGCTAAAGCTTCAAGAAATTTTTTAATTTTAAGTATATTAAACACAGTAGCATCTCTTATAGATTCTTTCATAAAAGATGCACGAAAAAATATTATAAATAATCAACTTAAAGATAATATTGATAATGACCATGAAGAAATACTAAATGCTCTTAGAGAACATAATTCAGATAAGGCTTCTGAATCAATGAGAAAGCATATGAATCTCATAAATAAGAATTTAATAAAGCTTAATAGATAATATTTATATGAATTAAAAACCCAAATAGGATTTAATCTTGTTTGGGTTTTAATTTGTTAAAATCATAACAATTATTGGTAAAAGTGTATACAATAAAAAAATATTTATTTTTTTTATTGTATAAAATAAGAAAATTTGCAATAATGGCAAAAAACAGAGCGAAAAAGGTGTGTTAATAAAATAACTATTGTGGAAATAGTTTTAAAATTATGATAATATAATGTCAGAGGAAAGATGGTCATACCAGTGAAGATAAAATCTTAACTTGGTGGGATAAAAAAGGTCATGGGATACAGTGGAATGATTGGATATATTGCTGTGGTACTTGTTGCGATAACAGGAAACTTTTATCCATTTATTGCACCAATAGTAGGAGCATTAGGAACTTTTGTAACAGGTAGGGACACTTCTGCAAACGTTTTTTTTGGTGGTCTTCAAATAGAGGTAGCAAACTCACTTAGTATGAGTCCATATTGGCTTGCATCATCAAATACGGGAGGTGCTACAGCTGGTAAAATGATATCTTCTCAAAGTATAGCAGTTGCTACTGCAGCTACAGGAATACAGGTAACAGAAGGGAAAATACTTAATGCTACTTTAAAATTTTGTTTAGCTTATGTAGTTGTTTTAGGGCTTATTACTTACTTTGGAGCAGCATTATTTACATTATAAAGGAATTAGTTTATTTTTCGATTATTGGTCTGACAACTTACCACATAATAATTTAATTTGAAATGGAGGAGCAATTATGAAAATTTTAGTTTGTATTAAACAAGTACCAGGAACAAATAAAGTTGAAGTAGATCCAGTTACAGGAGTGTTAAAGAGAGATGGAGTAGAATCAAAGATGAATCCCTATGACCTATATGCATTAGAATCTGCATTTAGAATAAGAGTAGATATGGGTGGAGAAGTAAGTGTAATAACTATGGGACCGCCTCAATCCGAGGAAATTATAAAAGAAGCCTTTATGATGGGAGCAGATGAAGGTACTTTATTATCAGATAGAAAATTTGCAGGAGCTGATGTGCTAGCTACCTCATATACATTATCTCAAGGTGTTAAAATGACAGGAAATCCTGACCTTATAATTTGTGGCAAACAAACAACAGATGGGGATACAGCTCAAGTAGGAGCAGAAATGGCAGAATATCTTGGAATTCCTCATGTTTCTAATGTAAGAAAGATTGTTAAAATAAATGATAGGTCAATAACTGTTGAAATGGATATGGCTGAAACAGTTGAAATTCAGGAAATTAAATTCCCATGCCTCATAACTGTTGAAAAAGATATATATACTCCAAGATTACCATCTTATAAGAGAAAACTAGAAACTAAAAGTAAAAAAGCTAAAGTACTTAGCTTAAAGGATTTTGATGATAAAAATGAAAATCATTATGGATTAAATGGATCAGCAACTCAAGTTGAAAGAATTTTTCCGCCAGCTATTAATACTGACAAAGAAATGTGGCAAGGAAATGCTGAAGAACTCACACACAAATTGCTTGATAAGTTAAAAGAGCTTAAATTTGTATAAATTTTATTAAAAGGGAGGAATATTAATGTCTAAATTAATTATAAATGAAAGTAAACTAAATAAAGAAAATATAAATGAATTAATAAAGGTTTGTCCTTTTAATGCTATATCAGAAGTAAATGGGAAGGTTGAAATTTCAGCTGCGTGTAAGATGTGTAAACTATGCGTGAAAAAGGGGCCTGAAGGAGTAGTAGAATTTGTAGAAGAAGTAGTAGCAAAAGTAGATAAGGATTTATGGAAGGGAATTGCAGTATATGTTGACCATATAGAAGGAAATATTCATCCTGTAACTTATGAGCTAATAGGGAAAGGCAGAGAACTTGCTTCAAAAATCAATCATCCAGTTTACGCACTATTTATTGGGCACAATATAAAGGATAAAGCTGAAAAATTATTACACTATGGTGTTGATGAAGTTTTTGTATATGATTACGAAGAGCTAAAAGAATTTAGAATAGAGCCTTATACAGCTGCTTTTGAAGACTTTATAAATAAAGTTAAGCCATCTTCAGTACTTGTTGGAGCCACAACTATAGGTAGATCTTTAGCACCAAGAGTTGCAGCAAGATTTAAAACAGGGCTTACTGCAGATTGTACAATACTTGATATGAAGGAAAATACAGACTTAGTTCAAATAAGGCCAGCCTTTGGTGGAAACATAATGGCTCAAATTATTACAAGTAATAATAGACCACAATTTGCAACTGTTAGGTATAAAATTTTCTCCGCTCCAGAAGTAACTGAAGAAACTAAAGGGAAGATTGTATTATGCAAGATGTCAAAGGAAAAGTTTGATTCAAATATAAAAGTTTTAAAAATTACTAAAAAGGCAAAAGAAATTAGCATATCAGATGCTGAAGTAATTGTAGCTGCAGGTAGAGGAGTTAAATCAGAAAAAGATATGAACCTAATAAGAGATTTGGCTGATGTACTAGGGGCACAAATAGCAGGAACTAGGCCACTTGTAGAAGCTGGATGGATAGATGCAAAGAGTCAGATAGGACTTAGTGGAAGAACTGTTAAACCTAAATTAATAATAACTGCTGGAATTCAAGGGTCAGTACAGTTTGTAGCAGGTATGAATAATTCGGAAACGATAATTGCTATAAATAATGATCCTAATGCTTCAATATTTAATGTGGCTCATTACGGAATTGTTGGAGATATTTATGAAATAATTCCTGAGCTTATTGAAAGAATTAAGGGTGGAAAAGGACTTGAAGAAGTAGCAGCCTCATTAAATAAATAATAAACTTTTAATTAATGATAGTAGTAATATATTGGGAGGGATTAAACATGAACGAATATAAAAGAATGAATAATAAAGATATTGAATTTTTAAAAACTGTGGTTGGTGCAGATAAAGTTTTACATGGAAGTGACATAAACGAAGATTATAGTCATGATGAATTGGGCGGAGTGAGTAATTATCCAGATGTTCTAGTAAAAGTTCATAATACTGAAGAGATTTCAAAAATAATGAAGTACGCTTATGATAATACAATTCCTGTGGTTGCTAGAGGATCAGGAACAGGACTTGTAGGAGCTTCAGTACCTTTACATGGTGGAATAATGATTGAAACAACAGAAATGAATAATATATTAGAATTAGATGAAGAAAATTTAACATTAACCTTAGAGCCAGGAGTACTTTTAATGGAGATAGGAAAATATGTTGAAGAACATGAACTCTTTTATCCACCAGATCCAGGTGAAAAAAGTGCTACAATTGGTGGAAATATAAGTACTAACGCTGGCGGAATGAGAGCTGTTAAATATGGAGTTACAAGAGATTATGTTCGTGGGCTTGAAGTAGTACTGCCAAATGGAGAGGTAGTAGAGCTTGGTGGAAAGGTTGTTAAGAATAGTTCAGGATATAGTTTGAAGGACTTAATAGTAGGATCAGAAGGAACACTTGGTATAGTAACAAAGGCAATCTTAAGATTGCTTCCATTACCTAAAAAATCAGTAAGCTTACTTATACCTTTTAAGGATATAGATACTGCTATTGAAATGGTACCTAAAATTATAAAGTCAAAAGCAGTTCCAACTGCAATAGAATTTATGCAAAGAGAAGTTATAGTTTCAGCAGAAGAGTTTTTAGGCAAAAAATTTCCAGACAATTCATCAGATGCATATCTCTTACTAACTTTTGATGGGAATAGTTTAGCTCAAGTTGAAGGTGACTATGAAATAGTTGCAGATCTTTGCTTAAAAGAAGGAGCATTGGATGTATTTATAGTTGATACAGATGAAAGAAAAGACTCTGTATGGTCAGCTAGGGGAGCATTCCTTGAAGCAATTAAGGCATCAACTACAGAAATGGATGAATGTGATGTTGTTGTGCCAAGAAATCAAGTTGCAAGCTTTATTAAATATACTCATGAATTGGAAGAGGAATTTAACATTAGAATACCAAGTTTTGGCCATGCTGGAGATGGAAATTTACACGTCTATATTTGTAAAGATGACTTGAATGAAGAAGAATGGAAATTAAAACTAAGTAAAGTGTTTGATTTAATGTATAAAAAATCAGAAGAGCTAAGAGGACTTGTATCTGGAGAACATGGAATTGGATATGCTAAGAGAGAATACATGTTCCATCAATATGGAGAACAATATATGTCAATAATGAGAGGAATTAAATCTGCATTTGATCCTAAGAATATATTAAATCCAGGTAAGGTTTGTCAATAATTAAATGTGTATTATAAAAACTAGTGATTTTAAATCACTAGTTTTTATTTTGTATAATTTTTTATTACATTGCTTATAGTATATAAATGTAAGCAGTTTTAATTAAAGATTAATGAAAATAGAGGAGGCTTAGTTTATATGAGAGAAGTAGTTATTGTAGGTGCTGCTAGAACACCAATAGGAAGTTTTGGAGGAAGTTTATCTAAACTATCAGCAGTTGATATAGGAGTTATTGCTGCAAAAGAAGCAATGAAGAGAGCAGGAATTAAACCAGAAATGGTTGATGAAGTGCTTGTTGGAAATATTTTGTCAGCAGGGTTAGGTCAAAATCCAGCTAGACAAGTTGCTATACATTCAGGCATACCAGATACAACCCCTGCTATGACAATAAATAAGCTATGTGGTTCAGGGCTTAGAACTGTTAGTATGGCTACTCAATTTATTAAACTTGGAGATGCAGATGTAATACTAGCAGGTGGTACTGAAAGTATGAGTAATGCTCCATATCTTCTTACTAGAGCAAGATGGGGGTATAAAATGGGAGATGCTAAAATTGTTGACAGCTTAATTACTGACGCCTTATCAGATGCATTTCATAATATACATATGGGTATTACAGCTGAAAATATTGCTGAGCAGTGGAAACTTTCAAGAGAAGAGCAAGATAAATTTTCTCATGAAAGTCAAGTTAAAGCTACAAAAGCTATAAGTGAAGGAAGATTTAAAGATGAAATAGTACCTGTTGAAATTCTTCAAAAAAAGGGAGATCCTATTATAGTGGATACTGATGAATATCCGAAGGCAGATACAACAATCGAAAAACTTGGAAGGCTTAAACCTGCATTTAAACAAGATGGAACAGTCACAGCAGGTAATGCTTCAGGAATAAATGATGGAGCTGCAATGCTTGTATTGATGGCAAAAGAAAAGGCAGAGGAGTTAGGAATAAAGCCACTTGCAACTATTAAATCCTATGCTTCAGCAGCTTTAGATCCAAAGATAATGGGCTATGGTCCTGTACCAGCAACTAGAAAGGCACTTGAAAGAGCAGGACTGACTGTGAATGATATAGATCTAGTTGAAGCAAACGAAGCCTTTGCAGCACAATCACTATCTGTAGTTAGAGATTTAGGATTTAATCCGGAAAAAGTTAATGTTAATGGTGGAGCAATCGCTTTAGGGCACCCTGTAGGGGCATCAGGGGCAAGAATACTGGTAACTTTAATTTATGAGATGATGAAAAGAGATGCGAAAACAGGCCTTGCAACACTTTGTATAGGTGGAGGTCAAGGCACTGCGGTTATAATTGAAAGATAAGAAATAATAAAATCATAAATGCATGCACAAATAAAACTGCATGCATTTATGATTTTATTATATGGTTTTAAACTAAATATATTATTTAAAAGAGAATTTGAAAAAAATTTTTAATTTATAAAGTCTTCATAATATCTTTAAAAGAAATTGATAAAGTTTTATAATAGGAAACATAATTATGCAAGATTACTTTATGTAGCGATATACAAGTCAAATAAAATAAGAGGTGAAATATGAATAATATTTTAATAGTTGAAGATGAAGAAAGTGTATCAGAAATATTGAAGGCTTATTTGAAAAAAGACGGATACAATGTTCAATGCACTACAAAAGGATTAAAAGGTATAGAACTATTTAATTCTATGGATTTTAAACTAGTTATACTTGATTTAATGCTACCAGACATTAGTGGAGAAGAAATATGCAAAATAATAAGGAAAAAATCTGATGTGCATATTTTTATGCTTACAGCAAAAGGAAGTTTAGATAATAAAATTGAAGGATTAAATATTGGTGCAGATGAATATCTAGTTAAACCATTTAGTCCTAGAGAATTAACAGCAAGAGTTAATGCGCTGTTTAGAAGGTTAAATGTAGAGAGTGAAGAGACAAAGTTTACTTTTAACGACGGAAGACTAATTGTTGACTATGATAAAAGAGTTGTAAGGATTAATGGAGAAGAAGCAGCATTTACTCCAAATGAATTTGATATATTATATACTCTTATAATAAATAAGGGTAGAGTGCTGTCAAGGGAGCAACTTATAGATAAAGTATTTGGAATAGATTTTGATGGATATGATAGAACCATTGATGTTCACATAAAAAATATAAGAAAAAAGATAGAAGAGGATACTAAAAATCCTAAGTATGTTATAACTGTTATGAAAGTAGGATATAAGTTTGGTGGTGAAAATTAAGTGCAAACAATTAGAAAAAGATTAAGCATATTGTTTTTTATATGTTCCATTGGAGCAATACTTTTAATTACAGTATTTGTAAATGCGACAATAAATAATAAGTTCAATCAATACATGTTAGATATACAAAATAAAAGGGAAGAGAGAATTGTATCTTATTTTCAGGAAATATACAAAAGAGATGGTAAATGGTCAAATAACTCTGGTTCTGAGCTAATGCACGAAGCTTATATGGGCAATTATTGTTTAACGCTTTTAGATAGCAATAAAAAACCTATATGGGGAATGAATCCTAATGATATTAAAAATACTTCTCATTTAAGATCTATGATATCAAATGATAGAGGAGTTTATACATCTAAAAGATTTAAAATTGTGGTAAATGAAAACTTAGTTGGTTATGTGGATATTGGCCAATATTCATCAATATTACTATCTGAAGAAGATGTAAACTTTAAAACTTCTATAAATAAAAGTATTATTATTAGTGGACTTGTAACCCTCATTATTATAATCATATTAAGCCTGTATTTTTCAAAACAATTTTCTAGTCCAATTAAAGAGGTTGCTAATATGTCTGTAAAATTATCAGAGGGGAATTTTAATGCAATATCTAACACCCAAAGCAATATTGAGGAATTAGAAAATTTAAGGAAAAGTGTTAATATATTAGCTGAAAAATTAAAATATCAAGATATGCTTAGAAAGCGATTAGTGTCTGACATATCCCATGAAATAAGAACACCTTTAAACATATTACAAAATAATCTAGAGGCTATGATAGATGGGGTTTTCCCTGTTACAGAGGAAAGATTAAATTATCTTAATGAAGAAGTGATAAGGTTTGGAAGATTATTAAATAATTTAAATACTTTAAAAGAATTTGAAGCAGAAAGTATAAAACTAAATTTTGAAAGAGTACATTTAAATCAATTAATAAGTGAAATATGTGAAGATTTTTATATGGCAGCTGAAAATAAAGGTATCAAATTACATTATGATATTGAGCCTAATAAAAATTATGATATAACTGGAGATAGAGATAAATTAAAACAAGTATTTATAAATTTAATATCTAATGCCTTGAAATTTACTGAAGAACATGGAGAAATATGGGTTAACTTATATACAGATAATAAACATTTTATAGTAGAAGTTAAGGATAATGGGATTGGAATTAAGAAAGAAGATTTAGCCTTTATTTTTGAAAGACTTTACAGAGGAGATAAGAGTAGAAATGAAATTGAAGGAAGTGGTATTGGTTTAACTATTGTTAAGAGTATAGTTCAGCTTCATTCGGCAAGCATAGATGTTGAAAGTGAAGAAGGAGAAGGCACTACCTTTAAGATTTCGTTTAATAAATCTAGTATTATTAGTAGGAAAGTTGAGACTAAAAATAATTAATAATTTAAGAATAATGATTAAAAGCTTTGATGATTAAATTTATCAAAGCTTTTTTAATTTTAAATTTTATTATAACAGTTAAAATAAAAATAGAAGTCTGTTTTGGGAAACAGACTTCTATTTTGAAATAAGTATTAACAGTAAATTATTTGGGGAATTTACTAATAATAAAAGTTATCAATCAATAAGGATGGTTATTGATTAACTTGTTATATTCATATTATATTATCGAATTATGTAGAAGAGATGAAGAAAAGAAAAAATGTTCGGAGTGATTAAAAAAAATAATTATAGTATAAATTTCAAGTTGTTATTAAAAATCTTCATATGGTCTTCATAGGAGTTAAGTAATATATATCTAAAGATAAGAAAACGCATAAGGAGTTGTATTATATGAAAAAAGCAAAGATAATATGGGGATGGGTGAAAGTCCAGATCAAATAGTAAAAATATATGATATAAGCAAATAATAATTTTTTATTTTGTTGCTATGCACCCCCAACGGGTGGAGAGTTAAGTAAATATAATACATTACCTTCACTTGAAAGGAGGAAAATAATGAACCAAGAGAAAATGAAAGCTTTGGCATCATTAAAAACTGCAAAGGGTCAAATTGAAGGAATTATAAAGATGCTAGAGCAAGATAGATACTGTGTAGATATATCTAATCAAATAATAGCCTCTCAAGCTTTATTAAAGAGGGCAAATATACTGATATTAAAACAGCACTTAAATCATTGTGTAAAGCATGCCTTTATACATGACAGCGGAGAAGAAAAAGTTGATGAAATAATGGGTATTTTAGAAAAACTCATTCAAAAGTAATATTAAAGGAGATGTATGATATGAAAAACTTTTTTAAGAATCTTATAAAAAAAATTGCAGATCAAAATAGCAGATCTTTTGGTAATGGTAAGTTAGATTGTTGTGATTTAAATAAATCTAACAATGCAGCCAAAGGAAATGAATCTAATAATAAGTAATTAAAAAGAGGTGAAGAGATTGAATAAAGTTCTTAAAATAGAGGGAATGACCTGTGCAGCTTGTGCGAAGGCTGTAGAAAGAGCATCTAAAAAGCTGCAAGGCGTTACCGATGCAAATGTAAACTTTGCTACAGAAAAACTAAATATTAACTTTGATGAAACAAAAGTATCTATTGAGGATATTCAAGCAGCTATTGAAAAAGCAGGATACAAGGCTAAAACTGAATCTAGTACAAAGACACTAAAAATTCAGGGAATGACTTGTGCAGCTTGTGCTAAAACAGTTGAAAGAGTGACAAAAAAGTTAGATGGTGTTACAGAGTCTAATGTGAATTTTGCAACAGAAAAGTTAAATATAAGTTATGATTCTTCAAAGGTTAGAGTTTCAGATATAAGAAAAGTAATAGAAAAGGCAGGCTACAAAGCCGTAGAAGAAGAAACTACTGTAGATGCCGATAAAGAGAGAAAAGAAAAAGAAATAAAGTCACTATGGAAAAAGTTTGTTTTGTCAGCGATTTTTACAGTTCCACTACTTATTATAACTATGGGACATATGTTTGGTGAAGCAGTTGGATTTAAACTTCCAATAATTATAGATCCGATGATGAATCCTAGAAACTTCGCTTTAATACAATTAATACTAGTTACACCTGTTATGATAGCAGGATATAAGTTCTTCACAGTAGGTTTTAAATCCTTATTTAGAAGAAGCCCTAATATGGATTCATTAATAGCAATAGGTACTTCTGCAGCATTCCTATATGGAATATTTGCTATAGTACAGATTTATGGTGGAAACACAGAGTATTCTAAGGATTTATACTTTGAGGCAGCAGGTGTAATCATAACACTTATTACACTTGGTAAGTATTTAGAAGCTGTTACAAAGGGTAAAACCTCAGATGCTATTAAGAAGCTTATGGGACTTGCTCCTAAAACAGCAATTATTATTAGAGATGGAAAAGAGATTGAAACTCCTATAGAAGGAGTTGAAGTAGGGGATATAATAGTAGTTAAACCTGGAGAGAAGATGCCTGTAGATGGTGAAGTAGTAGAAGGTAGTACATCAGTAGATGAGTCAATGCTTACAGGTGAAAGTATACCAGTAGAAAAAAATATTGGAGATAAGATTATCGGTGCAAGTATTAATAAGAATGGTACAATAAAGTACAAAGCCACAAAGGTTGGTAAAGATACAGCTTTAGCTCAAATCATAAAGCTAGTAGAAGATGCCCAAGGATCTAAAGCTCCAATTGCAAAAATGGCAGATATAATTTCCGGTTATTTTGTTCCAGTGGTCATATCAATCGCTATTCTTTCAGCAGTGGCTTGGTATTTCTTTGGTGGAGAAACAGGAGTATTTGCTTTAACAATATTCATTTCTGTGCTTGTTATCGCTTGCCCTTGTGCACTAGGCTTAGCAACTCCAACAGCAATAATGGTTGGTACAGGTAAAGGTGCAGAATATGGTGTACTAATAAAGAGTGGTGTTGCTTTAGAAACTGCTCATAAGATAAAAACAATAGTATTTGATAAAACAGGTACTATTACAGAAGGGAAACCAAAGGTTACAGATGTAGTTGTTACAAATGGTATAACACAAAATGACTTATTGCAATTAGCTGCATCAGCAGAAAAGGGATCAGAGCATCCACTTGGTGAAGCTATTGTAAAAGGTGCTGAAGAAAAGGGATTAGAATTTAAGAAACTTGATTTCTTTAAAGCTATTCCAGGTCATGGGATTGAAGTTAAAATAGATGGTAAAGATATTTTACTTGGAAACAGAAAGCTTATGGTGGAAAGTAATATATCTCTAGAAAATCTAGAAGAAACTTCTCATAAGCTAGCTGGAGAAGGTAAAACTCCAATGTATGTATCTATTGAAGGTAAAATAGCAGGAATTATTGCTGTTGCAGATACTGTTAAAGAAAACAGTAAAAAAGCTATAGAACAGCTTCATAAAATGGGAATTGAAGTAGCAATGATAACAGGAGACAATAAGAGAACTGCCGAGGCAATAGCTAAGCAAGTGGGAATAGACAGGATACTAGCAGAAGTTCTCCCTCAAGATAAGGCTAATGAAGTTAAAAAGCTTCAAGCAGAGGGCAAGAAGGTTGCTATGGTTGGCGATGGTATAAACGATGCTCCAGCTCTAGCACAGGCAGATATTGGTATAGCTATAGGATCCGGAACAGACGTTGCTATGGAATCTGCAGATATAGTTCTTATGAGAAGTGACTTAATGGATGTGCCAACTGCAATACAATTAAGTAAGAAAACCATATTAAATATTAAAGAAAACTTATTCTGGGCATTTGGATACAATACATTAGGTATACCAGTTGCTATGGGAGTATTGCACATTTTTGGTGGGCCACTTTTAAATCCTATTATTGCAGCTGCTGCAATGAGTTTTAGTTCAGTATCAGTTTTGTTAAACGCTTTAAGACTAAAGGGGTTTAAGCCAGCTAAGTAGGGAACCCAAATCTATGATTTGGTGTGAGTCAGTTAAGCAGACATCCCAAATTTTCAATTTGGTGATGGTCGCTTACTCTTCGAGTACTCATTCGAGGAACGAGAAGGAGTTTCCTATTAAGTTAGGTTAAAATATTTAAATATATAATTTTAGTAGGAGGAGTAAAAATGAAAAAGAAAATATTAATTGAAGGAATGAGCTGTGGACATTGTGTTAATCATGTTAGGGAGGCATTAAGTGAACTTAACGGAGTAACTAATGTTGATGTAAATTTAGATGCTGAAATAGCAATAATTGAAACATCTGTAGAGGTAAAAGATGAAGATATAAAGTTTGCTATAGATGATGCAGGGTATGAGGTTGTAGGAATAGAAGTATTATAAATATATAATACAGAGCTTTGGTAATTAAGTTTATCAAAGCTCTTTTATAGCTTTTTGTCTTCATATAATCAACATATATTTTCTATATACTTTACTCATAGAAAATTCTCAAGTTTTAATAAGGAATTTGACACATGAAAAACAAAACAATTATTTATTTCATCGTTATAGAATATAAACTAGGAGGGAATTTATGAGTATTGTAAAAGAAAAGTATAAGGTGTACGATATGACATGTGCATCTTGTGAAAACAGAGTAGAAAAAGCTATTAAAAAATTAGATGGAATATTAAATGTAAAAGCAAGTTATGTAGGACAATTTGCTAAAGTTGAATATGATGATGAACTTTGTGATTCAAGTAAAATTAAAGCTGCTATCAAAAGTGCGGGATACAGTACAGAAAGCTCTAATGACTATAAATTCATGGGAGTTCTTATAATAGTAGCAACTATAATTATGCTTGGGATGAAAACAAGTGGTTTTGATATGGAGTCAAAACTTACTAATGCTTCTTATGCAGTTCTTTTTGCAGTTGGAGTTCTTACTTCAATTCACTGTGTAGGTATGTGCGGTGGGATTATGCTTTCACAAAGCTTATCAAAAGAAAGTAAGAATAAATTTGAAGCTATACAGCCGGCACTTTTATATAATTTAGGAAGAGTTTTATCTTATACTATCTTAGGTGGAATAATTGGTGCACTAGGATCTGTATTTTCTATTTCAATTACTGCAAAAGCAGGACTGCAAATATTTGCAGGTATATTTATGATTATGATGGGATTTAATATGGCTGGATTTAGCGCATTTAGAAAGTTTAATATTAAATTACCTCATATATCATGTAAAACTAAAAATAAATCTGGTTCTCCTTTTATAGTAGGAATTTTAAATGGGCTTATGCCTTGTGGCCCTCTTCAAACTATGCAACTTTTTGCATTAGGAACAGGAAGTGCCTTCAAAGGTTCTTTATCAATGTTTATGTTTGCAATCGGAACGGTGCCGCTAATGCTAACCTTTGGTGCTGTTTCAGGACTTTTGAGTAAAGGATATACAAAGAAAATTCTTAAATTTAGTGGAGTTCTCATAATAGTTCTTGGTCTTATTATGGGAAATAGAGGCTTCGCACTAGCAGGGATAAATATTAATCCAATACCTATGGTTGCTAGTAAAGCGCAAAGCTTACTAGGTACAGGTTCTTCAGCTTCAGCTAGTGAAAATATAGCTAAAGCCACTATTGAAAACGGAGTACAGGTTATAAGAATGACTGCAAATAACAATGGGTACACTCCTAATGCATTTTATGTACAAAAGGGAGTGCCAGTAAAATGGATAATTAATGGTGAACAATTAAATTCTTGTAATAATGCTATTGTAGCTTCATCTATAGGAGTTGAACAAAAGATAAAAAAAGGTGAAAATGTTATAGAATTTACTCCAGGAGATAAGGATATAAATTTCAGCTGCTGGATGGGAATGATAAGAGGGGTAATAAAGGTTGTAGATAATCTCCAAGCTGTTGATACATCAAAGACTGATGCTTCCATTCCACCTCCAAGCACAGGTCCAAGTTGCTGTGCGGTTCCTTTAGCTGAGGATTCTCAGGGAACATCTTCATCACAAAGTATTTATGGTGATGATATAACAAAGGTTCCTACTAACAAATTAATTAATAAAGCTTCAGCTGCTGGAAATTATCAAAGTGCAAAGTTCAAAGGTATTGGTTATGAATTACAGCCATTAATAGTTGTTACAGGAAATAGTACTAAAACTAAGCTAACCTTTGACTTAAATGACTTTGATAATGTGGAAGGTAAATATCTCATTACAGATGCAAACACAGGAGAGGAAATCACTTCGTTTAATGCTAAAAAAGGTATAAATGAGGTGGAATTTAGTCCTAAAAAAGCTGGGGGTTACGCAATTGTTAAAGATGATTTTGTTTTAGGAATAATTGAAGTAGTTGATAATTTAAACACTATAGATTTAGAAAATGTACGAGACAAATATTTAAATCAGTAATTAAAGCATAGTAAATAAAAGGGTAGAAAGTTAAGTAAATAGAAGAACTAAGAAGAATAAATTCTTAGTTCTTCTATTTACTTTTGTATTTAGCAAAATTCACTGCAATCTCGTAAGGATCTTTTCCATCAATTCTATCATTGTACATTCCATCCTCCTAAAGACACTATCTATTCCAATTATATGTTGAAATAATATATCATGTTACATTATTGTAAAGAAAATAATACATGAAAATATGTCTTTAAATAATATAAAGGGATGCACTGTTTTTAGTGCATCCCTTTATTAGCATGTTAAAAAATAATCGCAATGTTTTTGGAATATTATCTATATGTAAGTTTTAAATATATTACAGTTATAAATTTATAATCATTTTAACAAGGATCTTATTCTTAAATATTCATCTTTACTTATTTTCCCGTCAGCAAATCTTCTATCTAAAATATCCAAGGCTTTATTTGATTGTCTAACTTTGCTATAACTTAGATTATTTTGATTCTCAAAAGTGCTTAAATAAATAAACATGAAAATAAGTAAAGTAACCATTGGTAAAAACATCATAATTTTTAACCTCCTTTCATTGGTTATATTATATTAATAAAATATGTAGAAAGCATGGAGAAATACTTTACACTATTAATATCTAGCTTCATTGAATTTCTTATAAAGTAATTTTAAGACTATTATGCTTAAAATTATTAGAATTACTACTAATAGAGCAGAGTGGTAGAAAAATTCTTGAGGGAGTATATTGATAATAGGGTCTAATGCAGGATCAAATATCCAGTAATCATTTCTAAAAAATATCTTATGAAATACAGTAAAAGCAGTATCAAAATTTATCATAAAAGCTGTTAAAAGTACTACGGTAAGTATTATTAATATGGAAGAGGTTTGCTTTAAAAAGTCAAATCTTTTATATTTAAGGTTAATTAACAAACCTACAGCACTAATAAGTCCAGTTACAATTAGCAAAATATCAACAGAAGTAAAAATTCTTTTAACATCTTTAAAGTGAATTTGTCCATATTTTGAATATGAAATCGAGGGAAGCTTAAATTCTTGCTCTTTTGGACTTAATAAATAATTAATAACATAATCGTAATTTTTTATTATTTCATTTTTACTAAAGTTTGAATGCCCTATTATATTTAAGTATTGAATATCAAAATAGTATAAAGGTTTAAACATTAACGTTAACTTTACTGATGAAGCAATAATAAATAAACTAAATGCTAAAGAAAGTAATATTTGAAATAATTTATAGTTTCTTTTCATCTTTGTTTTAATTTGATATGTGTAAATTGGTGAATACATTTTATGCCCCCCATATATATAACTTTGTCATGTATATTCATCATTATAAAAAATGGATATGAAGATGGTATGAAAAATGAAAAAAATAAGCCTGACTTAATAGTCAAGCTTATTTTTTCAAGAAGATAAAATGTTGGGAAATTCAATAGTAAAAATAGTTCCTTTGTTTAATTTACTTTCAACATATATTTTCCCACCATGAGCTTTAACAAATGATTTTGTAATTGTAAGTCCTATACCTGAGCCCCCTGTATTTTTAGTACGGGATAAATCACTTCTATAAAATCTTTCAAATATATAAGGTAAATCTTTTTCAGGAATACCTATGCCATTATCAATAATCTTTATGATAATATTTTGTTTTTCTTTCCTTAATATTACCTCAACTTTTCCATTAGGATTTAAATGATTATAGGCATTTAAAAGAAGATTATTTATTATTTGCTTAAACTTATCTTTATCCATAATTGATTTTACATCAGGAGTTATGCTAGAAATTAATTTATAATCTTTTTTTATATATAGTGGATTAAAAGTATCTAAAATTTTTTCCAATTCATTTGATAAATTAATATTACTCTTATTTAAGTTAAGATCTACCTGTTCAAGCTTAGCTAAATTACGAAGATTATCTACAAGTTTTGTTAATCTTTGAATTTCCTCATAGAAGACTTCCAGCCTTTCAGCAGTAGGTTCCCATATACCATCAATAAACGCTTCAACATAGGTTTTTAATGTAGTAAGTGGTGTTCTTAATTCATGAGCCATGTCTGATGTTAATCTTTTTCTTAGCATATCTTGCTTACTTAGTGAATCTGCTAAATAATTTATTGAATTAGAAAGTTCATCTAGCTCCTTAGTATTTGTCTTGACGAAGGCTCGAGCTTCAAGATTTCCAGCTCGCATCTCATTTGCTGTTTTAGTTATTTTAAGTAGAGGTTTTGAAAGCTGTCTCGATATAATTATGCTAATTATAAATCCAAAAATTAAAGCTATAAAAGCAGCAATAATAAAAGAATTATTTAATGCATTTATAAAGGTAACAGAACCAGAAGATAAATATGAAGTTCCAAAGTAACCAATGGTTATCGTACCTATATTCTTCTTATTATTAGAAAGCAAGGTATATTTATTTTCAGTATATTCACCAGTATTCATTCCTGAAAAATTATGCATATTAGAACCCATCATATTTTGCATCATGCTTTTATGATACAAATGAGCACTACCAGAAGAATATATAGTATTGTTAGCTGAATCCTTTATTTCAATATACAGTTCCTGCATCTCTGCATATCTTTGTAGTTCAGCTCCATTTATATTTGTAAAACTATTTTGTTCATTATATAAGTCTTCAACAATGGTGATTATATTATCTATTTTTACTTTATGTTCATCAACTAAATACTTTTCAAATTCTTTTCCTACTGCATAATTTGATATAAGACTTGTTAAGATAATAGATCCTAGTATTGCTAAAAGAAATCCTAAAGAAAGTTTCTTCATTAAAGAGAGTTTCATTTTTTTACCTCAGTAAAACTTGGGATAAATTTATAACCCATTCCGTAAATAGTTATTATATATTTTGGCTCTTTAGGATTATCTTCTATCTTATGTCGAATGTTTTTGATATGAGTATCTATTGTTCTGTCATAGCCTTCATAGTCAATTCCGAAAGCCTTTTCTACTAATTGTTCTCTTGAGAATACTATTTCTGGATTTGCAAGTAAGATTGTTAATATTTTAAATTCATTTGTTGTTAGATTTACAATATCTCCTTGCTTTTTAATGATCATCTTTTTAATATCAACTTCCAAATCTCCATTATTAAAGTTTAAAATATCAGCGAGAGGGAGTGCATCTTTGTAAGATCTTCTAAGTAGAGCTCTTACCCTTACTACTAACTCACGAGCACTAAAAGGCTTAGTCAAGTAATCATCTGCACCTATAGATATTCCTTCTATTCTTTCATCTTCATCTGCTTTAGCAGTAAGCATTATGATAGGCACAGTAGAAGTAGCTCTTATTTTACTACATACTTCCTCACCAGATAGCTTAGGAAGCATCAAATCTAAAACTATAAGGTGAATAGTCTCCTTATTAAATATATTAAGAGCCGACTCACCATCCATTGCAGTAAATACCTTAAACCCATCTCTTTCTAGATAAGCTTTAACTACATTAAGTATATTTTGTTCATCATCCACAACTAGTATTTTAAATTCATTGTTCATGTTTAGCACCTCTTAAAAGTATAAATTTAATCTTATTATATTTCATATATATTTAAAAAACTAGGATGCATAGCTCCCTAGTTTTTTAATCGAATAATTTTTCTTGTATAGGTTTCCTTAGTAGTTTATCTAAATTAAATTATTTATTCTTCCTACAAGTAAATTATACAAATGGATTATGAAGGAAATGTGTAGAAATATAAGAGTTCTAAAAAGACAGTACTTTTTACAATTGATAAGTTAGATTTATTAAAAGCTCTTTTCATAATTCCTTCACATTCTCTGAGTAACATGTATATATAGAAACATTTTAAATGAAAAGGGAGAGATTTTAAATGAAGAAAAAAGTACTAATAATAATGGCTGTAGCTATATTAACTATAGGAGCAATAAGTGTTGCATATGCAAAGGAAAGCAACAATGTAAATAACTCAAATTATAGACAAAATATGATGTATGAAAATAATAATGATAACTTTAATAAAATGACAGAACTTATGAATAATAATGGCTTTGAAGATGCTGCTAAAGCTATGAAAAATAGAGATTATAATTCTATGAATAACTTTATGAATAATATGACAGATGAACAATACAATAAAATGATTGAAATAATGCAAAACAATGGCTATGATGTAATGACTAAAATGATGGGTTCTGTAAATAGAGAAGAAATGGTTAATATACACAACTCCATGATGGGGAGATAATTTATATTAAAGAATAGCTAGCTTAAGTTTATTGAAATTTGATAAAAGTAGTAAATCAATCATATGATTTATTACTTTATTTTTTTATCTTCATATGGACTACATAAAAGGTTTATATAATTTAGAGCACACAATTATAACAAATAATAGAGGAGGTGAATAAGTATATGATTGAAATACTAGTTGCTTCCATAATAGCAGCTTTTGCGATTTACACAATATATAATAAGTTTAAAAATAAAGCATCAGGAGGCTGCGGCTGCGGTGGTTGTAGTGAATCAAAAGTAAAGATTAAAAAGTAAGATAAAGAGAATAAATAAAAAATTTCAATAAAAGAACTAGGGAGTTTATAAAATGTACCCTATCGGATAGACACTTGAAAAAAGTCTACCCGGTAGGGTATTTTATCTATAATAGAGTAAATAAAGAAATGGGTGGGTTTAATGAGTAATAAGATATTTACACAA
>NZ_OAOD01000021.1 GCF_900205925.1 Clostridium peptidivorans | reverse complement strand
GACTTTAAGCCACCTAAATTTTCTAAACTCGCTGTCGCTCAGACAGTAGAAAATTCTTTACGGTGTTTTAAAGTCAGAAATAAAGAGCTTCTAGTTGTTTGTTCAATGCTTTCTACAATGCAAATCTCATACTATATGTTCAACATTAAAAATATCATCTATACCTTGTAAAGGAAGAAATTCAGAGAACTGAATTTCTAAAATATTTTAAGACTTGGCACATAAAAATCTTTTATGGCGACAGCCTGAGAGGTCACAAGGACTTATAAGAAATAAATGAAATGAACAATAAGATTTAACTTATAAATTAAAGATCGGGTAGTATGATGAAAGACTCTTAATATAAAATTAGGTGAATAATATTTTATAATTCATTGTTTTGAGGGTTTACCAGTCTTTTGATAAGTATTAATTTAAAAGAAACTTTCGCCAAAGCGAAATTTCTTCCTTCAGTCAGTAAGCATGAGTATCATTTTTAGTGTTGAACATAAGTATGGAATTTGCATTGTAGAAGGCATTGAATGAGCCTTAGAACGGCTTTATTTATAAATTTAAAATACCGTTAAGAGCCGCCTACTGTCTGAGCGACAGCGAGTTTAGGCGGCTTATGGATTTTAAATTTATAAATATTAGCCGTTTTTAGCGAAATGAACGCCTTCCTAGATGAAAATTCTATACGACCCAGAGCATTAAAAATGTCCCAAATTATCATATAAAATTTTCCGAAAGCATAACTATAATATTAGAAAAATCACAAGAATTATAAGGAGTTGAATTATGGAAATTAAGAGTGATATTGAAATAGTGACGGGAGTTTTGGGCTCAGGAAAAACCTCACTTATAAATGCACTACTTAATGTAAATTTAATACCTAAGGAAAAAGTTCTTATTTTACAAGAGGAAACAGGAGGAAGAGAAATTGAAAAAAGGTTTAGACAAAACAGTAATATAATAATTAGAAATATTTCTGCTGAAGAACCACTTACAAAGGAGTATTTTAAGTATCTAGTAAATTTACATCATCCTCATAGAGTTATAATTGAGATGGATGGAACAAAAAATCTCGAAGAAATGCTTAAAATATTAAATGGATCAGAAATGAAGAAAGTTAGTAAAATATCCACCATATATTATGTGGCTGAAGCTCAAAATTTTGAAAATTATTTAAAAAATAAGGATTCGTTTTTAATACCTTTATTAACTTATAGCAATTTAATTCTTTTAACCAAATGTGTACTTTTAAGAAAAGGTCAGTGGGAAAACATAAAGCTTGCTATAGAAGACATAAATCCAAAAGCCTTCATGTTAAGAGCAGACAGTATGGGAAGCATTGAAAGAGTACTTCAAGAATCTCATTTGATAGATAGAGGAATACTTAAGAAATTAAGATTTAAGCTTAATAAAATTCTATGTATTTAATGCAAGATTTAAATACTGTTATTTGAGAGGTTATTACAATGGAGAGATATTCTTATTTGACTATTAAAAATCTTATAAAGTTTATAGGAACCTTATTCATGCTATGGGCTTTGTGGATAATTTTTGTATTAAATGGAGAAGAACTTTTAGGACATGGGTCTAAAGATTTTTCTATGATATTTATAAGCATATTGCTAACAGCACTTCCATTTATGCTGTTAGTATCATTCATAACTGCATGTATTCAAGTTTTTTTTAACGAAAGCACAATTGTAAAAAAATTTTTCAAAGATAAAATAATTTTAGAGCATAATAGGCAGTCATTAAATACTTTTAAAGTATTGGAGGAAACTACTTATAAATTCATGCTTATAGGAAAATATTTAATATTTGGAGCTTTAATATATTCCTATTTATATCTACATTTTTAACAGTTTTAAATTTAACTATTAGTGATATTTTTAAGGTGATATTATGAAAAGATTTAATATGGAACATTTATTAAACTTTATAGTACTACTTAGTTTAGTGGTAGCGTTATTTTATTTGATTAAAACAGGAAATATAAACAACTTGTTACATCCTCATATGCAAAAGCTAATTTTAATATCTATAGGTGCTTTGATAATTCTTACGATAAATGAGTTTTTTAATATATTTTCAATGATTGAAAAGAAAAAATTAAGTATTATAGGATATGAAGTGTTTTTTGTAGCTATAATTATAGGAAGGTTTGCTTCAGTAGGTGATATGCATGTACATGAAAATACTAATAAAAATGTAATCTTAAATTTTACTGAAGCAAGTAACAATATTGAAAATGATATACATGAAAGTGTAAATGCTGAAGCTATAACAGGTGGAAGTATAATAATTGATGAAAAAAATTACTTATATATGATAGGAAAAATAAATGAGGAAAGAGATGTGTATAAGGGTAAGAATATAATTTTGGAAGGATTTATCTTTAAAAATGATAGTTTTAAAAATGATGAATTTATAACAGCACGATTTGTTATGAAATCTAGTGCTATAGATACTGATATAATAGGAATACTTTGTAAATATAAGGATTCTTCTAAATTTAAAATAAACGATTGGGTAAGAGTTGAAGGAACAATTGATTATGAAAAAACTTCTGAAGGAGACATAACTGTATTAAAGGTAAAGAAAGTTAATAAAGCAGAAAAACCACAAAATAGCTATATCTATTAACTTTTCTAATGAATTTATTTAACAAATTGTAAACCCTGTTGACTTTATAAATAGTCGAAATTATTATTAATATAGTCTTTGTTTTAAAAAATTATTGATGGGTGATTTTTTAAAGTAAAGACTTATCTATAAATCACGAGGTGAAGGGTTTGTTAAAAAAAATCGTGCAGTCTATAATGATCCTTGCTATTATGATAGTTTTACCTGGATGTACTAATAAGGCTGGGGTTAATGATGAAAACCAAGACTTAACAAAAAGCTCTGCCGGCAAAGTGCCTGTTGTAGTAACTTTTAACCCAATGAAAGAATTTGTAAAGGCAATTGGAAAGGATAAAGTAGAAATTAAGACTATGATACCTACTGGAATGGTTCCACATAATTTTAAGCCCCAAAAAGAAGATTTAAATGATTTAAAGACAGCAAAGTTATTTGTGTACAATGGAATGGGTATGGATGAATGGGTGGATGAAGCACTTAAAGACGTTAAGAATAAAGATTTAATTGTTGTGGAAGCATCAAAGGGAGTAGAAGCTCTAGAAAATCCTAGAACAAAAGCATTGGAGTACTATGGAAGTTATGATTCCCATACTTGGGTAAGTTTAAAAAATGCTCAAATAGCATCAAAAAATATAAAAGATGCATTAGTTAAAATAGATCCTAAAAATAAGGATTACTATGAGAAAAATTATGATGACTTTTTTACGGATTTAGATAATTTATATACAGAATATAAGCGTAGATTCTCGGAAACTAATAAGAAAGTAGTATTGACAGGACATCCGGCATTTGCATATCTATGCAGAGAGTTTGGTCTTGAACAAGTAAGTATAGAAAAGTTTACTACAAGCTCTAAGCTCTCAAAGGAAGAAATAAATAAATTATGTAAATACTTGAAGGATAATTCTATAAAGGTAGTTCTTTTAGAAAATGGGGCAAGTAGTGATATTGTAAATACCCTAGAGAGGGATGCTGGAGTTGAAGTTGCAAAAACATATTGTATGGAGAAAACAGAACCAGACAAAAGTTATATAGATAGCATGAGAATTAATTTGGATAATATATATAAGAGTTTAGCGAAGTAGGAAACTACTTCCATTTTTTATGTTATAATAAAATTGTAGTACTGGAATAGTGGGGGATTTGGCAATGAACTTTATATATATATTACTAGGTGTTTTATTACTAGCAGCACTAAGAGAATTCTATTTAATGATAAGGTTCTTTAGATATGATGGGATTAGAGTCAAGGTTAGTTTTTGGAGCAGTATAGGTAGAGAGAGTGCAAACATTATAATATACAGCTTTACAATATTAAATGTAAATAATGATGAAGACGGATGGATACTAATATGGTTATACTCTCAATTTATAGTATTAAGCATACTTGGTATATTTTCTAAAGGTTCCAAGATTATAATAAATGAAGAAGGGATAATTTATCAAGGGAAGATATATCCTTTTGAAAAAATGGAGTATTGTTATATAGATAAAACGAATAAATTAAAGTTTAAAGGTAAAAATTATAAAGATATAATAAAAACTACTTCAACCATAGAGTTTGATATAAACGAAGAGGATAAATACGAAATAAATTCCTTAATTAGAGGAGGAGTGAGAAGTACAAATGAGTCTATATAATAAACTTGTGAGAGATAAAGTACCTGAAGTATTGGAACAAGAAGGCAAAAAGTATGTGATACAATATGCGGAAAAGGAAAAAATGTTAGATCTATTAAAAGATAAGCTTAAAGAAGAAGCGAGAGAATTTTTCCAGGATGATAGTTTAGAGGGGCTTGCAGATATAGTTGAAGTAGTTTTTTCTTTAGCTAATGAACTTGGTTATTCAGAAGAAGAGGTTTTGGTTAAAAGAACTGAAAAAAGAGAAGAAAAGGGCGGATTTGAAGAGAGAATAGTACTTGAGAGAGTGTGCGAATAACAGTTAATATAAATAGTTAATATCTTAAAAAGTGCTTATTATAAATAATAATTATCAGACAATAAATAAGAACTTTAGATAAAAATCGGAGATAATCCGATTTTTTTATTTTATTACAAATGTTCGTTTTTTAGATATTTCAGGTTATTTATTTGCTAATTATATATTTATTTAATGAAATAGGAATTTAAAGCTTTTCGTATACATATAATTATATAAAAACAACAAGTGTTAGCTTATTAATAGAAAGGCAGGGGGATTAAACTATGCATATAAAGGATTTAATTGAGAAGCACGGAAGTAATTTAAGTCATCTTACTTTAGAAGACTTTAAGGATGTAGACTTTACTAAAACTTATAGAGACATAGTAGAAAACCATAAATATACAATAACTCATCTTCCTAATATACCAGAGCTTTTTCAAGTTATAAAGGATAAGAGCTTATATTTAGGGTATGTTCCAGGGGGAGATTATTCTAACTTTAATTTTGAAAATGTAAATTTAAATGGATGTACTTTTAATGAAAAAGCAATTTTACCTAGTGATTATGACTTATTCCAAAATATAAGATATAAGAGTCTAGAAGAAGTAACTTTACCACAGGGAGATTACTCCAATTATGACTTTACAGATATAAGCGTTTTTGGTACAACCTTTACTCCAGATTCTATAATTCCTAAGGATTTTTTTAGCAAGGTTTATAAGAAGAGTGTAAAATATACATTATTACCTTTAGCAGATTATACTAACTACGATTTTGAAGGAGCAAACTTAAATATGGCATTTTTTAGACAAGGATCTGTGCTTCCAGAAGAAATTAAAAAGTCAGCAGTAAACCTTTCATAGCTATTAAGCCTAGTTGCAAGCAACTAGGCTTTTATAAAATATTATTTAACGTATAATAGGTACTGTCATTAAATTTTTATTATCTATGTTTTCTAAAAACTCACAGGCTTCTTCAAAGGGCATAGGTTTGCTATAATAGTAGCCTTGAATTTCATCACATTTTTGTTTTTTAAGTAGTAACCATTGTTCTCTAGTTTCAACCCCTTCAGCAATTACTTTAAGTTTAAGATTTTTAGCAAGGGATATTATTGTATTTACAATGGATTTAGAATCCTCATCATTTACCATATCACGAATAAAGCATGCATCTATCTTTAAGGTGTTTATTTTAAAATGTTTTAAATATTGCAAGGAAGAAAAGCCTGTACCGAAGTCATCTAAAGAAATACTAACTCCCATTGAATGAAGCTTTCTAAGTATATTAATTGTAAGTGCTACATCTTGAACAGCTATGCTTTCTGTAATTTCAAGTTCAAGCCACTTTGAATCAAGTCCTGTTTCTTCTAATATTTTTTGTACTTTATGAGCAAAGTTAATATCAAGAAATTGCTTTACTGAAAGATTTACAGCAACTTTAATAGGTTTAATGCCTATGTCTTGAAGTGATTTATTTTGTCTGCAAGCTTCTCGTAGAACCCATTCTCCAACTTCAATAATAAGACCTGTTTCTTCAAGAATTGGTATAAACTTAGATGGTGGTATTATGCCAAGCAGTGGGTTATTCCATCTTAAAAGTGCTTCCATTCCTATTACATGGTCTGTGTTTAAAGATTGTTGAGGCTGATAGTAAAGTACAAATTCATTATTTTTAATTGCATGTCTAAGACTAATTTCGAGTTTTAAGTTCTCATTTAATTCCTGGTTCATTGAGATATTAAAGAACTTATATGAACTTAATCCAGAGTTGAGTTTTGCCCTATACATTGCCATATCAGCATTTCGTACAAGGGAAGAATAGTTATCTCCATCCTTTGGATAAACTGAAATTCCAATACTTACACCAATGTAAAATTCTTTGTTTTTAAACACAAATGGAGCAGATAAAGCAGTTATTATTTGATCTGCTATGATGGCTAAATCGTTTTCTTCACTTATATTAGGGATTAGTATTGTAAACTCATCGCCACCCATCCTAGAAAGCGTACCAAGTGAACCTATAGCTAAATTAATTCTCATTGAAACTAATCTTAAAAGCTCATCTCCAACATGATGTCCAAGGGTATCATTGACAATTTTAAATCTATTTAGATCTAAAAGCATAACACCAAAGGTCTTGTTTTCACTAGCAACAGCCTCATTAAATTTATCATTAAAGGCAATTCTATTTGGAAGTTTTGTTAAAGGGTCCTCATAAACCATAGTTTCAAGAGCATGTCTTGCTATATTTGCTTGATTAAATTTTTCCTTTAATTTATCTGAAGTTATTTTAAAGTTTTCAATTAAGGTAGTATACTCATGAACTAAACTTGGGTTCCAGTTTATAATTTCATTATTAAAAATTTTATTTGGTAGATTTGCAGTAGTAATAGTAAGTTCCTTTATAGGTTTTGTCAATGCCTTAGAAGCTGTTAAGGCTAGTACAAGTCCTAAAATAATTAAAAGTACTATAATAGATAAGGTTTGAATAAAGAAGAATTCCATTCGTTCATAATAAGGCTTAAAGGGTGTTTCTATAATAACTCTAAAATTATTATGATCAGAAGTGAGTTTTATTTCTTTAATAACTAAAGAGTATTTCCACCTATACATGGGAGATAAATTTTTATATGTAGGAAATAATAAGAATCCGCAGCTCGTAAAAGGTATGTTAGAATTTTCATATCCTGAAATAGTATATTTACCTGAAGAATTTCTATTAGGATTGCTAATAGATATAATTTTATAATTATCATCGGTTAGAATTACAGATTGATTATTACCAAAATAGTCGGTATTTATAGCTTCATAAAATGAATTAATATTTACAGATTTTGAAATTATAAAATCCGCTCTCTTATTTATCTTATATTCCAAATCTTGCATTGTATCATTAAGTTTAATTTTATAAATTATAGTGGTAAGAATTATAGAAGGAATCAAAATGCAGCCTATCACTATATTAAAAAATATTCGACTTACTGGTATCAATGAATTTTTGGTACATTTTGTAACTTTTCTTTTGAGTTGAAAATGAGTTAAAATTATACTTGCAAAAAATGAATTTAATATACCATTTATGATTGCTTTAAGATAAATTATAATCATATGAGAAGGCTCTGTATTAAATATAAATTTTGAAAAAATTGCAGATATAGGTGCACCAATAAAGACCCAAAATATAAAATCGCTAACTATTAAATACTTATTCCGCTTTTGTAATAGAAAAACTATAAGTATTTCTAAAGGAAATATGATAAGCGAGTCCCATCTATTCAATAAAGTATAGTTATGCAAACTTGCTATTATACTTATAACAATAGCAGGCATAGGTCCATATATGTCCATAATCAAAAATACAGCTATACTTCCGAAAAAAACATATATTCCTAAAAAGAAACTTACTGCGAAATAATTTAACGCAATAGCAAAAGTGGATAAAATTAAGAAATAAATTATTGGTTTTTTATTATTAATCAAATCTTTGATGTATAACAATTTTACCTACCCCTAAAATCTATAATAATGGCTTAATATCTATGCATGACTTACAAAAATCTTTGATTTTGTTATAAATCAACACATCTCAATTTATTGAGATGTTTCCTTGCATGATTTGCAAAAATCTTTGATTTTGTTGAAAATCAGCACATCTCAATTCATTGAGATGTTTCCTTATTAATGTTATAACATATTATGAAATTTTTAGGAAGCTATTTTACATATAATAGAAGTCTTAATTTGTATAATTTATGAAAATTTACACTTTAATTATAAAGCATAAAATAAGGCGCCTTATTATTATTCGATGAATCCCTTAATTTGCATCAGCTCAGTATTCTTAAACAATGCCATACCAGTTTTCATTTTTTTAAAGCCTAAACTTTCATAAAATCTTTCTTTACCAATAGCTGCATATAATATGAAATTACACTGAGGAATAGCTGCTATGATATGTTGAATAATCATTTTGCCAATGCCTTTTCCTTGATATTCAGGAATTACTGCCACATCATAAATTCCAGCTTGATAAGCTCCATCAGAAATAGCTCTTCCAAAACCAACTAGCTTATCATCATCATAAACAAATACTACAGTATAACTATTTTCAAATGCTCTTTTATGAACTTCTGCATCAAAATAGCCCATTCCAGTTTCCTTTAAAATTTTAGGTACTAAATCCCAACTTATATTTGATAAGTCATGGGTGATTCTTAAGTTCATTATAAAATTCCTCCAGTAAAGTTTTATTTAAATAATATTATAAAGTTTTATTTAAATAATATTATATAGAAATTAAAAGGAAAATGCGACATTTTTAATGTTGAACGGGTCGTATGAAATTTGCATTTAGGAAAGCTTCGCTTCGCAAAAAAGCTCTAATATTTCTTCCTTTTAAGGCGCCTAAGCCTTCTAAACTCGCTATCGCTCAGACAGTAGAAGGCTCTATACGGCACCTTAAAATCAGAAATAAAGAGCTTTTAGTTGCTTGTTCAATGCTTTCTACAATGCAAATTCCATACTTATGTTCAACATTAAAAATATCACTCATACTTACTGACTGAAGGAAGAAATTTCGTTTTGGCGAAATTTCCTTTTAAATTGATACTTATCAAAGGGCTGATAAGCCCTCAAACCGGTAGGGCGGAAAATATTAATCATACAATTTTATATTAAGAATCTTTTATCATACTCTCATATCCTTAACTTATAAATTAAATTTTTCTATTCATTTTATTTATTGCTATATGTTCATGTAATCTCACGGGCTACCGCCCTAAAAGATTTTTATGTACCAAGTCTTAAAATATTTTAGAAATTCAGTCCACTAAATTTCCTCCTTTAGCAGGTATAGGTGATATTTTTAATGTTGAATATATAGTATGAGATTTGCATTGTAGAAGGCTTTGAACGAGCATTAGAAGCTCTTTATTTCTGAATTTAAAGCAACGTTAAAAACTTTTTACTGTCTGAGCGACAGCGAGTTTAAAAAGTTTAGGTGATTTAAATTCAGGAATATTAGAGCTTCTTTGTGCAGTGAACGCCTTCTTAAATGCAAATCTCATACGGTAGGTTCAACATTACTTTAAAATGTCGTAATATTTCTATATTGTTTACGAAGACAATAGCTTGGGGTAAACTATATAATAATAAAGAATTAAATTACAGCTTGGCGGTGTAAAGTATGGATTTTAAAGAATATATTGATAACATAGATATATTTAAAGAAATAAATAAAGAAGCTTGGAAAGCTTTGACAGAAAGAGCTAGTATAGTGAAGCTTAAAAAGGGTGAAAATCTCTTTATGGAAAAAACAGAAGTTACTAATATATATATTGTAGCAGAAGGGAATGTAGTGCTTTATAGATTATCTGAAGGTGGACAAAAAAAGATAGTATATATATTAGGAAAGAATTATGTAATAAATGAAGTTATAATGGATGGAAAGTTTGCGTCAATTAGTGCAGATGCCTATGGAGCTTCGTTAATTTTATCAATCCCTAGAGAGGATTTTTTAAAAGCGATGAGTATTGACTGGAATTTTAATTATAAGATAATATGTTCTATGTCTAAAAAAATAAGAAGGCTTTATAGACAGCTTAAAAATACAGTTCCTTTAAAAATAGAAAGAAGAGTGGCAGCAAAGCTTTGGAAATTATCTAAAGACTATGGCAAAACCGTTAAAGAAGGAGAAGAAATATCTTTAAATATTACTGTAAATGATATAGCAGAAATGCTTGGAAGCTCTAGAGAAACTATATCTAGAGCAATCAAAGAACTCAAGGAAAATGATCTTATAATAAATGAAAAGAGAAAGATAATAATTAAAGATAGAAAAAAGCTGGCGGAGTTTTTTAAGAGGTAGAAAAAATGCAAAGCATTTTTTCTACTACATTTCATTGAGCATCCATATTGAAAAATTCAAAATTCCTGCAAAGGATACCCAAAGTATATATGGAATTAAAAGATAGGCTGATATTTTATCATGTCTAGCAAATTCAAAAGTAGTTAAAAGAATGAATACAAGCATTACAAGTAATTCTATAAAGGCAAGTCCATAAAGGTTAAATCTAAAAAATATAATTGGCCAAAGTAAGTTTAAGCCAAATTGAATGAAATAATATACAAGTCCCCGTGTAACATCTTTGCCTTGTTTTCTTAGTAGTAATATTCTATAAAGAGCAATGGACATTAATAAATATAGTATGGGCCATACTATGCCAAAAACCCATCCAGGAGGGGAAAATGCTGGCTTTATTAGGTTTGCATAATTTTGCCTATTTGACATTCCTAGAAATCCAGATAAGGCACCAGCTGCTTCTGTTAAAACTATAATAATGATCAATAGCGGAATATTTTTTTTGCCATTGACTTTAAATATATTTGTCATTGTAACTACTCCTTTCAATGCTTACCAATATAAATATATTCCTTAGATTTTGGTTTATGTTATAAGGCAGTTTTTATGTGAATAAAAAGTTTGAACATATACTGACCTTAAGTTATTTTACTATTGAAAATGTAAAGTATGTGATAAAAGTCACATACTTTTTTATTTTTATAACTTAAAATCATAAATATAAGTTAATTAGAGAGGAGTTTTATCATGTTTAGTGAAGAAATTAACAAAGTTGGTAATGCAGGAGAGGCAAAAGCAAAGTTATTAAAAAGCAATCCTTTTGGTTATACAATATCATCAGCACTAGCTGGAATTTATGTAGGAATTGGTATAATACTTATCTTTACAGTAGGTGGAATTTTTAATGCGGCAAATTCACCAGCTACAAAAGTTTTAATGGGAGTTTCTTTTGGAATTGCCTTAAGCCTTGTAATAATGGCAGGATCAGAATTATTCACAGGTAACAACATGGTTATGACAGTATCTTCTTTAGATAAAAAGACAACTTGGGGAGAGACCTTAAAGGTTTGGATTGTATCATATGTTGGGAATTTCATAGGTTCAGCACTTTTAGCACTTATGTATGTACAAAGTGGACTTGCAACAGGACCTGTTGGAAACTTTATAGCAAAAACTACTGAAACAAAAATGAATTTACCTTGGGATCAATTATTATACAGGGGAATACTTTGTAACTTGCTAGTATGTTTAGCGGTTTGGTGTTCTTTTAAAATGAAAGAAGAAGTTGGAAAATTAATTATGATATTTTGGTGTCTATTTGCATTTATAACATCAGGTTTTGAGCACTCAGTAGCAAATATGACATTACTTTCAATAGGACTTTTAATTCCACACAGTGGAGCAGTGACATTAGGTGGGCTTTTCCACAATCTTATATTTGTATCAATAGGAAATATGATAGGTGGAATAGTTTTTGTAGCGCTTACGTATTTTAATATAGCAAAACAAAGAAAGTAAGAGGTGGAGATAATGGGATTAAAGATTAGAAGACAAGATTTTAACAATGTTATACAAAATTTATCAAAAGAATATAAAGTTTATGCTCCAGTAACTTTAGTGGGTAAAGGAAACTTTTCAGATACAGATTCTATAAGATATGAAGAAGTTAAAGATGGAGAAAAGATAAATTTAGTAGATAAATCGCATTTTTCATATAAGGAAGTTATACTTCCAACAACTCAAACATTATTTTATTTCACTGAAGATCAGTGGATGGAACCTAAAATAGATGATAAAAAGATATTAGTATTTTTGAGAAGCTGCGATATGCATGGTGTAAAAAGAGTTGACCAAATCTACTTAAAAAATGGCGCAGAAGACCCATATTATAAGGCATTAAGAGAGAAAGTAAAATTTATTTTAATAGGATGTGAAAATTCCTTTGAAAATTGTTTCTGTGCATCCATGGGTACTAATAAGACAAATGATTATGATATGGCAGTAAATGACAAGGGCGACTACATTGAAATCGATATAAAGGATAATAATCTTTCAGTATACTTTGAAGGAGCAGAAGGAGAAGCTTCAGATATTACTCCAGCTTATGTAGAAGATAATGATATAAATGTAAATATTCCTGATGGAAATAAGATAGATCTTGGAGAAGTTACTAAATTGCCATTGTGGAATGAATATAATGCAAGATGTATAGCTTGTGGAAAATGCAACTTTGTTTGCCCAACTTGTACATGTAACTCAATGCAGGATATATTCTACAGAGACAACAAAAATGCAGGAGAAAGAAGAAGGGTTTGGGCATCTTGTCAAGTAGACGGTTACACAACTATGGCAGGTGGACATGGATTTAGACAAGATAAGGGACAAAGAATGAGATTTAAAGTTCTTCATAAGGTTTATGATTTTAATAAGAGATTTGGATATCATATGTGTGTAGGATGCGGAAGATGTGACGATGCATGTCCACAATATATATCATTCTCAAATTGCGTAAATAAATTAACTGATGCATTAGAAGGAGGAAAGGCTCATGAATAATCCATACATTCCTTTTAAGTCTGAAATATTAGATATAAAGAAACATACTGACATAGAATATACATTTAGAATGGAATACAAAGGAGAAGTTAAGGTAAAGCCTGGCCAGTTCTTTGAAGTTTCCATTCCAAAGTACGGTGAAGCTCCAATATCTGTTTGCGGAATAGGAGACGGCTACGTAGATTTGACTATAAGAAGAGTTGGAGTAGTTACAGATGAAGTACACAAGTACGAAGTAGGCCAAAGCTTCTTTATGAGAGGACCTTATGGTAATGGATTTGATGTAAACAACTTCAAAGATAAGGATTTAGTTATAGTTGTGGGGGGGACAGCACTTGCTCCTGTTAAAGGAGTTATAGACTATTTCCACAAAAACAGAGAAGAGTGTGGAAACTTTAGTTTAATAGCAGGATTTAAAAATGTAGATAGCGTACTATTTAAAGATGACATAGAAGCATGGAAGAATAGCATAGATGTAACAATTACTGTAGACTCTGCAGAAGAAGGATACAAAGGAAAGGTTGGACTTGTTACAAAGTATATACCGCTTTTAAATTTAAAAGACAAAGAAAATGCTCAGTTTATAGTTGTAGGACCACCTGTAATGATGAAATTTGCAGTGGCAGAGGTTTTAAAACTTGGAATCGAAGAAAAAAATATTTGGATTTCTCAAGAAAGAAAAATGTGCTGCGGACTTGGAAAATGTGGACACTGTAAAATTGGAGAAACTTATATTTGTTTAGATGGCCCTGTATTTAATTATACAGAAGGCAAAAAGCTTATAGATTAGGAGGGGGATTAACTATGGATATAAATACCAAAGCTTTAAAGAAAAATGCCTTTAGAGTAACTAAAGAAAGAAATAAAACAGCTTTAAGAGTGAGAGTGCCAGGGGGACATCTTCCTTCAAAAGTTCTACCTGTAATATATGAAATAGCTGAAAAGTATGGAAATGGAAATGTACATGTGACTATTAGACAGGGTTTTGAAATACCAGGAATTGATTTTGATAAGATGGATGAAGTAAATAAATTGATTCAACCTGTAATAGATGAACTTGACATAAATCAAAATGATAAGGAAAAGGGATATTCAGCTGCAGGTACTAGAAATGTATCCGCTTGTGTGGGAAATAAGGTATGTCCTTTTGCAAATTATGATACTTCAAAGTTTGCAGCAAAAATAGAAAAGGCAATATTTCCAAATGATTATCATGTTAAAATTGCATTAACAGGATGTCCAAATGATTGTATAAAGGCAAGAATGCAGGACTTTGGAATAATGGGTATGACAATGCCTCAGTATGATGCTCACAGATGTATATCCTGTGGACGATGCGTAACTAACTGCAAAAACAGAGTAACAGGAGCTTTAAAACTTGAAAATTTTAAGGTTGAAAGAGATCATGAGAAGTGTTTAGGCTGCGGCGAATGTGTAGTAAAATGCCCAAATAATGCATGGACAAGAAGTGATGAAAAATATTATAAACTTGCTATCATGGGTAGAACAGGAAAGAAAAATCCACGTCTTGCAGAAGATTTTATAACATGGGTGGATGAAGAAAGCATAATAAAAATTATATTAAATACTTATGATTATATTAATGAATATATAGATAAAGATGCCCCAGAAGGCAAAGAACACATAGGGTACATTGTAGACAGAACAGGTTATGAAGAGTTTAAGAAATGGGCTCTTAAGGACGTAAAATTGCCTAAGATTGCTGAAGTTGCAGATAATATTTACTGGAGCGGAATTAAGTACGGCAAATAATAGATATAATTTCAGAAAGGAATTCAAATTTGGATTCCTTTTTTACTTTAAAAACGTTTTTTCTATAATTTTAGGGTACACTAATATTGAGGTGGTGCCTGATGAAATTGATTAAAAAGATTATAGCAATTTTAGCTATTTTATTAATATTTCCAGTAAATGCTTTTGCTAAGGATTATAATGATATAGAGATTTATGATATAAAAAAAGATAAATTAATAAAAACAGTCCATTCCAGTAGTGAAATTCAAAATCTAGTCATAAATTACCTTCAAGGAATAGATGGAATATATGCAAAACTAAATCCCATACCAAAGGAAGGATATGCAATTAAAATCTCGTTAGATTCTCCATTAATACTACAAAATGAATGGATAAATAGAATAGTTGATGAAGCAATTATAGTACTTCCAAAGGAGGAAGAACCTAAGGCATTTTTTATTATATTTGAAGAAGAAGATAAATTAATGTGTTTTACTTTCAAGGGAGATGTGGAAATGCTGCTGAAAAAGCTAAAATTTCTTCCTTCAGTCAGTAAGTCTGAGTGATATTTTTAATGTTGAGAAAAGCATAAAATTTTCGCTAAAGCGAAATTCTTTCCTTAAGTCGGTAAGTTTAAATGATATTTTTAATGTTGAACATAAGTATGGCATTTGCATTGTAGAAAGCATTGAACAAGCAGATAGTAGAAACATCTCATTATCTGAGATGTACTGATTTATAACGAAATCAAAGAATTTCTATAAATCATGCAGCTCTTTATTTCTGAATCTAAAACACCGTTAAGAATTTTCTACTGTCTGAGCGACAGCGAGTTTAGAAAATTTAGGTGGTTTAAAGTCAGAAATATTAGAGCTTCTTTGCGCAGTGAACCGCTTTCCTAAATGCAAATGCCATGCTAACCGTTCAACATTAAAAATGTCGTGCTATTCAACCCAAATAAGTGGAATCAAGCTAAGCGATAAGCCAATTCCAAGTATTACACGTATATAAAGGGCAAGTTTTAAGTCATTTCTTTTCCAAACTAAGTGTGCGAATGGCCAGTAAAAAAGTAAATTACTAAAAAGTTGCCATGGAGTATGAAAATGGTACATACAAGATAATATAGCGCTTATAAAAGGGGAAGTAGATTCATATTCAGAAATCCTAGGGAGTAGGTATCCCCTAAAATATAATTCTTCTATCAAAGGTGCAATAATCCCTAGTACGATAAAGGAAAGCACTAATGTAACTATTAAAGCATTGCTAGGATATTTTGGAGCATTATATATAATGTCATTTACATTAAACCATTCAGGTAAAAAAGAAAAAAGTTTATTTATGATTATTGGATCTATTACAAGTCCTATAAAGCCAAGGCATACAGCTCCCCAGATTACTAAAGCAGGTACTAATAAAAGATATTCATCCAAGCATAAATTGCTTTTAAAATCGAATAATCCTTTTAAGGACATTTCACCATTAATTTGTTCACTTTGATAAAGTAAATATCCAAGTTCAAAGGGAAGGGATGTACAAATCATAGCAAGTATAAAAGCAAACATGGATGGAAAGCCATAGGCTACTGCAATAGGAGCAGTAAGACAGTAAAAAGTAAGTGCAAGTAATCCTGGGAATAAGTGCAAAAATATTGATTTTAAAATAGAATGTTGTTCTACAGTTTTACTATTTGAAGTTTCTTGAGACATAAAATCCCTCCTTAAACATTGAAGAAATACTTATTATTTTTCTGAAGGAGAAATTACAGGGTTTCCTTCTCTATCTAAAAGGACAGTAAGTCCACCAGCATATCCATCGTAGGTAAACAAATAATTTACTCCTGTTTTCTTATCAACTATTACCTTATATCCTGAAAGCTTTCCCTGTTTGTAAGCTATCTGAAACCTATCTTCACCTTTATTAAACATAAAATTTCCCCCTTAATTTTATCCTCTTTCTATATATACTAATTGACCTATATGTAATATCACTAATAAAAAAATTTCTTTGTATAATTTATTAAGTTGTTTAAAATAAAATAGTATAATAAAATTGTGGCATTTTAAGATAATGTTGAACCTGGAATTTTAATCAACTGAGGAAGGAAGAAAGTTTTGAATGAGTTCAAAAATAAGGTTTTAAACTTAGCACATGGGAGAGAGCATACAGCTCTTACGTTAAATTTTATAAAGTGGATAATGCTGGGAAGTTTAGTAGGTCTTGTTGTGGGACCTTTGTCTGGATTATTTTTATGGAGCTTGCAATTTGTGACGGATAAAAGAGCTCAGTATCCATGGCTTTTATATCTTTTACCTATTGGAGGGGCACTGGTAAGCTTTTTATATATAAAGTTTGGAAAGACATCTTCACAAGGAAACAATTTAATACTTGAGCAGATTTATAAGGGAGATGGAGAAGTACCTTTAAGAATGGCACCTTTAGTTTTTCTAGGTACGGTTATAACTCATTTATTTGGTGGTTCTGCGGGAAGAGAAGGAACAGCTGTTCAAATGGGAGGGAGTATAGCGGAATTTATAGGAAAAATATTTAAAGTTGATAAAGCGGATAGAAGACTTCTTCTAATGTGTGGAATAAGTAGTGGGTTTAGTTCTGTATTTGGAACTCCACTTGCTGGTACAATTTTTGGGATGGAGGTTGTGGCAATAGGTCATATGCATTATGAAGCATTAATTCCTTGCTTTACAGCAAGTTTTGTAGGGAATTTGGTGGCAACTTATTTGGGTGCTAAGCATAGTCATTATGCTTTTAATGGAGTACCAGATATGACTCTACTTGTTACAGTAAAGGTAGTTATTTCATCTATACTATTTGGAATTATAAGCATAGTTTTTAGTGAAATGGTACATAGTTTAAAGAGAATATTTTCTAAATACTTTAAAAGTGGAATGGTTAAAAGTTTTGTAGGAGGAGTTATAATAATTATTCTTACATATATAGCAGGAACTCGTGATTATTTGGGGCTAGGAACTCCAATGATAATGGAGTCTTTTAAAACTGTAGTATCCCCCTTTGCATTTTTGTGGAAGCTTATTTTTACAGCCATAACTTTAGGTGCAGGATTTCAAGGAGGAGAGGTTACACCTTTGTTTTTTATAGGATCAACCTTTGGTAATTCTATATCTTCGATAATAAATTTATCACCTTCATTTTTAGCAGGGCTTGGACTTATTGCGGTATTTTGTGGAGCCACTAATGCCCCTATTTCATCCTTTGTACTTGGATTAGAACTCTTTGGAGGACAGGGAATGATTTATATATTTATGACATGTGTAATAAGTTATCTTTTTTCAGGACATTATGGAATATATACATCTCAATTAATTGGAGTAACTAAAAGCAAAATACTTCAAATACCTAAAGGAACTACGGTGGGAAGCATTAAGAGTAAAAAATAAGGAGGAATGCATTTTGAAAAATACACATAAGGCCTATTACAATTCACCAATTGGATTAGTAGAAGTGACATCAAGTGATAATGCAATTTTATCTGTAGATTTTGTTGAAAAAGAAGAGGATGCATCAGAAAAACATCCAGAGGTGCTAGTACAGTGTATAAAGGAACTTGATGAATACTTTAAAGGACAGCGTAAAAATTTCACTGTGAAACTAGAAACTCAAGGAACAGAATTTCAAAAAAAGGTTTGGAATGAGCTTACAAGGATACCCTTTGGGGATACAGTGAGTTATAAATACATTGCAGAAGCCATTAATAATCCTAAGGCTGTTAGAGCAGTTGGAAATGCTAATCATAACAATTTTTTAGGAATAATAATACCTTGCCATAGGGTAGTTGGAACAAATGGAAAACTTACAGGCTATGCAGGAGGTATTTGGAGAAAAGAGTGGCTCCTTCAACATGAAAAAAATTGCGGCATTTTAAATGTTGAACCTACCGTATGAGATTTGCATTTAGGAAAGCCGTTCACTGCGCAAAAGAAGCTCTAATATTTGTAATTTTAAAACGCCTAAACTTTCTAAACTCGCTATTGCTCAGACAGTAGAAAGTTCTTAACGGCGTTTTAAAATTACAAATAAAGAGCTTCTAATGCTTGTTCAATGCTTTCTACAATGGAAATCTCATACTATATGTTCAACATTTAAAATATCATTCAAGTTCACTGACTGAAGGAAGGAATTTCGCTTTGGCGAAAGTTCCTTTTAAACTGATGCTTATTCGAGGGATGGTAAGCCCGCAGACCGATAGGTCGGAGAATATTATTCAGCGAATTTTTTATTAAGAGCTTTTCGTCATAGTACCTGATTCTTAATTTATAAATTTTTTTATTGATTTCATTTATTTCTTATAAGTTCTTGTAACCTCTCAGGCTGTCGGCCTAAAAGATTTTTATGTATCAATTGTTAAAATGAAGATATTTTTAATGTTGAGAGAAGCATAAAATTTTCATTGTAGAAGGCATTGAATGAGCTTTAAAACGGCTTTATTTATAAATTTAAAATACCGTATAGAGCCTCCTACTGTCTGAGCGACAGCGAGTTTAGGAGGCTTAGGTATTTTAAATTTATAAATATTAGCCGTTTTTAGCGAAATGAACGCCTTCCTAGATGAAAATTCTATGCGACCAGCTCAACATTAAAAATGTCGTGCTTCTTTTAAAAGTGATATTTCCATAATTAAATAAATATACTTTAAGATAAGTATATTTATTTAATTGGAGGAAATATGACAAAAGCTAAAGGAAGAATCTTTACAGTAATCAGCTCAGTTTTAATAATTTTATTAGGAGGACTTTTATATTTAAATTTTTATGGCCCCAAAGATAAAGCAACCATGGTTATGGGGGGACAATTTCAAAAGCAGCCAGGTGAAAAAAAACAATATAATATAACTACTCCAAAGACAGATGCTGAAAAATACTTTCGTCCATCTAAACTTAATATTTTAAATGATAAGAATTTTGATTCTAAATTCTTTGATTTGTTTTCAGAAAAAGACTCTTCAAAAAATACACTTCCTGAATACCTCCTAAAGACTCCAGAGGATACTATAATAAATTACTTTAGTATTTTAAGAGAAGCAGAAAACTTAGATGAAAATAAGATGGGAGGATGCGGAACAATAGGTTATGCTAAATATCCATATCCTGCAGCTTATGCATTTTTGTCATCAAATTATAAGGGTAAATTAAGTTATGAAAAGTATCTTAAATCTTTTAAAGATATAGCTCATATAAATTTGATTAAATTAAAGAGAGTACCTTTTGATTTGAGTTATCCTACAAGCTTAAGATATTTTATAGAGATTGAAACTATAGGAGGGTCAGAAAAAGAGGGCACAGACTTTTCTTATTATTATGGATATATATATCTTTCTCAAGAAGGAAATGGATATAAAATAGAGAATATAGAGTTTTATAAAGAAGATTTTTTATGTGCAGCTTATCATGGATGGGCGCATAATGCAGAGGCATCTGTACTTATTAGGTATGGAAATTGGTGTTCACTTGTAAAAAAACTTCAACCTACCAAGCAAGATGGATATGTAAAAAAGATATATTTTGAAGGTACAGATGGACATGATTATTTAATTGAGTTCATACAACTAACTAACGATACAGATGTGGAAATAGCACAATATAGAAAGACTAAGGATGGAAAATGGGAGTTTATAAGACTCAATCCAGAAAAATGCTTGGAAGATAAAAAAGAGTAGTATAGAGGAGAGGATAAAATGTTTAGAGAAATCAGAAGAAAAGACAGAGGTGTAGACACTAAAGATGCTACCCAAATATTAAAAAAAGGTGAGTATGGAATTTTATCCACAGTAAATGAAGAGGGATATGCCTATGGTGTGCCCCTAAGCTATGTTTATATGAATGATGCAATTTATTTTCACTGTGCAGTAACAGGGCATAAACTCGATAACATTAAAAATAATAATAAGATATCCTTTTGTGTTGTAGGAAAAACTCAGCCTATAGCTGAAAAGTTTACAACTAATTATGAAAGTGCAATAGTTTTTGGAAAGGCTGAAGAAGTGTATGATGAGGAAAAGTATAATGCACTTGTAGGAATTTTAGATAAATACTCAAAAGGGTATATGGAGCCAGGAATAGAACATATTAAAGAAGCAAATAAAAGAGTAAAAGTTATAAAAATATCTATTGAAAATATCACAGGTAAGGCAAGAAGAGGGTAGTAATATTTCAAGCAATTATCAAGCAAAAGAGAGGGAACCGCAGTAAAATACAAGTTCCCTCTCTCTCGTTAAATATTAACAGTTAATCACTAGCTAAATCCTATACAAGGCTAGCTAATACAACTTTATCTATTTCAATAGTTCCACTAAGTGTAATAGATAAAGATTTAGAAAATTCAACTCTTGCCATAGCTGCATTTTCTGGAGCTGGTTCTGTAATCCCTAAATAAGTGAGCCACTTAAGGGCACCCACAGCGGTATCTTCACCAATAATAATATTGAGACCTAGTCCAATTTCACGCCTATTTCTATCAAGCCATATAACTTCTGCAAGCAAATTTCCAGCAGTAGTGCTAAAGGGGGTTCTATATCCAAAGTTAAGCAAATAGCATCGTCCTGGAATAATAGAAACATCTTGATAAATATAGCCTCCTAGTTCAGGTAGATTAGATGATCTAGTTCCTTCATAAGCCTGTGAATCTTGATTTACAGTAGTTAAACCACTGGCTATCCATGGACTTGGGGAATTAGAATTTTCAAAGCTTGGATTTACCAAAAGATTCATAGAATTAACCCTTGCAAATATAACTTTATCAATGCTGAATATATTCAATGTGCCAGTAGCTGTAAACTTAATTTGAGCTGTAACTGCATTTTTAGGAGTAGGTGTAGTTACGTCAATATAAGTTACATAATTATTGGCAAAAGCAAGAGTTTCTCCATTTATTAATAAATCAAGACCTGTACCAATGGAGTTTCCATTTTTATCTAACCATATTACTTGAGCCTTGAGTATAGAATCAGGATTGTTGCTAAGAACAGCAAAACTTAATAAGAAAGATGACCCACGAGGAAAACTATTAATTGGTATATTTTGCATCAAAGTACCATTAGTGGCACTGAGTAGTATATCACCAGTTCCCTCATAGTTTGAAAAAAAGGACTCATTGGCGTTAATATTACTCCAAAATTGGCTGCCTAGTTCAAATCCTGAGTTAGTTACCAAATTAATTGAGCTTATTGGGGTAAGAATTATTTGATCTATATCTAATATATTATTTATATTATTTATTTCATCTGCTAAAGACCCCTTTGTAATCAGTAATCTAGCTGATACAGCATTATAAGGTGGTGTATCAGTTATTTCAACAAAAGTTAATCTGTTGTCCAGATTAGAAGTTCGTTCAAAAGGTATAAATGATCTAAGACCAGTACATATGATATTTCCAGTAGAATCTAACCAAAGAACTTCTACTATAAGGTCACCAATAAGACCATTAGGAGCTCCACGGAAAATTTGAAAACTTACAAGTAGAGGAGAATTGCAGCATGCTTCTAATAAAACATCTTGTGATAAGCTAGAGATTCCTCGATTCATACTGGCCATTGAAACTCCTTCAAAAGGTCTAGATACTCCGGCCTCTTTACCTACTACTGTTACATTGTTACTGTTCCAGTCATCTAAGCCGGATTCAAAACTTGGGTTTTTTAATAAATTGCCACATCTTGAGCATAAATTATTTCCCATAATAAAGACATCTCCTAAAGTTTTAATATATTTGTTTCTCATTTTTTTTAGCATAGTATTAGTGTTATAATACATGATACTAGTGGCATGGGGTATATGTTACAAGCCAAAGCCTAAAACCAAAAGAAAGCCCCTTTTAGGGGACTTTCATTGAAAATGATTATTCATTGAACATTATCTGTAATATCACTTAAAGACTAGCAACGCCATTTTGAAACCCAAACTTCACATCCTTCGTAAGGATTAGCAGTTCCAACATAAAGCATACCGTTTTCTGACGGGAGCAAATTTCTTATTCCATAATTGTGAGGATCTCCAAGTCCATTCAAAGTTATATATCTCCATTCAAATCCATTATGCGAAACCCACAGATCTCCCCCTTGAGTCCCTTTCATACTCATCAAAGATTGTAAAATTGATTCTATCAATGTTTCATAATTGTAGTTAGGGTCTAAAGAAGCAATATTTAAATCTTGAATATTTAAATTATTAAAATCCAAGGATTTTATATTGTCCATATTAACGCCAGATAATTTTGATGTAATGTCTGGAAAATTTTCAATTAGAGTTTTTATAAAAGCAGGAAGTAGTACTGACCAATCCCAGGTGCCTAAATAAAGTCTATTATTATATTCTTTAAGTTGCCAGCAGTAAGCATTTGAAGCATTCTCAAGGCCTGCCGAAATTTCAGGACGTCTAATTCCATCGGTAGTTGGATTTGTAGGAGAAATAGCTTCATTTCCAACAATTACGGTCCAAGTGTCATCAGAAGAGATTCTTATAAGGTCAAATCCCTTTGGAGGAGCAAACCTTTTACTAGGATCTATGCTGAAAACTCCAGACCATATGCCGGTTCCTACATATAAGTTGCCTTTAAAAGCCTTCATGCTTAAAGGTAGTTGATTTAATGCTTCGCCAGCGCCTTTATCTACAACAAGCTTCCATTGATCCTTTCGAGGTAATCCTTCTCTAGTTCTCCATACTTCAAGCCCTCCAGGAGGAGCTGTACCAATATAAAGATTACCATCAAAGCTTTCCATTGATGCAATTTCTCCACGAGGATTATTTGATCCAGTTCCTATTTCAACTTGTGTCCATCCGTTTTTAGGCTCATTTGTTTCATATAAAATTGTCTCTAAACTCCCGCCAAGTCTCTTCATTACTCCTAAATACATTTTTCCATTGTGTTCTACCATAGCCCTTGCTGTATCACCAACTGTAATGCCTTGACTCGCATCTTCCCAGATTTCTCCATCTTCAGATATTAGCATCTTAACTGAAGATGAGAATGAATTAGCAGCAGCTAATAATACTCTTTTTCCTGATGCTGTTTTATAGTTGATCATATATCTAAAATCACCTATGTCATCTTGAAGGTTAGATTTATAAACCTGTGTCCAATTTTCAGAACCATCCTTTCTATATCGCCAAATTTCTGCTCCTGGGTTTATAGAAGGCTTTGGTATAAAAGCTTCGGAAATATATTGAATAGGAACATTAAGTAGAGAACCTAATAATGAATAAACTATATTTTTTCCTACTCCAACATATATATAAGCGCCTAGTTCGGACATCGCCCAGACGTAGTTATTTTGCTGACCTAAATTAGCATCTTCATAAAAACCATTAAAAGGTGTTATATTTCTAAATCTATCCATAAACATACACTCCTTGCATAATTTATACATGATTATCAATGATTTATAGAAATCTTTGGTTTCGTAACAAATCAGTACATCTCAATTCAGTGGGAGTTCCCTTATAAAACTAAGGCAACGCCTAAAACTTGTACTATAATATATGATACAGAATTGATTGTGTCACATTTTATGAAATATTTAGTTGAAAAAGTTATTGACAAGGTTTTATAATGGTAATATAATAAAAAACAATAAAAGCGAATAGAACTTATCAAGAGTGGTGGAGGGACTGGCCCGATGAAACCCGGCAACCAATATATATTATGTTTAATCATAGTATATATAAGGTGCTAAATCCTGCAGCGAAAGCTGAGAGATGAGGGTAGATGGGATCTTTTTAGACCTAAGGTTATCCTTAGGTCTTTATTTTTTTATTAGATACTAGGGGGTGCAGCAATGATTGAAATAAATAATGTTAATAAATTCTTCGGTGAAGATCAGGTTTTACAAAATGTAAGTATTACTATAGAAAAAGGAGAAATATATGGAATTGTAGGACATAGTGGGGCGGGAAAATCTACACTTTTAAGATGTATAAATGGACTTGAAGGCTATAATTCAGGAAGCGTAATAGTAAAAAACAAAGAAGTAAAAGAACTTAAAGAAAAGGAACTTAGAGAATTTAGAAAAAATATAGGTATGATATTTCAAAATTTCAGTTTATTAAATAGAAAAAACGTGTGGCAAAATGTAGCTCTCCCTATGGAAACTTGGGGATATAGTAAAGAAGATATAAATAAAAGAGTGCAAGAACTTTTATTCCTTGTGGGCTTAGAGGATAAGGCTCAAAGTATGCCAAAGGAACTAAGTGGGGGACAAAAGCAAAGGGTGGCAATTGCAAGAGCATTAACTCTTAATCCGGAAGTTTTATTATGCGATGAGGCTACTTCGGCTTTAGATCCTAAAACCACAAAGTCCATTTTAGAGTTATTAAGAGAGATAAATAACAAATTAGGTATAACAATTGTAATAGTAACTCACCAAATGGAGGTTATAAAGGAAGCTTGCTCAAAGGTTGCTTTAATGGAAGGTGGAAAATTAATTCAGTCTGGAAAGGTAGAAGAAGTATTCTTAAATCCAAGTAAGGATTTAGAAAATCTTTTAGGAGAAGAAGAGATACTGCCAGAGGAGGGGATAAATATAAAATTATTCTTCCCAAAGGAGATAAGTAAAAGTTCTGTAATAACAGCTATGGCTAGAGAACTTAACATAGACGTGTCCATTGTTTGGGGAAAACTTGAGAAGTTTAATGGAGTAGTACTTGGAAGTCTTGTAATTAATGTTACAGAAGATAAGAAGAATCAAGTTACTTCCTATTTAGATAAAAAAAATGTACATTGGGAGGTGCTATAAAGTATGATAACTCAAATATTACTTCCAGCTTTAGGTGAAACTTTAATTATGGTTTTAATTTCTACAGCTTTAGCAGTATTAATAGGATTTATTCCAGCAATTATAATGATAATAACAGCTAAGGATGGACTAAAGCCAAATGAAGCAGTTTATAAAATTTTAGATACAATAATAAATATTTTAAGGTCTTTTCCTTTTATAGTTTTAATGGTAATCCTTATACCAGTTACAAGATTTATAGTGGGAAAGTCTATTGGAACTCCTGCTGCAATCGTGCCACTGACTATAGGTTCAGCACCTTTTGTAGCAAGAATTATAGAAGCAGCTTTAAAAGAAGTAGATAAAGGTGTAGTTGAAGCTGCAAAATCCTTTGGGGCTAGTATTTCACAAATTATATTCAAGGTAATGCTGCCAGAAGCGCTTCCTTCTATTGTATCAGGGATAACCCTTACAGCAATTAGTGTAGTAGGATTTTCAGCAATGGCAGGTGCTATTGGTGCAGGGGGACTTGGATATGTAGCAATAAGATATGGATACCATATGTTTAGAAATGATGTTTTAATAGCGACAGTAATAGTTTTAGTAGTTTTAGTTCAAGTGCTTCAAAGCATAGGAACTCTAATATATAAAAAAGTAAACAAATAAAAATATTTTAATAAATAGGGGGCTTTTTATAATGAAAAAGAGAATATTATCAGCAATACTTGCAAGTACAGTAGTTTTAGGGGCAATTGGTTTAACAGGATGTGGAAATAAGGAAGCAGCTCAGCCTGAAGATAAAAAGAAGATAGTTGTTGGGGCAACTCCAGAACCGCATGCGCAAATACTAGAAAAGGTAAAACCAATACTAGAGAAAAAAGGTTATACTTTAGAAATTAAGGTGTTTGATGATTATGTTATTCCAAATACAGCAGTTGAGCAAGGGGAATTAGATGCAAACTTCTTTCAGCACATTCCTTACTTAGAACAATTTAATAAAGAAAAGGGTACTCATTTAGCTTCTGTTGCAAAAGTTCACTTGGAGCCAATGGGATTATACTCTGATAAAATTAAAGATCTAAAAGATTTAAAAGATGGAGCAACAATTGCGGTACCAAACGATTCAACAAACGGATCAAGAGCTTTAAGATTACTTGAAAAAGAAGGAATTGCTAAGTTTAAAGAAGGAGAACTAATTACTAAATTAGATATTACTGAAAATCCTAAAAATATAAAAATAGAAGAATTAGAAGCAGCTCAGCTTCCAAGAACTTTAAAAGATGTTGATGCAGCAGTAATAAATACAAACTATGCTTTGCCAGCAGGATTAAATCCAACTAAAGATGCTTTAGCAATTGAAGCAAAGGATTCACCATATGCTAATATTATTGCAGTAAAAGAAGATAATAAGGATAAAGAATACATTAAAGCCTTAGTTGAGGCTATTAACTCACCAGAAATTAAAAAGTTTATAGAAGAAAATTATAAAGGAGCAATAATTCCATCATTTTAAAAATAAATTCTTCTTTGTAATATAATCTTTGTAATATGGCAAATAATAATGTATACTAGATGTATTGTATAAATTGAAATTTTGGAGGCGGTATTATTAGTAAGGATGTTATGTTAAACGAAGAGATTAGAGAAAAGGAAATTAGATTAATTGATGGAGATGAAAGCAAAATTATAAGCACTAGAGATGCTTTAATGATGGCTGAAGAGAGAGAATTAGACTTAGTTATGATTTCTCCTAATGCCAATCCACCAGTATGTAGAATAATGGACTATAGTAAATTCCTTTATGAGCAATCTAAAAAGGAAAAAGAAAATAGAAAAAATCAAAAGGTTGTTAATCTTAAAGAAGTAAGATTAAGTCCAACAATTGACGTTGGTGATATTCAAATTAAAGCTAATAATGCTAAGAAGTTTTTATCTAATGAAGATAAAGTTAAAGTTTCTATTAGGTTTAAAGGAAGACAAAATAATAATACTCAAGTAGGATATAAGATTATGGAGTCATTTGTTGAACTAATGGGAGAAATTGGAACTGTTGAAAAACCAGCAAAACTTGAAGGAAACAATATGACTATGATTTTAGCACCAAAAAAATAAGTTGCAGGGCAATTTATTTTAGTTCCTAATCCCTAATCTCTAATAACTATTAGAGATTAGGGATTAGCTATTTTTTGATGTTTACTACGAGAAAGTCTCTTGTTATAAATCATGCAGATAGCTGCACACTTTCTTGTATGCATACTCAATGCAGGAACTTAAATTATTATTATCCTTTCCTCCACCTTGAGCTGAAAAATCACTTCCGCCACCTTTTCCATCAATTAAAGTTATGGCATCCTTTAAAAGTAAGTTCATGCTCATGACTTTTGAATCCTTGGAACACATAAAGATTAATTGAGCTTTATCTCCAGTTTTTATTGCAAATAAAACTATAACTTTAGGATAGGATACTAATTTAGAAGCTAAGAGATCTATGTATTTTAAATCACCATTGCCAAATATATTTTTAATTATCTTCACATCGTTTATATTTTCAGAGTTATTTAAAATCTCTTTAACTTCATATTCTGCCACTTCTGCCTTTAAGGCTCCCTTCTCACTAAGGGCATCATTAAGTTCATTTCTAAGATTTTGTACTTTTGCTAGAGCATCTTTTTCATTATCACATTTTAGCAAATTAAACATGGATTTTATGCATTCATGTTTTAAAATGTAATCGGAAACTGCCCTTGAGCCACATAAAAATTCAATTCGTGTATTTTTACTCAAAGCTTCCCATCTAACAATTTTAATTACTTGAGCTTCTATAGTTGAACTTGGAAGTAGTTCGCTATATGGAGCTATCGCAATATCTTCAATTCTAACTACTCTAACTTTTTCATTTCCCTTTGGGGAAACTTTCTTAAGTGATAGTTTTTTTAGTTCAGCTTTTGTTGCATAAAAGCTTTCAATGCTAATGTTATTAAAAACTATTTCATTTGTTATTTCCTCAACCTTTTTGATTTCATCAAAGGTGAGAACCTTGTCTATATCAATATAAGTGTAATTATCCTCATAGTGAAATTTAACGGTATTTGCATTAAATAATTCTAAAAAGTAATGAGAAAGTAAAAGCTTACCCAAATTATGTTGCATATAATTATATTTTTTAGTTAAATTTATGGTGCATTTAACCTTATGAATTTTTATAGGTTTTGTATCAAGCACATGATATATCTTTTCACCATCTTCATATACATAAGATACAGGTAGAGAACTTATTTCTCCTATATCACAAGGCATATTTTCCGAGCCGGGATAAAAATAGGTTTTGTCTAATTCAACATGATATTTATTTCCCTTTTCAACTATATTTAATATTTCAGCAGTAAATTCCTTTACATAAGGATTTTCATAATAAAGTTTTTCCAAAGTATTCACTCCTTAAAAAAAGTATGCTATTTTAACGTAATGTTAAACCTACCGCATGAGATTTGCATTTAAGAAAGCCTTCGCTGCATAAAGATGCCCTAATATTTCTGAATTTAAACCACCTAAACTTTCTAAACTCGCCATCGCTCAAACAATATAAAGTTCTTAACGGTGCTTTAAATTCAGAAATAAAGAGCTTCTAATACTTGTTCAATGCTTTCTACAATGCAAATCTCATACTATATGTTCAACATTAAAAACATCACTTATACCTGCTAAAGGAAGAAATTTAGTGAACTAAATTTCTATAATCATATGATTTTGTAGGAATTTTCGTTAATACGAAATTCCTTCCTCCAGTAGTTCTAATGAAGACATTTTTAATGCTTATGAGTATGGAATTTACATCGTAGAAAGTATTGAATGAGCTTTAAAATGGCTTTATTTATAAATTTAAAATATCGTTAAGAGCCTTATACTGTCTGAGCGGCAGCGAGTTTAGAAGGCTTAGATATTTTAAATTTATAAATATTAGCCATTTTTAGCGAAATGAACGCTTTCTTAGATGTAAATTTCATACGGCTAACCAACATTAAAAATGTCGCAATTTCATTTTATTTTATCATAAAACATAATTATAGTTTATACTTTTAGTAGAAATATGTAAAAATATAACCTATAATTTTAATATAGCGGAAAATTATTATTTGTAAGTTAATATAAAGGAGAAAATTCTAAATGAACATTCAAATTTATGGAACAAAGAAGTGCTTTGACACAAAAAAAGCAGAAAGATATTTTAAGGAAAGAAAAGTTAATTATCAATTTATAGATTTGGGTATGAAAGCATTAAGTAAAAGAGAACTTGAAAGTGTTAAAGCAGCGGTGGGTCTTTCGAATTTAATAAATAAGGAATCTAAAGAATATGAAAAGTCAAATCTTCAAAATATAAGGAATGATAGTGTTAAAGAAGAAATACTTTTAAACAATGCAAAGCTTTATAAAACACCTATAGTAAGAAATGGGAAACAAGCTACTGTAGGCTATGAGCCAGAAATTTGGAAAGAATGGGAGTAAATTATTAAATAATACATAGTAGATAAAAAGTAATAATTAATGTAGAAAGTCGACTTAAAGTCGACTTTCATCTAAAATTATTATCTGTTATTTATTAATTACTAATTATTATTTTCTATGACATACTTCCTGATGAGCTGCTAGAGTTATTCTGTTGTTTGTTTTGAGTAGAACTTTGACTACTTTGTGATTGATTTTGCTGTTGTTGCTGCTGACCTTGGTTTTGATTCATACCAGGCTGCATCATGTTTTGGCCCAAAGATGATAGTGTTTGAGGAAGTTTATCCATCATTTGACCCATGGTATTTTTTTCATTTACAGGAAGCATTGATACGTTATCTTTATCTATAACTATAACTGAACTTGTGGAAATTCTAGCACCTAAGCCAACTCCACTGGAAGCGTTAGTACTATTAACTGCCTGCATTTTTGTTGACATGCCAGTGTTTCCATATCCAAGTGTAACAGACATTACAGGAACTAAAGTTTTATCACCTACAGACAGCGGTTTACCTAAAACTGAATCTGTATCAACAAAATTGTGAAGGTCTGTAAATAATGTACCTAGGTTTTGTGAAAAAGTTGTATTATCACTCATAGTAAAATCCTCCCTTATTTAATAGCATGCAAAGGCTGCATTGCTAAATTTGATTTTGTTAACTTGAGAAGCATAGCTATTATTGAAATTGTATTCAGCTCAGCTGTACCACTTATATTAAAATAGTTATAATCCATATTAAAATCAGGATTGTTGTATAAAACATTTACACCAAGATAATCTGATGCTAAGTTAATAACACCACAAACCATTCCAGTGACAGAAGGATCCTCAAAACCATAAGAAGCTTTGATATCAATGAAATGAGGTTTTAAATTACGTGTAAGCTGTATTTTTTTAACATAGTCCTTAGCTAATGTTTTACTTGTAAGATTGTTAGTTAAAACTTTTTTATTAAATAAATACAGTGTGTAAAACATTTTTTCATCGGTTTTAACTATAACTATTTTAAATAAAGGTTTTAACCATGTTGCAATTAAATTAACATTTGTAAATTCCTGAGAGTTAAATGCAAATGCAATTTTTATAGGTATTGTAATTAATAATACTACAAGTATTAAAGCTAAAAACAAAAATACAAGTATCAAACTTGAGAGTATATACATAAGCAACATCTCCATTACTATAAGAAGCATGCATGATTTATGGAAATTTATAATTTCATTATAAATCAGCACATCTCGATTTATTTAGGTGTTTCATGCATGATTTATAGAAATTTATAATTTCATTATAAATCAGCACATCTCAATTTATTGAGATATTTCATTAATTATGCTTCTACATATAGTATGGAAAGTATTAATAAAAGTATTAGTTGAAAGTTATTGATAAGTTATCAATATTTGATGTTATTATTAAAAAATTGTAAATTTGAATTTAATATCAGACTATAAAGAAAAAATAAGAAGAAAAATATAATATTCATTGGAGGTGAAGAGTTATGAAAAAGAGATGCTCATGGTGCGGAGAGGATGAACTTTATATAAAATATCATGACGAAGAATGGGGAGTTCCTGAATTTAATGATAACAAGCACTTTGAATTTTTAGTGTTAGAATCTGCACAGGCAGGTTTAAGTTGGATTACAATTTTAAGAAAAAGAGAAAATTATAGAAAGGTATACGATAATTTTAACATTCGCTCAGTAGCTAATTTTGATGAAGAAAAAATTCAAGAACTATTACAATATGATGGGATAATAAGAAATGAAAAAAAGATTAGAGCTTCTATAAATAATGCTCAAAAATTTATTGAAGTTCAAAAAGAATTTGGAAATTTTAGTAAATATATTTGGGGTTTTGTTGACAATAAACCTGTAATTAACTCTTGGAAAAGCGAATCTTATATTCCATCTAAAACTCAATTATCCGAAGTTATAAGTAAGGATTTAAAAAAGAGAGGATTTAAGTTTTTGGGCCCAACTATAGTATATTCATATTTACAAGCTATGGGAATAATTAATGATCATGTAGTGGAATGTTTTAGGCATGCGGAATTGAAAACTAAAAATCTAAAATAAAAAATAATGAAACCTTTTAAGGAATTTCATGTAAAGTAATTGAAATATTATTTATTTATTAAGTCTAATTTTTGAATTCTAGACAATTGTTTTATGGCATATTCTCTCTTTTGGGCGGAAACTTTATCATCATGCTCTTCAAAATATACAAGTTTTACAGGAAGCCTACATCGGGTATATTTTGCACCTTTACCTTTAGAATGGGCTTCTATTCTTTTATGTAAATTATTCGTCCAACCAGTATATAAAGTTTTATCAGAACACTCTAACATATAAACATAACACATAAGCTAGTCCACCTTTTTTAAAATAGAAATCAAGTACTAAATACTAGAAACCCTATGATTAATGAGCAACTATAGGTAATTATAGCATAGTTTCATTATGTAATCACCAGTAGTTAGATTCTAATTAAGATCTATTTTAATTAAATAAAATGTAAATTTGAATAAAGGGAGATGTATAAATGAAAAAAAGAATATTATACGGTATCATAATATTGATTTTCATATTAAATATAAAATTATTTTTTGATATATCTTGCATTAAAGATGAAGTTAACTCGGTAAAAAATACTACATCACATTTGGATAATAAAATAAATAATATTAGTTCTAATGTTTCAAAAACACTTAATGAGTTTTATGAAGAAAAAAAGTTTGTATATAATGTAGAGCATGAGGTGCTTAGCTTAAGTAAGGATCTAAAAGAAGTAAAGCTTGATTTTAAATGGAGTTTGCGGGAACTTAGTAATGAGTACAATGTTTATCTACTTTATGGAGCAGTAGAAGAAGGAACCCAAAATGTAGCTAAGTGGAATGAGGTTAAAGTTCAGGATTTACAAAATTTAAATTATGGATGTACATTAAGTATTCCATATCAAAATAATTATCAGTTTAAAGTAATTGCAAAAAGTGATAAAAATACAATTAGTGAAAAACTTATGGATATTCCATTTTTAGATAAATTCAATAAAAGAATTAATATTAATCTCATGCCTAATACAAAGACATCTTCAAAGGGACATGCAAATTTAAAATTTGCTATAAATATTTTGAATAAATATGATTTAAAATTTGAGAACGATAGTACAAAAATTAATGAAAATATGCTTAAAATGAAAAATATAACCGTAAAAGTTTATAGTAATAGTAATTTAAAAAGTGAAATTAAGATATTAGAAAATGGAGTTTTAAAGGATAAAAATGCTTCTTATGTTAAACCATTTGGAATGACAAAGGATTTCAAAATAGAAGAAATACATTATGAAGATAACATTGAATATGACACTGATTCTAATGAAAATAGTAGAGAAAAAATAGAAGTGATAGTAGAAGACTATATGGGAAAGGTTTATAAGAATATAAGCCACGAAATATAAATTTATTGAATTTTCTTTCCAAGGCTTATATAATAAATATGAAAGGTTTTGGTAATTCTTAGAAAGTTAGATTGTATAAGTGGGGTTTGAATTTTAACACTGATTTATAAGTTTAGAAATAAAGCTTATAAAAAAATGGAGGGGAACATAATGAGAAAGTTTTTTAAGGGAATGTCAGTAGCTACATTGGTTTTTGGACTTTTATGCACACCTGTACAAGCTGCGGGAGTGGATAATGGTAAAATATTAGATGATGTAAACAAAACTAATGAACAAATTTATAATATGATTGATAAAGCAGTTTCAAAGTCATATAAGGAGAATAAGGACCCAGAAAAGATAGCTGAAGATCTAATAAAAAAGACCGATAAAAGGGTTGAAGTATTGATAAAAAAAGCTGCAAAAGAAGACATTAAAATTGAAAAGGAATATATTGAAGTTACCATAGGAGATAAAGTTTATTTAATTGATCCTATAAGAACGCTAGGAGATTAATTTAAGTTAATTACAGTCTGACTTTCTAGGAGGAACATAATGAATGAAATAATTTTTTCAAAGGATGATCCTTATATTGAAAAGATAAGTAAAAAATCACAGGAAGTATCACTGGTTGCTACTGGAGATGAAACAGAAGTGATGATTCACAAAATACAGGCAGATACTAAATTCATACTTTTCCCAGGTGAAAGTGAATCGCTAATGGAATTTTTTTATGTAGTAGATGGAATGCTTAGCACTACAATAAATTCAAAACATATATTTGTAAATGAAAATGAATATTTCAATGTAAAAGGACTTAAAGAGTCTATATATTTTAAAGCAGAAGCTAACACTACACTTTTATGTGTTAGTTCTCAACTTCAATTTCATTATTTAAGTAATGAAATTAGTGAATTAAATGTTATAGTGGAAAAAGTTTCGGAAAAGGATATGTATACCCAAGAACATAATTTAAGATTACAGGATTATTCTATTAGAATAGCTAAAGAATTAAAATTACATAATAAGACTCTTTATAATTTGCTATATGCATCATTATTTCATGATATTGGGAAAATTAATGTACCTATTGAAGTCTTAAATAAGCCAGGCCGTTTAACAAAAGAGGAATTTGATTATATAAAAAAGCATCCAGAGGATGGCTACGATTTAATGAAAAACTCTTGTATTCAAGAAGTTGGAGAAATAATACGTCAACATCATGAAAGGTTAGATGGTTCTGGATATCCTCATGGATTAAAGGAAGATGAAATTTGTATTGAAGCAAAAATTATAGCTGTAGTGGATACCTATGATGCCATGACCAGCGATAGACCTTATAGAAAAGCATTATCTCCAATAATTGCAATGGATGAGCTTAAAAGATTAAAAGGTATTCATTATGATGAAAAAATTGTAGATATATTTGAACAAATATTGATGAAAGAAGAAAAAATTTAAAAATTACTAGTTATTAATCCCTAATTGTTAAAAGTGAGTGTATCATTAAATAACGATTAGGGATTAACTTGATTTTAGGATATTTTAATATTTTTATGGGAAAAACTAATAAAAGGATATTACGACATTTTTAAAGTTGACTAGTAGTATAGAATTTTCATCTAGGAAGGCGTTCATTTCGCTAAAATCGGCTAATATCTATAAATTTAAAATTTCTAAACCTCCTAAACTCGCTGTCGCTCAGACAGTAGGAGGTTCTTAACGAAATTTTAAATTTATAAATAAAGCCGCTTTAAAGCTCATTCAATGCCTTCTACGATGAAAATTCTATACTCCGTCAACTTTAAAAATGTCTTCATGTGAACTGCTGAAGGAAGAAATTCAGCTAACTGAATTTCTAAAAATATTTTAGGGCGATAGCCCTAGGAGTTTACAAGAACTTATACGAAATAAATGAGGAAATTTAATTTACAGATTAAAGATATGGTAATACAATAAAAGATTTTTGATAAAAAATAGAATGATTAATATTTTGCGACCTATCGGTCTGCGGGCTTGCCAACCCTTTGATAAGTATATATTTAAAGGGAACTTTGGACAAATCCAAATTCCTTCCTTCGGTCAGTAAGTCTGAGTGATATTTTTAATGGTGAACATAAGTATGAGATTTGCATTGTAGAAAGCATTGAACAAGCATTAGAAGCTCTTTATTTCTGCCTTAAAGCACCGTTAAGAACTTTCTACTGTTTGAGCGATAGCGAGTTTAGAAAGTTTAGGTGTTTTAAAAGGCAGAAATATTAGAGCTTGTTTGCGCAGTGAACGCTTTCCTAAATTCAAATCCCATACTGGAGGTTCAACATTATCCTAAAATGGAGCATTTTTTCTAAAGGGAGACAATAACATGGAAAATAAAAAATATTTATTAGATGCAAATATAATTATAAAAATTTGGAATGAATGTTCTTATATAATAAAGGCAATAGAAGATGCAGAAGGTGTTGATTTTAAAATTTCTAAGCATATAGCAGGTGAGCTGTCTACTAAGGAATTTAAAGAATTTAATGGAGTACCTGTACTTACAAATAAGTTTTTAAAATTACTAGATCACATAATAGAATCAAACAGTTGTAGTATAAAAGAAAATTTAAGCTCCAATGTAGACATTAGATATGATTATAAAAAAAACATATATTATATAAATGAAAATAAGCTCTCTAAAAATGATTACGAACTTATTTGTATTTGTAATAATAAGGAATACACTTTAGTTACTGATGATAAAAAAATACAACGTAGTGCTAAAATTATATTAGGAAATGATAGTGTATTAAGTTTTTATGAATTTATTGAGGAGTTAAGGGCGTATTACAATATAGAAAAATTATAAATATAAATCCATCAATTAAGTTCTATAAGCATATGAGTGCAGTTGCAATGGATGAATGGACTGTATATAGATTAACAGGAGAGCATCTAAAGGACCTTGCAAGAGAATTTGAAAAATAGTTAAATAGGAGGCTTTTTCATGAGGAAATTAAAAAAATATGTTTATTGGGTTGGAGGAATTGATTGGATAGTAAGAGCTTTTCATGGAGGAGAATTATCAACCCATAGAGGAAGTACATATAATTCGTATATTATAAAAGACGAAAAAACGGTACTTATAGATACTGTGAAAGAGAAACTTACAGACGAATTTTTAGAAAATGTAAAAGAGGTAGTTGATCCTAGTACAATTGATTACGTTGTAGTAAATCATGCAGAGCCAGACCATTCAGGAGCATTACCACATATTATGAAATACTGTCCAAATGCAACTATTGTTGTATCAAAGAAAGGGCTAGAAAGTACTAAGAAGTATTATCATGAAAATGAGAGTTGGAATTTCAAAGTTGTAGGTACAGGGGATAAGATAAATATAGGGAAAAATGATATTGCTTTTGTAGAAGCAAGTATGCTCCATTGGCCAGATAGTATGTTTACATATTTAACTGGGGAAAATATTCTGTTTTCAAATGATGCTTTTGGGCAGCATTATGCATCTTCAGACATATTTAATGACATGGTGGATGAAGATGAAGTCTGGCAAGAGTCATTAAAATACTATGCTAATATACTAACTCCTTTTAGTAAGCTTGTCACTAAAAAAATAGAAGAGTTACAAGGAATGAATTTACCTATTGATATAATAGCTCCAGCTCATGGTGTTATATGGAGAAAAAATTCTATGGAGATTGTACAAAAGTATTATGAATGGGCAAAGTGGAATTCAGAAAAAAGTGTAGTTATTTTATATAATTCTATGTATGGAGCAACTCATAAAATGGCAGATTATATAGCACGAGGTGTTGATGAATCAGGATTAAGCTACAAAATTTATAATTCTGCAACAGCAGATAAAAACGATGTTATTACAGATATTTTTAAATCAAAGGGATTATTACTTGGCTCATCTACCATAAATAACGGAATATTATCTTCTCTTAGCCAATATATTGAAGAACTAATGGGACTTAAGTTCATAAATAAAGTAGGGGCTTCCTTTGGAAGTTATGGCTGGAGTGGAGAATCACCTAAGATACTCAAGGAACATTTAGAGAAAGCTAAAGTAAAGGTACTAGAGGAACCACTAAGTATAAAGTACGTGCCAACTGAAGAGGAACTAAGAAAGTGCGTACAATTTGGAAAAAGTTTTGCAGAAAAGCTATTAAAAGAGCTTTAGTAGGAAATTACGACATTTTTAATGTTGAATGCAGTATGGAATTTGAACCGTAGAAAGCATTGAATGAGCTTTGAAACGGCTTTATTTATAAATTTAAAATATCGTATAGAGCGTTCTACTGTCTGAGCGACAGCGAGTTTAGAAGGCTTAGATATTTCAAATTTATAAATATTAGCCGTTTTTAGCGAAATGAACGCTTTCCTAGGTTCAAATTCCATACGACCGTTCAACATTAAAAATGTCGCATTTTTTCTAAATTATGCAACGCATTCGGTAACATTTCTTACCCATTTATCACATAAAAGCCTTGGTATAGCTATAGAAATATTTACTACTTCTTGAATACATACAATGGCTACTACTATATGAACTGGAAGTTTTAAAAATAATGCTCCTATAAAAGCTAAAGGAACTCCTATACCCCAAAGGGTTGCCATTTGAAGTTTAAAGGAATACTTAGAATCTCCGCCACCTTGAAGTATTCCAATTGCAAACACTGTATTAAACATCTTTAAAAACATAGTAGCTGAAATTATATATAATATATAAATACCGCTTGTCCTAACTTCTGAAGATACTTTAAAGAAATTTATTATAGCAGGAGAGCTAATGGCAAGCATTCCACCCATAATAATTCCTAAGCTTATTGATATAAATGCAAAGCGTCTTCCATAAAGTTTACCCTTATTTTCTTCACAGGCACCAATGGCATTTCCTATCATAACTGAAGCTGCATTTGCAACTCCAAGATTTACAACCATAAATAGATTTTGTATATTAGAGGTTATTTGCACTGTAGCTAAAGCCTCAGTTCCTATTTTGCCATAAGCAACTACATATGCAATGTTACCTAGTGCCCAGCAGGCTTCATTTAATATAACTGGAAGTATTATTTTTGAAGAGCTTTTCACAAGTTTTAAATCAAAATTAAACATATCTTTAAGGCTTGAAGCAAGTACACCATGAGTCTTATATATATAGATAATCATTATTGTTGCTTCTATTATTCTTGCAATTAAAGTAGCAAGAGCTGAACCAGATACTCCCATTGGTGAAATGCCAAAGTATCCAAATACAAAGATGATATTTAGTATTGCATTTATTAGTACAGCTATAGCACTAATTATCATTGGCACCATTGCTTTTCCTACACATCTAGATGCACAAGCATAGTTAAAACTTATTGCAGTAAAAATGTAGCTTAAACTTACAATTCTTAAAAATTTAACTCCATGTTCTATAACCATAGGATCACTGTTAAATATAAGAACAATTTGTTTTGGGAAAATTAAAGCTATTAAAGTAAATATAGTGGATAATACCGTAAGTCCTAAAAATCCTAATCCTAAGAATTTTTTGATGTGATCTATATCTCTTTTACCCCAAAATTGAGATATAAATATTCCACATCCTCCTACAATCCCAAGAATCAATAGGTTAAATAAAAAATAATATTGATTTGCAATGCCTACTGCTGCAATTTCTTTTTCTCCAAGCCTACCTATTATAACAGTATCAATCATATTTAATGAAGAAGTAAGGAAGTTTTGAATAGTTATAGGTAGTGCGAGTTTTAATAAATTATTTTTAAATTTTTTATCATTGATAAGATCACTAAAAAAGCTATGTGATTGAGAATTCATTGATGTTCCTCCTATGTAATATTTAATAAAATACCTTAATGTAATTGGAATGCGCATATTTGACATAAAGTTGAAAAAGATTGCAAATTATGCGCAAATTAGGGCAAATAAAAAACACTTTGATGAAGCTTTTCAAAGTGTTTACCTTCGGCACTTGGACAATTATAGGTTTATAGTTGTCAGTTATATATAAAGTTTTTATGAAACCCTATATAATCATTAGCAGCTGGGTACTGTTCATTGGCTAATAATAGAGTTTTCCTTTGAAATTATAGCAAAATATAATCTTAATATCAAGAGATAATATGCTATTTTACCATAAACCACACTCCCACTAAAGTAAATAGCACTCCAATTATCTCATATATTCCAAGTGAAGCATGTTTGTATATAAATGTATCAAGATAAAAACTGCTAAGGGTTTGAGAAGCTATAGATAAAGTAAGAGTAACCGTTAGACCTAATATGGGTACTGATTTAGCTATAAAATATATTATAAAGGCTCCAAAAATTCCTCCTGTTAATAAAAGAGGTCTGGCTTTTAAAATTTCTACAGATTTATTTATATTGTTACTTAAAACAAGAGGAACAGCAAATACAATTGCTCCTATAAAAAGATTATAAAATGTAGATATAGATGGACTAGTCATTTCTCCAAGCTCTGAACTCATATAAGATTCAGCGGTAGTAAATAAACCTATAAGTATTGCAAATATGTAGGGTATTATTTCTTTCATGTATATCATCTCCTTAAATTCATGTATATTATTTTAAATGTTATTTATCACAACAAATTATTGATGTTTCAAGTTTAAATTCCCTAAGAGTTTTTTCAGATTCCATTTTATGACCAATATAGATTAGTATAATTTCCACTATTAGTATAAATATTAAAGTGAAAAGGAGCCTATAAAATATGGATAGTTTTTTCATAATATTCACCCCCTAATGTATTTTATGAGAAGAGGGCACGTGTGATGTTTAAAATGTATAAGAAATTATAAGATAATTTATTTAGTTGAAGGTTTATATTAATTGGAAAGTGTGTATTTTTGAATTGACTTATAGGATTATTTGCATTAAACTTATCAAGTGTTAAGTTAATATAGGTACAGGCAGTTCGTAACCATCCTGCCTTAAAATAAAACTATGGAGGTATTAGATATGAAAAAAAATACAAGAAATTTAGCACTAAGCGCTATAATTGCTGCAATATATGCAGTTGTTACAATGTACTTAACTTACCCAATGAGTTATCAAGCATCTCAGTTTAGAGTTGCAGAAGCTCTTACAATACTGCCTTTTTTTTCAACGGCAGCTATACCAGGTCTTTTTGTAGGTTGTTTAATATCAAATCTATTAAGTCCCGTTGGACCACTAGATATAATATTTGGGTCTTTAGCTTCACTTATAGCAGCTTTTATGACTTATTTAATTGGTAAGAGCAATCTGAGATTTAAAAAATATTTAGCACCAATGCCACCAGTAGTAGTAAATGCACTTATAGTAGGTTGGCTTTTAAACTATACTTTAAAATGGCCTATTGCTATAACTATGCTTCAAGTAGGGTTCGGACAGATTTTAGCATGCTATGGTCTTGGTTTGCCATTAATGCTTTTTATAGAAAAAAATCAACAGTTAAAAAGAATATTTAATAGTTAGATAAAAAATAGCTTTGCATTAAAGAATTAATTAACAATTCTTTAATGCAAAGCTTTTTTATTTAATATTTATAAAAACTAAAGATTAACTAGAGACTTCTATATACAGAATAATCTATATTAGGAAATATATTATCAAGAGATTCTATTTTATTAAGATATTTTATATCAATTGCATTTTTAGTTATTTGCTCGTAAAGTTTATTAAATCTTTCTATATGAGCATTTAGTCTATTTACTGCATATTGTACAGAAGTGTTATTTTTTATAATAAATGGCCAATCTGAGGATTCAGCTAAAACAAGCTCACGAGCAGCTTCGTTAAGAGCTCTCTTTTGTAATGAAGTAGGTTTCTTAAAAGTATTTGCAAGTCTTATCATCTTCTCAGCAGCTTCATGAAGGTCTCTGTATATCCAATCATTTGAACTATTAATCCAAACTGAATAATCTCCATGTTCTCCCCAACTAGAAGGGGATGGACTTGAGCATTGAACCCTAGAATGTTTTTCTAAGTATTTTTTAGGAGTTGTAAGCTCATAGGAAGTCCAATTTTCTGAAGATCTTTTTAAAAATGTATATATAAAATCAGGGCCTTCAAACCACCAGTGACCAAATAATTCTGTATCATAAGGACAAGTTATTATAGCAGGTATATCCATATGAGAACTTGCTTTTTCTATTTGATGATGTTTACAGTGTGCAAAGTGACCACCGTGGCTTTCTGCTTTAACTAAGGCGTTTTCTGGTACATAATATTCTTTATCATCAGTAGAGCCTGTTATTCTATGATATTTTAATCCAGTATCCACTCGTATTCCAGCTTTGTTTAAGTAAGGCTTTATGTATTCCATAGGAAGTTCATAGCCTATATCCTTATAAAATTCTCTATAATCAGGATCGCCAGGATAGCCTATAAAGTTACTCCATACTTGATGAGAAGATTCTAAATCACGTCCAAAAGCACATAATCCATTAGGAGTTACAATTGGAGCGTAGGTCCCATATAAAGGCTTTGGTGAAGCATTTAATATACCTATATTTTCAACTAAGAAATATTTCAGCCCATTTTCTTTAAGTACATCATCTAAATTATAGCTATAAGCACATTCAGGAAGCCATATTCCAGAAGGCTCATGACCTATACAATCTGTATAGGATTTTACCCCAGTATAAATTTGAGCCCTTACAGTTTCGGGATTTACAGAAAGTAGAGGTAAAAGCCCATGAGTTGCAGAGCAAGTTATTATCTCAAGAACTCCTAGCTTATCAAATTTTTTAAAAGCATTCATAAGTCTTTTATCATAAGATTTATATGTTTTTAAAAGTCCCTTAAATCTTTCGTTATAAAATATTCCTAAGCTTTGTAATCCCTTGTTTCCCTTATTTCGTAAGATTTCTTTTTCCGAAAGCTCTATGCTTTTTGTCAAATACTCTTCATATTTTTTATTTAAATAGTCATCCTCAAGCATTTCCATAAGAGGAGGGGTTATGGACATAGTTATATTAAAATCTATACCTTCATCTAAAAGCTTGTCATAGCCTTGAATTAAAGGTATGTAACATTCACTCATAGCTTCAAATAGCCATCTTTCTTCTAGGGCGTCATCTATTTCTGGATGTCTTACAAAGGGCATATGGCTGTGAAGTACCATAGCTACGTATCCTTTTTTCAAAAAAATCACTCCTTAATATCCTTGTAGTAAACTGATGTATCTTGAGATTCGACCATTCGTGGAGTTGTAACCTTATTAGAAGTAGCAATATCTATATAAGTATTATCTGGAAGAAGCCTTCTAAGCTTTATTAAAATATCTATAGCATCTTTATCCAAATCTATATACCAATTATCAGCAAAAGCATCTATAAATATGCTTTCAATTTCCTTTTCTTCATCCCCATTTAGCTCATAAACCGTAAGAACAGGTTTTGAGCTGTTCCAAAGCGGCTCTCCGTACTTATCACTAAATTCCTTTATAAATAAAGGAGACACTGTAAAATAGCAATAAACTTTACGTGCACTTTGTACCATAAGAACAATTTTTGATTTTGTGCTATTCATTAAGTAATTCACCCCATATCTTTATAATTAATGAAACATCTCAATGAATTGAGATGTGATGATCTGTAATGAAATCACAGATTTATATAAATTATGCAAAATAAATTGTATTTATTAAGTTCTACATATATTTAAAAACTCCTTTACTTAGTATATAATTTATAAGAAATCGCTATGCAATTTTAAGGAATTAGGATAAAGATGCTAGGGGATAGTACCTAGAACCTAAAAAGTTGCGGGCAACTTTTTAAATTTCGGAGGTAGATTATGAGTAGAACAAATTTTAAAGGCAGCGCTATGTTAAATCCTGTTCCTGTAGTTTTAGTAACTTCTAAAAACTCAGAGGGAAAGGTAAATGTATTTACAGCGGGGTGGGTAGGAACCGCTTGCACAAGACCTCCTATAATATCACTTGCTATAAGACCTGAAAGACTTTCCTATGAATATATAAAAGAAACAGGAGAATTTGTGGTCAATTTACCATCTAAGGATTTGGTAAAGGCAGTGGATTTTTGCGGAGTTAAGTCTGGGAGAGATCTAGATAAATTAAAACACTTTAATTTAAATATAGAAGAAAGCAAGAGTATTTCAGTTCCATCTATAAAGGAATGCCCTGTGGCACTAGAGTGTAAATTAAAAGATATTATAAAACTAGGTTCCCATGATCTATTTTTGGGAGAAGTTACAAATGTACAGGTAGAGGATTTTCTTATAGATGAAAATGGAAAGATACATTATGAGAAGGCAAATTTAATGACTTATTGTCATGGAGAATATTATCCATTGCCTGAAAAATCAATAGGTAAGTTTGGATTTTCAGTACAGAAGAAAAAGAAAAGAAAGTAGAGATTTTTAATGTTGAATTAGTAGTATGGGATTTGCATCTAGTAAAGCAATTCACTGTGCAAAAAGGCTCTAATATTTCTTCGGTTTTAAAACACCTAAGCCTTCTAAACTCGCTGTCGCTCAGACAGTAGAAGGCTCTTAACGGTGTTTTAAAGTCAGAAATAAAGAGCCTTTAATGCTTGCTCAATGCTTTCTACGATGCAAATCTCATACTATATTCAACATTAAAAATGTCTTTATTAAGATTGATTAAGGAGGAAATTTCATCATAGTGAAATTTTTTTAGTTTAATCTGGACAATTAAGTAGGGATACAATAGTATATTATGACGATGAATTATATTAAAATATTAGAATTAGGGACACTGAACCGTATCACAAGTAACAGAGGTTTTTAAAGCATGTTCTATAAACCATCCGCGTAGAGTGTGTGGTGTTAATAAAACGGTGAATAGCTTGAATTAGAAGTTTTTGGGGCATATGCCCCTTTTTTTTATTGGTGAATATACTATTATATGGCACACTAACATATACTCTAATATATATCTAATATAATTGGAAAGGGAATTGCAATGATTAAGCTAGCTTTGATAGGGTGTGGAAAATGGGGCAAACATTATCTGAAAACCTTAACTTCAATAGAAGGCTGTGAATTAAAGTGGGCCTATGATCTTGACCTTCAAAAACTAAAGGAGGCTTTATCTCCATACCCTCAAGTCCAGTACACTGAAAACATAAACAATATATTAAATGACAGTACGGTACAGGGGGTTGTTATTGCCACGACACCTGAAAGCCATTACATGTTGGCGAAGGAAGCAATAAGCAAAGGCAAAGCTGTTCTCGTAGAAAAGCCCGTGACAATTAACAGGAAAGACAGTCATGATCTAATTGAATTGGCTGCTGCTCAAAATACCGTATTGATGGCCGGCCATACATTGATTTACCATCCTGCTGTGAAAAGGATAAAGGGGCTTCTGGAAGAAAAACATATTATTGATGATCTATGTTACTTCAACATGTCCAGAACCAGTTCCACCTCTCAGGCTCCCAAAGTAGATGTTCTTCATGATCTGGCAGTTCATGATATTTATCTTTCACGCCACCTCATAGGGATGGACCCTATCTGGGTAATTGCCCATGGTGAAAGATATATTCAAAGTCCTTGTAACAATGTTATCAATATACTGTTGGGTTTCCCCAATGGTAAAATAGCTTCTATATTTGCTAGCTTCATTCATACGGAAAAAACCAGGAAAATGACACTGGTTGCATCGAAAACAAAATTGGTATTTGACGATGCACAGACTGCCGATAGAAAAATCCAAATCTTCCATAACGGAGAGCAGGAGCATTTTTTGGCAGTGGAAGACAATTCGGAACCTCTGACACAGGAGTGTATTCATTTTATGGAATGCATTAGAGAACACAAGGAGCCTCTTAGCGGTAGAAAAAATATAGAATTTGTGGCAAAAATAACTGATTGCATTTCAGAATCTCTCGCAAAAGGCGGAGAGAAAATCAACATCTTTTGATGGAGATGCTAAGCACTATAATCAGGAAAGTGTGGTGAAATTATATTGTTTGTAAAGAGCTATTCAAAAGAACTTGAGAATGAATGGGAGGGATTTGTGAGTTCCTCAGTTAACGGCACTTTTATGCAGGAGAGAAGATTCCTGGGTTATCATCCTTCAGACAGGTTTTCAGATCATTCCCTGATATTTATGGAGGATAAGGGAATCATTGCTGTTCTTCCTGCTGCCGTAGTACAACAAGAGGATAAACGCATCCTAGTTTCCCACCCCGGCGCTTCCCATGGAGGGCTCATAATAAAGTCCAGTCTAAGCACTAAAAAATGCCTGGAGTTAGTAAGTGCCCTTGTGGAATATTGTGCCATGGCTGGTTTTGACTATATACGGCTAAAACCTGTTCCGAAGGTTTACCATAAGGAGCTTTCGGACCAACTTGACTTTGCTTTAAGGTTTTCTGGGTTTAGGCTTGAGTATACAGAGCTGGCCACAGTCCTTGAGCTAAAAAAAGGTGAGGAATCTTTTGTAAAGCGGGTAATGAGTGACACAGCTTTTCGAAACTATCAGAAGGCATTGAAAAGTGGGTTATCAGTGGTGGAGGATGCCGATATAAATGATTTTTGGCCTATTCTGGAAAATAAACTTAAACATAATCATAATGCAAAGCCTGCACATACATTAGATGAAATCAAACATCTAAAAACTCTTTATTCTCACAGGATAAAACTCTTTGCAGCATATGAAGGAGTAACTCCTGCAGCGGGTGTTTTGGCATTTTTACTGAACGACAGAGTTATAAACTGTTTTTATATTGCCCACCACGATGGTTTCCAGCATAAGCGGCCGTTAAACCTTATTTTTGGTCATATGATGGAATGGGGACTAAAAAACGGCTTTTCATATTTAGATTGGGGTATTTCCACTGAGGTAAAAGGAAGTGGAGTCAATACAGGGCTGTTTCGTTTCAAAGAAGGTTATGGAGGGCATGGGGTATTGCGGGAATGCTATTTGTATGAAGTAAACAATAGCAAATAATTTAAAGGAGTGAGGCAATGAAATTAGCAGGTCATCAACCGAATTATATTCCCTGGCCGGGATATTTTGTTAAGATGGCACAGTGTGATATTTTTTCTATTTTAGATACTGCTCAGTTTCAAACAGGCAGTTCATTGGATAATAGGAATCTTATCAAAACTTCCCAAGGGACTCAGGTACTGACTGTGCCGGTGAAACGCAAAGGCATGGGCTTGCAGCGGTTTAATGAAGTTACTGTTATACCGGGTTGGAAAAGGCATCATCTTATGGCACTCAAAGTAAACTACGCAAAAGCACCTCATTTCAAAGAAGTTTTCCCCATGATGGAGCAGGTATTGCAAGATACCGGATATCTTATAGATACCAACATAGCTTTTATCAAGCTGGTATATGACCTGCTGGGACTTAAAACAAAGCTTGTGTTTTTATCAGATTTACCTCAATTTTCTGAGCTTCGAAAAAATGAACTGATAGCTGCAATCTGTCGCCACTTTTCTGCTGACAGTTACCTGTCCGGTATTGGAGGAAGGGCATATAATCAACCAGAGATTTTTGAAAAACAAGGTATTAAATTGGAGTATTTGGATTATGAGCCTATAGCATATCCGCAGCTTTGGGGCAATTTTATACCCAATTTGTCTATAGTTGATATGTTATTTAATTGTGGGGCAACGGGCACACGCAAGCTTTTGTTGAAAGAGGTGTAAGTATGAAAAGAATATTGTTTTTTTCACATAGTTCTAAATATACTCTTGGGCTGCCGCAGGGCTTTAGAGAATTGAACTGCCCTGTTTTTGTCCTGAGGGATTTAAGTAGAAGCTCTATAATAGACGCAATTGACAACTTTAGGCCTGAGATTATGATAACAACGGGATGGGCTTACCGCAGGTATAGCCGTGAGCATATAGACGAGTTGGTGAAAAGAGCTTCTAAATATAAGGTGAAACATGTCTATTGGGCAACTGAAGATCCAAGATGGACCGAAAAGTGTTCCTTCAGGTGTATTGAAATCTATAAACCTAATGCAATTATGACCATACATCCTGGTAGTGTAAATAAATACAGGGAGCTTGGGCTTCCCGCCGGGCATCTGGATTTTGGCTGCAATCCGGAATTCAATAAGAATGAACCTCCAAGCAGTAAATATGATTATGATGTGGTCCTAATTGGGAATGGGGGACGAGAGTGGAAGTCATATCGGAAGGATAGCGTTCAGATATTACTTAAGCCTTTAGTGGAAAGGGGATATAACATTGCTATTTGGGGTAAGCGATGGGACCGTTTTAATGAGGAGCTAATGGGTTTTAAGATCCCAACGCATATGCTTAAAGGTGAACTACCTTATGAGGAAACAAATAAAGTATATAATTCAGCTAGAATTATATTAGGTTTGCAAAATGACCATGACATGTTAACATCTCGGACTTTTGAAGTACTGGGTTCGGGCGGTTTTTTGCTTACCGTACCAACACAATCTGTCACCAAGCTGTTTATAAATAATGTTCACCTGTCATGTGCCTCTTCCCCAGAAGATACAGTTGACCTGGTAAATTATTTTCTTAAAAATACCGCAGCACGGCAAGAAATAGCGCGCAATGGTCAGCTGGAGGTTTATTTAAAACATAGTTATAAGGAACGCGCCAGACAAATTCTTGATTTCTGCAGTTTAGTTGAAAGGAATTGAAATTGAAATGGATAATCAGACAACTATTAAACAAAGGGTTTCTTTAATGGGTACTAGCATTGCTGGCGAAACTGATGCAAAGGTAACTTTTTATCCAGCCCCGCCTAATACAGGTATAATATTTATCCGTAATGACCTGCCAGGCTGCCCTAAAGTAAAATGCTCATTTGAAAAAGCAAAGGTTGAATACAGATGGACTTCTCTTGTTGATGGAGATGTTCGCATCGAACACACGGAGCATGCCTTGGCAGCCTTATCAGGATTAGGTTTGGATAACGTATTTATTGAGCTGGAACAGGCCAGCCTGCCCGTAACAGAGGATTACAGCAGTAAAGAGTTCAAAGGAGCGCTCACGGAAGCTGGGATAGTGGAACAAAATGCCAAGAAGGAAATGATAAAAATACTTAAGCCCATTATTGTATATAAACGTGAAAGCTTAGGGGATATGGAATATGAAAAGTTCCTGATAGCTCTTCCCTACGATGGATTTAAACTAACCTATGTGGTTGACTATCCCAATCTGCCTCAATTATCTCAAGTAGCTGAAATGGACATAACTCCTGAAACCTTTGCTAAAGAGCTGGCAGATGCCCGTTCTTATATAATTGAGTCAGAGATTGAAGATGTTGTAAACCTAACTGGGAAAGTCAGCTCAAATGTATTGGTAGTCAAATCCGGGGCTGAGTACAGGTCCTGGAAATGGTCCAATGAACCTGCCCGTCATAAAGTGCTTGACCTTCTCGGAGACCTTGGCTTACTTGGGAAAAAGGTACTGGGACATGTAATAGGCTTCAGATCCGGTCACCGGTTAAATCTAGAGTTGTGTAAAAAAATTTATGAGGAGTGTAATGATGATCGCTTTAGCTAAACCTATGCTTGGTATAGAGGAAAAAATACTTGTGAGTGAAGTTCTTTCCAGTGGAAAGCTAGCCCATGGAGAATATGTGGAAATGTTTGAACGGGACTTTGCCCTATTCCAGGGCAGCAAGCATTGTGTCGCCACCTCTTCAGGCACCTCAGCCCTTCATGTGGCACTGCTGTCTTTAGGTATTAAACCGGGGGACAAAGTTATAACCACACCTTTCTCTTTTATTGCAACTTCAAATGCCATACTTTATGCGCAAGCTGTTCCTGTCTTTTGTGACATTAATCTGCAGGATTACAACATTTCGCCTCAAGAGCTGCAAGATACCATCAAAAAACATCCTGATGCAAAAGCAATCCTAATAGTTCATCTTTACGGCTATCCCGCGCGTATGGCAGAGCTAATGGCAATAGCCAATCAATACAATCTGCCAGTGATAGAGGATTGTGCACAAGCTCACGGTGCATCCATCAATGGCAACAAAGTCGGAACCTTTGGGCACTGTGGAGTTTTTAGCTTTTACCCTACAAAAAACATGACCTGCGGAGAAGGTGGCATGCTTGTGACCTGGGACAAAGAGCTGGCTGATAAGGCCAGGAGTTTGATAAACCATGGCCAGATAGCCAAATACCGGCATGATGTACTTGGCTACAATTACAGGATGACCAATATCCATGCAGCAATCGGCATAGAACAGCTGCGAAAGCTGACTGGCTTCAATGAAAGGCGCAAAGCTATTGCAGAGCGATATTTAAGGGAGATAACCAACCCCGCTTTTATTAAGCCCGTGTGCTTAACGGGTTTTGAGCATGTATATCACCAATATACCCTTGGGGTCAACAATCGCAGCGGTTTCATAGAATTCCTGGAAACACAGGGTATTGGCTATGGTATCCATTATCCCACAGCTATCCCTGACCAGACCCTGTATCAGCAGGGAGAAATTCTCGGATCTTTCACAAATGCCCGAATAGCTGCCGAAAGGGTAGTTTCAATACCTGTTTACCCAGGATTAACAGAACAGGAGGTTGATTACATTGTCAGCAGTTTGCAAAAATATGAATGAAATCAATGGTACTCTCAGTGTATTGGTTACAGGTGCAGGTTCCGTATACGGGCTGGGTATTATCAGGTCACTGAAAGAATCGGTGCTTCCTGTTGAAACAATAGCAATTGACGCTAACCCATATTCCCTAGGTTTATTTTTTGCCGACAAAAGCTTTATCGCTCCACAGGTAGCAGATGAAGAAAGATATTATATGTTTATTAAAAATCTTTGTATAAATCATCAGATTAAAGCGATATTTATCGGCTCTACAGCGGAGCTTCCCTTTTATTCCAGAAATAGAGAATCCCTTGAAAGATCTACAGGAGCAAAGGTGTTTGTAAATTCTCCTGCAGTGATAGAGCTTTGCACCGATAAGTGGCTGACCATGTGCCATTTATCATGCTCCGGTTTTCAAATTCCTGCAAGTATCAGGTATCCTGAAGATGCTGGTATGCTCTCCTCATTTATTGAAAGTACTGGGTTTCCCTTGATAGTCAAGCCGCGTTTTGGACGTGGCTCAGTAGGTGTTGTTCTAGTTAAGGATAAGCAGCAGCTGCTTGAAAATATAAAGGGTAAGAAAAGCCTAATTATACAGGAATATCTTACAGATGAGGAGCAAGAGTTTACCGTAGGGATTTGCATAAATCAAAAGGGAAAGGTCATTTCCAAAATAGCCTTAAGGAGGTATTTGCTGGAAGGGGTTTCTATTGCTGCAGTTTCTGATGATTATCACCACATTGCAGATTATTGTGCCATGGTTGCAAGTACACTGGGAGCCTATGGGGCTATAAATATTCAATTGCGCCTTAAAGATTGCATGCCAGTAATTTTCGAAATAAATCCCAGATTCAGCAGTTCTACATGCATGCGGTTACTATTTGGAATAAATGAGCCGGAAAGCTTAATACGCTCAGAAGTGCTTTGCCAGGAGGTTATGCCCAAGCGAGCAAAAACAGGGCTGGTATTAAGACAATATACTGATTATTATTTCCCATTAGACAGGCTAAAATAAATTAGAAATGACTTAAACAGGCTCTTATGCAGTCTGCTTACAGGTTTTAAATAGATATTATCTAAATAAATGCCAGGCTTTAAGTTATTCATTTGGTTCATCAAATGGATAACTTAAAGCCTGGTACCTTTTGTTTAACATTTCAATATTGCGTAATTGATTTTAATTCAGATAAAACATACCCTTTATTCCCGTTACCGGTAATAATATGCACATTTAAGACCTAATAAAGATAAAAGAGTATACAAGGCAATTAAGTATACTCTTTTTATTTACAAAAAATCGCACTTGATAACGATACGGTGAACCGTATTATAAACAAATGAGTTTTTTTAGAAGCAAATAAGCTTAAATCAACCCGTATATATATGGGTATGGTTAGGGCTCAAGAGTTTACTTATATAAAAAAACTTTTAGGTTACATTTATTATCAACGGTTCCAAGTAAAATGCTTTTTACTTAAGTTTGATATAAGGTTTTTAAACTGGAAACAACCCAATCTTCATTCTTATGAATATGTTCCAGTTCCTTGGAAATGATTTTATCTTCATTTATCTTAGAAGTCTACCATGTAGTTTAGTATTGACGTTATTTTAACCAACAATGAATGAAAAAATTAAAAGAGGATAAATTCAAATTTATCCTCTTTATAATAAAATATATATCTACATTTTAAGTTTTTTAAAGAATTTTACACAAATTTATTGGCAGACTCTTAATCCATGTTAGTTGACTCTTCATTTTTAACATCTTTCACTGCAGCAGTAAGATCTTTGGGTTCAATATCATTAGAATTAGTATTCATATCTTTATTAACAAAATTATTTAATGCCTTTGATAAATCTACGCCTGTTAAATTCTTTAATACTTCAAAACCATTTGCGGTTACATCTGTAACTATTTTGGATACTTTTGATGCCCCTTGGGTGCCTCCATTGTCTATTACTGTTAAATTATCTATCTGTTCTAATGGTTTTGATACTTCTTTCATTACATCTGGTAATTTATTTACTATCATTTCAACTACTGCAGCTTCACCGTATTTCGCCATTGCTTCTGCTAATCTATCTTTTGCCTCAGCCTCTGCAATACCCTTTGCCTTTATGGCCTCAGCTTCTGCGAGTCCTTTTGCTCTTATTGCCTCTGCATCTGCTTGAGCTTGTATCTTCTTTGCATCTGCCTCAGCTATTGCTCGTACTCTTATAGTCTCAGCTTCAGCTTCAGCTTGTTTAATTGCTTCTATTTTATGTGCTTCAGCAGCAACCTCAATTTCATATCTTTTAGCATCAGCAGGCTTTTTAACTTCTGCTATTAATTTCTTTTCTACAACTAGTGCTTCTTTTTCAGCAAGTTCAGCTTGCTGCTCAGCGAGTATTGCATTATTCTCAACTTCTTGTAATTTATATGCAACGTCAGCATTTGCTTTTGCTTTATCTTGCTCAGCTCTGTATGATTCCAATTTTATTCTTTTATCTCTTTCGCTTTGAGCTATTTCAGCTTCAGCTTCTAACTTTGCCTTTTGACCTTCTCTTGTAGCACTTGCAGTTTTTATTTCTGTATCTCTTTTTCTTTCAGCTTCAGCTATATCAGCTTCAGACTTTGCTGCTGCTATTTGAGGTTTTGCTCTATTTTCTAGGTAACCACCTTGAGTACTTATTTTTAAGATTGTATAAGATATTAGGACTAGACCCATTGATTCTAATTCATTTCTTATATCATCTTCAATTCTTTGCTCAAAAGAAGCTCTATCCTCGTTTATTTGTTCTACTGTTAAAGTAGAAATTATACCTCTTAATTTACCTTCCAATATCTGTTCAACTATGGTTCTTATAACATTTACGGTATTATTATCTCCACCGCTGCAGAATTGTTCAACAGCCTTTAATACATTTTCAGCATCATTTTTAACCTTTACTACAGCAGTACCTACTATATTTACAAATATACCTTGTCTCGCAGGAGCTTCATTTACATCTGTTGTCATAGATATATTCTCTAATGAAATGGTACAAGATGTCTCTAATATAGGGATCATAAAACCCCCTTTTCCTGATAAAACTCTTTTCTTTAATCCTGTAATAACCATTGCTTTGTCAGCAGGTACTCTTCGCCAAAAACATAATATTACTGCTAATACTGCTATTACAACAATTATTATCGGTAGTAAATGAAATAGTGAATTTAATAAATTTTGCATTTTAATTTTCCCATCCTCCCTTTTTATGATTTTTTTAAAGTATTTCTATATAATATATTCTACTATAAATATTTACATTTAAAAACTATTTAGGAATAATTTAATAATATTTAAGATATTCCTACTGCTAAAATAAATAATTAATGGTAGAGGGGAATGTACATTAGGTCGTGGAGGTTAGCAAATAAATAATTAACTTTCATTGTTGGTGAATTATTGAAAAAAATTTATGGAATTGATGGTATTTTTAAAATAATATTAAAATTCACACAAAATCATGTTATAATCAGTCTGGTGAATAGCCAATAAAAGTGATAGAGGGGGATTATCAATGAAAAGATTAGCGATTTTTGTATCAACAATTGCGATAATAGCATCTCTAGCTTCAGGATGTAGCAATTCATCAGTAGAAAAATTAGCAGGGGCTAATAGTGTACCAGTAGCCAGTGCAAATGGAGAAGGAATTAAATGCCAAGTAGAAACCGAAAAAGGAATTTCAAAAGTTACAGAAAACAAAAAGACTACTAAAGATAAAGAAACTACTAAAGTAGAAGCTAAAGAGAAAAATGACAAAAATGATTCAAAAGATAAAACATCTATAAATAATAAAGATGAAAAAGAAGTTAATGTACAAAATGATGATAAATGTATTACTGATACAAGTGAGTGGACAGACATAGTGAATCAAGTTGATAAATCACAAATTAAACAACAACCTACTACACCAGTAGCACAGCCTGAAGACAAGCCAGAAGTTACTGCACCAGTTACACAGCCTGAGGAAAAAACAGAAGTTACTACGCCAGTTAAACAGCCTGAAGTGAAACCAGAAGCTCCAAAGCCAACTACTCCAGATAACAATGCTGGACAAGCTGGAGATTCACAGGTAAATGAATTTGAAAAAGAAGTAGTAAGACTTACAAATATTGAAAGATCAAAACAAGGTTTAAAACCACTAACATTAAATGCTGAATTAAGCAAAGTTGCTAGAATAAAATCTAAAGATATGGTTGA
>NZ_OAOD01000011.1 GCF_900205925.1 Clostridium peptidivorans | reverse complement strand
CACAAGTATGGAATTTGCATTGTAGAAAGCATTGAGCAAGCAATTAAAAGCTCTTTATTTCTGATTTTAAGGTGCCGTATAGAGCCTTCTACTGTTTGAGCCATAGCGAGTTTAGAAGGATTAGGCACCTTAAAAGGAAGAAATATAAGAGCTTTTTTGCGTAGCGAACGCTTTCCTAAATGCAAATTCCATACGACTCGTTCAACATTAAAAATATCACTGAAACTGCTGAAGGAGGGAATTTCGCTTTGGCGAAAGTCCATTACAAACTATATGATTAAGACTTAGTGATAATTAATAAGTATCAAGGTATTTCTAAATTAAGAGGAGGCTTTTTTTGACTTAGTCTATATTTATGTGGAGAGACTCCCTCATACTTCATAAAGACTTTAGAAAAGTATGCAGAGTCCACATAGCCAATGTCAAGAGAGATTCTACTTATGCTTTTACTTGTAGACACCAATAATCTTTTTGCTTCTTTTATGCGCAACTTAGATAAATATTCTATAAAGTTTACACCGGTATTATTTTTGAAGTATCTGCTAAAGTAATGTGGAGTTAAATGAACATGTTCTGATACCAACTCCAAAGTTATACTTCTATTAAAATTTTTATTTATAAATTTTATTGCCTCATGAATAGAATCCCTATCATAAGACAAATCAGTAAAAGCGTTAATACTTGTATCTTCATTTTTCAATAAGTGTATAGTTTTATTTAGTGATTCTTTAAGTTCATCTGGTCTAACAGGCTTTAATATGTAATCAACTACACCAAGTTTAATTGCGCTTTGGGCAAAGCTAAAGTTGTCGTAAGCAGTCAAAATAATAGTTTTTACATTTGGTAGAAACTTAAGAATTGATTTTTGAGCTTCTAAACCATTTTTTTCTGGCATTTTAATATCCATAATTATTATGTGAGGTTTGTATTCTTCTGATAACATTATAGCTTCAGCTCCAGTTTTAGCGTCTTCAACTATATCTAAATTATTAAAGCTTTTTTTTAGGATAAATCTCATGGTTTTACGCTCAAAAGCTTCATCATCAGCAATTAATAGCTTATACATAATTAACGCCTCCAAATATATTAATCAATAAGAGGAACTGTAATATAAATTGTCGTTCCAGTACCCAGAGTACTCTCAATTTTAATTTCATATTTAGATCCAAAATAATATATTAATCTATCTTGAACAATTTTCATACCTATACAATTGCAGCTGGAAGAGGAATTTATGTTTTGAATTAGCATGTTCAAATTTTCGCTGCTCATACCAATTCCATCATCACTTATTTTAATTAAAACATCTTTATTTGATAATATCTTGCTGGAAATTGTAATCTTTCCAGGATCTTTTTTAGGTTCTAAACCATGTATGATAGCGTTTTCAATAATAGGCTGTAATGTCATAACTGGAACTTTATATTTTAATATTTCATCAGAAATTTGTATATCATAACTAAGTTTATCACTATATCTTACTGATTCAATAAATAAGTATTTTCTTATACTTTCTAATTCAGATCCTATTTCAACCATGTCTTCAGAATTTTTAATACCATATCTTAATAAATCCGAAAGAGCATATATAAGATCAGCAGTGTTTTGAGAATTTTCCATAAGAGCCATGCCTGCAATAGTGTTTAATGTATTAAATAAAAAGTGTGGATTAACCTTAGACTGAAGGGCTTTGAATTGAGCATCTTTAGCTAATTCCTGATATTTCATTTTTTCCTCTGTTTCTTTAAGCAAGTGAAAATGTGTTATAGTTGCAACACCCATTTCTGTAATTAGATTAGCAAATAAGGAAAGAAAATCGGCAGCATCTATCAATGCATCATACTCAACAACTTTCACTTCATTTAAAGCATTTTTAAGTTTTTTAATTGGTATACTTGTAACCTCAGAAAGTTCTTTTAGATTAATAGAATCTTTATTTTTAGCTTCTTTGATCATTACTTGTCCACAAAGCATGCAGCCAAAATAGGTATTATTTACGATGATTGGAGCCGATAAATCCGTAAGTCCAGCATGACAAGTATAAATTATGGGTCTTTTTGATAACATAGATCTTAGTCCACCTTCTGCATCGCAATTAATGCATCTAGAACAGCCTATTTTTGAATCTCTAAGTACATTGCAAAATTTTGAAAAATTACTAGGGGCTGTCACAGGAGTTCCAAATTTGTCTACTGTTATAGAAGATAAACCTGTCATTTTAGAAAATTTATCTTGTATGTTTTGAAGAGAAGGTATATCTATAATTTTATCTAAGGTATATTGACTCAAATTTTCCATAAAATCACCCCGTGGATTTAAAAATTAGTATAGAATAATTATACCATTTAAAGTAAGTTATTAACAATAATGTAAGTAAAATATGTTGGTCAATGTAAAAAAAGTACAAAAACAAGTTAAAAAAATACATATTTATAAGGATTATATAAACCATAAATTAAGCAAAATATTCTGTAAATTTAACTTAATAATACTATAAAATAGAAGTATTAATATGATTTTTATTTTAGGAGGTATTTTTATGGGACAAGAAGCGTTGGGAATGGTAGAAACAAAAGGGTTAGTTGCTGCAATTGAAGCTGCTGATTCTATGGTAAAGGCTGCCAATGTTGCACTTATAGGATATGAAAAAATAGGGTCAGGATTAGTTACTGTTATGGTTAGAGGCGATGTAGGAGCAGTAAAGGCTGCTACAGATGCTGGTGCTGCTTCAGCTAAAAGAGTCGGAGAGGTTATATCAATTCATGTAATTCCAAGGCCACATACAGATGTAGAAAAAATATTACCTAAGTTATCAGAATAATAAACTTAAGGGGTAATTGATATGAATGATGAAATTATTGAAAAGGTTTTAATTGAGGTTCGAAAGCATTTAGATTTGCAAAATGTAGACAATGAACTAATAAGTAAAATTATTGAATCAGCAGCTTCAAAAGTAATAGAGAAAGAAATTAGTGAAGAGAAGCAAGAAAATAGTATTGTAAAAGGTAAAGAGGAGGTACAAGTTATGAGTGCACCGTCAGCAGTAACAGAATATGTAGGAGCAGCAAGGGGAGATACCGTTGGGTTAGTTATAGCTAACGTAGATTATAATCTTCATGAAAAAATGGGATTAGATAAAAAATATCGTTCTATAGGAATAATCAGTTCAAGAACAGGAGCAGGTCCTCAAATAATGGCAGCAGATGAAGCTGTAAAAGCTACTAATACTGAAGTAGTAAGTATAGAGCTTGCAAGAGATACAAAAGGTGGAGCTGGACATGGTTCGTTGATAATTCTAGCAGCTGAAGACGTATCAGATGCTAGAAGGGCTGTGGAAGTAGCTCTAGCACAGCTTGATAGAACCTTTGGTGATGTTTACGGATGTGATGTAGGACATCTCGAACTTCAATATACTGCAAGAGCTAGTTTAGCACTAGAAAAGGGCTTTGGTGCGCCTGTTGGAAAGGCTTTTGGAATAATCGTAGGGGCTCCAGCTGGAATTGGTGTGGTAATGGCAGATGCAGCAATGAAAACAGCTAACGTAGAGATGGTTACTTATGCAAGTCCTAATGCAGGTACAGCTCATTCTAACGAGGTTATAATAACTATTACTGGAGATTCTGGTGCTGTAAGGCAATCTGTAATAGCAGCTAGGGAAGTAGGGCTTTCCATTTTAAGATCAATGGGACAAGATCCTAAGACTGATACAAAGCCATATATTTAACAGAAGGTGGTGTTACTGTGAAAAGATCTAAAAGATTTGAAATATTAGAAAATAAACCTGTTCATAATGATGGATTTGTTAAGGAATGGTCAGAAGTTGGACTTATAGCCGTAGGCAGCCCTAATGATCCAAAGCCAAGTGTCAAGGTTCAAAATGGAAAGATAATTGAAATGGATGGCAAAAAAAGGGAAGAGTTTGATTTTATAGACATGTTTTTGGCAGATCATTCTATTAATATAAAGAATACAGAAAAAGCAATGGCTATGGACTCACTTAAAATAGCTAGAATGCTCACAGACATAAATGTTTCAAGAGATGACATTATAAATATAACTACTGCTTTAACTCCTGCAAAGCTTGTAGAAGTAGTAGATAAATTAAATGTAGTTGAAATGATGATGGCACTTCAAAAGATGAGAGCAAGGAGAACTCCATCAAATCAATGCCATGTTACTAACGTGCGTGATAACCCAGTGCAGATTGCTGCAGATGCAGCAGAATCAGCTCTAAGAGGCTTTGATGAAATGGAAACTACTGTAGGTATAGTAAGATATGCACCATTTAATGCTCTTTCACTTTTAGTAGGTGCTCAAACTGGTAGAGGTGGAGTATTAACTCAATGTGCATTAGAAGAAGCTACAGAACTTAGATTAGGAATGCTTGCTTATACAGCTTATGCAGAAACCATTTCTGTTTATGGAACTGAGCAGGTATTTGTTGATGGTGATGACACACCTTGGTCCAAGTCCTTCTTAGCATCGGCTTATGCCTCAAGAGGTCTTAAGATGAGATTTACATCAGGCACAGGCTCTGAGGTTCAAATGGGATATGCAGATGGTAAATCTATGCTTTATCTTGAAGCAAGATGTATCATGATAACTAAGGGAGCGGGAGTTCAAGGACTACAAAATGGTTCTATTAGCTGTATAGGTGTTCCAGGTGCAGTACCAGGAGGTATAAGAGCTATACTAGGAGAAAATCTTATTACTACTATGCTGGATATGGAAGTTGCATCAGGAAATGACCAAACCTTTACTCATTCTGATATAAGAAGAACTGCAAGGACTATGATGCAATTCTTACCAGGAACTGATTTTATATTCTCAGGATATAGTGCCACACCTAACTATGATAACATGTTTGCAGGTTCAAACTTTGATGCTGAAGATTATGATGATTACTTAGTTCTTCAAAGAGACTTAAAAGTAGATGGGGGATTAAAACCAGTAAAAGAAGAAGATGTTATAGCTATAAGAAACAAAGCAGCAAGAGTTCTACAAGCTGTATTCAAAGAAATTGGGTTACCAGCTATTACAGATGAAGAAGTAGAAGCTGCAACTTATGCTCATGGTAGCAATGACATGCCAAAGAGAAACGTAGTAGAGGATTTAAAGGCAGCTCAAGAATTGTTAAGTCGTGAGGTTACAGGACTTGATATTGTTAAAGCACTTTATAAGGGCGGCTTTAAGGAAGTAGCTGACAGGGTTCTTAAATTGTTAAAGCAAAGAATAGTTGGAGATTATCTTCATGCATCATCTATATTTGATAAGGACTTCAATGTTATAAGTGGCGTTAATGATCGAAATGATTACATGGGACCTGGAACAGGATACAGAGTTGAAGGTGAGAGATGGGAAGAAATAAAGAACATAACTCATGCTTTAGATCCTGACAAAATGTAACGGGGAGTGATTAATATATGGTTAATTCAATGTCTAATGAGGAACTAATAGAACTAATAACCAAACAGGTTTTAAATCAATTAGCAAAAAATAATAGTTGTGAAAATGTAAAAAGCAGTAATTCTGCTTCAAAAGTTGGAAAGATGAGCTTACAACAAGTAGGAACTGCAGAATATGGAAAGAGAAGTGACGAAGTTGTTATAGCACTTGCACCTGCTTTTGGAATGTATCAAACAGAAACGATAGTTGGGATCCCCCATGATGATGTTTTAAGAGAAGTTATGGCTGGTATCGAAGAAGAAGGAATTACTCCAAGAGTAATAAGAGTTTTACGTACTTCTGATGTGGCGTTTATGAGCCATGATGCCGCAAAAATAAGTGGATCAGGAATTGGTATAGGCATACAGTCAAAGGGAACTACAGTTATACACCAAAAGGACCTAGAACCATTAAATAATCTTGAGTTATTTTCACAGGCTCCTTTAATAGATAGGGAAACTTTTAGAGCTATAGGTAAAAATGCAGCTAAGTATGCTAAAGGTGAATCTCCAGATCCAGTGCCTGTTAAAAATGATCAAATGGCAAGACCAAAATATCAAGCTAAAGCAGCAGTATTGCATATAAAAGAAACTGAACATGTAGTGGCAAATGCTAAACCTATAGAATTAAAAGTAGTTTTCGAATAGGGGTGAAGTTATGGATAATAATGTTTTAATAGAGGAAATAGTAAACCAGGTACTAAAAACTATGGCAAGTTGTAAGGACAAGCCAGTAGTAGAAGCTAAACCTATAGTAGAAGAAATCAGCAACCAAAAGAAGCTTACTCAAAATGATTATCCTTTAGGAAAAAAGAGAAAGGATCTTATAAAAACAAAGACTGGGAAAAAGTTAGAAAATATAACTATTGAAGAAGTGTTAAATGGAAATGTGACTCCAGAAGATATAAAAATAACTCCAGAGGTATTATTATATCAAGCTGAAATTGCAGAATCTGTAGGAAGAAATCAATTTGCAACAAATCTAAGAAGAGCTGCAGAGTTAACATCGGTTCCAGATGCAAGAGTTCTTGAAATTTATAATGCACTAAGGCCTTATAGATCCACAAAACAAGAATTGCTTGATATAGCAGATGAGTTAGAAAACAAATATAATGCAAAAATGAATGCAAATTTGGTTAAAGAAGCAGCAGAGATATATGAAAAGAGAGGTAGATTAAAAGTTTAGGTAGGTGGGACAAGTGAAGCTTGTGGCAGGAGTAGACATAGGAAATTCAACTACAGAAGTTGCTATTGCAGATATTAGTGATAAGTTAAATTTCATTACAAGCAGTATAGTTAAAACTACTGGAATTAAAGGAACAACAGACAATGTTGCTGGTGTGCTTTTAGGACTAAAAGAAGCATGCAAAAATATGAATATTCAACTAGAAAGCTTAGATGTTATTTGCATTAATGAAGCAACTCCAGTTATTGGTGATGTAGCTATGGAGACTATAACTGAAACTATAATTACAGAATCTACAATGATTGGACATAATCCAGATACTCCAGGAGGTATAGGAGTAGGAATAGGAAGAACGGTTTTTCTTGATGAATTAGAATATCTTCATAGTAACGAAGATGTAATTTCTATAATTCCAAAATTAACAAATTTTGAAATAGCAGCTAGGAAATTAAACGAAGCGTTTAATAAAAACATACAAATTACTGCTGCAGTAGCACAGGGAGACGATGGGGTAATAATATCAAATAGACTTCTTAAGCAAATTCCTATTGTTGATGAAGTAGCCTACATTGATAAAGTTCCTATGGGAATGATTGCAGCAGTAGAAGTAGCAGCACCAGGAAGGACTATAAAGGTTTTGTCTAATCCTTATGGACTTGCCACTGTCTTTAAACTTTCACCTGAAGAAACAAAACATATAATCCCAATTTCAAGGGCTCTTATTGGCAACAGGTCAGCTGTTGTTATAAGAACCCCTGAGGGGGATGTAAAGGAAAGAGTTATACCTGCAGGTAAACTTATTTTTATGGGAACCAAACAAAGTAAGGTTAGCATAGAAGAAGGGGCCGCTGCCATAATGAGCAGCCTAGATAAGGTATGGCCTTTAGAAGATGTAAGTGGAGAGTCTGGTACTAATGTAGGTGGAATGATAGAGAGAGTAAGACAAGTAATGAGTGAACTTACAAATCAGGAAATAGAAGAAATTAAAATCCAAGATGTTTTAGCTGTGGATACATTTATACCACAAAAGGTTCAAGGAGGATTAGCAGAAGAATTTGCTTTAGAAAATGCTGTAGCTCTTGCAGCTATGGTAAAAACAAGTAAGCTTCCTATGGAGAATATAGCTGAAAAATTGGAAAGTGAAACTAAGGTAAAAGTTTTAATAGGTGGAGTTGAAGCGGGTATGGCAGTACTAGGAGCTTTAACTACCCCTGGAACCGATAAACCTCTTGTTATATTAGATATGGGGGGAGGCTCCACAGATTCAGCTTATATTGATAAAAATCATAATGTTAAATCTATTCATCATGCTGGTGCAGGAGAAATGGTTACAATGCTTATAAAGTCTGAATTAGGTCTTGAGGACTATAATTTAGCAGAAGATATAAAAAAATTTCCCCTTGCAAAAGTAGAAACCCTTTTCAATATAAGATATGAAGATGGAAGTGTATGTTTCTTTCAGCAGCCCTTAGACTCAAATTTATTTGCAAGAAACATAGTAGTAAAAAAAGATGAAATGATTTCTATCCCTACTAAACATGCCATAGAAAAGATAAGAATGGTAAGAAGGGAAGCAAAAAGAAAGGTTTTTGTAACAAATGCTATCAGAGCATTAAAGGATATTGCACCTAATCATGATTTGAGAAGTATTGACTTTGTTGTACTAGTAGGAGGATCTGCATTAGATTTTGAGATCCCAGAAATGATATCAGATGAATTATCTCATTATGGAGTTGTTTGTGGAGGAGGCAATATAAGAGGAATTGAAGGTCCTAGAAATGCTGTTGCCACTGGACTTGTAATTTCATATTACAATAGTTTGAGGGGTAATAAAATATGATAATGAGTAATGTAGAAAAGCCTGCTATTTTTGTAATAACAAATAATGCTGAAAAACTAATTTTAAAAGAGCTTCTCGCAGGGATAGAAGAAGAAGGCATTCCTTATGATGTAAAAAATATAACCTTCAATGAAAGCAATGTACTTAGATATTTACACGAAGCATCTCAAAAATCCAGAATGGGGATAGCTGTTGCAATTATAAATAATAGAATAATACTTCACCATAATAAATTAAAACAAGAGAAACCACTTATAGATATAACTTTAAATTTTTACAATAAAAAAGAAAAGGCACGAACAATAGGATCCAATGCAGCAAGACTTTATAAAGTAATGCCTCTTAAAAACATAAATAATCTAGATGATGAACTTACAGAGAAAATTACAGAAACAGTAATATCTGTTTTAAAAAATTTAGATATAGAAATTCATAGGGAGGGATTTTAATGAATGGAGAAGCCCTCGGCGTTATTGAAGTTATTGGAATGGCTGCGGCAATAGAGGCAGCTGATACTTGCGTAAAATCAGCAAATGTAGAATTGATCGGATACGAGCTAACAAAGGGTTCTGGACTTGTAACTATTAAGATAAGGGGAAACGTGGGAGCAGTTAAAGCGGCACTTGAAGCAGCAAAGATTAGTTCTGGTAAAGTTAATAAGGTATATGCATCACTTATTATACCAAGGCCAGCTGAGAGTTTAGAGAGTATTATTGAATCTAGTATGACTATAGGTATTGAATCTAATAAAAGCGAAATGAAAGAAAATGTGAAAGATAGTATTGAGAATAACATTGAAGATACTCAGGAATGCGATAATGAAAGTGTGAAGCAAGTTGATGTTATCTCATTTGATGATAATAAGGAAGAACTTGAACATGTGGAAGATGAGGGGAATGAGGATATATGTAATATATGTCATGATCCAAAATGCTTAAGAAGAAAAGGACAATCAAGAAGTTTATGTATTCATTATGAACAGATTTGAAGGTGATATATATGATAGATATGAATGATATCTTGATAAAGGATATTATATCAGATGTTTTAAGAAAAGCTGAGATAAAAAATAAAGACTTCTCAATACCTATAGGTATATCAAATAGACATATTCATGTTACACAAGAAGATTTAGAATGCTTATTTGGCAAAGGATATCAGCTGACAATAAAAAATGCTGTAAAGCAGCCAGGACAGTTTGCAGCCAATGAAACAGTAACTATTGCAGGACCTAAAAGTTCTTTTCAAAATGTAAGAATTTTAGGTCCTGTAAGAAAATACAGCCAAATTGAGATATCTAGAACAGATGCTTTTGCTTTAGGAATAAAACCACCTGTTAGAAACTCAGGAGAGGTTGAGGATTCAGAAAGCCTTTCTGTTATTGGACCAAAAGGCATATTAATTTTCAAAAGTAAAGTTATCTGTGCTAAAAGGCATATTCATATGACTCCAGAATTAGCAGAAAATTATGGTGTGAAATGTGGAGAACTAGTAGATGTAGAAACCCCTGGAGATAAAGGGATAATACTTAAAAATGTTCTTATTAGAGTTGATACTAAATCAGCCCTTGAAATTCATCTGGATACAGATGAGGCTAATGCTTGTGAGGTAAGGAATAATGAATTTGTCAGGATATTAGGTAAGAGCAGGTGATAGTTATGTTAAATGAAACTAATGCTTTAATCAAGCAAATGGAAGATAGTATCTTAAATCAAACTAAAATTTCTGAAAAAGAAGATCTTAAGGTAGGTGTGGATTTGGGTACATCTAATATAGTTATAACAGTATTAGACAAAAATAATATTCCAATAGCTGGAGAAATATATCCAGCAAGTGTTGTTAAAGACGGTATAGTGGTTGAATATTTAAAGGCTGTAACTATAGTAAGAGAGTTAAAGGAAAGATTAGAGAAAAAATTAAATAGAACCTTAAATTATGCCGCTACAGCAATACCACCAGGAATAAGTAAAGGCAATATAAAAGTTATAAGTAATGTAGTAGAAGCAGCTGATTTTAATGTAATCAATGTGATAGATGAACCTACTGCAGCATCTTCGGTTTTAAATATAAAAAATGGTGCAGTGGTGGATATAGGTGGCGGTACTACAGGAATATCCATATTAAAAAATGGCAAAGTGATTTATACAGATGATGAGCCTACAGGAGGCCATCATTTAAGTTTAGTTTTAGCTGGAAGTTTAGGAATAGAATATGAAGAGGCAGAAAAATTTAAAGTCGACTATAGCAACTATAGTACGGTGTTTCCTTTAGTTAGACCAGTGATAGAAAAGATGGCTGATATAATTTTAAAGCATACGAGGGGTTATGATGTAGATAATATTTATCTTGTAGGAGGAACTTGCTGTCTTAAAGATATGGAAAAGATAGTTGAAAAATATACAGGAATTAGAACTATAAAACCATATAATCCACTGTTAGTGACGCCTATAGGAATTGCTATGAATAGTGTCAATTAAGTGAGGTGAGTAAATGAATATTGAAGATTTACTAAGACCTATGATTACTCAAATAGTAAATATGATGAATAAAAGAGTACTTTTATTTATATCAGGTGGTGCTGTAAATTTAAAGGATATTTTTGAGTCACTGTCTTCTATGAAAATGCTCCAATATGACATAGTAATGACAGAGTCTTCAAGAAAAATTATACCTCAGGATTATATTGATAATTTGAATTTTAGATTAATAGATAGTAAATCAGAGCTAACCAAAGCTATAAGAGAAGATGACTTGATTTTAGTGCCAGTAATGACCAGAAATACATTATCTAAATGTGCTGCAGGTATTCAGGATAACTTAGTAGCGACTGGAATAGCTGAGGCTATTATGATGAACAAAGAAGTTATTATTGTTAAAGATAGCTTTGATCCTCAAAATTCTGTAAACATAGCTTTAGGATTTAGTAAAAATGCTGCATATAATAAATTCATTTTATATTATGAAGATAAATTAATAAGCTTTGGAGTAAAGTTTATAAACTCCACTGACATAAAACGCACTATAAATGCAAGGCTTAGTATCATGAGTAATGCTGCTGAAGATTTATACCATGAGAATGCAATAAAAAATACTGTTATAAACAAAGAAGAAGCTTGTAATATAAAAAGATTATCAGGGATTTTAACAATAGAAGATATTATATTAGCTACTAATGATTCAAAAGAAATTTGGGTCAAAGAAGGTTCTTTATTAACTCCACTAGCAAAGGACTATATATATAATAACGAAATTAATGTTAACTACTGTTAACTAAAATAAAGGAGCGTAGATATGTTTTTAGCAAAGGTTGTTGGAAAGGTTGTATCAACGCAAAAAGATCCAAAGTTTATTGGAAGTAAGCTTTTGATAGTTAAACATATAGATGAAAGTGAAAAAACAACAGGAGACCCTATAGTTGCAATAGATACAGTAGGTGGAGGAATAAATGATATTGTAATTGTAGTTACTGGAAGCGGTGCAAGATATACAGATATCTCAGATAAGGTAATACCAGCTGATGCATCTATCATAGGGATTGTCGACTCTATTGAGTGGGATTCAGGTTATTAGGGTGGTGGAAGAATGAAAATATACACCAAAACTGGAGACAAAGGAAGTACTAGTCTCGTAGGTGGAGATAGAACAAAAAAACATGACCTAAGAGTTTGGGCTTATGGAAGTATAGATGAAGCAAATTCATCTATTGGCATGGCAAAAATTCACATTAAAGAAAAAGATATTTTAGATAAACTTTTAAAGATTCAAAAGACCTTATTTGAAGTTGGTGCTGAACTTGCTTCTATAGGAACAGATTATTTCAAAACAAGAGTAAGTGATGAAGATATAAGATTTCTTGAAGAAACTATAGATAATATGAATGAACTTAAGCCTTCACAAACTGGATTTATAGTTCCTGGTGGAACTGTAGAATCAGCTCATCTTGATGTTGCAAGAACGGATGTAAGACGAGCTGAGAGATATATAGCAGAGCTTACAAATCATTATGATGTTAATGAAAATTTAATGAAATACGTGAACAGATTATCTGATGCTATTTATACTATAGCTAGATATTTTGATTATAAAGATATAATGAAAAAAACAGAAGAAAATATAAAAAAATTTTCACAAAATAATCAAATATCAAATAATCTAGAGGTACAAAAGGGCAATAAAGTTACCATAAGTAAAACTGCGATTAATAGAGAAGCTGCTGAATATGTAACTAAAAAATGTATACAAAAGTCATATGAAGTGGGGGTACCCATGGTTATTTGTGTAACAGATTTTAATGGAAGTATTGTATTGCTTACCCGTATGGATAATTCTCTTTTAGCCAGTATAGAAATAGCTACAAAAAAAGCATATACAGCTGCAGTGCTTAAAGCTTCAACACATGAATTGAGAAAACTGTCATTACCAACAGGGGAGCTTTATGGAATTAATAATGATGAGAAAATAATTGTCTTTGGGGGTGGATTTCCTCTAAGAATAAATGGAGAAATAGTTGGTGCAATAGGAGTTAGCGGAGGTACAGTTGAGCAAGATATGCTGATTGCAAAACATGGGTTAAGTGCTTTTGAGGAGGTAGTAGAAAGTGGAATTAGGAAGTAACGAATTATCGCTTATAATAGAAAAAGTCTTAAAGGAAATGAGCAAAAGAGACATTAAAATTGATGTAAGTGATGGAATATTTGATACCATGGAAGAAGCTATAGAGGCAGCGTATGAGGCGCATAAAAAGTATTCCGAGTACTCAATTGAACAGCGAGAAAAATTAATAGCTGCTATGAGAAAAGCAATAATTGATAATGCCATGAATATTGCAACCCTTTGTGTTAATGAATCAGGCATGGGAAGGATTGATCATAAATATTTAAAATTAAAACTAACAGCAGAGAAAACACCAGGAACTGAAGTCTTAAATACCGCTGCCTATTCAGGTGATAAAGGACTTACACTTGTGGAGAATGGTGCTTTTGGTGTTATAGGATCAATTACACCATCTACAAATCCAGCGGCTACAGTTGCTTGTAATGCAATAGGAATGCTTGCAGGAGGAAATACTGTAGTATTTTCACCTCATCCAGGGGCTTTCAATGCATCACTAACTATGATTAAGGCATTGAACAAAGCTATAAAAGATGCAGGTGGACCAAATAATTTAATAACAGCAGTTAAAAAACCGCTATTAGAGAATACTGATATATTATTAAATCATAAAAGGATAAAGATGATAGTTGCAACAGGAGGACCAGCTATAGTAAAAATGGCCCTTTCCACAGGAAAGAAGGCTATAGGGGCTGGTGCAGGAAATCCTCCAGTAGTAGTTGATGAAACTGCAGATATTAAAAAAGCAGCAAGAGATATAATTGCTGGATGCAGCTTTGACAATAATTTACCATGTATAGCTGAAAAAGAAGCAATTGTGGTTCAGGATGTTTATGAAGAACTTATAAAAGAAATGAAAAATAATAAAACAGTATACGAGCTAAATGATGAAGAAGCAATGAAATTAGCTAATATAGTTTTAATTTATGATAAGGAAAAAGATATGTATTCTGCAAATAAGAAGTTTGTAGGAAAAGATGCTAAGTATTTACTGCAAAGTATTGGAAAAGATGCATCAAATGGAATTGAATGTTTAATATACAGAGCAGAAAACAGCCATCCCTTTGTTCAGGAAGAACTTATGATGCCTATTCTTCCAATAGTTAAGGCTAAAAACTTTAAGGAAGCTCTAGAACTTGCGGTAGAAGATGAACATGGAAATAGGCATACAGCTATTATGCATTCTAAAAACGTAGATAATTTAACTAAAATGGCTAGGGCTATAGATACTACAATATTTGTTAAAAATGCACCATCTTACGCAGGAATTGGATTTGGTGGAGAAGGACATACAACCTTTACCATAGCAGGGCCAACAGGGGAAGGGCTCACCAATGCATTAAGTTTTACAAGAAAGAGAAGATGTACAATGGTTGAGGCATTTAGAATAGTATAGAAATTAAATAAGAGTTAAGAGTAAGGAGTAAAAAGGCAATATATAGTTTTCCTAACTCTTAATTCATAACTCTCATCCAAAAAGGAGGGGTGAATTTTGAATTTACTTGAAGAAATAAAGGATGCTGGGGTTATAGGTGCTGGTGGAGCGGGATTTCCTACTCATCTTAAATTAAATTGTAATGTTGAATATTTTATAATAAATGGATTAGAATGTGAGCCATTACTTCAATCAGATAAGTATATCATGAGAAATAAGAGTGATGAAATAATACAGGCAGTAGAAGAAATAGGAAGAGCTATTGAAGCAGAGCATATAATTATTGGACTCAAAGAAGAATACCATGAAGAAATAGAAGCACTAAAGGCTTCTATAAAAAAATTTAACTCCAAGGTGAAGCTACATTTAAGCAGGGTGTTTTATCCAGCTGGAGATGAACAAATATTAGTTTATGAGGTGACAGGAAGAACAATACAACCAGGAGGAATTCCACTAAATGTTGGAGCTGTGGTGTCAAATGTAGGTACTGTTTTTAATATTTTTGAAGCACTTGAAGAAAAAAAAGTTACATATAAGTTTGTTACAGTTATAGGTGAAATATTAATGCCTTCAATTGTTAAAGTACCCATAGGAACTAAGGTAAAAGATGTTTTAGATAAGTGTGGTGGAACACTTATAAAGGATTATTCATTAATTATGGGTGGACCAATGATGGGAAGAAAAATTTCAAAGGATCAAATAGAGGATAGAGTTATAACAAAAACAGATGGAGCAATTATTGTAATTTCTGAAAACCATTATTTAATTGAAAGAGAAAAGGTAACTATTGAGCATATGAAAAATCAAGCTAAATCAGCTTGTATACAATGCCGCTTTTGTACAGATATGTGTCCTAGAAATTTAATTGGACATCCATTAAATCCACATAAAATTATGAGAAGCATTGCATTAAATGATTTAAATAATGAAGCTATAAAACAGGCAATTATATGCTGTGAATGTGGAATATGTGAAATGTATGCTTGCCCTATGGGATTATCACCTAAGAGAATAAATATTTATTTAAAAGGTAAGTTAAGAGAAAGTGGGCAAAAGTGGGAAAATAAAACCAATAGTTTTACAGCCAATATAATGAGAGAGTATAGAAAAGTACCTACAAATAGATTAATAGCAAGATTACATTTAGATAAGTATAAAAAACAAAAGCTTCAAGAGGGAGGAGAAGTAAAACCAACAGAAGTAAAAATCCCTTTAAGACAAGGCATAGGTGCTGGAGCAATTCCAGTAGTTGAAGTAGGGGATACTGTAGAGATAGGCCAAGTTATAGCTAGAGTAGAAGAAGGAAAAATGGGGTCAAATGTTCATGCAACTATTAGAGGCGTAATTTCTGAAATAAGTGATAGTATAGCAATAAAAGCTATTTAAGCTGAGGTGATAAAATGATAAGAACTATAGGTATGATTGAGTTAAATAGTATAGCCAGAGGAATTCAAGTTGCAGATGAAATGCTAAAGGCTGCAGAAGTAAATTTAATCTTTGCAAAAAGTGTTTGCCCAGGTAAATATGTAATTTTAATCACAGGAAATGTAGGGGCTGTAGAAACAGCTATTAATCATGGTATGATTTTAGGAGAAAATTATGTAGTAAATAAATTACTTTTACCCAATGTTCATCCACAGGTAATCCCAGCCATAAATGCATCAGGCAATGTTGAAGAATTAAAAGACTTAGGAGTGTTGGAGTTCTTTAGTATTGCTGCAGCTATTGTTGCAGCTGATGCTGCGGTTAAGTCAGCAAATATAGAATTAATAGAAATCAGATTGGGAGTTGGAATAGGAGGAAAAGCTTTTGTAACTTTTACTGGGGAAATTAGTTCTGTTAACAACGCAGTAACAGTAGGAGCAAACACTGCACTTGAAAGTGGAATGCTTGTAAATAAAGCTGTAATATCGGGACCTAGTAAAGAATTGCTACAACACTTGTTATAAAATTTTATTTAAATATCTATAATGATAAAATTATAGGGGGAGATTATATGAAAAATAATTTATTTGGGGAATGTTTGGCAGAACTTATAGGTACATTTCTTTTTATTTTCATAGGAACAGGAGTTGTTGCGTCACTAGTTACAGCTGGAACTAACATAACATTTTGGGAGCTAAGTTTAGTATGGGGACTTGCAATAACTATGGCAGTATATATAGTAGGTTCAATTTCAGGAGCGCAGTTAAATCCAGCAGTTACAATAACCCTTGCAGTATGGAAGGGATTTGATAAAAAGAAGGTTATTCCTTATATTATTTCTCAAGTGATTGGAGCTTTTTTAGGAGCAGCATTAACTTATGGACTATACGGAACAACTATTACAGCCTTTGAAAATAGTAAAAACATAGTAAGGGCATCAAAAGATGGGTGGGCTACAGCTGGAATATTTAGCACATTCCCAGCAGCAAATATATCTATGGTTAATGCATTCATGATTGAAGTGTGTATCACAGCAGTTTTGCTATTGGTTATTTTTGCAGTAACAGATGGAAATAATGAGGGATCTCCTAAGGCAGGAATACCAGCAGTAGCTATTGGATTAACTGTAGCATTTATTGGGGCTTCCTATGGACCTTTAACTGGTTTTGCAATGAATCCAGCTCGTGACTTTGGACCAAGGCTTGTGGCTTTGCTAGCAGGATGGGGATCAACAGTTATTGGACCTAATAATTATGGATTGATTGTACCAATATTTGCACCAATTGTAGGAGCAATTTTAGGTGGAGGTATATATGAAAAGTTAGTTGTACCTTATCTACCAAACTTAATAAATAAGAAAATATCAGGCAAAAGCACATCAATATAAATTTCCACAAGAGCCCATATAGTATTTGCTAAATACTATATGGGCTCTTTCTGTTTTTTAACCGTATAAAATTTCTAAATTTCATCACTTATTTCTAATATGAAGTTTACTATAGTGTGAATAGCATAAAAAATTGCATCATCATTGGCATCAAACATAGGAGAGTGAAGTGGGTGTAAACCCTGTGTATCATCACTTATACCTACTCTGAAATGCACTGAAGGTACTTCTTGAGAAAAGAAAGCAAAATCTTCTGCACCAAAGGTTCTTTCTGCAGTTAGTACATTTTCTTCACCTAAAGTATTCACAGCAATTTTATAAAATTTGTCACATAATTTCTTATCATTAATTAAAGGAGGATATGCAACTGCAAAGCTTAATTCACATTCACAATCATATTTTTTAGCTGAAAGAGCACAGGTATCATATAAATCTTTTTTAATTTTATCAACAAGAGTTGTATCAAAAGTTCTTAAAGTTCCAAGTACCTCTATTTTTTCTGGTATTACATTAGAAGCAGTATTATTTGCATTAATTGATGAAAAAGTTAATACATGAGGGTTTAAAGGACTTATTTCCATCTTGGTTTTATTATTCATAGTTTGTATAAAATCTATAGCAGGGTAAACGGGGTTTTTGCATAAATGAGGCATCGCAGCATGACCTCCAACGCCCTTAAAGGTTACAGAAAAGTCATCTACAGAAGCCATAGTAGGACCTTCTGGAGCTTCTATTTTCCCAACTTGTAAGTTAGGCCAAACATGAAAACCTATCATATATTTAACTTCAGGATTTTTTAAAGCTCCTTCCTGAATCATAGGATAAGCTCCCCCATCTAGTTCCTCAGCAGGTTGAAATAAAAACTTAACACATTTCTCAAAGCCCATTTCCTTTAATACCATAGCAGTTCCGAGTGCTATAGCTGTGTGATAGTCATGTCCACAACCATGAAATACTCCATCTATAGGAAGAGCATCTATGTCAGCTCTAACACCTATAGAAATCTCATCATTATTTAGTACTCCTACAACGCCTGTTCCAGCACAAGAATTATATTTTATATTTAAACTTTCAAGGGTTTCCATTATTATTTTTTGAGTTTTAAATTCTTTATGAGCAAGTTCTGCATTTTCATGCAGAGTTTTTCTTAAGGACTTAATTTCAGGAAGCTTATTTAAGATAATATCTTTTACATTCATTTAAATACATCTCCTTTAAAAATAGCAAGCAAATTTTTAGTAATTATAACTTGATATATATTAAATTTAAGTTATTAAAACATACATAACTATGATTACTAGCATAATGGCTATTGAAGCAGTCCTGGGAACAATATAGCTGGAGTTATTAAAAGCAATTGAAGTATTGATAAAAATACTAAAGCTTTTAATACCCACTTAAACCATTTTTCATAAGGTATTTTTGCAAGAGCAAGTGTACCCATTAACACACCAGAGGTTGGGAATACAAGATCTGTAAATCCATTACCAAATTGGTATATAAGTATAGAGGTTTCTCTGCTTATTCCAACAAGTTCACCTAATGGATACATTATTGGAATAGTTAAGGCAGCTTGGCCTGTACCAGATCCAACAAAGAAGTTTATAATAGACTGAATTATAAGCATTGCATAACCAGAGAAAAGTCTTGGAAGAGGCTCTATTGCTTTTGCTAGGCTATATAATATTGTATCCATTATTTTAGCATCTGTAGCAACTATAACTATTGCATTAGCAAGTCCTACTACTAATGCTGCGCCAAGCACGTCCTTAGCTCCAGCTATAAAAGTATCAGCAACTACATTGAAATTTAACTTCCCTATAAAGCCTGAAATAATTGCCATAGCTAAAAATACTGCAGTAATTTCTTCTAAGTACCATTCCCATTTCAGCACTCCATAAACTATTAAAGCTATTCCCACAAATAAGGTAAGTATTATTAATTTATGAGAAGTAGTAAATTCAGTATTTAAGCTCATTTCGCTTGAAGAGTCATTTTTCCTTAAAGTGTCTTCTTCATACATTATACTATAGTGAGGATTTTTCTTAACTTTATTTGCATATATCATCACATAAACAATGGCAGCAATTGTAAATATAGCCCATGCTGTAGTCCTATAAATTATACCAGCCTTCATAGGAGTTTCTGCAATTCCTTTCGCTATACCTACAGTAAATGGATTTAACATTGCACTAGAAAAACCTACAGTAGCACCAACAAAGGCTAAGCACATTCCAGTTATAGAATCATATCCTAAAGCTAATGCCAGTGGAACAAATATTGCAGCAAAGGGTATGGTTTCTTCTGCCATCCCAAAAACTGCACCACCTACTGAAAATAACGTCATTATAAGAGGGATTATTAAAAATTCCTTTCCTTTTAGTTTCCTAACGACTCCAAGTATTCCAGTATCAATAGCATTGGTTTTTTGAATAACTGCAAAAGCACCACCAACAATTAATATAAATCCTGCAACATCAGCTTTTGATGTAAAACCTTTTAACGGAGCAGTCAAAAGCTTTTTTAAATTAGCAGGTGTGTTTTCTACAAATTTAAATGAATCTGAAACAGCTATAGTTCTACCAGCAGCATTTTTAGCTCTTTCATATTCGCCACCAGGAATAAGCCAAGTAGCAATTATAACTAAAATTAAGATTGTAAATATAATTACAAAGGTATGAGGAACATTAAATTCTTTCTTTTTTTGATTTAACTGTAACATTTTATACAATAGGCCCCCTTTTTAAAATAAATAAAAATGCAGCAAAGGATACACCTCTGCTGCATAAATAAGCAAAATTTGTATACCTCTATAGCGCTCCACTTTATATAAAAACAAAGTGACAGCCCTGCATATATTCTATACAAAGCCAGAAAGTAACCTACCCAATATACTTTCTTCGGCTGTAATTCCTTTTATTATTTTTCAATGCTTTGGTAAGCTCCAAATAATTACTATTAATTACAGCACCTCTACGGAGTGTTTTGGCAATATTTAACTTTAGTTTAAATTGATGTTAGTATAGCACGTGATTTATAATTATGCAATAGTTTTACAGAATTTCTCTAAAATAAAATTTAATTGGGTATGTTATAATTGTATATATTATAAGGGAAATGCTAGTATATACAAAGTAAGATAGTCAGGAAAAAGATATTATTTTTTAATTTAAGCATAGGAGATGTAAGCAATGGTAGAGTTAATAAAAAATCTTACCAATAATATGGGTTATGTGATTTTAGTAGGATTTATTGTATCTAGATCCACTAGTTTTAAAAATATAATACAAAAAGATGAATTTAAAAAAAAGGATTTGATTATCCTTTCTATAATATTTGGTGGCTTTGGTATGCTAGGAACTTATATAGGAACAGATATAAATGGTGCTATAGCCAATACAAGAATTATTGGAGTTGTAGCTGGAGGACTACTTTGTGGACCCTTTGTAGGAATTGTATCTGGAGTTATTGCAGGGCTGCATAGATTAGTAATAAATATAGGAACTATCACAGCTGTTCCATGTGCCATTGCAACAATCGTTTCAGGAATTATAACCAGTGTTTTTTATAAATACTCAAATAATAACAATAAGTGGATTTATGGTCTTATTGGAGGCGCTCTCATGCAAAGCTTAGAGATGCTTTTAATTCTTATTATGTCAAGGCCATTTTCTACAGCTTTAAATATAGTTAAAAATATATATATTCCTATGGTATTTACAAATGCTATAGGTATATCAATATTAATTTTATTAATACAAAATATTTTTGAAGAAAAAGAGCAAATTGCAGCAAAGCAAGCTAAAATAGCTTTAGAGATAGCAAATAAAACATTACCATACTTTAGGGAAATTGATAATAATTCCTTTGAAAAGATTTGTGAAATTATAAAAAATTCTATAGATGCAGATGCAGTAGCTATAACGGATAAAAAATACGTTCTAGCTCATGTTGGCATGGGGGAAGACCATCATATTAAGGGGAATGATATTTTAACTGGAGCTACGGAAAAAGTTATAGAAAAGGGAGAAATATTAGTTTTAACAAATGCAGAGCAAATAGATTGTTCATGTGATGGGTGTCCTTTAAAATCGGCTATTATTGCACCATTAAAGGAGGGAGATGAAATAATAGGAACCTTAAAAATATATTATGGAAAGGAAGATGCTATATCCTTTAGAAATACAAATTTAGCCATAGGACTTTCACAAATTATATCTACGCAACTAGAAATAAGTAAGCTTGGCAAGCTTAAGGAAATGGCAACTAAGGCTGAAATAAAAGCACTACAAACTCAAATAAATCCTCATTTTTTATTTAATGCTTTAAATACTATTATTTCATTTGTACGTATAAATCCTGATAAAGCAAGAGAACTTATTATTAATTTATCTACTTATTTAAGATATAATTTAGAGATAGGGGATAATTTGGTAGATATTTATAAAGAGTTAGAACAAGTAAAGGCGTATATAGAAGTGGAAAAGGCGAGATTCGGAGATAAATTAAATGTAGTTTATGATATAGACGAAGATATAAATATAAAGATACCAAGTCTAATAATACAACCTATAGTTGAAAATTCTGTAAAGCATGGGATTTTAGCAGGAGACAAAAAAGGTACAGTTAAAATTTACGTAAAAAAGATAGCAGATAATAAAGCTAAAATCATTATTGAAGATGATGGAGTAGGAATTTCAGAGAAAGTTATAGAAAAAGTATATGATGATAATATGCAGGAAAATAAAATAGGAATATCTAATGTAAATAATAGGCTAAAATATCTTTATGGGAAGGGACTTCAAATAGAAAGGCTTGATAAAGGAACTAGAACTACTTTTATAGTGGAAACACTGAAAGGATGATTTTATGAATTGTATAGTTATAGATGACGAATATCCAGCAAGGGAAGAGTTGAAGTACTTTATACGTGGATTTAGCAATATAGATATTGACGGTGAATTTGGAGATTCTATAGAAGCACTGGAGTACATTGAAAAAAATAAACCAGATATAATATTTTTAGATATAAACATGCCCAAATTAGATGGCGTTGCTTTGGGACGCATAATTAATAACTTTGAAAAAAAAAGCTTTGTTGTTTTCATAACAGCATATAAGGAACATGCAGTAGATGCTTTTGAGATAAAAGCTTTTGATTATATTTTAAAGCCTTATTCAGAAGAGCGAATTGTAAGGACACTGAGGCAATTAGAAGCTTTGAAAGATGTAGAACAAAAACAAAATGCACGATGTATAGGTAATAAGATTACATTAAAGAAGAATAGCAAATTGAAAGTGATAAATATTTGTGATGTTTGCTATTGTGAAGCAAGAGAAAGGGAAACATTAATTTATACTGCAAATGATAACTATATGGAAAATTGTAGTATATCGGAGTTTTATAAAAGGCTTCCTCAAGATATATTTTTTAAGACCCACAGGTCTTATATAGTAAACTTAGAAAAAGTAGTTGAAATTATACCTTGGTTTAATAATACTTATATGATTAAATTAAAAGGAATAGAAGAAGAAATACCGGTAAGTAGAAACAATATAAATGCTTTTAAGCACTTAATGGGCATATAAATGCACTTTATGTGCTTTTTTTGTTATTTGGTGTAATAAATGAAAATATTCTATTAAATTTTATTATAATCTAGTCATAAGATTGGCTTTGAGTTAAAGAAACTTAAAACTTAATTTAAATGGGGGGATAAGCATGATATCATTTATACTTTCAATTATCGCACTAATAGTTGGTTACTTTGTTTATGGTAAAGTTGTTGAAAAGCTTTTCGGAGCAGATGACAAAATAAAAACACCAGCAATACGACTTGAAGATGGTGTTGACTTTGTACCAATGCCTGAATGGAAAATATTTTTAATTCAATTTTTAAACATAGCAGGGCTTGGTCCTATATTTGGGGCTATTGCTGGAGCAATGTGGGGACCATCTGCATTTTTATGGATTGTATTTGGATGTATTTTCGCAGGAGGAGTACATGACTATTTTTCAGGTATGTTATCAGTAAGACATGATGGAGCAAGTATACCTGAAGTTGTTGGAGAATATTTAGGTAATGGTTTCAAAAAATTTATGAGAGTATTCTCAGTTATATTACTTGTGCTTACAGGAGTTGTATTTGTAAGTGGACCAGCAGGAATATTAAATGGATTGATACCTTCAGTGGGACTACAAACATTCTTATATATAATATTTGCATATTATATAATAGCTACTCTTGTTCCAATAGACAAGCTAATAGGAAAAATATATCCTTTATTTGGATTATGTTTATTAATAATGTGTGTAGGAGTAGGTGGAGCTTTAATAGTAAAAGGATATAATATACCAGAAATTGCGGGAAATCTTAAGAATTTACATGCTAATCCAGAAAGTTATCCTTTATTCCCAATGCTATTTATAACAATTGCTTGTGGAGCTATTTCAGGATTCCATTCAACACAATCACCACTAATGGCTAGATGTATTACAAGTGAAAGACAAGGCAGAAGAATATTTTATGGTTCAATGATAGCTGAAGGAATAATTGCACTAGTATGGGCAGCAGCATCAATGACTTTCTTTGGGGGAGTAGATGGTCTTGCTAAATTTATCGCAGAAAACGGTAACAATGCAGGTGCAGTAGTAAATTTAATATGTAACAGTTTACTTGGAAAAGTTGGTGGAATACTTGCAATACTTGGGGTTGTAGCATGTCCTATAACTTCAGGGGACACAGCTTTTAGAAGTGCTAGACTTACAATAGCTGACTCTATAAACTTTAAGCAGGAATCTATGAAAAATAGATTAATGATTAGTATACCATTGTTTATAGTAGGATTTATTTTAACACAAATTGACTTTGCAATAGTATGGAGATACTTTGGATGGTCAAATCAAACATTAGCTACAATAGTTCTTTGGACATCAGCAATGTATTTAGTTTATAGAGGAAGAAGCCATTGGATGGCAACAGTACCAGCTATATTTATGACTGCTGTATGTATAACTTATATTATAGTTGCGCCAGAAGGATTTAAATTATCAATGGGAATTGGACTACCAGCAGGAATAATAGGAGCAATTTTAGCTTTAGTATGCTTCCTAATGGCAGCCAAAAAGGTTACAGCTAAGGCAAGTGTAAATGAAGCAGGTGCAAAAGTATAATATTTTTAATGTTGAACGTATCGTATGGAATTTGCATTTAGGAAAGCGGTTCACTGCGCAAAGAAGCTCTAATATTTCTGACTTTAAGTCACCTAAATTTTCTAAACTCGCTGTCGCTCAGACAGTAGAAAATTCTTAACGGTGTCTTAAATTCAGAAATAAAGAGCTTCTATTTGCTTGTTCAATGCTTTCTACAATGCAAATTCCATACTTATGTCCAACATTAAAAATGTCATTCAGACTTACCGACTTAAGGAAAGAATTTCGCTTTGAAGAAGGCTCCTTTTGAATGTATATTTATCAAAGGAATGATAAGTTCTAAAATATTATTTATCTAACTCTCTGCTTATTGCTTATAAGCTCTTATAACTTCTCAGGCTGCCGCCCTAAAAGATTCTATATGATAAATCTTGAAATAAAGACATTTTTAATGGTGAATGCAGTATGAAATTTATATCGTAGAAAGCATTGAATGAGCTTTAAAACGGATTTATTTATAAATTTAAAATATCGTTAAGAGACTTCTATTGTCTGAGCTAAAGCGAGTTTAGAAGGCTTAGATATTTTAAATTTATAAATATTAGCCGTTTTTAGCGAAATGAACGCTTTCCTAGATATAAATCCCATACGGAAGATTCACCATTAAAAATGTCATAATGTCATTTTACAATGCTCTAAAGGCTTCACTTTTATAACTTTGATTTCCTTGAAGAACAGAGTTTATTTTATTTAAAAGATTTTCTCTATCTTCCGGTAAAGTACCTTTAAGTGATACATAATTTGATGCATGATTACTTCTAAATACACAATTTGTAACTTTTAAATTTTCTATTAAGAGCTTTGTTTCCATCATTATTTCACTTGGTTGTAAAAGCTTAAATTTTCCTTCTTGAACTTCTTTATATAGAGGGGTTTCGGACTCAAACATAAGAGTTAGAAGTCCTAGATAATCAGGATCGATTTCACTTATAACTTTTGCAGACTCTTTAGCATGTTCTTCTAAATTTTCTTTTCCGCCTAAACCTGAAATAAGAGTTACAGATAAAGTTAATCCGCTTTCTTTTATTTTTTTGCCTGCTTGTATAATTTCTTCAGCAGTAACACCTTTTTGGATATTTTGAAGTATTGTGTTACTTCCGCTTTCTACTCCTAGATATACAATTCCTAAACCTTCACTTTTAAGTTCTTGTAATTCATCTACGCTTTTTCTTAAAATATCTCCTGGTGTTCCATAAATTCCAACTCGTGCGCATTCTGGAAATAACTCTCTTATCTTTCTAAGAATAGACTTCAAATTTTCTGTTTTAAGCACTAAGGCATCGCCATCTGCTAAAAAAATTTTGTCTACTCTTTTATAGTATGAACGTCCCATTTCTAAATCTATAAATATATCTTCGAGAGATCTAATTTTAAACTTTTTGTCTTTGTACATACTGCAAAATGTGCATTTATTATGAGCACACCCAACGGTTGCTTGTATTATCAAACTATACGCTTCACTTGGAGGTCTATATACTACTCCCTCATATCTCATTCTTGTTCACTACCTTTCTTTAATTTTTGTTTGCTTTATTTAAATTATTGAACACTTATATATATTTCACATTTAAACTCATAATGTATGTAAATTATAACATATAGGCAATAAAACTAATAATGCAGAAATCTAATGGAGTATTATGGAATCCTAAGTTATGTTATAATGTAGCTGTTAGTATCTTACTATCATTTAACTAAAAATGGAGGAATAGTTTTATGCTTAAGAGTAACTTTTCTAAAAGACTTACAAACCAATTTCAAGAAAGTTTTGAGGAAGTTCTTAGTTTAACAGAAGACAAAAACTACGATAGAGCTTTACAACTTATTGATGAAACATTTAGTAATTTATTTAGACTTAACTCCTTATTCTTTAATTCTATGAGTAATGATAACTTAATTGACATATTAAAAGTTGGTGGTGAAATTGAAAAAGATAAGGCCATCATAATATCAAAGTTATTAGAGCAAAGAGCTTATATATTAAGTATTCAAGGAAAAGAAAATGAAAGTTTTTACATATACATAAAGGCCTTAAATTTGTTCATTGAAGCTTTCTTATGTGATAAAGATACTGATCTTGATAGGTATTTTGAAGATATACCAAGTATAATAGAAAAGACTTCAGGTTATGTACTTTCTGAAGAAACTTTAAGAAGAATTATAAATTACTACAAAGAAGTAGGAAATTTTGCATCAGCAGAGGACTATTTATATGAACTTTTAGATGTTACAGAGAAGAATACAGAATCTATAGCCTTTGCAGTAGAATTTTATGATTCTTTGGTTAAATTAGATGATGCTGCTTTAGAAAAAGGCAATTTATCAAGAGAAGAAATCCTCGAAGCAAGAAATTCTGTCAGTCAGTAAGTATAAAGGATATTTTTAATGTTGAGATGGTCGCATTTGAGTTAGGAAACATCTCAGCGAACTGAGATGTGCTGATTTATAACGAAATCAAAGATTTCTATAAATCATGCAGTCAGACGTTCATTTCGCTAAAAACGGCTAATATTTATAAATCTAAAATACCTAAGCCTCCTAAACTCGCTGTCGCTCAGGCAGTAGGAGGCTTTATACGATTTTCAAATTTATAAATAAAGCCGTTTTAAAGCTCATTCAATGCCTTCTACGATGAAAATTCTATACTCCTCTCAGCATTAAAAATATCTCTATTTTAACAATTGGTACATAAAAATCTTTAAGGGCCAAAGCCTGAGAGGTTACATAAACATATAGCAATAAATAAAAGGTATATATCATATACAGCACATTAACGCTTTACATAGCAAGCTAATGAAGTTGTATAATTTGATTCATAATTTGCATTATAGTAAGCGTAATATTCTTGTTTATGTTATGTTATGCTAAAACAAGACAATTTGATAATGTAACTGGAGGTGTGGGGAAAATGAACATAAAAAAATTCATAGAAATTATGTCTATTGCAGAAAAATTAAAGAATAATACAAGACACTCATGGACTTCTTCTAATCGCCATGAAAGTGTAGCAGAGCATAGTTGGCGATTATCTTTAATGGCATACTTGGTGAAGGATGAATTTACCGATGTTGATATTAACAAAGTAATATTAATGTGTATTTGTCATGATTTAGGTGAAGCAATCACAGGTGATATACCTTCATTTAACAAAACTAAAAGCGATGAGATTGTAGAAAATAGAGAAGTTCACCAGTTGATTAACGATCTGCCAGAACCATATAAAAAAGAACTTTCTATGCTATTTTTGGAAATGAATTCACAAAAAACTATCGAATCCAAGATTTACAAGGCACTTGACAAGATGGAGACACTAATTCAACACAATGAGGCTGATATATCAACATGGATTCCTCTTGAGTATGAATTAAATCTGACATATGGAGAAAAAGAAGTGGAGTTTTCAAAATATATGAAAGAATTAAAACAAACTATAAATGAGGATACTATAGATAAAATACAGCGTTCAAAAGAATCAGTATCATAAATCCGGAAAATTATTAAAATGTGAATTAAGGGAACTCTTTTGGATGTTCCCTTAAAAAATGTTATATTATCAACACTATTCTTCTAGCCAAATTCATGCCCTGGTATTCCATTATTAACGTAAGTTTTACCTTCCAATGGCTGAAATCCAGATACCTTCATGTCTGTTACAACAGGATATGCACCGTGATTATTTGGAAATGTAAAATTAAGGGTGTAATTCTTTCCGTAAAAAGCAGCCTTTGTCCCATCTCCTATAAAAACGGCTGTATTTGTAAGGAAAATAACTTTTCTCTCTCCTGTTTCTGCATCTAATTGACAGATGGTAAAATCAAAAGAAGTATCCCTCACATTGGAGATGACAACTTCATAAGAACTTTCCAAAATATTATCTCCAAAACGCCTGTCATCAAAATAGGTGCCTTCATATAATTTAACCTTACCGCTTACTTTAACTGTTTCTGGAGAGATATTATTTTTATAATTTTCATCTTCACCTAATTTTTCGGTTGAATTTACTTCTTTAGAAGAATCTTTTGATATTTCTTTTTTTTCTCCCTGTGATATTGAAGAGTTTTTTTTATTGTAAGAAGCAGTTGTAGATTTATCAATAGAGCAACCAATTAATATATTTGAAAATAATAAGGATAAAATAACAAGAATAAACTCTTTCTTTAGAAATTTTGCTTTCATTATATACAAAATCCTTTCTTTAAATATTGTTGCTTTGTTATTAAATTTATAAGTTAAAGATAAGATAATAGTATAAAAAATGCTTAATAAAAAATAGAGCATCTAATATTTTACAACTTACCGGTCTGCGGACTTACCAGCCCTTTGATAAGTATCAATTTAAAAGCAATTTGGCTAAAGCCAAATTACTTCCTTCCAGCAGTTTTAGTGATATTTTTAATGTTGAATATATAGTATGAGATTTGCATTGTAGAAAGCATTGAACAAGCAACTAGAAGCCCTTTATTTCTGACTTTAAAACACCGTAAAGAATTTTCTACTGTCTGAGCGACAGCGAGTTTAGAAAATTTAGGTGGTTTAAAGGCACAAATATTAGAGCTTCTTTGTGCAGTGAATCGGTTGCATAATTTATAGAAATCTATGATTTCTTTATAAATTAGCACATCTCAGTTTGCTGAGATGTTTCATCAATTATGCAAATCCCATACGTTAGATTCAACATTACCTTAAAATTTCAACTATACGCTCCAAATGTCTTCCCAATACCTCTTGATGGTGTTATCTGAAGAAAATCTTCCTGAATGGGCGATATTTATAACACACATTTTGTTCCAAAGATCTTTATCTCTATAAAGAGTATCTATTTTGTTTTGTGCATCTACATAGGCTGCAAAATCTTTTAAAACAAAGTATTCGTCATTTCCATTTAAAAGAGAATCATATATATCCTTAAATTCATTTTTATTAGGGCTTAAGGATCCATCTATAAGTGAGTCTAATATTCTTTTTATTCTCATGTCAGAATTATAAAGTTCATAGGAATTATAGTTATGATTTTTTTGATAACTTAAAACTTCCTCTTTATTTAATCCAAATATAACTATATTTTCTTCACTTACGGCATCCTTTATTTCGATATTAGCTCCATCTAAGGTGGCTAAGGTAATTGCTCCATTCATCATAAATTTCATGTTTCCAGTACCAGAGGCTTCCTTGGTAGCTGTAGAAATTTGTTCGCTTACATTAGCACAAGGAATTATTTTTTCCGCTAAGGATACAGAATAGTTAGGAAGGAAATATACTTTTATTCTTCCTTTCACACAAGGCGCATTGTTTATTATATCTCCTACAGTATTAATAAGTTTTATAGTTTGTTTTGCAAGATGATAGGAGGGGGCAGCTTTAGCACCAAAGAAAAAAGTTCGAGGTATAATATCAATTTCAGGATTATCTTTAAGTCTAAAGTATAAATCCATTATATTAAACAAATTTAAAACTTGCCTTTTATAAGCATGTAATCTCTTAACTTGAACATCAAATATAGAATTAGGGTCTATATCCATATTGAATTTATCTTTAGCAAACTTACAAAATTCAATTTTGTTATTAAGTTTTATCTTATGAAATTCTTCTCTAAATCCACTATCATATGCAAAAGGTTTTAGTTTTATAAGGTCTAGAGGCTCATATATAAAGCTTTCTCCAATATTTTTAGTTATAAGGTTACTTAAGTTTGGATTAGCTTTTAAAAGCCATCGTCTGTGAGTTATACCATTAGTTTTATTATTAAATTTGCCAGGATAGAATTCATTAAAATTAGATAGCTCCTGCTTTTTTAAAAGATCTGTATGAAGTTTTGCTACACCATTTACAGAGTGGCTTCCAACAATAGCAAGATAAGCCATTCTAATATAGCCGTCTTGTATTATGGACATCTCTTTTAGTTTGTTTGAGTCATTAAATTTATCTATGACTTCAATAGAAAATCTTCTGTTTATCTCTTCTATAAGCATATAAATCCTTGGTAAAAGATTTTTAAACATATCTACAGGCCATTTTTCCATTGCTTCAGCAAGAATTGTATGATTAGTGTAAGCCAAAGTATTAGTAGTCACATTCCATGCCTCATCCCAGTGAAGTCCTTCTACATCTATTAATAATCTCATAAGCTCAGGTACTGCAACAGCAGGATGAGTATCATTTATTTGTATTGCTACATACTTGTGAAATTCAGTCATAGATTTATTAAGTTTTTTATATCTTCTGATTATACTTTGAAGACCAGCACTTACAAAGAAATACTGCTGTTTTAATCTAAGAAGTCTTCCTTTTTCTGTGGAGTCATCTGGGTAAAGCACCTTAGTTATAGACTCAATAGAGGACTTATATTCAACTGCTTTAGAATATTCTCCTTGGCTAAATAAATTTAAGTCAAAATCCTTATCTATTGGCTCAGCGCTCCAAAGTCTTAGAGTATTTACTGTTTTATTATTATATCCTATAACGGGAGTATCATAAGGCACAGCAAGTATTGTTTCTGTGTTTTCTTGTATAAATCTTGTTTTCCCGTTTTCGGATATATGTTTTACCGTTCCATAAAAATTAACAGTAACAGACTTATTTGCTTTTCTAGTTTCCCAAACATTACCTTCCTTTAACCATTTATCAGGTACCTCTATTTGATATCCATCAATTATCTTTTGTTCAAAAAGTCCGTAATTATATCTTATTCCATTGCCATGACCAGGAATATTAAGAGATGCCATGGAATCTAAAAAGCAAGCAGCAAGTCTTCCAAGACCACCATTGCCAAGACCAGCATCGCTTTCGATTTCTTCAAGTTCATTTATATTTATATTAAGTTCTTTTAATGCTTCGTTACATGTATTGTAAATACCCAAATTCATCATATTATTTCCAAGGAGCCGTCCAATTAAAAATTCCATGGAAAAGTAATATATCTGTTTATCAGTATTATTAGTATATTTTTTGTTGGTTTCTAACCAGTTTTCTGCAGCATAGGATCTTACTAAGGAGCCTAAAGCAAAGTACTTTTGAAGTAAAGAAGCTTCATTAATATCCACGGAATATAAATTAATAAGATTTTGCAAAAAGTCACTTTTAATTTTTTCTTTATCTATATTCAAGGAAAACCCTCCTCTTTATTTACTGTATTTCCATATGATATATTTTTATTAGCTATTAGTCAATAAATAATGTGCTAAAGTTTAACATATTCAACAATTTTATAGATTAACTATATAATTATGGTAAAATTATTATATAAACTATAATTTATATTATTCAAAATAGTTTATTATGCACACAATTATAAATTTAGTATTGATATTTATTATGAAAATTTTTCGTGAATTTATTTATTATATAATAAGAATTATTCTTTACTTGTTTAATGTAATAATGAATTCTTAAATAGGAGGTTGGCGTATTTGAATAAAGCATTATTTTTAGATAGAGACGGAGTAATAAATGATTTTAAAGAATATGTATGTACTCCTGAAGACTTAATAATATTTGAAGATGCAAAGGAAGCAATTAAAATTGCAGCAGAGGCCGGCTATAGTATATTTGTAGTAACAAATCAGGGAGGAATAGAAGTAGGAACATTAACAGAAGATGAACTTAAAAAGATACATCAAAAGCTTATAGAGGAAGTAAAACCTTATGGAGAAATAAAGGAAATAGTATACTGTCCGTATTATGATAGAAATGCTTCTTGTAGAAAACCTAATCCAACAATGTTACTTGAACTTATAGAAAAATATAATATAAATGTTAAAGAAAGTTGGATGATAGGAGATAGAAATACCGATGTGGAAGCAGGAATAAAGGCAGGATGTAAAACGGGTAAGATTGGAGTGCTTTGTGATAAGGCTAACGTAAATGGAAGCAACTTGTTGGAAGTTATAAAGAAAATATTAATATATGAATAAAAATAGATAATTTGAAACTGCAGTAGTTATTACTGCAGTTTTTGAGCTTTTTGTAAAGTAATAAAAAAATCTGTAAAAACATATCTATAGGTTGTAAAACAATTTTAAAGACGTTAGGAGGAGATGAAAATGTCAGTAAAGAAAAAACTAGCAGACATATTAGCAGGCAAGGGATTACCTATTAATTTTCAAGCGGGTGGAACTGCGCCGGAAGAGCTAGTAGATAGGGAAGTAAAAAAAGAGCCTTCAGAGAGAGCAAAAAAATTAAGGGATATATATTATAATACATTATCTTCCACTAATACGGAATTTCCATATTGGTATACAAGAAGATGGAATGAATTAGAAGGAGAAATTAATGTAGTTAGAAGAGCTGAAGCATTGAAATGCGCATTTTCACATTTAACTCCAACTATTTTCCCAGGGGAAAAGCTTGTAATGCAAAAAACTAATTACTATAGGGGTTCTTTTCCAATGCCTTGGCTTTCAGAAGGATTTTTTGTAGCAAAGGAAGATGAGCTTTATAAAGAAGCTTTGAAAAGAGGAAGTGCAAGTGCTGGTGAGTTAAGTAAATTTGGTACTGGCGGAGGAAATGTTACTAATAGTTTTGGAAATATAGTATCTATAGCTGGAAAATTTGGAATTAGAAAAGAAGAAGTTCCTGCTTTAGTGACACTAGCAAAGGAATGGGTAGGAAAATCTGTAGAAGACTTAGGACATAAGTATGAGCAAATAGTTCCAAGTTATGAAATCAAAGAAAATATAATGAAGAGCTTAATATGTATGTTCGACTCTGGATTTACACTTCCACAAGGAAGAGAAGTTATAAATTATTATTATCCTCTCCAATATGGATTTGATGGTTTAATAAAAATGGCTGAAGAATGCAAAAAAGAAGTGGCTGGAAATGCTGATGGCGATGGAATAATAGGAATGGACAGATTATACTTCTATGAAGCTGTAAAATTAGTAGTAGAAGGAATACAAAACTGGATTTTAAACTATGTGAAGGAAGCTAAAAGACTTATTAGTGTAACAGAGGATAAAGTTCAAAAAGAAGAATATGAAGAAATAGCAAATTGTTTAGAATGGATAGCTCACAATCAGCCAAGAACTTTTAGAGAAGCTCTTCAGCTTACTTATACTATTCACATTGCTTGTTTAAATGAAGATGCAATTTCAGGGCTTTCACCAGGAAGAGTAGGACAGGTGCTTTATCCTTGGTTTAAGCAGGATTTAGAAGCAGGCAGACTTACTAAAAATGAAGCTTTAGAATTATTAGAACTTCATAGAGTTAAATTTACATGTATAGATTGCTTTGCATCTACAGGAGTTGTAGGAGGAGTGCTTTCAGGAAACACATTTAATAATTTAAGTTTAGGTGGTCTTACTAAGTATGGTGAATCTGCAGCTAATGAACTAGAAATGTTAATAGTTGAAGCCGGAATTACTTGCGGATCACCTCAACCAACATTATCAGTTTTATATGATGAAAAGCTTCCAGAAGAATTCTTATTGAAATGTATTGAATGTGATAAAACTGGAGCGGGGTATCCAGCATGGATGAATAATCAAGGTGGTATGCAATTTATATTAAATCAATATGCAGAAGAAGGTATGACAGTAGAAGAAGCTAGATCATTTGCCATAGGAGGATGTTTAGAGACATCACCTTGTGCATGGAAAGAGCTTACTTTGAATGGTAAGAAATACTTTATTCCAGGAGGAGCAGGACAGCCAACAAGCGTAGGGGTACATTTTATTGCAAATCCAAAAATTTTAGAATTGGTAATAACAAATGGGAAGGATCATAGAACAGATATTCAAGTATATCCTCCACATAATAAAAAACTTGAAACCTTCGAAGAGCTTTGGAATATCTATAAAGAATATTATGATGCAACATGTGATTGTCTTGCTAGAACAAATAACATTCAACATGACATTTGGAGAAAAAATAACATGGCAGTATTTAGCTCAATGCTGAAGCCAGATTGTCTAGATAAAGGACAGCACATTGGCAATATGGGATATAGATATAATGCCACTTATAATGTTGAAAGCTGTGGAACTATAAATATGGTTAACTCCTTAGCAGCAATTAAAAAATTAGTATATGACGATAAGAAATATACTTTAGAAGAAATAAAAGAGGCAATGCTTAATAATTTTGGATTTAAAACTGCATCAGAAGTAGGAAGTTACTCTTTGGCAGATCAGGAAAAGAGAGAAGATGGAAGTAGGTATGACAAGATATATGGAGATTGCCTACTTGCACCTAAATACGGAAATGATGATGCATATGTAGACAGCATTTTAAAGGAATATGAAGATTGGTTCTGTGAAATGACTCATAACTATGAATCACTTTTTGGTAAGAAAATGTATGCATGCCAGATTTCTGTATCAACCCACGGTGCTCAAGGAGCAGCAACACTTGCAACTCCAGATGGAAGACTATCAGGAACAACTTATTCAGATGGATCTATGTCTGCATATCCTGGAACAGATAAAAATGGAGCTTATGCGTTGTTTAATTCTGCAACTATTTGGGATCATACTAAATCACAAAACTCTCAAATGAACTTAAAGATTCATCCAAGTGCTATAAAAGGAGAAGAAGGGGCTAAGAAGCTTCTTGATCTTACAAGAGCTTATATGAGAAAAGGTGGATATCATATTCAATATAATATAGTAGACTCTAAGGTTTTAAAAGATGCTCAAGAAAAGCCTGAAAATTATAGAGATTTGATGGTAAGAGTAGCTGGATTTACTCAATATTGGTGTGAAATAGGAAAGCCAATTCAAGATGAAGTAGTTGCAAGAACAGAATATGAAGGGGTGTAATATTATGGAAAATAACAATAAACACAATGATTGTTTAAATTTTGCTTCTATAGACGTAGCTAAAGGTATATGTAGAAAAACAAATTCTATTATATTTATAGATTCCGCAGCGTGTGGAGATTTTAACGAAGTGCCAAAATGTAAGAATTGTAGCAAGTTTAAAAATCCAAATGCAGATAATATGGGAACATGTACTGGGCTTAAGAAAGAGTATTGGACCTATGGAGAGCTTATGGGAGTAACTTGTGAAGGATATGAAAAAAGATAATTAGGGGGAAAGTCTATGGAAGATAGAAGAGCAAGTAAATTAGGCCACATGGTTGTACTTGCTTCTTGGCTGGCAGTGTTTTGTCTATTTGGATACAGATCTACCTTTTCTGTACTCTTAGGACCAATGACTAAAGACCTTGGATGGAGCGTATCTAAGGTTTCACTTGGATATTCAATCATGATGATGGTATATGCATTAACAGCATTTTTCAGTGGTATGATAATAGATAAGTGGGGAACTAAGCCTGCCTATGCTATTGGTTCTGTATGTGCCGCTTTAGGATTTTATGTAACAAGTTTTGCTCAAACATATTTTGGATATTTAATTCCTTATGCAATTTTTGCAGGTATAGGTACAGGTATGCTTTGGGTTTCTTCTACAGTATCTGTTCGTAAATGGTATATAGGAAAATCCTATGCTACCATGTGGGGTATTGCTTTTATGGGAGCGCCGGTAGCTCAAGTTGCTTTAAGTTTAGGAGTTAAGAAGGTTTTGCTTACTATGGACTGGAGACTAGCAATGAGAGGACTTGCTGTAGTAGTACTAATTGCTCTTTTAATTGCAGCAATTGTAGCAAAGAAAAATCCTCAGGATTACGGACTAGAAGCATTTGGAACTGCTCCTGGTAAAAAGGCAGCTGGTAATGAACATGTGTGGACAGTTAAAGAAGCCTTTGCTACATTCCCTATTTGGGGAGCAATAGTTGCTTTTTTAACTAGTATGGTGGCAGAATTTTTGATCTGGACTCAAATTGTTACCTATTGGACTACAGATGTTAAATTATCTTTAGACACAGCTACCAATTTGTATGTAATGATAGGTATTGCAGGAATAATCACCATGCCTTTAATGGGAGTTGTGGCAGATAAGGTTGTTGTAAAAGTTGGAAATGAAACAAAAGGAAGAAAAATAATGCTTATTTTTGCACCGGTTATGGGAGTAGTTGCTTGTATACTTCTTTTAATGAGTAAAGATTCAATTATACTAGGCGGAATTGCATGTATATTATTTGCTATTTACTGGGCAATTGAGCCAGGCGGAGTTGCAGGATATGCAGGTACTATTTATGGAGGGAAAACACTAGGTAAGATTTGGGGAACAGCAACTTTAGTTGTTATGGGCATAGGGCCAGCCCTTGGAAGCTTTATGGGAGGATTTTTATTTGATAAATCTGGAAGCTATCTTTACTCTATAATATTTGCAACTTGTTCATTTGCAGTATCTATAATAGCTGCTTTATCGTTACCGCTGTCTATAAATAATAAAAATGAAGTGGCTAAATAAGTAAGATTATTTAAAGGGCTTTGCTTTGAAAAGTTAAAGATTAATAATTTTTCAGAGCAAAGTCTTTGATTAATGGGGAAAGTAGGGGAGAAAGTGCAAGAAAGTAAAGGGTTAATTTTTGATATACAAAGTTATTCAGTGCATGATGGACCTGGATGTAGAACTATTTGTTTTATGTCTGGATGCCCTCTTAAATGTGAGTGGTGTGCTAATCCTGAAGGTTGGTATTATGGGGAAAAATTAATGTTTGCACAAAGTAAATGTAAATCTAATAATGGATGTGAAATGTGCATAAATGTTTGTCCTCAAAAATCAATAAATTTAAATCAGGATAAATCTTTAAATATTCATTGGGAAAAATGCAGAAGCTGTGATACTTTTGAATGTACTAAAGCGTGTTATTATGAAGCTTTAAAGCTTTGTGGAAAATGGTATGATATAGATTCGCTTATAAATATATTAAACAGGGATAGACAATATTGGGGAGATACAGGGGGAGTTACCTTTAGTGGAGGAGAACCGCTATTACAATCGGATTTTTTAATTGAGGTTTTGAAAAAATGCAAAGAAAAATATATACACACTGCAATAGAAACCACAGCTTATAAGGATACAAAGACTTTTTTAGATGTGATGAAATATATAAATTTTGCATTTATAGATGTAAAACATATGGATGGAAAAAAGCATAAGGAAAAAACAGGAGTATATAATGACTTAATATTAAAAAATATAGAAGAGCTTACGAAGTCAAATTGGAATGGAAGACTAGTTTTAAGAATGCCGGTAATTAGAAATTTTAATGATAGTGATGAAAATATAATAAAAACTGCTGAGTTTATGAATTCTCTAGGGTTGTATGAAATTAACATATTACCATTTCATAGACTTGGAGACTCTAAATGGAATCAGCTAGGAAAGATATATGCTTATAAAAATGAGGAGGGTACTCCGCGGGATAAAATGGATCATATTCAAGATTTATTTTTAAATAGGGAAATTGCTTGTTATATAGGAGATGAAACTAATTTTTAATATGAGAAATTAGTTTCAAGTATATAATAAAGAATCCGGCATAATTGGCCGGATTCTTTGCATTTAAAATATATTTTATGCAGTTTCTAAGATAGCATCTTTTTCAGATTCTTTCTTATCAGCATAAACAACTTTTAATAGTATTGGAGTTATAATTGTTGTAACTATAACTACTAAAATAAGTGGTGCAAAATATTCTTCTTTCATAAGATTCATTGATACACCAATATTTGCAACTATTAAAGCAACTTCTCCTCTAGATATCATTCCAGTACCGATTTGAAGAGATTCCTCTTTAGAGTATCCACAAGCTCTAGCACCTAAGTTACAGCCAACTACTTTACTTAATATAGCTACTACTAGGAGTAGGGCGGTGAATATTACCATTTTCGTATTCATACCAGTTATTACAGTGCCTATACCAATATTTGCAAAGAACATTGGAGATAAGAATGTAGTTGATATAGTTTCTACAGTTGCCATTGTGCTATGAGCTTCTTTTGTTTTAGATAAAACTAAACCTGCAATATATGCACCAGTAATATCTGCTACCCCAAAGAAGTGTTCAGCACCAAAGGACATTGTAAAGCAAAATATTAAAGCAAATATAGATAGGTCTTTCTTATCTTGTGTTATAGAAGATAATTTATTAAATCCACGATAAAATAATACTCCTACAACTGCTGAAACAACAAAGAAAGCTGCAATTTTAAATAAAACTACTTTAATATCTACGGATGGATTAGAAACACTTGTAACAATAGTTAAAAGTACAATACCTAAAATGTCGTCTATTATGGCTGCTCCAAGGATTGCTGTACCAGAAGGAGTTTTTAATTTTCCCATTTCTTGAAGAGTTTCTACCGTAATACTAACAGATGTAGCTGTTAGTACTATACCTATAAATATATTTTGAAGAAGAGTTTGTAAATCTCCGCTAAAAGGCTTTCCATCATTGTTAAAGAAACCAGCCACTGCAAGTCCACCTACCAAAGGTACTACTACACCAGCAATAGCAATAATAAATGAAGCTTTACCGCTCTTTTTAAGTTCATCTAAATCGGTTTCAAGACCAGCTGTAAACATCAAAAGAAGTACACCTAATTTAGAAAGTTTAGATAAGAAATCACTGGAATGAACTAATCCTAAAAGTGCAGGTCCTATTATAAGTCCAGCCAAAAGTGCGCCAACTACTTGAGGCATTTGAAATCGTTTAGCTAATAGCCCAAATAATTTAGTGCTCAATAGGATAATTACTATATCCATTAAAAATTCTATTGACATACTATTTCCTCCTTGTTCGACAAATTTATGTGAAATTTGTATATTTGACAATTTTGCATGGAATTTGTATATTTGATAATTTTATAATAAGTGAATAAATTGCATAATAGATATGTTAAAAATTCAACAATTTAAGTTTATCATAATTGAGAAGTAGAAACAATATTTTCACAAATACACAGAAAATTTAATTAATTTAACAAAATGTTAATATTTATAAAATTGATTAAATTTAGCCGTTTTAAAAATTATATGTATGAAATTATCCATGAATAAGGGTAATTGATGCAATTATATATATGGATTATAATTATATAGATATTAGAAAAGTATTTATGGGAGGAATAATGAATGCTAGAAAATAACTTGCTAAAAAGTGAAAAATTAAAAATAACATCATTAAAAGAAGAAGATATAGACATAATTGTGGAATGGTATGAGGATACCGAGTTTTTAAGAAAATTTGATTTTAATGCTGCTGCACCAATGTATAAAGGAAGAATAAAAGAATGGCTTTTAGGAGAAGTAAATAATCCAAATAACTATTTTTTTGCACTTCGCACCAAAGAAGAAAGTGAATTTATAGGGTATATAGAAATAGATAGAATAAATTGGAATAATAGATTTGGATGGCTTGGACTGGGAATAGGAAACAGTAATTATCGTGGAAAGGGATATGGTACCGAAGGATTATCTCTTATAATAGACTTTGCATTTAGAGAATTAAATTTACATAGACTTCAACTTGAAACAATAAGTTATAATGAAGAAGCTATAAGATTATATGAAAAACTTGGATTTAAAAGAGAAGGGATATTAAGAGAAACTATTAAAAGAGATGGAATATGGTATGACATGTATGTATACGGGATATTAGATAGTGAATGGGGAAAAATAAGAAGCAGATAAACTTTTAAGTTTATCTGCTTCTTATAATTTGATAAAAGGATTGATTGTAATAGATGTATTACAAAATTTAAAAAAAGATAAAATTTATACTTGAAAAATATACTTAATGAGTATATAATAAAATCAAATATCACCCCCACTGGGGGGGGAGGGAGGAATTGAAAATTGAATGAAGAACAAAAAAAAGCAATGCAATCCTTAAAAACCTGTAAGGGCCAAATAGATGGAATAATAAAAATGTTAGAAGATGGTAGATATTGTATAGATATATCTAATCAAATAATAGCCTCACAAGCTCTATTAAAAAGAGCAAATATGCTTATACTAAAGCAACATTTAAATCATTGTGTAAAACATGCCTTTGTGAATAATAATGGAGAAGAAAAGGTGGATGAGATTATAGGAGTTTTAGAAAAGCTTATTCAAAAGTAATAATTAAAGGAGATATAATTATGAAAAAATTCTTAAAAAAGTTTATAAGAAGGATTGCAGAACAAAATAATAAAACTTTTGGAACTAATAAATTGGATTGCTGTGGATTAAATAGCAATAATGATAAAAATAAGAAAGATAATAATAAAAATAAATAATTATAAGAGAGGTGGGGGAATTTGAGGAAAATTCTTAAAATAGAAGGAATGACTTGTTCGGCTTGCGCAAAGGCGGTAGAAAGAGCTGCGAAAAAAGTCGATGGAATAAAAGAAGCTAATGTAAATTTTGCGACAGAAAAACTTATGATAGATTTTGAAGATGAAAAGGTAAATTTAGAAGAAGTTAAAGCCTTTATTGAAAAAGCAGGATATAAGGCTTTTACAGAAACTCAAACTAAAATGTTTTCAGTGGAAGGGATGACATGTGCATCTTGTTCTAAAGCGGTAGAAAGAGCTTGTAAAAGAGTAGAAGGTATTGTAGAGGCGAATGTAAATTTAGCCTTAGAAAAATTAACAGTTACCTATGATCCCGAAATAGCTAGTATAAGTGAAATTAAAAAAGCTGTAGAAAAATCAGGATACAAATTGATAGAAGAAGAAACTAAGGATGTTCATCAAGAAAAAAAGGAAAAGGAAATGGACGATTTGTGGAAGAGATTTATACTATCTGCCATACTTACAGTTCCTCTTCTATATATAGCTATGGGACCTATGATAGGAATTCCTGTGCCAGATTTTATAAGTCCTGACATAAATCCTAAAGTATTTGCAGTAATTCAGCTTGCTTTAACTATACCTGTTATGGTTTTAGGGGCTAAGTTTTACAGGGTAGGATTTAAAACATTAATAAGAAAAGAGCCTAATATGGACTCGCTTATAGCAATAGGTACTTTGGCTGCATTTGTATATAGCTTATATTCTATGTATAAAATATTTATGGGAAGTCATCATGCAGCACATAATCTTTATTTTGAATCAGCGGCAGTTATTCTTACATTAATAACTTTAGGCAAATATTTAGAAGCAAGAAGTAAAGGGAGAACATCTGAAGCAATTAAAAAACTCATGGGTCTTGCACCTAAAACAGCTCGAGTTATAAAAGATGGAGTAGAGTCTGAAATATCTATAGATGAAGTAGAAGTAGGGAATATAGTTATGGTAAGACCAGGAGAAAAGATTCCTGTAGATGGTGTAATAGTAGACGGTATTACTTCTATAGATGAATCAATGCTTACTGGAGAAAGTATTCCAGTGGAAAAAACAAAGGGAGATAGAGTAATAGGTGGAAGTATAAATAAAAATGGATCTGTAAAATATGAAGCTACTAAAGTAGGAAAGGATACAGTACTATCCCAAATTATAAAATTAGTTGAGGAAGCTCAAGGAAGCAAGGCGCCTATAGCAAGACTTGCAGATATTATATCTGGATATTTTGTACCTATAGTAATAATGCTTGCAATACTTTCTTCTGTAGGGTGGAAACTATATGGTGAAACTAATACATTTGCATTAACTATATTTATATCAGTACTTGTAATAGCATGTCCTTGTGCCCTTGGATTGGCAACTCCTACAGCTATAATGGTAGGTACAGGCAAGGGGGCGGAATACGGAATACTTATAAAGAGTGGAGAAGCTTTAGAAAGTGCTCATCATATAAAAACAGTAGTTTTAGATAAGACAGGAACTATAACTCAAGGTAAACCTGAAGTTACAGATATAATTACTTTTAATTTTAATGAAGAAGAATTATTGATACTGGCAGCTAGTGGAGAAAAAAATTCAGAACATCCATTAGGAGAAGCCATAGTAAAAAATGCAGAAGAAAGAAGTGTTAAATTTAAGGAGACTGGCGAATTTAAGGCAGTTCCAGGAAAAGGAATAGAAGTTAAAATAGATGGGAAAGATATTTTCTTAGGTAATAAAAAGTTAATGGATGAAAAAAATCTTTTAACAAAGGAAATAGAAAAAGTATCTGAAAGGCTTGCGGAAGATGGAAAAACTCCTATGTATGTAGCTTTATCTGAAAGAATAATAGGCATAATTGCAGTGGCAGATAAATTAAAGGAAACAAGTAAAATGGCAGTAGAAGAAATGCATAAACTTGGAATAGAAGTAGCAATGATTACTGGAGATAATAAAAGAACTGCAGAAGCTATTGCGAGGCAGGTAGGAATAGATAGAGTGCTATCTGAAGTATTACCTCAAGATAAGGCAAATGAAGTGAAAAAGCTTCAAAAGGAAGGTGAAAAAGTAGCAATGGTAGGGGATGGAATAAATGATGCTCCGGCTTTAGCACAGGCAGATATAGGTATTGCTATTGGGTCAGGCACAGATGTGGCAATAGAATCTGCTGACATAGTTCTTATGAGAAGTGATCTCATGGATGTACCAAGAGCTATTCTTTTAAGTAAGAAGACAATAATAAATATAAAGCAAAATTTATTTTGGGCATTTGGGTATAATACTATAGGAATACCAGTAGCAATGGGTATACTTCATGTGTTCGGAGGTCCACTATTAAATCCTATGATTGCAGGAGCTGCAATGAGCTTAAGTTCAGTTTCCGTGCTGCTAAACGCATTAAGGTTAAAAACCTTAAAGCTATAACAATATAATAAAAAGCCTAAGAAAGAAAGGAGAAATAAAAATGAGAAAAAAAATTATAGTTGAAGGAATGACTTGCATGCATTGCCTTAGTCACGTTAAAAATGCATTACTTGAATTAGGTGGAGAAAATTTAGAGGGAAATCTTGAAAGTAAAACACTTGTAGGAAGATTTGATGATGAAGTAAGTAATGATGAAATAAAAAGAGTAGTTGCAGAAGCAGGATATGAAGTAATAACTATAGAATAATCAAATTGGAAAGTAAATTTCCTATTTAAGGTTTTAAAAATTGGTACAAGAAACTAGGGAACGTAGAAATTTTATTATATAAAGTTTCTTCTAAGTCCTAATCTCTTGTACCTTTATAATAGTAACTAAAAAATGTTTCTCATTTTTTATTGAAGTTCGTTTAGTTTTTCGTGACGATTTTCCTGTTTTTCTAACATGTTTTCAAGTTGATTTTCATTCATATGGTCTTTGTTATGTCTGATATATCCATTAGTAAACTCTATATTTTTTTTAATATTTTCTTTTTCTTCTGTTGGACCACCGTCATTATATACTATTTTATTTTTTAAACTATTTATATTATCTTCTCTAATTTGTTGAATGTTTTGTGCATTAGACAACTGCTCAGGTGAAGAAATATCTGAATGCTGCTCTAAGTGTCTTTCAGTACGTGTATGATTTTCTACTACATTTACTAATTCTTCTATTCTGTTTTCAGTTTCCTTATCTCTACACTGTTTATTATCCATTTAAAACCCTCCATTCAAAGTTTATTTTTAAGTACATCTTTATTTTGTCCTTATTTAAAATAAAAATTATAATAATATTATGGAATGTTTATAGGAATATAATAAAAATGACTTCTATTAGTAAGAAAGTAGTATATAATTAATTTAGAAAATAATAAATTAAGTGAGGATAGAAAAAATGAAACAAAAATCGGTCTTAGGATTAATATTTATATTTATAGGAATTGGAACTTTGTTTAATCAACTTGGAATATGGGATTTTGGAGATATAATCTCTCTTTGGTGGCCATTAATAATAATTTTTATTGGATTGATACAAATTACAAATAAATCAATTTCTAATACAAGTGGACTTATAATAATAGGAATAGGAGCTTTTTTTCAATTAAGAGAACTAGGGATTATAACCCAAAGTTTAGGATCGTTATTATGGCCTATAGTATTTATAATAATAGGAATAAAGATAATTTTTTCTCGTTCAAATAAGAACTTTCTAGGTAGGGAAATAAAGGAAGTTTCAGATGAATATATAGATTACTTTACGTTATTTTCAGGAATAGAAAATAAAAACGTATCTAAAAACTTTAAGGGAGGAAAAGTAACTGCAATTTTTGGAGGAGCAGATATAGATTTGAGAAAAAGTGAATTAGCAAGAGAAGGAGCGGCGCTTGGTTTAACAGCAGCATTTGGAGGGATAAATATACTAGTGCCAGAAGATTGGAAGGTAATTGTTACAGGAATTCCTATATTTGGAGGCTGGAGCAACAAAACTAAAGGGTATGAAGAAAATTTGTTAAATGATAGGCCCGTTTTAAAGGTGAGATGTATTGCAGCTTTTGGGGGAATAGATATTAAAAACTATAAATAAATTTTAAGCAATTTAAAGCCATAATATAATTATATTATGGCTTAATTTTTACCATAATTAGATTTTACAAAATTCGTCCAAAATTAACAATGCATCTAATTATAATGTAAATTAGATCCATTTGAACAATTAAATGGGGTGGTTTTGTTAAATCTATGTTAAATAAAGTTAAGAATTATTTATTTTAGTTAAATTTAATATATTATTTATTAGGGGAACATCTCGATAAAATGGAAGCATAAGATTTATAGTAAAGTTAAATATATCTATAAGTCGTGCATATAAATACTTAAGATAATCGATTTGTATCTGTTTATAATTAATTTGGAAGGAGCATGAAAATGAATATTGGATCAATGTTGATTGGATTGTTTGGAGGACTAGGGTTATTTCTTTATGGAATGAAAGTAATGGGAGATGGCCTAGAAAATGCAGCAGGAGAAAAATTAAAATTATTTTTTGGTAAAATTGCATCTAATCCAGTAAAAGCTGTATTTACAGGAGCAGTTGTAACTGCAGTAATCCAAAGTAGTAGTGCAACAACTGTTATGGTAGTTGGTTTTGTTAATGCAGGAATTATGAATTTATATCAAGCCGCAGGAGTTATAATGGGTGCTAATATTGGGACAACCATTACAGGACAGTTGGTTGCTTTAAACTTAACTGAAATAGCTCCTTTATTTGTAGGAATAGGTGCACTTATAGTTATTTTTTCTAAGGGCGGCAAAGTAAAAGAAATAGGAAGTATAATATTAGGAATAGGTATACTATTCTTAGGTATGAAATCTATGTCCGGTTCAATGGAACCACTTGCTAAATCTGAGGGATTTAAGAGCCTTGTAGCTACATTATCCTTTAATCCATTTTTAGGAGTATTAGTTGGACTAGGACTTACAGCGGTAGTGCAAAGTTCAGCAGCTACTATAGGAATACTTATGGCGTTAGCACAAAATGGAGTACTGCCTTTAACGGTAGCATTACCTGTACTCTTTGGAGATAATATAGGAACTTGTGCAACTGCACTTTTATCAAGTATAGGAACAAACAAAAATGCTAGAAAAGCAGCTGTTATACATTTAAGTTTTAATATTATGGGTACAATTATATTTATGTTCTTATTAAAACCTGTAAATTATTTTATTACAGCATTAACACCAGATAATGTAGCAGCACAAATTGCAAATGCACATACTTTCTTTAATATAGCTAATGTTTTAATACAAATTTGGTTTATAAAGTATTTAGTAGCCTTTGCAAATAAAGTTATTCCAGGAGAAGAAATAGAAGAAAAGTTAGGTGTACAATATATAGATGATAGATTACTTGAAACTCCTGTTATAGCGGTAGGACAATGTGAAAAAGAAATAGTACATATGGCTCAGAAAGCTAAAGGGTGCCTTGAAATGGCAGTTGAATCACTAAAAAATGGTGATGAGGAATTAATTAAAAAAGTTGGAGAAACTGAAGACTTTATAGATTTATTAGAAGAAGAGATAACTAAGTTTTTAGTAAAACTATCTAATGAAGACCTTTCAAAACAACAGGTTGATATAGTTACTTCTATGTTCCATGTGGTAAAGGATATAGAGCGTATAGGAGACCATGCTAAAAACGTATCAGATTTATCTAGAGAAAAGCTAAATAAAAGACTTATATTTTCAGAGGAAGCTATGGAAGAACTTCAATCATTATATGGATATACTTTAGATGCTCTTACTAGAGCCACTGGAAGTTTTGAAAATAACAATATACAACTTGCAAAGTCTGTATATGAGGTAGAAGAGAAGATAGATAAAGTTCAAGAATTATTAAGAGACAATGATATAAAGAGACTTAGTAGGGCTACTTGTGAAGCAAGAGTAAGTGCAATATATCTTGATATATTAAGTAACTTTGAAAGAATAGGAGACCATTCATTAAATATAGCAGAAGCAGTACTTGATATAAATCACTTGAATAAGTTAAACGAAAGTGCTATGGTAAATCAAATACTTGGGGAAAACTAGAAAATTAAAAGGGATGCTAAATGGCATCCCTTTAATTTCTCTTATATTGATCATAATAATTTTTAGTTGCCTCAGCATTTTTTTTATTAAAGGAATCATCATTATCATTATTTGAATTAACGCTATTATTAAGTGCATCATGCATTGCTTCGCCTACAGTATAACTTAAAGTTGGTGAAGAATTCACTGTGGTGGCATTTTCAGTAGTGGTATTTGTAAATGTATTATTTGTACCTAAAGTGTTAGATTCTTTTTCAGGATTTTTAGGAGCCCCTTTGAGTGTTGCATCAAAATCTCGTTTCCATAAATTAGTTAAATTCTCTCTATCTTTTTTAGCTTCTTCCTGAAAATTTTTACTTACATTTTGATCTATGTTTATATTATTTTTCATTTCATTATCTTCACCGTAATTTATGTTTGCAAAAGTGTTTACAGGAGTATTTGTATCTGTAGAAGTATTTGTAAAAGTATTCATGTTGTTAGCTTTATTAAAGTTTCCATAGATTTCTCCATTGCCTGGAAGATCTTCAAATTCTTCAATTTCTATTGTTCCTGCTTTATCTTCATATTGGTTATCATCGGACTTTTTATTAACTGTTTTGTATATTAGAGTACCTATACCAGCTGCAGTAGCTACCATAGCAGCACCTAATACATATCCATTTTTTTTATGCATTCTCATTGTTATTCCTCCTTTATTTACTTTAGTAAGTAGTTTTATTAAATAATATAATATATATAAATTAATTTACTCTTTTTAAGATTTTTTATACTTAGTATATTTTATCAATAAATGGATAGATAAGTTTTTTAAAAAATCATATATAATTTGTAATCAATTTACTGGCAGAAATATGATTTTTATATTAGATTATTTAAAAAATTATTATATAATAAAACTATGAAGGGGGATGTGAAAATGTTTACAGTCATATGGAAAGCAGGAAGTGATGATTTAAAGGATGCATATGAAATACGAAAAAAGGTATTTATTGAAGAGCAAAGTGTTCCAAAGGAAATTGAAAGAGATAAATTAGATATACGTTCAGCTCATGTTCTAATCTATAATGATGAGCTGCCCGTAGCTACAGGGAGAATAGTTTTTAAAGAGCATAGCAATTGCTCACTTGGAAGAATTGCAGTGCTAAAGGAATATAGAGGTAAAAATATAGGTAAAATGCTGGTAGAAAACTTAGTAGAAAAGTCCTTTGAGCTAGGAGCTGATGAAATACATATTCATGCACAAAAACATGCAGAAAGGTTTTATGAGATGCTTAATTTTACACCTTATGGAGAACTGTTTTATGAAGGAGGCATTCCTCATGTAAGCATGATACTACGTAGATAGGAAGAAGGTTAAATTAGAATTTACTTCATTTTAAGATAATGTCGAATATAGTATTAGATTTCCATTGTAGAAAGCATTGAACAAGCATTAAAAGCTCTTATTTCTGCATTTAAAACACCGTTAAGAGCCTTCTATTGTCTGAGCAGTAGTGAGTTTAGAAGGCTTAGGAGTTTTGAAGGCAGAAATATTAGAGCTTTTTTGCGAAGTGAACGGCTTGCATGATTTATAGAAATCTTTGATTTTGTTATAAATCAGCACATCTCAGTTTGCTGAGATGTTTCCCAACTCAAATACTACAGATGCAGCATTAAAATGTTGTTAAACCCCATGAGGAAGATCGTTCCACGCCATAAGTCCATACTGTGACTCGGCATGAGTTATAGCATTTATAACAGCTTTTTCTACAACTCGTGCAGCTAAAAGCCCAACTACATTTATATCTGCATCAATTGTTCCTGTTGCCATGGTGAATATAGTATCTCCATCAGCCATAGAGTGAGCAGGACGCATGGTTCTTCCATATCCATTGTGTGCCATGGAAGCCACCTTGTTTGCTTGAGCTTTTGTAAGCTTAGCATTAGTTACCACAACTCCAATAGTGGTATTTCCTGAAAATAAATTTTTCTTTTCGCTATACTGAGAGATCATTATATTTTCGGTGTTAAGAAAGTTTAAGTTATCGTCAATGGCTCCAGCCATTATTTTACCGTTTTCAGGGTTTACTACATCACCTAGACAATTAACAGCTATTAATGCTCCTACCTGAAGGTCACCAACCTGAATTGCATAGGAACCTAATCCACCTTTCATAGAATGCTCTGGGCCTAATATTTTTCCAACTGATGCTCCAGTCCCGGCTCCTACATTTCCTTGAACATCTTTATTGTTTTTTTCAGAATCTAAACAAGCTTTGTAGCCCATAACCTTATCAGGACGTACTTTAGGATTTCCAATAACTAAGTCAAAAAGAACTGCAGAGCAAACTATTGGAACTTTAGCTACGGTTACATCAAATCCTATATCTTGTTCTTCTAGATATTGCATAACACCATTAGATGCTTCAAGACCAAAAGCACTTCCTCCGGATAAAACCACAGCATGTATTTTATCTACAAGATTCATAGGATTTAAAAGATCTGTTTCACGAGTGCCTGGTGCACCACCACGTACATCTACTCCGGCTGTAGCCCCATCTTTGCATATTACAACAGAACAGCCTGTAGCGCCTTCATTATCATCTGCATGGCCTACATTAATACCATCAATATCTATAAATTTTATTTTTTCCATCTTTAAAACCTCACTTTTATGTTTTACATTTGTTTTAAGCCATAATTTAAATTATATAACAAAATAGTATTATATAAAAATACACTTACATTCAAAAAACTCCCGATTAAAAAATCGGGAGTACAAATTACTTTTTAAGTTTCTTTACTGCCATTACTACAGGTATAGTTATAAGTATGGATACTGTTATTTCAGGTAACCCATTTGTGGCACCTATGGCAATTATACCTTTCTTAGCTGCAGAGGAGCTTATATGTAAAATTTGAGCATATTTCTCTACATATAAGATATACATCATGCCAAGTACACCTATAGTATTAGTGAGAGTACCTACAGCAGCAGTAATTCCTATTTTAACTGCATTTGATTTTTTTATAAAAGGGATATTTTTAATAGATACATAACAATAATAAGATACTATACCTATTAAAACTCTTGGTAATACTGAAACCAAAGGATTCATAAATATAGGTGATAATGGTGTTGGGCTTATAATGGATTGTATTACGCTAAATACACCAAACATAAGTCCAATTAAGGCACCCACTATAGGCCCCTCAAGAATAGCGCCTATAATTACAGGTACATGCATTATGGTTGCCTTTGCAGGGGGAATAGGGATAAATCCTAATCCAGTAGCTCCAAGTATGATGGAAATAGCGGACAACATACCAACTACGGCAAGTTGCCTAGTGTTGATGTGATTAGTGGTTCTTAGATTTTTTTCCATAAATCTTACCTCCGTTCTTATTCCTTAATAAGGATATAATTCGGAACTTTCTTATTAAACTTACCTGTTCAGTTTCATAAGAATACCGACGAAAATATTTTATCACGTTTTCATAAGAAGTAAAATATATATGTTAAAAAATTATCAAAAAAATATTAAAGTTTTTATTTTTGAAATATTTTAACTTTTTTAATAAAGTTTTTACATTTTTATGTATTAAAAGTTTATTAATGAAAGCATTAATTTATGACCATCGGTATTCGGATGAATTCCATCTGAATAAAGTTTTTTTGTAATATTACTTTCAAATATACTATAAAAATCAAAGTAAATTAAATTTTCATTTGTACATTTTTTTATTAAATGATTTCTATAATTTTCAATTTTTAAGTTGACTTCATCATAATTCATATAAGAACTCCAATAAAGTTCAGCTAAGTTTTTATCTACTTTCATTTGTATACCTAAATAAGGAGTTATGTTATTACTTATACATTCACTAATTATAAGATTTATATTTTCAATCGTGTTTTGTAATTTATACCCCATTAAAAAGTCATTGGTTCCACCCATTATAAAGGCCTTGTCAGGTTTTAGGTTTATTAAGTCCTCTTGAAGTCTAAAGAGCATACCTGAGGTTGTATCACCATTTAAACCTGAATTTATAAAGGTATTATCTGATATTTGAGAAGCTAAGTGTATCCAGCTATTTTCATTAGGTACACCATACCCATAGGTTAAGCTATCACCAATGCAAACTATCTTCATTATGTTCCTCCTAAGATAAAATGTTGTAATAGTATAATTTAGCTATAATAAATCTCATAAATTCTCTTTATATTTTCTTTAAACTCATTTATTTTCACAAATCTAGATTCTCTAAATGTTTCACGTCCTTCAACAAATAGTATTAGCATAGGAACAGTAAATAAGGATAAAGTAGAACCTACTTCGGGGAGCTCATCTAAATCCATTTTCTTTAAACTAATATTTGGGAATCCTGATAACATTTCTTCCACTTTATATGAAAGAGGAGTGCAAACACTACAGGTTTTAGAAGATACATATAAAAATGCAAAAGTATTGTTATTTATAAAAGTATGTAGTTCGTTTAAATTATTTATATTTTCCATTTATCAACACCTCGGTATTAGTATAGCTAAATATTTAATAAAAATAAATATAAATTATAAGCTATCATCAATAAGAATAAGTATCAATGGTGACTACTATCAATAGTGATATATATCACTATTGATAATTACTTAAAAGATGATATAATTTATATAATATGTGAAATACTAGTTAAAAATATATTGATAGGGAGGAATATTGATTGGAAAAAATAGCTTTAATTACGGATACAGCTGCTGATTTACATGAAGATATCATAAAAAAATATAATATAGAAATTTTACCCTTTAGAATTATATATAGTGATAGAGAATATAAAGACAAATTAGAAATAACCCCACAAGAGGTTTATGATAATTTTAAGATAGAAGTACCAACATCTTCGCTACCTTCCATGCAAGATACAGAAGATGTGCTAAGTAAGCTAGAAAAGGAAGGATACACTCATGCTATTATAATTACACTTTCTTCAGGACTTTCAGGTATATATAATAGTGTTAAGTTAGTAAGTGAAAATCATCCTAATCTAAATATACATGTATACGATTCACATTCAATTTCCATGGGAGAAGGTATTTTAGTCCAAAAATGTGGAGAGATGATAGCTAAGGGAATGAGTTTTGATGATATAACAAATGAGATACCAAGGATTAGGAATAAAGTACACTTATTTTTTGTAGTGGGTACATTAGAATACTTAAAAAGAGGCGGTAGAATTGGAAAAGTGTCTGGGACTATTGCAGAACTTCTTAATATTAAACCAATAATAGGTGTAGATAAAAATGATGGAAAGTATTATACTTATGATAAGGTAAGAGGAAGAAAGCAATCATTAAATAGGCTTTTAGAGCTTGCAAAAGAAATCTTAGACAAAACAAAGTGTAAGTTATATATAGTTCATGGAGATGCCTTAGAAGAATCAAAAAAGGTATATGATGTGATCTCAACACACGAAAACGTAGTAGAAGGATTTTTTGGAGGGCAAATAAGTCCTGTAGCAGGAGTGCATAGTGGACCAGGGCTGGTTGGCTTGATTTTAATAGAGGAGTAATAGCATATGTCTAATATGGGCGAGGATTCTAAGCTTGAAGAAAAAAGGCTATATGAAGAATATAAAAAAAAGTTATTAGAATTGAAGAAAGTAGAAAAGGAAAGGGAAGCAGTAGGACAGGTATTTACTAAAGGATTGCTTCCGCTATATGTTCTTTATATACTCAGCTTAGGGCCTACTAATGGAAATGATATTGCGCATCAAATAGGGGAAAGAACAAGAGGATTATGGATACCAAGTACTGGAGGTATATATCCCCTTTTAAAAAAACTTGAAAAACAAAAATTTATAGAAGGTAAGTGGGATGATTCTCAAAATAGAATACAAAAGATATATACACTTACAGAAGAAGGATATGTAGAATTTGGTGATAAAAAAGAACTTTTAAAGGTTAAAATTGAAGAAGCATTAGAGGTATTTAAAATTATATATAAGGATCTTTATAAATGACAGTAAATGAGCTTTGATTAGCTTATTTACTGTTATTTTTTCTATATAAATGTCAAAATTGTGGTATAATTATAATAATTTAGTATTCTATGAGGGGTGATTATATTAATGGACAAAAGGATAATAGTATGCGGATATGGAAATGTTGGGGGAAATTTGATAAAGCTTATTAAAGACAAGCATGCAGAAATACATGAACAATATAACATTAATTTAATTTTAAGTGGAGTTATAGGAAGTAGGGGCTGTATATTTGAGTATAATGGATTAAATTTGGATATGCTTTTAGAATGCACCACAGGCTCTGAAGGACTTATAGAATATGGAGAAAAAAACATTGATTCCTTTTACAACTATTCAATATATGAAGGAGATATATTTGTAGATTGCACCCCAAGTGATGTAAATGGAGGAGTAGGTTTAGAGCATACAATAAATGCAATAAATTTTGGAATGGATATAGTGCTTCTTTCTAAAGGAGCAATGGTTTCAAACTTTTCTCTTATAATGAAAAAGGTAAAGGAAAAGGATGTAAATATAAAGTATAGTGGCGCTACTGCTGCTGCACTTCCAACCATGGATATAGGATACTATAGTTTAGCAGGATGTAAAATTAACTCTATTAAAGGTATTTTAAATGGAACTACTAATTATATTTTAAGTAAAATGCATCAAAGTGATATTTCTTTTAGTGAAGCCTTGCTAGAAGCACAGAGAAAAGGAATAGCAGAAAAAGAACCAAAATTGGACATAGAGGGTATAGACAGTGCAACTAAGATATTGATTTTAGCTAATAGTCTTATGAATTCAGAATATAGAATAAGTGACATAAATATAAAAGGCATAGAGGATATTAAAAAAGAAGATATAAAAAGAGCCAAAAATAAAAATGCTAAGATAAAACTTTTAGCCCATGCTTATAGAGATAATGATAAGGTTTCTATTGAAGTAAAACCTATGGAAGTTTACCCAAATGATATATTATCTTGCGTAGAAGATACAAACAAAGGAGTAGTATTTAGCACGGATACTATGGGAGAAATATATGTATTAGGAGGAGCTTCTAATCCTCTAGGAGCTGCGGCAGCTGGATTAAAAGATATAATAAACTTATCAAGATAAATAGACTAAAGTTTTGGAAAACTTTGACGAAAATGTATTTAAAGGATTTATAAAATTCATACAATATTTCAAATAGGATGAATTCAGCATGTGGTAAAGTGTGTACTTGGAGAAAATTATAAAATTTTAGTGAAATTTGTTAAAAATTATTGAATTTTGCTAAATTTTCATATATTATACACTTATATAGAATTTAAAAAGTACTAATTTATTAGGAAACATCTCAATAAAATTGAGATGTGCTAATTTGTAATAAAATTAAGGGTTTTTATAAATTATTCAAGGAAGAGGGGGAACAAATGAAATCAATAAAGCAAAAATTAATACTTATGGCAGTGCTAATAGCTGCAATTCCTTTGCTAGTATCTAATTTGATTTTTAACATTTCCATGCAAAGAAGTTTACAAGAACATGTATATGAGGATCATTCAACTCTTGGCAAAACCATTGCTAATGGAGTTACGGATTACATGAATAAGGCCTATGTGCTTACTGAAGAAGTTATTAGCAGCGACATAATAAAAGGATTTGACGGACCGGCCCAGACAAAGGCCATAAAGGATACAATGAAGAGAAATCCTTACTTTGACTTGCTCTGTATACAAGACATGAAGGGAGATCAAACTTCTAGAACTAAAGGAAATCTTGCTAATAGAGCGGATAGATGGTGGTTCAAACAATCAGTTTCTGCTCAAAAGCCATTTGTAAGTAAATCTTATTTAACTGTAAATGACGATAGTGAAGCAATTAACTCTATCATATTTCCTATACTAGATGATAAAGGTAAGATGATGGGAGTCATGGATGCAGATTTGAAGCTGGACGAGCTTCAAAAGATGGTAGAAAAATATAGTACTAATAAAGCTTATGCTTATGTAATAGATGGAGAAGGCGCTGTTATAGCGCATCCAGACAGGGAACAAGTTCAAGAAATTTATAATTATAAGAATTTAACTAGAACTGTAAAAGTAAAGGACGCTTCTGGAAAAGTAGTAAAGGATGCCAACGGTGCTCCTAAAACTAATCAAGAAGAGATAGAAGTACCTGAAGAACTTAAAGAAATAACATTACAAGCATTACAAGGAAATTCAGGAATTAAATCATATAAAGATAAGGACGGAAATAAGGTAATTAGTGCTTATGAAACAATAAAACTTCCAGGAAATTCAGATAACTGGGCGGTTATTACTGTAGAAAAAGAATCAGATGCCTTAGCAATGATAACAAGTATAAGAAATAAAAATATATTTGCAGGTGCAATAATACTATTAATTATAATAGTGGCTACTTATATTTTTTCAAATAAATTTGCTAAACCTCTTATATACTTAGTTGATTTAATTAAAAAAGCATCAGAGGGAGATTTAACAGTTAAAAGTACCTATAAATCAAAGGATGAATTTGGAGTTTTAAGTAATAGCTTTAACTTAATGATAGGAAATATGCAAGGTCTTATACAAGATATACACGAAGCTTCACAAGTTGTATCTAATTCTTCGGAGTCACTACTTGCATCAACCCAACAAACCACTACATCTATTACAGAAGTAGCAAAAACAATTAGCGATGTTACAGTTAGTATTGATAAGGGAGCAGAAAATGCGCAAGAAGGTGTAGAAGCAGCTAATGAGCTATCAGCAGAATTAGATGAGGTAGTAGAGCATATAGAAGATAGTAGAGGTTCTTCAAATAGAGTATATGAGATATCTAATAAGGGATTTGAAACTATTGGAAAGCTCGAGGAAAAAAATAAAGAAAACAACGAAGTATCTTTGGAAATAGTAGAAGTTATAAATTCACTTAGTGATAAAGCAAATAGCATAGGAAGCATTGTAGAAACAATAACTTCAATTTCAGAACAGACAAACTTACTTGCTTTAAATGCGGCAATTGAAGCTGCAAGAGCAGGGGAAGCTGGAAGAGGATTCTCCGTAGTTGCAGAAGAAGTAAGAAAGTTATCTGAAAATACTGCCCAGTCAACAGGTAATGTAAAAAATATAATAAACAATATACAAAAAGATATTGAGCGTGCGAAGAGCACTATGAAACATGCGGAAGCAGTAGTTTCAGAGCAAGACCATGCAGTTAAAAACACAAAGGAAACTTTTAAAGAAATAAATACAGCAATAGAAAATGTAGTTCAAAAGATAAATAATATAACTGAAAGCTTAAAAAACGTAGATGTTAGCAGAAATAAAGTTGTTAAGGTAGTAGAAGATGTTTCAGTAATGTCAAGTAATATAGCAGATGCAACACAAAGTGTATGTGGAGTAACAGAAGAACAAAATGCTGAAATGGAAGAAGTAAGTGCACTATCAGAAGAACTTAATAGAATGGCTCAAAAGCTTGCAACTGAAATAAAGAGATTTAAAATAGAATAATAAAAGAAGCTCTATCTTCAAAGGATAGGGCTTTTTTTATTTTAAATATGAGAGGAATGTTTTTTATATTCAGTAATTCTCTTTTTTCTATCTAAGGATTTAGGTTCTAAATTAATTTTCTTTCCATGGAATAAAGAAGATACACCAGTATCATTATTTGTTTCGTCAGTAGTGCATACAGGACAATGACAAGTAGAGTCTTCTGCATGCTTTGGCTCAGTATAAGTAGTTATGACACCTTCATAATTTCTAAGCACAATTTTATTTGGTGATTGACTTATTAAGTATTGAGGCATTACAGGTATTTTACCGCCGCCACCTGGAGCATCTACTACAAATGTAGGAACAGCATAGCCAGAGGTATGACCTCGTAATCCTTCGATAATTTCTATTCCTTTAGAAACTTTAGTTCTAAAATGTTCTATACCTTGAGATAAATCGCATTGATAAAGATAATAAGGTCTAACCCTCATTTTTACAAGTTTATGAACTAAGTCTTTTTGAATATGAATACAATCATTTATACCTCTTAAAAGTACTGTTTGATTTCCTAGAGGAATTCCAACATTAGCTAGTTTTTCACAGGCTTCTATTGAATTTTTTGTTATTTCATTTGGATGGTTGAAGTGAGTATTAATCCAAATAGGATGATATTTTTTTAATATATTAACCAAATCATCAGTGATTCTCATAGGATTAACCACAGGAGTTCGTGTACCAAGTCTTATGATTTCTACATGAGGAATTTCTCTGAGTTTCTTTAATATATATTCAAGTTTTTCATCACTTATCATAAGAGCATCTCCGCCAGAAAGTAAAACATCTCTAACTACTGGAGTATTTCTTATATATTCTATAGCTTTATCTATTCTATCTTGAGGCATAGAATCATCCTTATGTCCTGCAAATCTTCTTCTTGTGCAATGTCTACAATACATAGAACACATATCAGTTACTAGAAGTAGTACTCTGTCTGGATAAGCATGAGTAAGTCCTGGTACTGGTGAAGAAGCATCTTCATGGAGAGGATCGTTCATATCTGCTGTTGAAAAATTTAATTCATGTATAGTGGGAACAGCTTGTTTTCTCACAGGATCTTGAGGATCCTGTGGATTTATTAAAGTTGCATAATAGGGGGATATTCCCATTCTCAAAGTTTTTAAACACTTATCTATAGCATTTTCTTCTTCGGGAAGAATATTTATAACCTTTTTTAACTGTTCAACTGAGGTAATTCTATTTTTTACTTGCCATTTCCAATCATTCCACTGCTCTTCTGTTACATCTTTCCATAATTCTATATCTTTATAATTTATCATATAATCCATCCTCCTATTAAGTTTAAAAACTTTCAATTGGTTCTATGGTTTGTCTATAGATTTTTATTATTTTTAGTAAATTATTTAAACGAGTATATATATCTGGAGCTATATTATCTCTCTTATAGTGAAAATCTTGAGGATCTAAAAGATAGCTATGGGTAATAGCTAAAGCCTTTTTATTATTTTCTATGGCATCAACTAAAATCTCACTCAATTTTTCTAAGTTAAAGTATTCTAATCTAAGCTCTTCAGCATCATCATATGCATAAACAGGAATAGGGGTTAAAAGGTTTTTTGTAACCTTATACTGCTTACGATAAATATTATGAGATTCGTATTTTATATCTGTTACTTCCATTAATGCTTTAGAGGTATTATCGTCCATGGAGAAATATCCACCTCTAAATATTTCAATAGGAGCAATCTCTTTGGAATGTAAATAGTCTAAACATAATTTTATTAGAGTCTTTTGCTCGTCATAATTATAAGAAGTTAAAAGTTCCTCATCTTTCTTTAAAAATGAGCAGTGCATACTTATTTCTTCAGGCAAATTATCTGGATGAATATGAAGACCAAAAATTACTTTATATTTTTTTATTACGTGAACTAAATTAAGTTTATACAGCATATCTGCAAAATAAGGTGTGATAAAAAGAATGGTGTATATATCATTATCTGTATTTAATTTAAGTAATCTTTCTAAGTTTTTAACGTTATTTTCTAAGTTTTTATCAAAGTTTGTCCCTTCTGAGTCTATGGATAAGGCGAAATCAAATCCATCTTTTTTAAAAAAGTTTCTTATGTGGCTCATATAAATACCCCCTAAACTAATTATTGATTTATAAATATCTATCTTTTTCAATAATTTACACAAAATTCAGACTATAAACAATATAAATTTCACACTATGTAAATAAATGTATTGAAAAATTACAACTTGGCAAGTATAATTAAGTTGTATATATTGACAACTTAATTATATAATACAAGTGTTAGGTTGTCAAAAATTTTCAGCGTATGTTTTTAAAAAAAATTTGAAAAGGGTGATAAATATGATAACTTTAGGATTTCCAAGAATGCATAAAGAGGAAAATGAGAAGAGAGATTTCTTACCAGAAATTTTTAATATGTTAAAAAATGAAGAATGTGTGTTTTATTTAGAAGATGGATATGGTGCTAAAATGGGAATAGCAGAAGAAGAATATTTAAAAGTAAATCCAAATATAAGATTTGTAAGTAATGAAGAATGTTATAAAAAGGATATAGTAGTGGTTTTAAGGTCCCCAGAATTTAGTGAAATAGATATTATGAATGATAATTCAGCCTTAGTAAGTATGCTTCATTATCCTACTAGGGATACAAGAGTAAAAAAGCTTAAGGAAAAAAATATATTTGGAATCTCTATGGACTCGTTAAGAAATGATTTTTTGGAAAGAATAGTAGTAAATTACAATGGTACTTCTGGAAATGGTATAGAAATGGCATTTAATGAACTTGCAAAGATAATGCCAAATTTCTATTCTCCAAATAGAGAATGTATAAATGTATCTATAATAGGTATGGGAATGGTAGGACTTTATGCAGCCAAGGCAGCAGGAAAGTATGGTAATATAGAGTTAAATAAAAAGATGGACAAACTAAATGCTAAGGGAGTAATAGTAAGTATGCTTCCTAGAAGTATAACAAATGACAGAGAAGAGCTTATAAAAATACTTAAGGATACAGACATATTGGTTGATGCATCAACTAGAGATAATCCTTCAAAATATATCGTAGATAATGAACTTATAGGATATTTAAAACCTCATGCTGTTATACTAGATTTGACTGCTGATCCATATTTAACTGATATAAATCCTATTCAGGTAAAAGCTATAGAGGGAATACCTACAGGAACACTAGATAAACCAGTTATATACCAGAATGATGGAATATACAAAAATATTCCTGAACAAGTAAGTGCTTTAATTAGAAGGACAGTTGTAAGCTGTAATGCATGGCCAGGTATAAAGCCTGAAGAGTGTATGAGACTTTATGGAGTTCAACTATTTCCTATAATTCAAAAGCTTATAAGACTAAATAGAGAAGAATTTAATGAAAATAGTGATGATTATTTTGTAAGAGCAACTTATAGAGGAACTATAGAGTACTTTGAAAAATGTGAAAAACACTAGAAATTTGGTGGATTTTGATATATTATATTTAAGGAAGCATCTCAGTAAACTGAGATGTACTGATTTATAACAAAATCAGATATTTCTATAAATCATGCAGAAGCATCTCATTAAATTGAGATGTACTGATTTATAACGAAAACAGAGATTTTATAAATCATGTAGAAGTATCTCAAATGAAAATTGGAGGAATATAAATGAAGAATCCACATGGCGGAGCGGTATATAAGAATATAGCTCTAGACATAGCAAATAAAATAGTACTTGGAGAATTTAAAGCTACTGAAAAGATAAGCGGAAGATCAACACTTGCTAGTATGTATAATGTATCTCCAGAAACTATAAGAAGAGCAATAGCATTATTAGAAGACATGAATGTAGTTTTATCTACTAAGGGCAGCGGTGTAGAAATAATGTCAATCCAAGCAGCTGAAAAATTTATAGAAAAAAATAAGCATACTGAGTATCTATCAACTGTTAAAGAAAACATATTTGAACTTATAGATAAAAAAAGAAAATTGGATGAAGAAATAGAAGTAAATTTTGAAAAGGTATTGGATTTTGTAGATAGATTTAAAAATATAACTCCGTTTACTCTTATTGAAGTTGAAATAAAAGAGGATTGTAAAGTATTAAATAAGAAAATAAATGAATTAAGATTTTGGCAAGCTACTGGTGCTACTTTGCTAGCTTATAGAAGAAATGGAAAAATAGTAGTATCTCCAGGACCTGATTATGTATTTGAAGATGAAGATATTATAGTGGTTATAGGAACAACTAATGTATATGATAAGGTATATGAATTCATATACAATGAATATTCAGAAGTGGATGTTTAATGAAATATATCATGAACTCTTGTAAACTATATAATGAAAAATTTTAAATGCCATGTTGTAAAAACATGGCATTTTCTATATTATATTTATAGAGTAATTCGGAGGAGGAAAACAATTGAAAAGTTTTTTTATAAGATTTAAAGACTCATTTTCTAAGTATAAGGAACATGATGAAAGATGGAAATACCTCGTATTGGGGAGTTTAGTATCCTTTATATCTCTATTTGCATTTTTAAGTATAATAGAAGATTATTTTGAAAATGGAGGTAATTATGCTATAGATAAAGTGGCTATTGATTTTGTAAAATCTATAGAAACACCTTTATTAAATAAAATAGTATATATAATAACCATACTTGGTAACTCTTCATCCGTAATAATAATTACAATACTAGGAGCTTTATTTTTGATTCATAAAAACCTTAAAAGTGAAGCACTGTTTTTAGTATTAAATATTTTAGGAGTATGGCTTTTAAATGAAGCTTTAAAGGCATTTTTTAAAAGAAACAGACCTGATATAAGAATCATAGAAGTACATGGATATAGTTTGCCAAGTGGGCATGCTATGATATTTATGACACTTGCTATAATAGCTTCTTACCTTATACTAATTCATTTGAAAGGTATGCCTATAAGATGGGTTTTTTCCACTTTGTTAATAATGCTAGCTATAGCTATAGGACTAAGCAGAGTATATTTAAGGGTACATTATTTAAGCGATGTACTGGCAGGATGGTCAGCTGGCGCATTTTGGTCAGCACTAAATATAGTTTTTCATAGGTACTCATATTATAGAAAAAGTGCTAAGCATTTTTAATGTTGAACGGGTCGTATAGAATTTGCATCTAGGAAAGCTTCTCTTCGCAAAAAAGCTCTAATATTTCTGATTTTAAGGCGCCTAAGCCTTCTAAACTCGCTATCGCTCAAACAGTAGAAGGCTCTATACGGCACCTTAAAATCAGAAATAAAGAGCTTTTAATTGCTTGTTCAATGCTTTCTACAATGCAAATTCTATACTTATGTTCAACATTGAAAATATTACTCATGCTTACTAACTTAAGGAAGGAATTTCGCTTTGGCGAAAGCTTCTTTTAAATATATTCTTATAAAAAGGCTGGTAAGCCGCAGACCGATAGGTCATACAATATTATTGAGTTGAATTTTTATTAAGAAACTTTCAGCATACTACCTGATTCTTAACTTATAAATTAAATTTTTCTAATCATTTCAGTTATTTATTGCAAGTTCTTGTAACTTATCAGGCTATCGCCCAAAAAAATTTTATGTGCTAAATTGTTGAAATAAAGACATTTTTAATGGGGAATACAGTATGGGATTTATATCGTAGAAAGCATTGAACAAGCATTAGAAGCTCTTTATTTCTGAATTTAAAGCACCGCTCGGAATTTTCTACTGTCTGAGCGACAGCGAGTTTAGAAAAAATTTATGTGATTCAAATTCAGAAATAATTAGAGCTTCTTTGCACAGTGAACCGCTTTCTTAAATGCAGAACCCATACGAGAGTTTCAACATTACACTAAAATGTCGCAATTATCTACAACATACTAGCTATAATTGGAGCTATAATGGAGGTTATAATGCCAGCAATTCCAATAGCAAGACTTGACATTGCTCCTTCGGTTTCTCCCATCTCAATTGCTTTAGTAGTACCTATAGCGTGAGATGCGGTACCTATGGATATTCCTACAGCAATTTTATTTTTAATTTTAAATACTTTACAAACTAACGGAGATATAACTGCACCCATAATACCTGTGAATATAATAGCAGCTACAGTAATAGCAGGGATTCCTCCTATTACTTTGGAAACTTCTATTCCAATAGGTGTTGTTATGGATTTAGGTACTAAGGAAAATGTAAGTTCATCGCTAAGACCAAATATTTTAGACATATAATATATACTAAATATAGCTGTAATTGATCCAACTGTTATTCCTAAAAGTATGGGAGCAAAGTATTTTTTAATAAGATCAAGTTTATGATATAAAGGTACTGCAAGTACAATTGTTGCAGGTCCTAAAAAGAAACTTATGAGATTACCTCCATTATTAAAGGAATCTAAGCTAATATTAAAAAGTTTAATTATAAATATAACCAAAATAATTGCTATTAATAATGGATTAAAAAATGGAATTTTAGTTTTATGGTAGATATATAATCCTATCTCAAAGCATATTATTGATATGAGTACTCCAGTCATAGGGGAGTTTAGAAGTTCAGTCATCTTTTTCAGTCCTCCTTATATAAAATTGAATAGTCCAACCTGTAATAACTATAATTAGTATAGTAGTTACAACACAAATTACAATAAAACTTGTCCATTTGTTTTTTAATAAAGGTAGACAAGTAAGTATACCTACTCCTGCTGGTATAAAAAAGAAGGCTAAATGGTCTAATAAAAAATCTGTGATTTTATCAATCATAGTCACCTTTATAATGCCAGTATAAAGACATACAAATAAAATTGACATACCTATAACATTGCCAGGGATTGTCAAATGAAAAATAGTATGTATTAGATCTCCCAAATAGCCTATTATAAGAATAATAGCTAGTTGTCTTAAAAGTTTCACTAGAACACCTCTTTCTTTAATAATTTATATAAAATGCACAAGTTTTATTTTAGTACTTTTCTACAAAAAAAACTATATTTTTATAAAAAATATCAAATTACGAGCTAGTGTTGGTGAAAATTGTAATAAAATTGGCTATGCAATTTTAAATAATGCGTATTTAGAAAATAAAAGAATTAGAGATATTATATTTTATATGATACAATATTATAAATAAAAATAATGGAAATATTACCCACATGTGAATAGTAAGGGGGATATGATGTGCTTGAATTAGTTATTACCATAATTGTAGGACTTATTGGAGGAATTACAGCGTTAAAACTTAATGTCCCCGCAGGAACTATGATAGGCTCTATGGTGATAACTGCAGTGTTCAATGTAATCACAGGAAAGGCATTTATGCCGCAAGATGTGAAAATTATTACTCAGATAGCAACTGGAGCTTTTATTGGTGCAGGTATCAAACTAAAAGATGTGATTGGCTTAAAAAAAATGATAAAACCTGTCATGATTATGGTGCCAAGTATGATCACCCTAGATATACTTATAGGACTAATAATGTATAAAACCACAGATTTAGACTTGATTACATCTCTTTTTGCTTGTGCACCTGGAGGAATAGTGGACATGTCTCTTATAAGTAGCGACTTGGGTGCGGACTCTTCAAAGGTTGCATTATTACAAATGATTAGGCTTTCAACAGTACTTATTATATTTCCTTCAATGATTAAATTAATATCATCGCGGTCAATCATAAAAAAAGATTTTGATCAAAATGAAGCAGATGAAATGAATGATGATGAAAATATAAAAGCAATTCAAAGTAAAAAAGAGAAATATAAAAATTTAGGTATTACATCTATAATAGCATTTTATCCAATAATAGTTAAACTTATATCAACAATGGTATAGAAATTTTGTTTAGAGTTTTTACTTTAATTTGTTTATTATGAAAAATAAGTTATTGATTTATAGAAAAGGAAGGAAGTTGCTTATGCTAGATTATATGGAAGAGGTAATTAAAAATACAAACTTCAATCAGAGTAAAAACATTAGAGATATAGTATATGAAGGTTTAGGAAAGACTATTATTAGCGGAATAATTCCTGTTGGTGAAAGAATAATAGAAAAAGAATATGCAGAGATATTAAACATAAGCAGAACCCCTATTAGAGAGGCTTTAAAAATGCTTGAAATAGATGAACTTATAGAGTATTTACCTAAAGTAGGTGCTGTAGTTAAAAGAGTATCGGTTGAAGATGCAATTGAAATTTATAAGATAAGGCAGAAGCTTGAAGTGTTAGCTGTAGAAGCAGCAATGGAAAATATAACAGAAGATGAAATACAGGAAATTAAAATATTACTTGATTTAACAGAACAAAAGAATAAAGAGAGAGATGTAAAAGAGGTAATAAGACTATTTGGAGAGTTTAACTTAAAAATATATCAGGCAAGCAGAATGAAGATGCTAGCGGGAATGATTAGCAAATTAAATGAATACCTACAAAGGTTTAGGAATATCTCTATTTCTGACGATGCACGTAGAGAAAAGGCTCTTAAAGAACATAGAGAAATTTTAGATATCATAACAAAAAAAGACAAAGAAAGCATTGATACGGCTATAAAAAATCATCTAGAGTACTCACTAAATATTGTTAAAAAGGAAATAAAGTAAATTTGGCTAATGATAGTATAAGAATACTGCCTTAAAATGATTTTGTTTTATCATTTTAAGGCAGTATTCTTAATTTTTGAAAAATTTGAAATACACAAAAAATACACAAAAATGCAATTAAAATACTTGAATGGATATAAAAGTAAATGTATGCTTATATTGTATAGATGCAATCGATTAAATTTTATACAAATTCCTATTCACACATCCGGCGGATAAAAAAATTAGGGGGTGTTAACGTATGGATTATCAAACAACTTTAGCTATACTTGGATACAGTATAGTTATAGTTTTTATGGTACTAATCATGACTAAAAAAATGACAGCGTTTACTTCACTAATAGTAATTCCAATTATATTCGCTATAATTGGGGGATTTGGACCTAAAATTGGACAATTCGCACTTGCAGGTATAAAAAGCGTTTCAACAACAGCTGTTATGCTTTTGTTTGCAATAATTTTCTTTGGAATGATGATAAATGTTGGATTGTTTGATCCCCTTGTAAATGTAATTGTAAAATTTGTTAAAGGGGATCCGTTAAAAGTACTTGTTGGAACTGCAATTTTATCAGCAGTAGTTTCAATTGACGGAGATGGAACGACAACAACAATGATAGTTACTTCTGCGCTACTTCCTATATATAAAAGGCTTAAAATTAAGCCATTATATTTAGCAACTATAGTAATTATGCAAAATTCAATAATGAATTTACTTCCATGGGGTGGACCAACTGCTAGAATAATGTCGGCATTAAATGTTGATGGGGGAGAGATGTTAAATAAACTAATTCCAGGAATGATATTTTCTGCAATTTACGTTATAGGCGTATCATACTATTTAGGATTAAAAGAACGTAAGAGACTTGGAATTATTGAAGTTGATAGTAAAGCATTAGAACAAATGGCAGCGGTAACAGATCCTGAAGAATTAGCACTTAGAAGACCTAAGCTTATATGGTTGAACTTTGCAGTTACTGTTGTAGTTATGGTTTTACTAGTACTTGGAAAGCTTCCATCAGCTGTAATATTTGAGATAGGAGTTGCATTAACACTAATAATTAACTATCCAAAATTAAAAGCTCAAAGAGAAATGATAGAGCGTCAAGCTGGAAATGCTATACAAGTTGTTATAATGGTTCTTGCAGCAGGAATATTTATGGGAATTCTTACAGAGTCAGGAATGGCAAAAGCTATAGCTCTTAATTTAGCTTCAATAGTACCAAAATCATTTGGAAACCATTGGGCTTTAGTAACTGCTATATTAAGTGTGCCAGGTACATTCCTGTTATCGAATGATGCTTTCTATTATGGTGTGCTTCCTGTACTTGCGCAAACAGGTGCAGCTTATGGATTTACTCCAATGCAAATTGGTATAGCATCAACAATGGGACAGGCATTCCATTTATTAAGCCCGCTTGTTGCCTTTATATATTTGTTGCTACAAATAACAGAAGTAGATATGGGAGAATGGCAAAGGCATTCTGCTAAGTGGTCAATTGGAACATTTATAATTTTTATATTAGCAGCAGTTATTACAGGAGCTATGCCTTTATAATTAGAGATATATTTTAATATTTAATAAAGATGCTCCTTAAGAAAAGTTCTTAGGGGGCATTTTTATTAAATAAAGTTCAGGTTAAATTTAAGAGCACAATATCTAGAACTGTTGACACGTAAAGGGTTAAAGGAAACTATGGTGTGTAAAGAACAGGAAATACACAGGAAATACACTAAAGAACACCCAAAATACTTGGGTAGTCATTTGAAGTAAATTATAATGAATTTAATAAATGAAAACGGCAAAGTCTTATAGATAAGCATTATAAGAAATATAAAAAATAGGAGGAAAAAGATGAAACTTTTAAATAATTCTATAGCTGGAACTTTAGAGTCCAGTGATATTCAAGTGATTATCGAGCCAAAGCAGCAAAATGGAATAGAAATAGAATTAAATAGTAGCGTAGAAAAGCAGTTTGGAAGGCAAATAAGAATTGTAATTAAAGAAACTTTAGAAAATTTAGGAGTAGAAGATGTACGAGTAATTGCTAATGATAAAGGAGCTTTAGATTGTACAATTAAAGCAAGAGTTCAATGTGCAGTTTACAGATCAGCAGGTATTAAGAATGAGTTTGATTGGGAGGGATTAAAATAATGGAACGTTTAAGAAGAACTATGATGTTTCTTCCAGCAAGCAATCCAAGCATGGTTAAGGAGGCTTTTATATATGGAGCGGATTCTCTTATGTTTGACCTTGAGGACGCAGTTGCTTTAAGCGAAAAGGATTCAGCCAGATTCTTAATTTATAATGCATTAAAGACAATAAATTATGGAAATACGGAATTAGTAGTAAGAATCAACGGGTTAGACACTCCTTTTGGAAGAGATGATATTGAAGCAGTTGTAAGAGCAGGAGTTCATATTATAAGGCTACCTAAAACAGAAAGAAAAGAAGATATTCATGAGGTTGAAACTGTTATTGAAGAAGTAGAAAGAAAATGCGGCAGAGAAGTAGGAAGCACTAAAATGATGGCGGCCATAGAAAGTCCTATTGGAGTAATTAATGCATATGAGATAGCAAAAGCAAGCAAGAGGCTTATTGGCATTGCATTAGGTGCAGAGGACTATGTAACTAATTTAAAAACTAAAAGATACCCAGATGGCTTAGAACTTTTAGGAGCAAGAACTCAAATTCTTATTGCAGCAAGGGCAGCTGGAATTAATGCTTTAGATACAGTTTATTCTGATGTTAACAATGAAGAAGGATTTAGAAGAGAAGTGGAACTTATACACCAGCTTGGTTTTGATGGCAAGTCCGTTATTAATCCTAGACAAATAAAACCTGTTCATGAAATATATACACCTTCAGAAAAAGAAATAAGCAAATCAATAAATATTATAAGAGCTGCCAAAGAAGCAGAAGAAAATGGTTTAGGAGTTATTTCTGTAAATGGGAAAATGGTTGACAAGCCTATCGTAGATAGAGCTGAAAGAATACTTCAATTGGCTGCAGTAGCAGGTGTGTATAAGGAGGCAGAGTAGGATGAAAAATAAAATTGGAAGAGAGATTCCAAACTATATATTAGAGGGTAGAAGGCTCTTTGAAGGTCAGTTTGTTTTTGATGAAGAAGTTGCAAAGGCAGCTCCAATGATAAAGCCTATTAAACCTAATGAAATTAAGTTATTAAATAGTATTGAAGAAGCAATAGTAAAAAGTGGCCTAAAAGATGGTATGACAATATCTTTTCACCATCACTTCAGGGAAGGAGATTATATTTTAAACTTAGTTGTAGATGCTATTGCAAAACTTGGAATAAAAGATATAACTTTAGCACCTAGTTCTTTATCAAATGTCCATAGGCCATTAATTGAGCATATAAAGAATGGTGTAATAACAAAGATTACAACTAGTGGCTTAAGAGGGGATTTAGCTGAAGAAATTTCTAATGGAATATTAAAAGAACCTGTTATTATAAGATCTCATGGCGGAAGAGTAAGAGCAATAGAAGCTGGTGATATAAAAATAGATGTAGCATTTTTAGGTGCTTCAAGTGCAGATGAATATGGAAATGCAAGAGGTACTAATGGAAAAGCTAATTGTGGTTCATTAGGTTACGCAAAGGTAGATGCCAAATATGCAAACAAGGTAGTTATATTAACAGACTGCTTAGTAGACTTTCCAAATATGCCTGCAAGTATCAATCAAATTTATGTAGATTATGTTGTTAAAATAGATGCCATAGGAAATCCAGAGGGAATAGCTTCTGGGGCTACCAGATATACAAAAAATCCAAAGGAGTTATTGATAGCTGAAAATGCAAGTAAAGCAATAATTAAATCAGGATATTTTAAGGAAGGATATTCCTTCCAGACAGGTTCCGGTGGTTCGGCATTAGCAGTTAGTAGATTTTTAAGAGATGAAATGATAAAACAAGATATTAGAGCAAGCTTTGCTTTAGGTGGAATAACAAAGCCTATAATTGAAATGTTTGAGGAAGGATTAGTAAAAAATATATTTGACGTACAAGATTTTGACGTATCTGCTGTAAGTTCAATTGAAAAGAATGGAATGCACCATGAAGTAGATGCCTCTTTTTATGCAAATCCTCACAATAAAGGTTGTATTGTAAATAAGCTGGATGTTGTAATATTATCAGCACTAGAAATAGATACAAATTTTAATGTTAATGTTATGACGGGTTCAGATGGAGTTTTAAGAGGAGCTTCAGGTGGACACTGTGATGCAGCAGCTGGCGCAAAATTAACTGTTATTGTTACTCCATTAATTCGTGGAAGAATACCTTGTGTAGTTGAAGAAGTAAACACAGTTGTAACTCCTGGAGAAAGCATAGATGTTTTAGTTACAGATAGAGGAATTGCGGTAAATCCAGCAAGAACAGATTTAATTGAAAGATATAAGAAAGCTAAACTGCCGCTGACAACTATTGAAGAACTTAAAAAAATAGCCTATGACACAGTAGGGGTTCCGGACAAGATAGAATATGAAGATAGAGTGGTAGGAGTTATTGAATATAGGAATGGAAGTATTATTGATGTTGTTAGAAAAGTAAAATAGAGACTGGAGTGATTTAAGTGAGCTATACTTTATAGCTCACTTATAAAAAAGATATTTGATGAAGGTATATTAGAATTAGATTATTTTAAGGAGGTCATAAAGTGAACCGGGTAAAAATAACTGAAACAGCACTAAGGGATGGTCACCAATCCTTAATTGCTACAAGGCTTAGAACAAAAGATATACTACCTATCATAGAAAAAATGGATAATGCCGGATATTATTCAATGGAAGTTTGGGGAGGAGCGACCTTTGATGCTTGCCTGCGTTTTTTAAATGAAGATCCTTGGGAAAGGTTAAGAGAAATTCGAAGCAGGGTTAAAAACACTAAACTTCAAATGCTTTTAAGAGGACAAAACCTTTTAGGATACAAACATTATCCAGATGATGTGGTAGAAGCATTTATACAAAAGTCCATAGAAAATGGTATTGATATAATTAGGGTTTTTGATGCTTTAAATGATATAAGAAATTTAGAAACTTCCGTTAAAGCAATAAAGAAGGCAGGAGCCCACTGCCAATGTGCTATAAGTTATACTACAAGCAAAGTACATACCTTAGACTATTTCGTTGAACTTGCTAAAGCCATGGAGAAATTGGGAGCGGATTCAATATGTATAAAGGATATGGCAGGTATATTAACACCAATTTCAGCTTATGGACTTGTAAAAAAGTTAAAGGATGTATTAAATATTCCATTAGAACTTCATACTCATAGCACAAGTGGGATTGGCTCAATGACATATTTAAAAGCAGTTGAAGCTGGAGTTGATATAATAGATACAGCAATTTCACCTTTTGCAGAGGGAACATCTCAACCTGCAACAGAATCTATGGTTCTTACATTGAAAGAAGGAGAACGTGCTCCAAATATAAACGTGGGTCTACTAGGAGAAATTGCAGATTACTTTAAACCTATAAAAGAAAAATTCAGAAAAGAGGGAATATTAAATCCAAAGGTTATGGATGTTGAACCCAAAACTATAATCTATAAGGTTCCAGGTGGAATGCTTTCAAATCTATTATCTCAGCTAAAATCAGCAAATGCCGAATACAAGTATGAAGAAGTTTTAAGAGAAGTTCCTAGAGTTAGAGAAGATTTAGGCTTCCCACCGCTGGTTACCCCATTAAGCCAAATGGTAGGAACACAGGCTGTATTTAATGTATTATCTGGTGAGAGATATAAGATGGTTCCAAAGGAAATAAAAGAATACGTTAAGGGACTTTATGGAAGATCGCCTGCACCAATAAATGAAGAAATAAAAAACAAGATTATTGGTAATGATGAAGTAATTACTGTAAGACCAGCTGATTTATTAGGTCCAGAAATTGAAAAATATAAAGAAGAAATAAAAGATCTAACTACATCTATGGAAGATATACTTTCATATATTTTATTTCCACAGGTTGCTAAAAAGTTCTTTGAGGATAGATTAAATCCTAAATTAAGTGATTCTAATGGAGAGGAAAAGGTTCACTATATTTATGTTACTATGTGATGGAATTTATATGAAAAATTACAAGTAATTGTGAATTAAAGTCTTAGTAATTGTGGGAGGAGTAAAACTATGGGGTTATTTGATTTATTTAAAAGACTAGTTAATAAAGAAGAGTTAGGAAACAATGATGAAAATATTACACCTGAATATAATGCATCATTGCCAATAGATGAGGAAGAAAGAGTAGTTGTGGCATTAGCAGCTTCTATAATGGCAGGCAAAGACAAGCCGGATTCCCATTTTCACATTTCAAAAATTACAAGAATTAAATAAAGCATTTTTAGGAGGATTAATAACTATGAAAAAGTATGTTATAAAATTAAATGATAAAGTTTATGAAGTGGAAATTGAAGAGGTAACGGCTGAAAATGCTGCTACCTTAGCAGAAGCTGTTAAGTCATCAGGAGCAAGTACAGCACAGGCTTCTAGAGGGGCCTCACAAGTTTCGGGTGGGCAAAAGATTGAAGCTCCAATGCCAGGAAGTATTGTAAAGGTTGCAGTAAAGCCAGGAGATATAGTTAAAAATGGACAACTATTGTTAGTGTTAGAAGCAATGAAAATGGAAAATGAAATAGTATCACCTGTAGATGGGACAGTTAATTTAGTTGCAGTTGATACAGGACAATCAGTAAATTCTGGAGAGTTACTTATTCAAATTGGATAAGTATATAGCTTAGGAGGATAGATATAATGGACTTTTTACTTGATGGAATTTTTGCAATAACAATTAAACAAGTTGTAATGTGGATTATTGGAGGAGCACTAATTTATTTAGCTATTGTTAAGGAGTATGAGCCTACATTACTTCTTCCAATGGGATTTGGAGCAATACTTGCTAATATACCAAATTCCGGTGCAATTACCCAAGTTATAAATGGAACTCCTGTAGAAGGAATTTTAGATTTTCTTTTTGCAGGTGGAATTGCAACAGAAATGTTCCCGCTTTTATTGTTTATAGGTATAGGAGCTATGATAGACTTTGGACCACTTTTATCAAATCCTTCTATGCTCTTATTTGGAGCAGCAGCTCAATTTGGTATATTCATTACTATTTGTGCAGCAACACTTTTAGGCTTTGATTTAAAGGATGCAGCTTCTATAGGTATAATTGGAGCTGCAGATGGCCCTACTTCAATATTTGTTGCTACATATTTCAATAGTAATTATATAGCACAAATTGCAGTAGCGGCATACTCATACATGTCACTTGTACCAGTAATTCAGCCATTTGCAATAAAACTGGTTACTACTAAAAAAGAGAGAATGATTAGAATGCCTTATAAGGCAGAAAGTGTATCAAAGAAAACAAGAATATTATTTCCTATAATAGTTACTGTAATTGCAGGACTTATTGCTCCAACCTCAGTAGCTTTAATAGGATTCTTAATGTTTGGTAACTTAATAAGAGAATGTGGCGTTTTAGATAGATTAGCGAAATCTGCACAAAACGAACTTGTAAATATAATAACAATACTTCTTGGCATTACTATTGCATCCACTATGAGAGCAGAAGAATTTGTTAATATAAAAACACTTATGATAATTGGACTTGGATTATTTGCTTTCATTTTCGATACCATAGGAGGAGTATTATTTGCTAAATTTTTAAATCTTTTTTTAAAGAGAAAGATCAATCCGATGGTAGGAGCAGCCGGAATATCAGCTTTCCCTATGTCTTCTAGAGTAATTCAAAAGATGGCTCAAAAGGAAGATAATCAAAACTTCATACTAATGCATGCAGTAGGTGCTAACGTAGCAGGACAGATAGCTTCCGTTGTAGCTGGTGGACTAATATTAAACTTAATCAAATTTTAGGCAGAATAGGAGAGGTGGTATTCATGAATAATACAGCATTAATTAATTTTAAGGAATCATTAAATGTCTTAATAAATGGAATGATAGGAATTTTCACAGTAATAATAGTAATATTTATTATAATAAAGTTACTAATAAAAGTATTTCCAGAGAAAAGCTAATATGATATTGACAAGATAAGAAAAATGATAATATAATAAAATGTAAGTTAAAAGGAAATAATATAAATTCTATGAAAAGGAAAGTACTTTTTATAAAGTTCTTTAAAGCGAGTAGAGTATGGTGAGAGTCTACAAGAAAATAAAAAGGAAGAGAGCCTTGGAGAAGTTTATCTAAAATCATTATTTATGAAAGTAAGATGAATCGCAAGCCTTGCGTTAAAATTTCAAGTGGACATTAGTCAATTAGAGTGGTACCGCGGAATTTACCCGTCTCTGTTTTTTTACAGGACGGGTTTTTGTGATATAGCATTATAATAAATGATATATGTGGTAAAAATAATAATAAATGGAGGTAGTTTATATATGGATTATAAAAATATTTTAGTAAAAAGAATTAAAGAGCATGTAGATATGCCAGAAGAAAAAATAGAAGCTTTAATAGAAATTCCACCTAGACCTGAAATGGGTGAATATGCATTTCCATGCTTTCAGCTTTCAAAGGTGTTAAGAAAGGCTCCAAATTTAATAGCTGAAGAGTTAAAAACAAATATAAACAAAGAAGGATTTGAAAAAATAGAAACAATGGGACCATATTTAAATTTCTTTGTGGATAAATCAGTATTTACTCAAAACACTTTAGAAAAGATATTAAGTGAAAAAGAAAACTATGGTCAAACAAATTCAGGGGAAGGTAAAAATGTAGTAGTAGAATATTCATCTCCAAATATAGCAAAGCCTTTCCATGTGGGACATTTATTCAGTACTTCTATAGGAAACGCACTTTATAAAATATTGAGCTTTGAAGGATATAATTGTACTAGAATTAATCACTTAGGTGACTGGGGAACTCAATTTGGAAAGCTTATTTCTGCTTATAAAAGATGGGTAGATGAAGACGCATTAGAAAAAGAACCTATTAAAGAGCTGCTTAGAATATATGTAAAGTTTCATGATGAAGCAGAAAAGGATCCTTCCTTAGGAGAAGAAGGAAGAATGCACTTTAAAAAGTTAGAAGATGGCTCAGAAGAAGAAGTAAGACTTTGGAAGAGATTTAGAGATTTAAGTCTTAAAGAGTTTAATAAAGTATATGAAATGTTAAATGTAGAATTTGACTCCTATGCTGGAGAAAGCTTCTATGGAGATAAAATGGATTCTGTAGTAGAAGAAATCGATAAAAAAGGCCTACTTACAGAAAGTAATGGAGCAAAGGTAGTAATGCTTGAAGAGTACAATATGCCTCCATGTATAATAAAAAAATCAGATGGAGCAACTATATATGCTACTCGTGACCTTGCTGCAGCTGTATATAGAAAAAATACATATGATTTTGATAAGAGTATATATGTAGTTGGATTGGAACAATCCCTTCACTTTAAGCAGGTATTTACTACTTTAAAACTTATGGGTAAGGAATGGGCAGATTATTGCAAACATGTAGGTTTTGGGCTGGTAAGATTTGCAGATAGAAAGCTTTCAACTAGAAAGGGAGAAGTTATATTCCTTGAAGAGCTTTTAAATGAATCAATAGAAAAGACAGCAGCAGTGATAAAAGAAAAAAATCCTGATTTAGAAAATAAGGAAGAAGTAGCTAAAAAGGTAGGGATTGGAGCAGTTATATTTACATATCTTAAAAACAATAGGGAAAGAGATATAGTATTTAACTGGGAAGAAATGTTGAGCTTTGATGGAGAAACAGGACCATATGTTCAATATAGTTATGCAAGAGGAAAAAGTATACTAAGAAAAGCAGGAAATATAGAAGGAAATATAGATTATAAGAAATTGTCTTCAAAAGAAGAATTTGAGCTTGCAAAAGTATTATCTTCTTTTAATGAAGCAATACTTTACTCTATAGATAAATTAGAACCATCTGTCTTAACAAGATATATTATAGATGTAGCTAAAGGATTTAATAAATTTTATAATGCACATAGTATTGTTAATGCAGAAGATGAGGAAACTAAAGTTGCAAGAATTAAATTAGTAGAAGCTACTTGCCAAGTTATAAAAAATGGATTAAACCTTTTAGGAATAGATGTAGTAGAAGAAATGTAGGTATAAATATTGTGCATGTAGTACTTGATCTTATGAAAAAGGGTACTACATGCATTTGTATATAAGTAAGGGTTGCTTTGGTTTGGAGGAGAGTAATGTATATAAGAACTCGGGAAGAAACAATTGATCTAAAACCTGATATATTTGATAAATATAATATGGAGAATATGGCTTACTTTGATATAGAAACCACAGGATTTGACAAAGAAAAGGATTGCATTATGCTTATTTCTTTAGGATGGTTTTCTAAAAAAAATACCTTTTGTGTAAAGCAATATTTTGCAAAAAGCTTGGAAGAAGAAAAAAGTATACTAATCCAATTTAAGGAAGACATTGAAGGGTTTAATACATGGTGCTCCTATAATGGAAAGGCCTTTGATGAGCCATTTATTAAGATAAAGCTTGCAAAGCATAATATAAATTGTACAATGCCTGATAATCATGTGGATTTATATAGAATGATAAGACCTTACTATAAAAAGCTTGGTATAGAGAGATGTAATTTAAAAACTGTTGAAAAATTTATAGGTATACAAAGGGAAGATTTAATTGATGGTGGAATAAGCATCGAGCTATATTATAAATACTTAAAAGAACCCGGAGAAGAATTAAAAGAAACAATTATGCTTCATAACTTTGAAGATGTACTAAATTTGCCCAAGCTCTTTGAAATTGTATCTAAAATTGATGAAGGTGATTTAAGAAGAGATGACATTATAACAGAAAAGCAGTACAAGTATCTTCAGTATTTGATTAAAAAGAATAATATTGAAATCCCTTGCAATGTGGAAAAAATATCAAGAAAATCTGCAGGAAAGGTTATTGATTGTCTGTTAAGGGGAAATATAGATGTAGAAGAACTGATGGCAATAATAAAGAATAGTTATTAAAAAAAGTAATAGTGAAATATCACTATTACTTTTTTTTATAACTAGGGCAGTGGGAAGAGCAACTACCGCAGTCGCACTTTCCTTGACCTTTATTTTTTATATTTTTATAAAGTATATACACAGCAGAGCCGACGATTGCTGCTGTAATTATATATTGAATAATCATGTTTTTCACCACCTAAAATATAGCGTTAAGAATCATATAAGTTATAAAAGATATAACCCAAGCTAAAACAAATTGATATACCATGGAGAACATAGCCATTTTATTTCCGTATTCTTTCTTCATTGTAGCTATAACTGAAACACATGGAGTGTAAAGAAGAACAAATACTAAAAATGTGTAAGCAGTTATAAAGTTAAAGTGCTGAGGAAGTATGCTCATTAAGTCTCCGCCGTATATTACTCCCATGGAACCAATTATAACCTCTTTAGCCATAAAACCTGTAAGAAGTGAAACAGAAGCTTCCCAGTTGCCAAATCCTAGAGGACTAAAAATAGGGCTTAAAAATCTACCAATGGAAGCAAGTAAACTGTTATTCATATCAGTCATACCGTGCATGTTAAAATTAGATAATACCCAGACTATAATTGATATTGAAAATATTATAGTACCAGCTTTTCTTAAAAATCCTTTTCCCTTATCCCAAGTGTGTAGAAGTAAGTTTTTAAGTGTAGGCATTTTATATTCAGGTAATTCAAGTATAAATGGTTCTTCATCTTTTTTGAATAATGTGTTTTTAAATATTATACCTATAATAAAGGCTATGAATATACCTAAAAGATATAAAGAAAATACCAATAAACTTTCATGACCAGGGAAAAATGCAGCTGCAAAAAGACCATATACAGGAAGTCTTGCATTACAGGACATAAGTGGAACCAGTAGTGCTGTAACCTTTCTATCCTTTTCACTTTCTAAAGTTCTAGCTGTCATTATTGCAGGAACTGAACACCCAAATCCAACTATAAGAGGAATAAATGCCTTTCCTGAAAGTCCCATTTTTCTCATAAATTTGTCCATTATAAAAGCTGCACGAGCCATATATCCGCTGTCTTCTAAGAAAGAAATTCCTAAGAAAAGAGCTAATATAACTGGTAAAAACACTATTACTGAACCAACGCCACCAATTATTCCATCAACTATTAATGATTGGAACCAAGGGCTTGTACCGGAAAGTGCCAGTTCTACAAATGGTACAAATCTATCGTTTAAAAGACCATCGAGCACATCAGCTAGAGGATTTCCTACCCAAGTAAATGTAAACTCAAATATTAAATATAATAGGCCTAAGAAAACAGGATAGGCTAAGAACTTATTTAAAACTATTTTGTCTATAGTTTCTCCAAAATTTTTCTTATTATTTTTAGAAGTAATTGTTGCCTTATCTAGTATTTGCTCAATGAAGGTATAAGCTTGAGTTTCATCCTGAAACTGATAGTCATTATCGTTGGTGTTTTTAAAAAAAGTACCGCTTTTTAGCAGCAATTTCAACTCATCTATACCCATATTTTTAGACGCTGATATTGGAACTACTTGTACGCCTAATGCCTTACCTAAAGCATCATAATCTATTTTTATTCCTCTTTCGTTAACTATATCTATCATATTTAATATTAATATAATAGGTTTGTTAAATTCTTTTAATTGAAGGGTAAGATATAAGTTTCTTTGCAAATTAGAAGCATCTACAATATTTAATATTACATCCACATCATCATTTAAAAGAAATTCCTTTGATACTTTTTCTTCATTAGAATAGGTATCCATGGCATATATACCAGGAAGATCTACAATTTTAACCTCAGAATCTAAATAACCCTCTTTTTTCTCAACCGTTACTCCAGGCCAATTTCCTACATACTGATTAGAACCGGTTAGTGCATTAAAGAGGGAAGTCTTACCTACGTTAGGATTACCCAACAATGCTGCATTTATCATAAGCTGCCTCCTTATATTCTATTCCTTTTACAAGTATATTTTTTGCATCGCTTTTTCTTATTGCTAAATCAAAACCTCTTAAATTTATAATTACAGGATCACCAAAGGGTGCCTTGTTTTTCAAACAAACCTCTGTTCCTTCAATACAGCCTAATGATAAAAGACGTTTTGCCAATTTTTCATTTCCACAAACATTTTCTATATAAGCTTTTTCGCCAGGCTTTAAATCTATAATACACATGATCTTCACTCCTTGTTGATAACTATTATCATTCTCAATATTAATATACCACCACAGGAAGTGAATGTCAATAGGAATTTTAGGCTAAGGGAAGTATTTAATAAAAAAATATGTATTCAAGTATTAAAAGTTATATATTTTACAAATACTTTAGTAAAGAGTATAATAAAAAGTAAATTGGAAATATATACTTTTTTATTGTAAAATAACTTATCTATAATAACTAAAATATTAATTGCAGGGAGGTATGGATATGAAGAAGGTAGCAGCATTTTTTGATATAGATGGCACTCTTTATAGAGAAGGATTAATTACAGAGCTATTTAAAAAGTTAATAAAATATGAAATAATATCTCAAGATAGATGGTATAAGGAAGTAAAGCCTGAATACGTAAGGTGGGATAAAAGAGAAGGAAACTATGATAATTATTTATTGAAAATGGCGGATATTTATATAGAAGCAGTAAAGGGTCTTCCTAAATACCAAGTAGAATATATAGCTAGAAATGTAATAGAACAAAAAGGACATAGAGTATATACCTTTACTCGTGATAGAATAAAATGGCACAAAAGTCAAGGACATGTGGTTATAACGGTTTCAGGAAGTCCAATTGAACTTGTTAAGGAAATGAGTGTTAGGCATGGATTTGATGATTATAGAGGTACAATTTATAAACTAAATGAAGAAGGAATATATACTGGAGAAGTTATACCTATGTGGGATAGCGTTAATAAGAAAAGAGCTATAAATGAGCTAAAAGACCATTATGATATAGATTTAAATGAAAGCTATGCCTATGGAGATACAGCAGGGGACTTTTCTATGTTTCAAATGATTAGATATCCTATTTGTGTAAACCCAACTAAGGAATTGCTAAAAAAGGTTATGAATGATGAAGAAGTAAAAAATAAAATAAAGATAATAGTTGAAAGAAAAGACAGTGTTTATAATATAAATACTGATTGTTTAGATATATTAAATATGTAAAAGTTAAGATAAGTAATCTAGAAAGAGTGGAGTTTATGATTGTAAGAGAAAATACGCAAAAAGTTGAAGAAATAAATGAAGATATAGCTTTAAAAATAAATACAAAAGAATCAGTATTTAAAAAAGCAGTATTTTTTGATTTAGAGCATTACGTATACAAAAAACCTATATGTATTGGAGTATTTGGATGCAGCTATTATGATGAAGAAAAGAGGGTTTTAAAGACTACTCAATATATGATAGAAAATAAAACTGATGCCTTAGAAATTTTAAGATTGGCAAAGAATTATTTTATAAATTTATATCAAAATAAGGGTAAAAGATATATTGTTACTTTTTCAGGAAATAATGATTTTACTGTGATAAACTATCTTATGAATAAATATAAATTAAATTTCAATTTAGAAGAATATTTTACCCACATAGATCTGCAAAAGGAATATGAAAAGTGCAAAGGTGTAAATATAGGGCTTAAGGCGTTAGAAAAGGAATTTGATATAGAAAGAGAAAGTGAACTTATAAGCGGACAAAATCTTGCTAAAACCTTTGGAAAGGTAATAAAGGACAGAGATTATATAAATAGAATGCCAACTGAGAAAAAGGAAAAAATACTTCTTTATAATGAACAGGATGTAGTAAGTTTATTTTATATGTATATTACTTGGGAGAAATATGTTGTTGTGTCTAATGAAGTTTCTCCTAAAGAGTAAAAAGTCTCCTTAAAAATTAAGGAGACTTTTTATGTTATTGCATTTGTTTTAACTTTTCAATACCTATTCTAATTCTTCTTAAGGATTCTTCTTTGCCAAGTATTTCAGCTATTTCGAAAGCTCCACCAGGAGTAAATTGTTTTCCTGAAACTGCAGTTCTAATTGGCCAAAGAACTACGCCATTTTTAACTTCTAGTTCTTTAACTAAATCCATCATAGAATCATGAATAGAAGTTAAATCCCAGTTTTCTAAGCCTTCTAATATAGGAAGAGCTTTTTCAAGGCTTACTAAGGAATTTTCATAACTAGTTTTCATTTTTTTATGAATATATAGCTCTGGAGAATAATCTGGCATTTCCTCAAAGAAGTCAATTTGATCAGGTATTTCGCTTAATACCTCTGTTCTAGTGTGTAAAAGTTCGCTGAGCTTCATTAAGTCTAAGTCTTTTTTAATAACCTGATTGTAATATGGAAGAGCCATCTTGTGGAATTCTTCTACAGGAAGCATTTTTATATATTCTGAATTCATCCATCTAAGTTTCACAATGTCAAATATAGCAGGTGCCTTGTTTATATGAGTGTAGTCAAACTTTTCTATGAGTTCTTCTAAATTAAATATTTCCTGAGTAGTTCCTGGATTCCATCCAAGTAGAGCTATATAGTTTAATATAGCATCCTTTAAATATCCTAGTGCAAGTAAATCTTCAAAGGAAGCATCACCTTTTCTTTTACTTAACTTATTCTGAGCATCTCTCATTATTGGAGGGCAGTGAATATATTTTGGAACATCCCATCCAAAAGCATCATATAAACGATTATATTTTGGTGAAGAAGATAGATATTCTGTTCCTCTAACTACGTGAGTAATATTCATAAGATGATCATCTACTACGTTAGCTAAGTTATAAGTTGGAAAACCATCAGATTTTATAAGTATCATATCATCAAGTTCGTTATTTTCTACAGTAATCTTTCCGTAAAGCTCATCTTCAAAAGTAGTAGTTCCAGTTGAAGGATTATTTTGTCTTATAACAAATGGAACTCCAGAGTTTAGTTTTTCTTCTATTTCTTCTTTTGATAAATGAAGACAATGTTTGTCATATTTAAAAGGTCTATTTAAAGCTTCTGCATTTTTTCTAAGCATATCAATTCTTTCTTTATCGCAGAAACAATAGTAAGCTTCACCCTTATCTATAAGCTTTTTTGTATATTCCATATAAATAGGCTTTCTTTCACTTTGAATGTAAGGACCTACAGGACCGCCTACATCTGGACCCTCATCATGATGAAGACCTGTTACGTTTAAAGTGTTATAAATTACTTCTAAAGCACCCTCTACTTGTCTTTCTTGATCAGTATCCTCAACTCTTAATAAAAAATTTCCTCCATCATGCTTAGCAATTAGATAAGCATAAAGTGCTGTTCTAAGATTACCGACATGCATGTATCCAGTTGGACTTGGAGCAAATCTGGTTCTTACTTTTTTTTCATCCATAGTTTTTCAACTCCCTATTGTGTAAATATTTTAATCCTAAAAAGGACTTAAGAATTCAGTAAAACAAAAACCTTTCATCCATCTAGAGTAAGGACGAAAGGAGACATATTTTAAGTCAATTCTATCATATAATACTATGATTTCCCTGTCAAGTTAATGAAATAATAATACCTTAATAAGTACTATTAAAGTAAATATAAAGAATTAAGTTACTTTAGTGGTAATATTATTGGCAAAATGTGGAGAGTTTATACATATAAATCTTCTCCTGATTTAGCTATATGAGAATTAAATCCTTCCTCTTTAAGTACTTTATCGAAGCTTTTTTGTGCATCTTCATCTCCATGAACTAAGAATATATTTTTAGGTTTGTTTTTAAATGCTCTTACCCAGGTTAAAAGTCCATTTTTATCTGCGTGGCCTGAAAGCCCTTGCAGATTATATATATGTGCTTTTACTGCAATTTCATCTCCAAGTATTTTTACTAATTCATCTCCATTTAATATACGTTTACCTAAGGTTCCTTCTGCTTGGTAGCCCGCAAATACCACTGAACATTCTTCACGCCATAAATTGTGTTTAAGATGATGCTTTATTCTTCCCGCATCGCACATACCACTGGAGGAAATAATTACAGCACCACTTTGAATATTATTTATATTCATGGATTCCTGAGGAGATTTAGTGAATGTAAGACCAGTAAATTCTAATGGATTATCTCCTGACTTAACTAAATTTAGGGCTTCTGCATCAAAATACTTTGTATACTTTTTAAATACTTCTGTGGATTCAGAGGCTAAAGGACTATCCACATATACCTTTATTCCTTTTAATGTGCCAGATTCTATATATTTATTTAATGCATAAATTATTTCTTGAGTTCTGCCTATGGCAAAGGAAGGTATTATAACATTTCCACCTCGATTTACAGTGCTATTTATTATATTAACTAATTCCTTTAAATCATAGGATAAATCTCCATGAAGCTTATCACCATAGGTAGTTTCCATAATGACGTAATCTGCATTATCAATGTATGTAGGATCTTTTAAAATAGGCATATTTACATTTCCAAGGTCTCCAGAGTAAACTAGTTTAACTTGGTTGCCATTTTCATTTATAAGCATTTCTGTTATGGCAGAGCCTAAAATATGACCTGCATCGGTAAATTTAATTCTTAACCCATCAAATAGTTCAATCCATTCATCATAACCATATCCTTTAAATATCTCCATACACTTTTTAGCATCAATGGAGGTATAAAGGGGGGTGACTTCTGGAAGGGCTTTACGTTTACGCTTTCTATTAAGCCATTCTGTTTCCATTTCTTGAATATGTCCGCTATCTTGCAGCATTATGTTGCATAGATCCTTTGTTCCCTCGGTGCATATAATTTCTCCTTTAAAGCCTTCTTTATAAAGCAGCGGTATTCTGCCGCTGTGATCTATATGAGCATGGCTTAGTATTACAAAGTCAATATCCTGGGGATTGAAATTAAATGTATCGTTACTTCTTTCTTTTCCATCCCTCCCTTGAAACATACCGCAATCTAGTAATATTTTTTTATCTTTAATATTTAATATATGTGAGGAGCCTGTAACACATCCTGCAGCTCCATAAAATTGTATTTTCAAATTATAAAACCTCCTTAAAACTTCCTGTAAAGTTTAGTATTTCCTAAATACTGTTTATTTATAGTGTTAAAATCTTTTTTATGATAAAATAGAAGGGAAATATTTTCAATAGGAGGGAATAATATGGGAGATATAAGATTGAATAAATTGGCAAAACTTTTGGTGAACTATTCTACAGAAGTAAAGCCAGGAGATTTCGTATTAGTTCAATGTGAAGATGTGGCAACTCCTTGGATGGCAGAAGTGGTAAAGGAAGCTACCAAGGTAGGAGCTCATGTAGAGACAATAGTAGAGTCACAGGAAGCACAATATATAAAGCTTAAATATGCATCAAAAGAGCAGCTTGAAGAGGAAAATTATATACAAAAATGTGCCATAGAAAAGGCTGATGTATGGTTAACTGCTTGGGGAACTCAAAATACTAAAGCTAACTCAAATATTCCTTCAGAAAGAATAAGGCATTCTTCAAAGGGAGCATCCAGCTGGAGAAAAATATATTCAGAAAGATGTGGAGATGGAACACTTAGATGGTGTGGAACACAATTCCCAACTCACGCAGATGCTCAAGAAGCATCCATGAACCTTTCAGAGTATGAGGAGTTTGTATATGGAGCAGGGCTTTTAGAATATGACAATCCTGTGGAGGAATGGAAGAAAATAAGCAGAGAGCAGGAAAGATGGGTTAAATATTTAGATACTAAAAAGGAACTTTATATAATATCGGAAGGAACAGACATTAAAGTAAACATTGAAAATAGAAAATGGATAAATTGCGATGGCAGGGCCAATTTCCCGGATGGTGAGATATTTACTTCTCCAGTTGAAAATGGAATAAATGGAGTTATAACCTTTAGCTTCCCAGGTATATATGCTGGAAAGGAAATAGAGGGCATAGTACTTAAAGTAGAAGAAGGAAAAGTTGTTAACGCAACAGCTAAAAAAGGAGAAGAACTTTTAAAAGAACTTATAAATACTGATGAAGGTGCTTCTTTCTTTGGAGAAGTTGCTATAGGAACAAATTATGGTATAAAACAATTTACAAGAAATATGCTCTTTGACGAAAAAATAGGTGGAACCATTCATATGGCACTAGGGGATTCCATGCCTGAGGCCGGTGGTAAAAATAAATCAACTATTCATTGGGATATGCTTTGTGATATGAGAAAGGAAGGCAAAATATATGCCGATGGAGAATTGTTTTATGAAAATGGAGAATTTAAAGAGGATATACTCCAAAAATATAATTTATCAAGTGATTCTTAGACTCAGGTGGAGTTTGCTTATGAAGAATACTTATCTCCAGCTGAGTCTTAGAAGAACTTATCCAGGGGCGTATCAGCCGTTATCTCTCACCTAAGAGGATGGGAGTGTTACGGATGGTTGCCATCGGATAAAAATTAAGAGAGTACATAAACTGTACTCTCTTTCAAATCTAATAATATTTAGGTTTCTTTTTGTTTCTTTTTTTGTTTGAAACTAATTTTATGATAACAGCAATTAGTATTAAAATGGCTATTACACTTATCAAGGCAAAAGTATATAAAAGAATATTTTGCTTTAATAAAGTTCCTTTAGATATATTTGTATATAAGCTGTAATCTTTTGAAGCTTCTCTTTCTTTTAAAGTAAGAGTTCCGAGTTTAGTATTTTCATCTAAAGACCAAGGATTTAACTTATTTAACTTAAGTATCTTTTCATTATCCTTTTTGTTTACTTCATTATCATATATAGTTACATCATCTTTTACGATAAGAGGAACATCTATCTTTTTCTCTGGACCAAAGAAGCCAAGAGGTTTATATGTAATGGTTTCTGTTTTTACCGTAGTTCCTTTAGGATATATAACAGTCTTCTTTGCTTCGTAACTCCAATCAATAATACTCTTCATATCTTTAAATACATAGGTATCTTGGCTGTCATATATTGAGTTCATAACTACACCAATAAGTTTTCGTCCGCCTCTTTCATAAACAGATACTAAACATCTTCCAGCAGGGGAAGTATAACCTGTTTTTCCGCCAACATTACCATCAACGCCTAAATTCTTATTTCTATTTTCTATTATAAGTACAGTACCTGCGGAAGTACGAATAGTACTTGTTTGTTTTCCCATAGATTCTCTAACCCATGGGTTTTTATAAGCAGCTCTTCCTATAACAGTTAAATCATAGGCAGTGGTGTAATGATTTGGGTCATGAAGACCATTAGGTGTAACAAAGTGTGTATTTTTAAGTCCTAATTTTTTTACTTCTTCATTCATCATATTTTCAAAATTTTTAGCATTTCCTGCAACGTTATCTGCTATCATGTAAGCTACATCATTTCCCGAATAAAGTAGAAGTCCATCCATGGCATCGGCTGCGGTCATAGTTTCACCAGTAGCAATAGGATGCATATTTTTGTTAAGGGAATATTCAGGTTGTATTTTTGCAGATTCAGTATATGTAAGATTATCACCTTTATCTTTATGTTCAGCTAATATTAAAGCTGTCAAAAGTTTTGTAGTACTTGCTGGATACATTTTGTTATCTGCAGATTTTGCATATATTATCTCTCCAGTATCAGCATCCATGGTAATAGCAGCTTTACCGTATATTGAAGGCATATCCTTAGTAGCTGCAAAAACCTGACTGCTTATAGAAAGTGATAAAATACATGAAAGAATAAATGAAAATTTCTTTTTCAACGTACATCTCTCCATTTTCTATAGTGTTATATTGCTGCATATTATTAAGTATAATACTCATTAAGTATAACATGGAGTGGTGTATTTGACAAACTCAAATTAGTATATAATATTATTAAATACTATGTAAGCTAACGGGAGGGATTTTAATTATGATATCAAATATAGAATCAATATTTAAAAACAGAGAAGTAGATTTAATAGGAGATTATAATAAATATGCAGTTATGATATGTATTACAGAGGAGGAAGAACCAAGTATAGTATTTGAAGTAAGAGCTTTAACATTAACTTCTCAGCCAGGAGATGTATCCCTACCTGGAGGTAAAATGGAGTCAGGAGAATCGCCTATGGAGGCAGCAGTTAGAGAAACTATGGAGGAGTTAAATATAAATGAAGAAGAGATAAAGATAATAGGTGCTATGGATTATTTTGTTAGCCCCTATAATCAAATAATATATCCATTTGTAGGAATATTAAAGAAATGTGATATTGAATGGAGTAAAGATGAAGTACATAAGATATTTAAAGTTCCAATAGATTTCTTTTTAAATAATGAACCTGACAAATATGATATAAATACAGTTCCAGAGTTCCCGGATAACTTTCCATATCATCTTATAATAGGAGGGAAAAACTATAAATTTTCAAAAGGTAAGCGTGAACAATATTTCTATCAATACAATGAATACGTGATTTGGGGATTTACAGCGCTGATAGTAAAAAGCTTCATTGATATTATAAGATAATGTTAAATAGGTCACATGGGATTTGCATCTAGGAAAGCGTTCATTTCGCTAAAAACGGCTAATATTTTTAAATTTAAAATACCTAAGCCTTCTAAACTCGGTTCACTCAAACAATAGAAGGCTCTATACGGTATTTTAAATTTAGAAATAAAGCCGTTTTAAAGCTTATTCAATGCTTTCTACGATGCAAATCCCATACTCTATTCAAGATTAAAAATATCACTACAGAGATTAGACACTAGGGAATAGTGATTATTTTGAGTGTGTTTTTCTAGGAAGAAAAAGTATTGAGGATAAAGCTATAACGCCTAAGTATATAAAAATCATATAGCTAGGTATAAGCGGGGATTTGTATAAAAATTTTAAAAATACAAATATGGCTAATGAAATTATAGACCAAAATAAAGCAATATAGCTCATTCTTTTATTTCTCTCCTGCCAAACTTCAGGTTTTTTCATAGTTCCAATTATTTTATCCTTATCAGGGCTTTTAGGGGAACTTTTTATAAGTATAAATTTAAAATAAAGATAAAATAAAATAGATATAACAAATATTCCTAAGAACATATAGGATAAAGATATAGTTGAAAAATTCATAATTATCACCTCTTAATTCTAGGTATTACAATTAGTTTATATTATTATTATAAAATTATGTGTGCAGTGAAGTATTTTTTTTAATGGAATAATAAGAAAATTTGAAAATTGGGTGATTTATTATTTTAATTTTCTAAAAATTGGTGTATAATCTATTTAAACAAGGAAAATTCCAATGAATTGGAATTTATTTATTACATTATAATGTGGGAATAGGGGGAAATTAAATGGGGGAATGTGCTTTTTTATCAACTTGTGATAATAAAGAAGAATGTTTTAAAGATTGTGTTTTATATAACTTAAAGGAAAATGAGGGCATATGTCCATTTAAAACGTTATCAAATCACAAAGCAAAGCAAATAGAAGAATTTGATGATGTATTTTTTAAAGAAAGAGAGCTGGATTTTATCAAAGATTATTATAGGGAAATGAAAGAAGAATACATGATTTAGTAAAGATAATAATTAATAACGAATTGATATCAAAATAAAAGGAAGCAGGCATAAAACCAACTTCCTTTTATTTTATTTATTCTCCATATATATATTGGAGTATTTATTAATAAGATTATGTTTTAATGACCAAAGTTTCGTAGATAAATCCACATAATAGTTATGAGGATTTTCAAATCTTAATACTTCATGCCATAACTTTTCAGTTTCTTCATCTACTATCTTTTTAATTTCAGTTACCGTAGGAGAATCATATACAAGATTTCCTTTATCAAATATTTGAACCATAAGCTCTTTGGCATAAAAATTTTTAATCTTTTTCTTTTTCCACGTATAAACAGGATCAAATAACATTAAGGATTCTTCATTTTCTATGTTTTCATCATGAAGAGTTATAAGGTCAGCAATAGCCTTATCGGTATCCTTATCAAATATTCTATATATCTTTTTGAACCCAGGGTTTGTTATCTTTTCTTCATTTTCGCTTATTTTAATTCTAGGAACTATATTATCCCCATCTTCTATTGCTACAAGCTTATATACTCCTCCAAACACAGGTTCAGATTTGGCTGTTATAAGTCTTTCTCCAACGCCAAACCCATCTATAGGAGCACCTTGGCGTAAAACTGAATCTATTATATATTCATCTAATGAATTAGATACAATTATTTTTACATCATTATATCCAGCTTCATCTAGGGCCTCTCTACATTTTTTAGTAAGATAAGTTATATCACCACTATCTATTCGTATTCCCTTTGGTCTAAAACCTTGAGGCTTTAAGACTTCATCAAAAACTTTAATTGCATTAGGAATACCAGATTTTAATACATTATAGGTGTCTACTAAAAATGTACAGTTGTCTGGATAAACCTTAGCCCAGGCCTTAAAAGCATCATATTCAGTAGGGAAAAGTTGCACCCAGCTATGAGCCATGGTTCCAGAAGAGGGAACTCCAAACATCTGTTCAGCTATTGTACAAGCGGTGGAATTACACCCGCCAATCATTGCAGCACGAGCTCCATATATAGCTCCATCATAGCCTTGAGCACGACGAGAACCAAATTCCATAACTGTACGCCCATCCGCAGCTCTGCATATTCTGTTAGCTTTGCTAGCAATTAATGTCTGATGATTTATAGAAAGTAATACCATTGTCTCTACAAATTGAGCTTGGAGAATAGGACCGCGAACTGTTACCAAAGGTTCGTTAGGAAATACTGGATTACCTTCTGGAACTGCCCATACATCGCAAGAAAATTTAAAATTTTCAAGATAGTTTAAAAACTCTTCAGAAAAAATGGCCTTGCTTCTTAAATATTCTATATCGTCATGAGTAAAAGACAAATTAGTAAGATACTCAATAAGTTGTTGAATACCTGCCATTATACAATATCCGCCACCATCAGGTACTCTTCTAAAAAACATATCAAAGTAAGCTATTTTATTTCCTAAATCATTTTCTAAGTATGCATTGCCCATGGTAAGTTCATAGAAGTCTACTAACATGGTAAGGTTTCTATCATTTCTAACGTTAAAGTTTTTTATGTATTCCATAGTATTAACTCCTTATATGTTATAAAATAATATTTTTGTTAATAATATAAATAATTATTACTATTTTATACCTTGAAATATGTTTTTACAAGGAAATTGTTGAAAAATGCTTACATAAAAATGAAGGTGAAAATAATGTCTAACTATAACTTAGATCAGTGGCAACTTGGTGCAGTGAGAAATACAATGAGAAATCTGCTTATAGTGGCACCACCAGGTTCAGGAAAAACTACTGTTATTATAAATAGGATAGAATATCTTATAAATTCTAAAGGGGCAAGGGGAGAAAATATTATTGTAATAACTTTTACAAAAGCCGCAGCAAAAAATATGTATTTAAGATATATGGAGGATAAAAATAGGGAAGTGCCTGCGTTTTTTGGAACCTTTCACAGCTTGTTTTATAAGATATTATATAAACATTTGACTAATCCTCAAATTATAACTGGAGAGCAGTGTTTAAGAATTGTAGATTATACATTAAGAAAGTATACAGAAAACATCAATGAGGAAAAGTTAAAGGGAATAGTTAATAGTATATATTTTTATAAGAGCAGTGAAATAAGTTTAGATGATTTTAAGTATGAAGGAGATAAGGAAGTTTTTTATAATTGCTACATGGAATATGAAAAATATAAAAGAGAAAATGGGCTAATAGATTTTGAAGATTTACAGATTATGTGTAAAAAATTACTTAAAGAAGACACAGCCTTATGTAATTATTATAAAAATAAATTTAAGTATATACTTATAGATGAATTTCAGGATTGCGACAATATTCAATTAAGTATACTAAAAATGTTAAATGAAAAAAACTCTATATTTGCTGTAGGTGATGAAGACCAATGTATATATGGATTTAGGGGTTCAAATCCACAGTGTATGGTTTATTTTGATAAATATTTTAAAGATGGGAAAAAGGTGTATTTACAAAAGAATTATAGAAGTGTACTGAATGTGGTACACCTTTCAAGAACATTTATTAAAAATAATAAATTAAGAAATGACAAGATAATAGAAGCTTTTAAAAAAAGTATAGGACAAATTGATGTACTTAACTGCACAGATGAAAGAGATGAAGCTTTTAAAATAGCTAATTCTATACTTAATTTTGTAAAAGATAAAAAAGTAGAATACAACGACATAGCGGTACTTTATAGAACAAATAAGGAAAGCTTAAGTTTAATAGATGCATTTTTTAAAAAGAACGTTCCATTTAAACTTTTAGATAAAAATTATAATTTTTTTAACCATTTTATATGCAAAGATATTATTTCTTATCTAAAGTTATCTTTGAATCAGTGTGACAGAGAAAGCTTTATAAACATAATAAATAAACCACTTAGATATATAAGCAAAGTTGATATACATAATTTAAACAAAACTGCTATAAAGGAAAGTTGTTTTGAAATACTTGAAGAATATAAATTGCCATCATTTAAATTAAAAATCATAAGAGATTTACAAAGGAAATTTAAAAAGATGAAAAACATGAATCCAGCTGATGCTATAGAATATGTAATGCATTCTTTAAATTATGAAGATTACATTGAAGGTTACATTAGAAAAACTAAGAAAGATAAAGAAGAATTGATGGATGTTATAGAGATGTTTAAAGGCTTTTCAGAGGATTTTAATACTATAGAGGAGTTTATTAATTATATAATAGAGGGAAAGGATAAATTACCTAAGAAAAATTCAAATGCTGTTACCTTAAGTAGCATCCATGGAGTGAAGGGAATGGAATTTGAGCATGTGTTTATAGTAAACTGCATTGAAGGAAATATACCACATAAAAACAGCAGCGAAGAAAACTTAGAGGAAGAAAGAAGAATTTTTTATGTGGGTATCACTAGAGCAAAGAAGTATTTAACTTTATGTATTCCTGAGGTTTACAAAGGACAATACTCATCACCATCAAAATTTATAGGGGAATGTGGGCTTCAGAGAAATGTGTGTAATAATTCTATGTATAAAAAAGGAGAAAAGGTAAAGCATATATATTTAGGAGAAGGAGTAGTCAATTCTTCAGATGAGGAATTTATAAATGTAATATTTGAAAATAATATAAATAGAAAGTTTAATTTAAAAAATGTAGTAGAAAATAAAATATTAAGACTTATTAAAAATAAAAGTGTATAAAATGAAATATTAAATTACTGTTTAGGGACTGCATAGTCCTTATTTTTTATGTGATATTTAATGAAAAAGATTATAAATGTAGGTGATTTAACTTATACATCGAATAAAAACTAGCAGAAGCTTTTAGGAAAGCACTATTGATGTTTACATAAATGGAAAATAGAGTTAAAATATTTACAGAATAGTTGATATTATAAGTGCAATTTAAATTTTGAAACAACTTATAGTATGCAAATTACTGACTTTTTATACGTTGAACAATCATATGTATAGAGTGAGTGACAATAAACCTCATAAAATAGAGGGTTGATTCGCATAAATTAGCGATTAAAATAGGTAATTATGAAATGGAACAAATATATTGAGTTAAAATCATAGAAAAAGAAAGCGAGGTAAAAATGTCTGAATACAGTGTTTCTAACAAAGAGCTTATTATATTTTTCGTGGTAACCTTTGGTTTTACCATAGGTATGGGCATTATTATGGCATTTACATATACTAAATACTCAATGCATGGCTTTGCTCAGGTACAGATGTATTATCCAGCCATAGGTGTGATGACAGCTTTACTGCTAAACAATGAAAGACGTAAAGAACTTCCAATGAAATTTTATGGAGTCTATTTATTCTTAACTATTACTTCGGTTTTTTTTCTTTTAGTAGAGATATTTATATTTCATAAAGATCCAGGTACGTATGCAGATTACTTACTGTTTCCGGGAAGTATTATGTTAGTTCTTATGTATTTTGCAGATGAAAAAGAGAAAATAGATCGTTTTGGATTGAAGCTTGGAAAAAACGTAAAGAAATCCCTTCGTTATATTGTGTTATTTGTTATTTTACGTTTATGCGCAGCCTTTTTAAGTGCATTTATCTTTGGCGATGTTAAGGAATTTATTAATATTTTCCTGAGCGCAAAGACATTTACGGGACTATTTATGCTACTTCTTTTGTTTCCATTCCAGTTTGCTATGTTTTTGGGAGAGGAATATGGCTGGAGATATTTTCTTCAAACTGCTCTTCAAGAGCGACTGGGTAAACGAAAGGGCATAATACTTTTAGGGTTTATCTGGGGGATATGGCATTTGCCATTAAACTTGTTCTTCTATAGTCCAGAAGCGCCTTTTTATTCTACTTTAAATCGACTGATTGTTTGTATTGCCTACGCTATATTCTTTGGATTTGTTTATATGAAGACAAAAAACATATGGACCGTTTCTATAATACACTTTTTAAACAATGGGCTTATTTTCTATAGTATAGAAGCTAATATTGCTAATAGCGGAAAATTTGTGTTAATAAATTTACTTTGTGCTTCTATAGTGTATTTTCCTTTCCTATTTAGTAAAGAATATGAGAAATATGAAAAAGAAATAGAGCTTACAAATGATTTATAACATGGTTTAAGAAATAAGAAATACAACACAAGATAATTTAGAATTAACTATAGATAAAATAGGCATAATTTGTATAATAACCATATTTGCTTTAAAAATGTAGTAGGAAATAGAATACTAAGTCTAATAAAGAATAAAAATGTATAAATTTAAGATGTGTCACCTAAATTAGGATATATCAATAATATGATAGTAAGACAATTAGTTGACGTATAAGCAATATATGTTATACTATTATAGTAAATAGTATATTTAGCAAAGTATATATTTCTAAAATATCTAGGAGGAAAAGTTATGATTTCATTTAAAACTATGTGGGAAGATGCATTGGGATTAATAACAAGAGAAGAAATAGATGACATAGAAATAGTTGAAAAGTATACAGATGGATTTGTGGTAAAACATTCAGAAGGTAATTGTTTTGTAAATAAAAATGATTTTATAGACGTATGGTGTAACATATTATATTTTAACGAAATGTCTAAAAATCAGATTTTTAATGGGTCAAGAGAATCTTTTAAATATGTGTATGCTGTTATGAAAAATTTACCATATATAAAGGACAATGCTGATGTGATAAGATTAGTAGAGTAGTTTATTGAATAATTGGAAATAATGTTATATAATCTTAATTAAGCTCATATTCCATGAATATGAGCTTTTAAAATGCACAAAAAACTAATAAGCAATTTTAAGGAATTATAACATTGTACATATTATATTTTTTAGAGTATTAGGTAAACTAAAGGTAGGTGTAAAAGCTAATATGGAAGATATAAGCTTCTTGAAAAGAGCAGAACAAATTAAAGAAGATCTTATAAAATGGAGAAGAAATTTTCATATGAATCCTGAACTAGATTATGATCTTTGTAATACTACTAAATATATAGAAGAATTTTTAGAGAAGAATGGTATAGAATATGAAAAAGTAGCTAGAGCTGGATTATGCGCAATTATAAGAGGAAAGGGAAGTAAAACTGTAGCTCTTAGAGCAGATATGGATGCTTTGCCATTAGAAGATAGAAAAGAAGTAATCTATGCTTCAAAAAATTTAGGTAAAATGCATGCTTGTGGACATGATGCACATACTGCAATTCTTATGGGTGCAGCACTAATATTAAATGAATTAAAAGATAAGCTACAAGGTAATGTTAAATTATTTTTTGAACCTGCAGAAGAAACAACTGGAGGAGCTTCACTCATGATAAGAGAAGGGGTAATGGAAAATCCTTATGTAGACGGCGTTATAGGGCTTCATGTGGATGAAAAGATACCTTGTGGCAAAATAGGAGTTAAAAAAGGAGTAGTAAATGCAGCTTCAGACTCATTTAAGGTAAAGATAATAGGTAAGGGAGGCCATGGGGCTCATCCTGATACAACTGTAGATCCTATATTTATTGCAAGCAGCGTTATTGTAAATTTACAATCCATAGTAAGCAGAGAATTACCACCTACTTCGCCAGGAGTTGTAACTGTAGGATGTATTCAGGGAGGAACTGCAAATAACATAATTCCAGAGGAAGTGCACTTTAAAGGCACTATAAGAACCATGAAAACTGAACATAGACATTATGTAAGATCAAGATTTAAAGAAATTGTAGAAGGTATGGTTAAATCTCTAAGGGGAGAATGTATAATAGAAATTGAAGAAAGTTACCCATGTCTTTATAATAATGATGATATGGTTAAAAGTTTCCTTAAAAGTGCTGAAGAAGTAATGGATAAGAAGGATATATTAGACTTAGACGAACCAAGTATGGGAGTAGAAAGTTTTGCATATTTTTCAATGGAAAGACCAGGAATATTCTATAATTTAGGTGTAAGAAATGAATCAAAGGGAATAATTCACCCAGCACATGGAAGTTTATTTGATATAGATGAGGAGAGCTTGGCTTTAGGTGCTGCTCTTCAAAGTAAATTTGCATGTGATTTCTTAAAGATAATAGATAAGGAGTAAAAAGATGAAAGCAGAAATTGGATCTAATGAGGCGCAACAAAGACTGGATAAGTTTTTAAGAAAATGGTTAAAGGATGTACCTTTAAGTGCTATATATAAGGCAATAAGAAAAGGTGACGTAAAGGTAAATGGTAAAAAAGCTAAAGAAAAATATACTTTGGAAGAAGGAGATATTGTAGAAGTAACATACATATCCTCTGCAGACACTAAAAAGAAGTTAAACTTTCAAAAGGTAGAAGCTACTAAATTCAGTAAGTTAAAGATTACCTATGAAGATGAAAATATGATACTTGTAGAAAAATGGCCTGGTATACTTGTTCATTCTGATAAAAAGAATGGAGAAGCTACATTAACAGATTATATATTATCTTACTTATATGATAAGGGAGATTATATTCCAGAAAAAGAAATTACTTTTACACCGGCTCCATGTAACAGATTGGATAGAAATACTTCTGGTGTAGTAATATTTGGAAAGAATTATGAAAGTCTTAAACTTTTAAATGAAATGATAAGACAAAGAGATATAAAAAAATACTATGAAGCATTGGTAGCAGGTAGAATAAAAGATGGTATATATGAAGGATATATATTAAAAAATGAAGACAGCAATATATCTAAAGTATTTACAAAAGAGGTACCAAATTCTAAGAAAATAGCTATGGAAGTTAAAACTGTGCAAAGTTGCGGGACATTTTCTTTTATAGAAATAGATTTAATAACAGGAAGAAGCCATCAATTAAGAGCACATTTAAGTGAATTAGGTAATCCTATAATTGGAGATGTTAAATATAATAAGGATAGTAAGCTAAATAGTTTCTTCACTAATAAATATGGATTAAATTATCAATACCTTTATGCATATAAGGTTATATTTAAAAATTGCAAGGATAAGCTAGCTTATATGGAAAATAAAACTATAGCAGAGACACTACCTCCAGTACTTAAAAAGATAAAAAATGATGTATTTAAATTTTAAGTAGAGTAAGGATAGGAGAAGTGAAATATGAAAGAGCAATCTACTGCTAAGGGTTTTGCAATACTTTCTGCAGCAGGAATGATAGTGAAAGTAATATCTCTTTTATACATACCTTTTTTAAGAGTAATAATAACTGATGAGGGATATGGAGTATATGGAGCAGCTTATTCTGTATATGTATTCATATTTGTTTTAACTAATTCAGGTATACCAGTTGCAATATCAAAGCTAATATCTGAACTTACTGCGGTAAAAAACTATAGGGATGCAGTAAGAAGTTTTAAGATAGCAAGATTTATATTACTTTTAATAGGGATAATAATGGCAGTATTAATGATAGTTTTAGCAAGGCCGTTAGCAGATTTGGTAAATTTCGAAAAAGCTTATTTATCAATAATAGCTTTAGCACCTTCTATATTATTTACGTCAATAGCCTCAGCATATAGAGGGTATTTTCAAGGATTACATAATATGACACCTACAGCGGTATCTCAAGTCATAGAACAAATAATAAATACTATTTTTTCATTAGTATTTGCAGTGTTCTTGGTAAAATATGGAATTGAAGCAGGGTGTGCAGGAGCAACAATAGGAACTTCCCTTGGAGCATTTATTTCTGCAGCTTATCTTATGTGGTATTATGAAAAACATAAGAAAATAAAGGTTCCTAAAGGATATATGGAAACAAATATAAAGAGACATAGCTCTAAGAGTATACTTAGGAAGATTATACATTATGGCCTTCCAATTACAGTATGTGTAGGAATGACTTATGCAGGGAATTTAGTTGATTTATCAAATACAAAGGCAAGGCTTATGGTTGGCGGAGTTTCTGAAGCTTACGCATCCACATTATATGGATACTTAGTTAAGTATCAGCAGCTTTTAAATGTGCCAATAGCTATTATATCATCTCTTGCAGCAGCAATACTCCCAGCTTTATCTGGAGCAGTAGCTGTGGAAGATAGAGATGGTGTAAAAAGTAAGATTAAGTATGCATTTAAAATGTGTTTTTTAATAGCTATTCCATCAGCATTTGGACTTTCTGTGTTAAGCGGTCAAATATTTGAAGTGCTTAGATTTGGACAAGGATCTTATTTAATGGCCTATGGCTCTGTGGTTCTTGTTCTGATGTCAATAATGCAAATTCAAACTACCATACTTCAAAGTATAGGTAAACTTTATACAGCTACTTTATATTCGTTTATAGGAATATTAGTTAAAGTCTTAGTAAACTATTTTTTAATAGCTATACCAAGCATAAATATTTTAGGGGCAATATATGGAAGTATTATTGGATATATAATTCCTATAATATTGAATCATTATATGCTTCAAAAATCCTTAAGATTAAAATTCAAATTTTTAAAACCAGCTCTAAAACCATTGGTAGCATCTGCATTTATGGGTGCTGTAGTATTTGTAGTATACATAAGTTTTTATAGTATTTTAAAGTTATTTGGGAATAATTATTTAGCAGTATCAATAAGTACGATAATATCAATAATAATTGGAGCATATTCTTATTTATTTGGATTAATTGTTACATTTGGAATTTCAAAGGAAGACTTTGATATATTGCCTAGAAAGGCTTTGAAACTTATACCTAATGTTTTACTTCAAAAAATAAAGTAGACGACATTTTTAATGTTGAAGCTAGTGTATAGGATTTGCATCTAGGAAAGCGTTCATTTTGCTAAAAAGGTCTAATATTTCTGCCCTTAAAATATCTAAACCTTCTAAACTCGCTCTGCTCAAACAATAGAAGGTTCCGAGCGATATTTTAAGTTCAGAAATAAAGACCTTTTAAAGCTCATTCAATGCTTTCTACGATGCAAATCCTATACTGCATTCAACATTAAAAATGTCTTTATTTTTTAACAATTGATACATCAACAAGAATAATTACTTTCTTAGTATTGTTGATACTATAATTAGCATACAAGTAAACTTACAATTTAGTGCACACTTGTAATTTAATGCGAAACAAAAATAGTTTTGATACAATATAGATAAATCAGAAGTTGTAGTGGAGATTATTTATATAACTTTATGAATCTATATCTTTAGAATAGAAACAGAGTTATCTAACCACAAATAGGGGGGAAGAGAATGACAGCGGAGACATTAAAACTTGAATTAACACAAATTAAAAAAGATAATTATGTGATTAACTGTGAGAACTTATATTATTCTTACGCATTGGATATGCTTAAACACATTGGAACAACGGATGCAACCCTGCGTGATGATTTAATTTATGATATTTTTGCAAAATGGGTTAATCAAAATCGGTTTTCTACTCAACAGATTCAAACTTTATTGGCAATCTGTATAGATAATCAGCATTTAATGAAGTGTGTTGGTGCTGAAAATGATGATACGGTTTTCGCTCGTACATTTTCTGCACTTATTATAGCTTTGATATTATATTCCCACAATCAAAAAAAATTTTTACCTCATAATGTAATTGTCGAAACGAAAAACATCATAATTGAGTACTATACTAAAGAGATGGATTTAAGAGGGTACATAGACAATAAGGGGTGGGCTCATTCAGCAGCACATGGCGCTGACGTAATTGATGAATTGGCACAATGTACTGTTCTCTGCAAAGAAGATTTGCAAAAGCTACTTATGACATTGCAGTTAAAAATATGCCAGGGAAAGTACGTATACATTGATGGAGAACCTGACCGGATAAGCGTTGCCGTGAGAAGTATTTTGATAAGAAACGAAATTGATGAATATGATATAGTGTTATGGTTGGAAAGTTTTAAAAAGTACAACTCTACGAGTAACTCGTCAATCGAATGCTATCATCAAAAAATTAATATTACGAATTTTTTAAAGAGTTTGTATTTTACTTTGAATGGTTCTATTCAAGATTTTATCATACTTGATAAAATTCAGGATTTAATTACTACTCTATAAAGTATTAATTTATCACATTCCCTTTTATTGTTAAGCTGTGAGTTTATATGTGAGATTATAAGCATAAAACAAAGCTAAACAATTCCAAGTTACCACAGAGTTACGCCATGTCACTCATGATAACTTTAAAATAGTGCTATTTTCTTAATGCGACATTATTGTCCACATATATGACAACAAATATAAAAGTCAAAAGGACTACCTTATAAGGATAGTCCTTATCTAATTATTTAGGTAGTATTTCTAAACCTGTTTTAAATAAAGTACCTACGTCTTTGCCTAAATCATAATAATTTAAGCCCATCATAATTAGTGGGTTAATTTTTAATGGGTCAGGTTTGTCATCTGTCAGACATTCCTCATTAATGTATACAGCCTCTATTTCTCCTAAAAACATTTGAAAATCAAAAACAGGAATGGTTTCGATAACTTTACATAGAAAATTCATCGTGCATTCTTCAGCCATTGGTGCTTTTCCAAGTTCATCATAAAACGATGTAAACAAATTAGATTTGTCTGTTTTATGCCCAGATACTATACCACAATAATCAGTCTTTTGAACCAAGTCAACAGAAGGTATGTTGACACTGAAGTAACCGTTTTCCTTAATACCTAAAGTTGTGTAGTGACTATCCTTAAGCGATACATATAGCACTGGCTTAAGGCTTACTACTCCGCATGCACCTACAGTAACATAATTAGGTTTCCCATTCACATCGGCTCCTACAAGTATAGTAGGAAACGGACCAAAAGGTCTGTTTTGTAATTTAATCTTTTTCAATTCAACACCTCTATTTCTTAATTTGCATGGCAGACAGCATTAATATTATAATGGTAATTCACAAAAAAACATAGACTTTTCTTTTCAATGAGTTATGCTACTGTAATAGTATGCCCTCAAGTCAATATGTTTATTGTCTTGTTTTTAATGTTGAATATATAGCATGAGATTTGCATTTAGGAAAGTGGTTCACTAAAAAACCACAGTTCTTATTTGTAAAAACAAACAAATTTACAATTAGTAGAGATTAGGATACAATATAAGATATTTTAAACAATAGAATGTCAATCTGAAAAAGGAGTACGTTGAAAAATGAACGTTTTTAAGAAATTAAGAGACGGTTATGTAATTAGTCATGCAAACCATATTAAGTTTCCTAAATTTAATTCAAGCAGTGTAACCAGAAAAAAAGTTACTTTTTCTGGAAGAGTACAAAAAGTAGGATTTCGATTGGAAATATATTGTATTGCTGAAAGAATGAAATTAACGGGATGGGTGAAAAACTTAGAAGATGGAAGTGTGGAAGCAGAATTACAAGGGGAAGAATCGCAAATTTATTTTCTAGTCAATTGCATGCAAGCATTAAAACGGGCATCTGTAAAGAAAATGACTATGATTGATGTGTCTATTTGTGATGGTGAGGAAAACTTTAAAATAGTGAGATAAAGTTCATGTAGTTTAAGCGACTTATTCCAAAAAGTTACGAGCTTGAATTAAGTAGTAAACCTAACTAAACCCTTGTGTCTATTCTACTATCTTACTTATCAAGCCTTACTTTCAACATCGGTAGTTCGTAATGTTCTTATAAAGCGAAACAAGGGGATCCAGATGGCTTCCCTTAAAAATTGATATATTTTTCTTCAGCAGTTTTAGTGATATTTTTAATATTGAATATATAGTATGAAATTTGCATTTAGGAAAGTGGTTCACTGCGAAAGGAAGCTCTAATATTTCTGACTTTAAATCACCTAAATTTTCTAAACTCGCTGTCGCTCAGACAGTAGAAAATTCTTAACGGTGTTTTAAAGTCAGAAATAAAGAGCTTCTATTTGCTTGTTCAATGCTTTCTACAATGCAAATCTCATTCTATATTCAACATTAAAAATATCACCTATATCTGCTAAAGGAGGAAATAGAGGTTATATTATAGTAAATGTTAAGTCTTTGATTTTGCATATTCAAAAACTATCGGCATTTCAGCAAGAATAATTGCCTTCCTATTTGGAAGAAATGCTTGTATTAGGTTCACAAGTAGGTTAGGTAGCGGAAGAAGTCAAAGAATTAATATTTGCCAAGGGGAAAATATGTCCTCATTATATTGTTGATATTATAATTGGCATACAAGTAAATTATAATTTAGTACACACTTGTAAAAAATTACGACCTATTAATCATAGCTAAAAGAGTTTTTATCATTAGCTATAGTTGTATTTTGGGCTAAATTGTGGCAATATAAACATATCAAAATATTTTGATATGTTTATATACTATAGGAGGACTTTATCAAAGAGAAATTGCTTTGTATTGCATCAACTGTAACATATTTTTTAGTAGCTATATGTTGAATGGGCATGGCATTATTACATTACTCGGTCTGAGTGGACTAGGCTTTGATTTGATATCGAGGGTTTCACCATATAGAAATATTTTTATTTTATGAACAATAATAATGCTTGGACTAGCTCATTATTTTATTATTAGAAGTAGCAAAGCTTCAAGAAATATTCGAATAATGGTCTGGATTTTTACAATAGTTTCTGTTGGACTGATTGTATATCCAATTCTATTTAGGAGGTAAATATGCAGACTAATGACGAACAAATAGAAATATATACAAAGTTTTTTCATGGATTATCAAATGCTACAAGATATAAAATTCTTCTTTCATTGATAAATGGAGAAAAAAGTGTTGGTGAATTAGTAGAAGACACTGGATGCTCTCAAAGTCTTATATCAATGCAACTAAAGTGCTTAAAATGGTGCAATTTTGTAAAAGCAACTAAAGAAGGAAAAAATATTTATTATTCTATTTCAGATAAAAGAATAATAGTTCTTGTTCAGTTAGGGCAATCCATAGCAGAAGGTAACACAAATAGGATATGTACTTGTGAAATATTAAAAAATGAAGGAATTAAGCCAGAGGAGGCAAAGAAGGTTAATGGAAAAGAAAACTCTAAATAAATCCTGTTGCGGAAGTAAAATAGAAACTACTAGGTTGGTAGAAAAAAATAGCTTATGTCCAGTATGTGGAGAGAATGGTACATTTGTAAAAAATATTACAGTAAAGCACATGGTACTTGACGAGTTAACAGAACAAGTTAGCAACAATGATTATTTCCTATGTATGAATGAGGAATGTGATGTTACTTATTATAATACAGAATCTAATACTAAATTTAATAAACAGCAAGTAAAAGTACCATTATGGTTTAAAAAAGATGCAAATCCTAAATATGCCTGTTATTGTAGTAAAGTAACAGAAGGTCAGGTTATAGATGCAGTACTAAAAGATGGTGCAACTGATATGAAAGATGTTTTAAAAATTACAGGAGCAATGAGCAAATCACAATGTCAAAAGAAAAATCCGTTAGGAAAATGTTGTCATCCAATGATTCAAGCTGCAATAGACAAAGCATTGTCCATGAAGTAAACAAAATTTAGTAGTTCACAATTTTCTCATCTTGTGAGTGCAAGAGTAAAAATATGCCGAATTAATAACAGGTGCAAATATTTTATGAAACAATTGCCAATCAGTAATTTTTATAAAAAGGGAATACTGTTATAAAAGTTACTGAGGAGGGTGTTATTAATGAAGAAAAAAATAATAATAGTATTTATGATAGGGGTATTAGTTTTCAGTCTATCATCTAACGGCTATGCTTATGTATGCGCAGATAGGATAAAGCCTTTAGTTAGCAACCCGTATATTCCACCAGAGAAATCACGAGAAGAATTATATCAAGACATTTTTATGACTTTACTTTTACCCTATATCCAAGATGAAGTAGATAAATACTACAAAGAATACTTAACTACATCGCCTACAGTAGCACCTTATGATGTTACTATATTAAAGGCTGATAGAGTGAATGGTTATAGAGGATTTGATTTTCGATTAAAAATAGAGTTACATCCATATGTAGGGCCACACCTTGATGTTGGAACTGATTATATTACTTTAAGGGTAAATCCAATTGATAATGTTAAAGTGGAGAAATTTGAACATATAAAAAGTTGGGAGTTGCCACCATACTATCAAAATGTTATAAAAAAGAAATTACCATAATTTAAACCTTAATATGTTCGCATTTTTCTTATAAAGCGAAACAAGGGAAGCTAGATGGCTTCCCTTAAAAATTGATATATTTTTCTTCAGCATTTTTAAGGATATTTTTAATATTGAATATATAGTATGAAATTTGCATTTAGGAAAGTGGTTCACTGCACAAAGAAGCTCTAATATTTCTGACTTTAAATCACCTAAATTTTCTAAACTCGCTGACGCTCAGACAGTAGAAAATTCTTAACGGTGTTTTAAAGTCAGAAATAAAGAGCTTCTATTTGCTTGTTCAATACTTTCTACAATGCAAATCTCATTCTATATTCAACATTAAAAATATCATCTATATCTGCTAAAGGAGGAAATAGAGGTTATATTATAGTAAATGTTAAGTCTTTGATTTTGCATATTCAAAAACTATCGGTATGTCAACAAGAACAATTGGTTTCTTAGTATTGCTGATATTATAATTAGCATACAAGTAAACTATAATTTAGTACACACTTGTAATATATTGTGTAGTAATGCTATTTGAAATGTGAGGTAACAAATGTTTAAAGAATATGATTTTAGCCCAGGTAAGGTTATCTTTAATAATTATGACATTGAAGAATCTGAGGTGTTAGACGAAAACAATATAAATCTTACTGAAGATATGCTTCAAGTGAAGTTTGGAAAAAACCTAGTTCTTGACGTAGGTTGGTATTCAGGAATAGGAAGATTTATAGTGTATATAATTAATCAATGTGATTGGGAACATCCTGTTCTTAGAGCAGAGGCAAAATCATATCATGATTTAAAGATAGCCTTAGATAATGCCATGATTTTATTAAAGGAACATTATAACAAATAAATTAAGTCGTAATGTTCTCATAAAGCGAAACAAGGGGATCCAGATGGCTTCCCTTAAAAATTGATATATTTTCAACACTAAAAATGTCTTTGCTTTAACAATTAATACATAAAATTTTTTATGGTGAAAGTTTGAAAGGTTACAGTTTTACGACCTACCGGTCTGCGGGCTTATCAGCCCTTCCTTCAGTCAGTAAACCTGAGTAATATTTCGAATATTGAATAATCATATGGGATTTACATTGTAGAAAGCATTGAGTAAGCACTAAAAGGTCTTTATTTCTGGAATTAAAATATCGTTAAGAACCTTCTATTGTTTGAGCAAAGCGAGTTTAGAAGGTTTAGATATTTTAATTTCAGAAATATTAGACCTTTTTTGCGAAACGAACGCTTTCCTAAATGTAAATCCCATACGATAGATTCAATATGTCGTAATTTCCTTTTATTGTTTGCAGAGTTTAAAATCAAAAAATATTAACAGAAAACCTGCAAGAGTTATAATTGGATATTTCATAGATAGAGTTTCAGGTAAAATGTTTTTTAAAATATTTAATATAAAATAAAACAATATGCAGAGAAGTATATCTACAACAAAATTATTTTTATTAAATTCAATATTTAGATGTTTTTTAATTTCATACATATTAACTATAAGTCCTATAGATGAAGTTATAATAAAGGTTATTACAAATCCATATATGTTAATAGAAGGTATACCTACAAAAATGTAAAGACTTACAAGTTCTATAAGAGATATAATAAGGGAGTTTCTAAGCAAAATACCTTGTTTTCCTAATCCATTTAATATACCATAGGTGGTTGTACTTACATAGACTAAGGGTGCAATTAAAGCAGAAATGGATATAAAACTACCTAAGTCTTGTCTTCTAAAAAGTAAGTTTCCCAGTTCGTTTGGAATAGTATTGCATATAATCAAGGTAGATAAGCCTAATAAAAGAGCTACTTTAAGTACACTCATAACCCTAGTTTCTGTACTCCAATAATCTTTATTGCTAATACTTTTAGATATGTCCGGAATAAGTATTGTAGAAACAGAGTTTATAACAACCATAGGGAAAAATATTATGCTTAAGCTCATTCCTGTAAATTTACCAATTAAGGACAATGCTGTACTATAATCCATTCCAGCAGCAATTAATCTTCTAGGAACTATTAAAGTAGAAACAGTAGAAAGTGCTGTAGATAAAAAGGCATTTAAACACAATGGGATAGATATAATAAGCACGTTGAACAGGAGTTGAGCTCTTCCTTCTGAAGGCTCAGTGTTACGATAAGGCTTTACTTTATGTATTTTATAACATATATATAGCAAAGCAGTGCTTATTCCTTCGCCAATTGCTAAAGCAACATATGCAAAAGTTACTTTGCTGGAAATATCGCTTGATAAAGCATAGGTACCAAATATAACTATTATAACTACTGTTCTTATAAACTTTTCGAATACATCTATATATGCAGGAAATTTAACCTTAGATATACCATAAAAATATCCTTTAAGTATTGAAGAAATTGCGATAAATAGCATTGCAGGACAAAGCACCTTTAGGGCATATAAGCTTCGACTGTCCTTTATTAAATAGGTACTTATATAGTTTGAGCTAACAAATACAATGCTTACAACTATAAGTGCCCATAAACTATCAAATGATAGGGTGGTATCGATGGTTTTATTTAGGTTTTTGAAGTCATGTTTACTGTAATATACTGCAGATACCTTAGAAATAGCAGTTACTAGACCACCTGAAATAATACATATAAATAAATTATATATAGGCATTATTAGCCCGTAAAGCCCCATACCTTCAGGCCCAATTTTACTTGATAGTATTATGGAAAATGTAAACCCTAGTATGCCCGTTGCTATATTAGCTGCTGTTAGCGTTAGGGTGTCCCTATAAAAAGTATCTTTTTTCATTCCTTATAACCTCAATATTATTAACATTAATAATTATTCCTAAGCATTAAGAAATATTCTTAATGCTTAGGAATAATTACTAAGGAATAAAAAATACTGTATTATAAAAAATTATAATACAGTATAAAAAATTACGCTTAACTTGCATCGGATAAGTTTTCTGATTCTCTAAGTCTATCTACAATTACGGCACAAGAAGCATCTCCAGTTATATTAACAGCGGTTCTAAGCATATCAAATATTCTGTCTACACCAAATAGTATAGGAAGTCCAACAACAGGAATGTTGGCAGCAAGTAGCACTGCAACAATTAATAAAGTTGGGCCTGGAACACCGGCTTGTCCTATGGAACCTATGGTAGCTGTAAATATTATTGCCATGTATTGAGAAGGTCCAAGGTCAATATTAAACATTTGGGCAAAGAAACAAGCAGCCAGTGAATAGTAAATTGCGTTTCCATCCATATTTATAGTAGCACCTAAAGGTAATACAAAGGAAGAAGTTTGTTTTGATACTCCGAGTTCTTGCTCACAAACTTCCATATTTAGAGGCAATGTTGCTATAGAGGAAGCTGTAGAAAGTGCAACTAATTGAGGCTTGTATATGGATGACCAAAACTTTTTTAATGGTACTGAAGAAAATAATTTTATGTTTAAAGAATAAATTCCGTAATTATGTACAATTAAAGCTAATACATATACGAAAAATAGATAAACTATTTTCTTTAATATATTATAACCGAATGTACCAGTGGCATCTGCCATTAATGCAAATACGCCAATTGGGGCTATATACATTACCTTCATAATTATAAAAATTAAAGCATCGTTAATATAAGTAAATGTCTTTACAATAAATGTTTTCTTTTCATTTTCCAAAGAAGAAATTCCAAAACCTAAAAATAAGCTGAAGAAAATAATTTGGAGTATGTTTCCTTCTACTAAGGCTTTAATTGGATTTTCAGGAATGATACCTTTTACAGTATCCCAAAATCCAGGTAGATTCCCCTTAGTCTCAAATTCATTAGAGAACATAGAACTAAGTGAGGATACATTGATACCTGCACCAGGCTTAAATAGTTCTCCAAACACAAGTCCTATAATAACAGCAACTAAAGTGGTAATCATATAGTAAGAAAAAGTTGCAATTCCTATTTTACCAGCAGATTTTGTATCACCTATAGAAGCGGCGCCAGTTATTATGGAAAAAGCTACTAATGGTACAACTACCATTTTAATAAGCGACATAAATATATCGCCTAAAGGTGCAAACATATGAGCGTTCTTACCCATAAGTAGACCTGTTAATACTCCTACAAACATAGCAATGATTATTAAAGCACCTAAATTTGTAAAGATGCTTTTCTTTTTAGTATTCATTTATAAGTCCTCCTAATACATAAACACATATTAATATTATAAGACATGTCTCGACATAATTTTAAAGCAAGGCATGAAAAAATGCAAGTAAAATAGAGGGTGAGTTCATTTGCTTTCACGGTATAAACTTCAAAAGTGTGCGTTGACAAATTATATATTATGGAAGATAATTTTATTTAGGAGAAAACTTATGGAATATTTTGATAAAATTTTAATTTATAGGTTTAATTAAAAATCTTTTGGAAATCCTATGCATGGGGCTTTAATATTAAGATAAAGAACAAATAATATAAAAGGAGTAGTTAGGTTATATGCAAAATAAAATTGAAAAAACTTATGGCGGTGCATTAAAAGGATTATTTTTTGCTGTAAATCCTTTGAAAAAAAAGGTGCTAAAGACTTATTGTACTGTCCATAAATTTATAAATATACAGGCATTAAGCATTTTAAAAAATGATGGATATGAAGAAGAGTTTGAATTCTTAAAAAAGTATATAAGTAGCATAAATGAAGGAGTTATGTGGGCAGATCAGGACTTTAAAAGCTCCAATCATTTTTTTGATTACAGGAAGGGTAAGGGGCTATTTGGATTCTCTAATGCTTTAGAAGAATGCAGGCGCTATCATTCAAGTGCATTAGAATATGTTGAGTCTGGAAACATGGAAAGAGCTATGTTTTATTTTGGAGCAGCCTGCCATTTAATACAAGATACTACAGTTCCGCAGCATGTAAATAATAAACTTTTAAAAAGCCATAGAAAATTTGAGCTCTGGATTATAAGTAAACTTATGAATGACTTCATCTTTGTAGCAGATAAGGGAGTAGTAAGATATAAATATATAGAAGATTATATAAAAAATAATTCTTTTATTGCTAACAACGCATATATAAAAAATATTCATATTAAAGATAGAGAGATAAGATATGGAAATATTGCAGCTATTTCTTTAAAAGAAGCACAAAGAACTACCGCAGGATTTATGTTGGATTTTTGTGATGAAATATCAAAAATAAAAGAAGATTATAAAGAAATTTAAAAAAGGCAGATTAAAAATCCTCTATTAGAGGATTTTTAATTTTTATAGAGAAGTATTATATATAAAATTGACAAGTCTTAGAGGTAAGAGGTATTCATCTTTGAAGGAGGTGGATATATGGAGAAAAATGTTACTTTACAATTAGAAGATGAATTATTTAATGGCAATTTATTGGACATTGGGATGTCCAACACAGGAATAATATATAATATGTTTAAGGAGTTTAATGTTAATCCTACCATAGAATATATAGATGGAAAATATGAAGAGAATAAAATAGAGGAAAAATATTATGATAACTGTGTAATGCTTTTTACTTTAAGTCAAGTTTATTTTGAAAGTAGCAGAAAGGAGCTTATAAAAAATATTAATAATTATTTAAAAGAAAAGGGTAAAATTTACATATGGGATGTAAATAAAGGTTATAATAAATTAGTGAATTTTAATATAAAAATTATTTCTTCTAAGACAAAGGAAAAAAAGATCATATTTAAAGATAATAAAATATTTATGAATTCAAATAAAAAGGCCACTTTAAAGATTTTAAGTGAATATTTTAACATAATAGAAGAAATAGAAGATGAAGATATATATTATATAAAAGCAGAAAAGAAATAATATAAATGGTTTGAAAGGAAAGTAAAGAATGAAAGTAATATTAGCGGCAGTAAATTCAAAATATATTCATAGTAATTTAGCAATAAGATATTTAAAAAATTACACAAAAGATTTAAATTATGAATGCATTTTACAAGAGTATTCGATAAACGATAGAGTAGAAAGAATAGTACAAAATATTATGAGAGAAAAACCAGATGTGGTTGGACTTTCTTGTTATATATGGAATATAGAATATGTACTACGAATTTCTAAGCTATTAAAGCTGATAGATAAAAATATAACTATCTTATTTGGCGGCCCTGAGGTTTCCTATGAAGAGGCTTCCTATGTAAAGGAAGATAATTGCGACTATATAATAGAAGGAGAAGGGGAGGAAACATATAGGGAGTTTATAGAATGCTTATTAAATAATAGACAGATTATGGACGTAAAAGGATTATACTTTAAGAATGAAGGAAGAAGTGTTTATACAGGTAAAAGAGAACTTATGGATATTAATAAAATAATATTTCCGTATGAGAAAGATGAAGATTTAAAAAATAAGATTGTGTATTATGAAGCATCAAGAGGATGTCCTTTTAACTGTAAGTACTGTTTGTCCTCAACCATTCATGGAGTAAGGTTCTTAAATCTTGAAAGAGTAAAAAATGAATTAAAATATTTTATAGATAATAAAGTTAAATTAGTAAAATTTGTGGATAGAACTTTTAACTGTAATCATACCTTTGCCTATTCAATATGGAAGTTCTTAATAGAAGAAGAAAGTGAAACTACTTTCCATTTTGAAATATCTGCAGATTTATTAACAAAGGATGAAATAGAGCTACTATCTAAAGCTCCTAAAAATAGATTTCAATTCGAAGTAGGGGTTCAAAGCACCAATAATCAAGTACTTAAAAATATAAATAGAACTGCAAATTTTGAAGATATAAAAGAAAAGGTAAATGAGCTTTTAAAAATTAAAAACATACAACAGCACTTAGACTTAATAGCAGGACTTCCTGAAGAGGATTTTGATTCATTTAAAAAATCATTTAATGACTTGCATTCTATAGAACCAGAAGAAATCCAGCTTGGATTTTTAAAACTTCTAAAAGGATCTTCTATGAGAGCAGAAGCGGATAAATGGGGCATGGTATATTCACCGTTTCCTCCCTACGAAATTTTAAAAACTAATCATATATCCTATGATGAATTGGTTAAACTTAAGATGGTAGAAGAGATGGTAGATAGATATTATAATTCAGGTAATTTTAATTTATCTATAAAGTATCTTTTATCAAAATTCGATAAACCTTTTGACTTATATTATTCGCTTAGTCAATTTTATTATTTACAGGGATACTTTGACAGAAATATATCATTTGTTGACTACTACAAAATTTTGATTTATTATAATGAAAGTATACTAAATTCAGACAGTTTTGTATTAAAGGAAATAATTAAATATGAGTTTTTATATCATACTAAAAAGAAATGGATACCTGATTTTTTAAATAAGACTTTAGATAAAGAGGAAGAAAAGATACTTAAAAGAGGAATACTAGAATCTGATTATATAAGTAATAACAGAGAAATAAATAATATTAGATTTGAAAAATTTTATATTGATATAATGGCACTCATAGAAGAAGGAAATGTATATAATAAAAAAACATATATAATGTTTGATGATAAAAACAATCTTGTTAAGGATGTTACATCTTTAATAGAGTTATAAATTTTAAAGATAAATTTCAAATTTTTAACAAAAGTAAAAATATTTTATTAAATATACTAAAAAGGTATAGTTTATTTTTTTATTATATGGTATTATATAAAAAAAAGAAACAGGTACATAAAATATCCTTATATGTAAAATTTATAAATAATTTGTAAAAACTATTGACTAAAATAATGAAAGATGTAGAATGTTATTATTAGACATTCCCCTAGGGGGTATATCTAATAATAACATTTTACATAGTAAAATTTTTAGAATCTAGTTTAATATACTCTTATTATAAACTTAAGGAGGTGATTTAGTTGGCATTAGAAGCTGTGAAAGATATAAAAAATGCAGAATCAAAAGCAGAAGGAATTATTAAAGAAGCTCAATTACAAAGTACTGAAATCATAAAAAATGCTGAGTTAAGAGCCAATGAGTCATATAAACAAATTATTAAAGATGCAAATGATGAAGCAAAGAAAATAATAAATGAAGCTATAGCAAAAGCTGAAGCAGAAAGTAATATTGTTTTAGAAAAAGGTATGAAAGATATAGAAAATATTGTCCAAAACTCTCGAGATAAAAAGGAAAAAGTAATAAATTTAATAGTAGAGAGGATAGTGAAGGCTAATGGCAATAGTTAAAATGAATAAGTTCTCTTTGCTTGTTTTTGAAAGGGATAAAGATAAGCTATTAAAAAATATTCAAGACTTTGCAGAAGTTCAATTTATAGACCTCCAAGAAAATTATGAGGAATATACTGAGGAAGGCCTTCTTAAAGTTTCTGAAAATAAGAAAATATCTCATTTAGAAAGTCAAAAGGCAAAGGTGAAGTTTTCAATAGAGATTTTGCAAAAATATGGAGCAAAATTTGGTGGCTTTAAAGATATCATAAAAGAAAAAAGAATAGTAAGTTATAATGAATTTGAAGATTTAATTAAAGATATAAACTGGAAAGAGATATATGATAGTATAAAAGAAAAGGAAGATAAAATAAATTATCTGATAAATGAAAATTCAAAGCTGCAGTCAGATATCGATAATTTAATTCCGTGGAGAAATTTAGATATATCTACCAAGGAATTGGATTCCTTAAAAACAGTTAAATATGTATTAGGCTCTGCTCCAAAAGCATTAAAGGAAAAATTAAGAGAAGAAGTTGAAAGTAAGGTAAAAGAAAATTACATTGAAGAACTAAGTGAAATAAAAAATGATGCAAACTACTTAATTATATTTAAAAACGATAGTATAGAAGAAATAAACGAAATATTGAAAAAATATAGTTTTAGTAAAGTGAATTTAAATTATGATGAAGCTCCATATAAATTAATTGATAAATATGAGAAAAATATTAAAGAAAATAGTTTGCAAAGAGGAAAGTTAATAGATGAAATAATGGGATATAAAGAAACTATAGAGGATTTAAATATATCCTATGAATACTATGAAAATGAGATTGCTAAAATCAAATCAAATAATAATTTTCTTAAAACGAATACTATGGTAGCCATTGAAGGATGGATGCCAGAGGGAAAGAAAGATGATTTAGTAGGTGTTATAAAAACTAACATAGGAAATGACTACTACATAAAGTTTACAGAACCTTCTGAAGATGACGATGTACCTATATTACTCGAAAATAATGGTTTGGCGGAACCTTTTGAATCAATTACTTCTATGTATAGTCTTCCAAAATACAATGAAATAGATCCAACACCACTATTAATGCCATTTTATCTTTTATTCTTTGGAATGATGCTTTCAGATGCAGGGTACGGAGCATTAATGCTCATAGTTACAGCTGTGGCCTTGAAAATATTGCCTAAGGATTATGAAAATAGAAAAATGATTAAGCTGTTTTTTTATTTGAGTTTCCCAACAATTTTATGGGGAGTACTATATGGCAGTTATTTCACAGGAGCCATAAATATACCACCATTATGGTTAAAACCAGAAGAAAATGCTAATTTAATACTTTTTGTTTCAATTGCATTTGGACTTATACATGTCTATATTGGGCTTGGAATAAAGGGATATTTACTAATAAGAAATGGGAAATATTTAGATGCATTTTATGATGTAGGATTATGGTTTATTACTCTTACTACTGTAATAGTATATTTAGCTGGAAGCTTTGCGAATATTACGGCATTACAGGGAAGTTTAAATATTATAAAATACATTATGTTTGCAGGAATGATTGGACTTATTCTTACTCAAGGCAGGGAGAATAAGAGTATTGGAGCAAAACTTGGAGCAGGATTATATGGACTTTATGGCATAACAGGATATATAGGAGATTTTGTTTCCTATTCAAGACTTATGGCATTAGGACTTGCTACAGGATTTATAGGAGGAGCTATAAATCTTATAATAGATTTCTTAGGTGGAGGAGTTAAAGCTTGGATATTTGGACCTATTATATTTATAGCAGGACATATATTTAATTTGCTCATAAATGCACTAGGCGCTTATGTGCACACTAGCAGATTACAGTATGTAGAATATTTCGGTAAGTTTTATGAAGGAGGAGGAAATTCCTTCGATCCTTTAAAATATAAAAATAAATATATTAAAATCAAGACAGAATAGGGAGGAAAAATAATGAACATGAATACTTTCTTTAGTTTCTTTTTACAAAATGGTGGAGTTGCATTAGCAGCATTAGGAGTAGCACTTGCTACTATACTTCCAGGAATAGGATCTGCAAGAGGAGTTGGCCTTGTGGGAGAAACTGCAGCAGGACTTCTTACAGAGGAACCAGAAAAGTTTGGTAAAGCACTTATACTACAATTACTACCAGGAACTCAGGGTTTATATGGATTCGTTATAGCTTTTATGGCAATGGGAAAAATTGCTACAGGAATGGAACTTGCATCAGGATTTAGTATATTACTTGCATGTTTACCAGTAGCTTTTGTAGGATGGAAATCAGCTATTTCACAGGCAAAAGTAGCAGCTTCAGGTATATCAATACTCGCTAAAAAGCCTGATCACAATACTAAAGGTATAGTTTTAGCTGTTATGGTTGAAACTTATGCACTTTTAGGATTCGTTATGTCAGTGTTAATGCTTAGATAATTTCAAGCAAAGAATTTTAAATAAAGTGACATATATTAATCTATGAGAAAATCAAAGATTTGGATAAATCCTGCAAGGGAGTGAAAAGGATGACTAATCTAGAAAATCTAACTTCTAAAATAATAAAAGAAGCAGAAAATAAAAAGAATTCTATATTGGAAGAAGCTCATAAAATTGAGCAAGATACAATTATAAGAAAAGAAGAAGAAGCTAATATAAAAAAGCTTGAAATACTTCAGAAAGCTCAAGAGGAATCTAAAACTAGAGCAGAAAGAGTTATTTCTAATGGAGCTCTTAAGGTAAGAAATAAAAAGTTGGAAGCAAAACAAAATATGATAGATGAAGTTTTTAATGAGTCATTAGAAAAGCTTAAAAACTTACCCAAAAATGATTATGTTAGTTTTATAGAAAAAAGTATTGCTCAGTATGCGGTATATGGAGATGAGGAAGTAATTATATCTTCAAGAGATGTAAATATAATAACTCAAGAATTAATAAACAAAATAAATATGAACCTCATCAGTATGGGCAGGAATGGTAACTTAAAGTTAAGTACACAAAAGAGAAATATAATAGGCGGATATATACTTGCTAAAAATGGAGTAGAAGTAAATAACAGCTTTGAAGCCTTAGTAAGTATAAAAAGAGATGAACTTGAAGAAGAAGTAATAAACCTATTATTTGGTTAAGGAGGTTTATTGTGAATAATTTAGATTTTGCACATGCAATAGGTAGAATTAGAGTATTAGAAACCAGATTCATTGATAAATCAAGAATAGATAGAATGATAGAAAGTTCATCTCCTGAAGCTGCTTTCAAAGTGCTTCAAGAAACGGATTATTCAAATTCTATGATGGGAGTTAAAAGAGTAGAAGATTATGAAATCATACTTAGCAATGAACTTGACAGAGCCTACTTGCTTATGTATGAGATTTCACCTAGCAAGTCATTAATTGATATATTTGCATTAAAGTATGATTATCATAATATAAAGGTTCTTTTAAAAGCCAAGGCATTGAAACAAGATTTTGACAATTTAACTATTTCCTCAGGCACTGTGAGTGTAGATAAACTAAAACAATATATTGACACTGGAGACTATAGAGAACTTGATAATATAATGAGAAAAGGAATAGAAAGAGCAGAAGAGGCTTTGTTTTCAAAAGATAATCCTCAGCAAATGGATATTATTTTAGATAAGTCCATGTTTGAACATATGTTATATAAAGCTGAAGAGTCAAAGGAATCTTTTATAATAGGTTATATAAAAAACTTAATAGACTTTAATAATATAAAAATGTTTTTAAGAATAAGAAAACAAAAGCAAGATAGAAAATTTTTAGAAGAAGCCCTTATCTCAGGAGGTTATATTGAAAATTCTATATTAACTAATTCTTTAAATGATTCTATAGAAAACATATATACGAAACTTTTAGGCACCAGGTATGAAAAAGTATTTAAAGCAAGTATAGATGCTTTTGCTGATAACGGAAATTTAGGATACTTAGAAAAGACTATGGATAATTACCTTACTGATTATCTTAAGAAAAGTAAGTATGTAAGTTTTGGAGCGGAACCAATAATTTCTTATATATTAGCTAAAGAAACAGAAATAAAAATTATAAGAATGATTATGGTATCAAAACTCAATAATATATCACCAGATATTATAAAAGAAAGGCTGCGTGATGTTTATGTATAAGATAGGTGTAGTAGGAGATAAAGACTCTATACTTGCATTTAAGGCTATTGGTATAGATGTTTTTCCTGTATTAGATTCAGATGAAGCTAGAAAAATTGTAGATACATTAGCAGCTAAAAAATATGGAGTTATTTTTATAACAGAGCAGATAGCTAAAGATTTGGATGAGACTATAGAAAGATACAATAGAGAATTACTTCCTGCCATTATCCTTATTCCTAATAATCAGGGTACCTTAAATATTGGGATGCAGAGGATTAGCGATAATGTAGAAAAAGCAGTGGGAGTGAATATTTTATAGGAAAGTAGGTAGGTAGGCTTGAAGACTGGAAAAGTTGTAAAAGTTTCAGGACCTTTAGTTCTTGCTGAAGGCATGGAAGAAGCAAACTTATTTGACGTAGTTAGAGTTGGGAATGAGCGTCTTATAGGTGAAATAATAGAAATGAGAGGCGACAAAGCTTCTATTCAGGTATATGAAGAAACTTCAGGATTAGGGCCAGGCGCACCAGTGGTTACTACAGGAGCTCCTTTAAGTGTTGAATTAGGTCCAGGTCTTATAGAAGCAATGTTTGATGGAATACAAAGGCCTCTTAATGCTATAGAAGAACAAGCAGGAGCATTCTTAGCTAGAGGAGTAGAAGTGCCTGCACTGGATAGAAAAAAGGTTTGGCATTTTACCCCTGTTAAAACTATTGGAGATGAAGTAGAGGCGGGAGATATAGTAGGAGTTGTACAGGAAACTTCTATTATAGAACATAAAATAATGGTGCCTTATGGAATTAAAGGTAATATAGTTTCCTTAAATGAGGGAGATTATACTATCATAGATAAAATAGGTGAAATCCAAACAGAAAATGGCGTTGTAGATTTAACTATGATGCAAAAATGGCCGGTTAGAAGAGGAAGACCTTATGCTAGAAAATTAAACCCTTCAGCACCAATGATAACAGGTCAAAGAGTAATAGATACTTTTTTCCCTGTAACTAAAGGGGGAACAGCTTGTGTACCAGGTCCTTTCGGAAGTGGTAAAACAGTTGTACAGCATCAATTGGCAAAATGGGCAGATGCACAAATGGTTGTGTACATAGGATGTGGAGAACGTGGAAATGAAATGACAGACGTTTTAAATGAATTTCCAGAGTTAAAAGATCCAAAAACTGGAGAACCATTAATGAAAAGAACAGTTCTTATTGCCAATACATCTAATATGCCTGTTGCAGCGAGAGAAGCTTCTATATATACAGGTATAACTATAGGTGAATATTTTAGAGATATGGGATACTCCATAGCTTTAATGGCAGACTCAACTTCTAGATGGGCAGAAGCTTTAAGAGAAATGTCAGGAAGACTTGAGGAAATGCCAGGCGATGAAGGATATCCAGCTTATTTAGGCTCACGACTTGCAGAATTCTACGAAAGAGCAGGTAATGTTATTTGTCTTGGTAAAGACGGTAGAGAAGGAGCTCTTACAGCTATAGGGGCAGTATCTCCACCAGGAGGAGATATTTCAGAACCTGTTACACAATCAACTCTTAGAATAGTTAAGGTGTTTTGGGGATTGGATTCCCAATTAGCATATAGAAGACATTTCCCAGCTATAAATTGGTTAAGTTCTTATTCTTTATATATGGATAGAGTGGGAACATGGCTAGATGAAAATGTAGCAGAAGACTGGACAGAGCTAAGAACTAAAGCTATGTCACTACTTCAAGAGGAATCTAGCTTAGAAGAAATAGTAAGACTTGTTGGAATAGATGCCCTGTCTGAATCCGATAGATTAAAGCTAGAAACAGCAAGATCTATAAGAGAAGATTATCTTCAGCAAAACGCTTTCCATGATGCAGATACTTATGCATCATTAAATAAGCAGTATAAGATGTTAAAGTTAGTACTGCAATTTGGTGATGAAGCACAAAGAGCATTAAAAGCAGGAGTGTATTTAAAGAATATATTAAATCTTGAAATAAGAGATAAAATAGCAAGATCTAAGTATATAACAGAGGAAAACATAGGAAAAATTGATGACATCTCTAAAGAGTTAATCTCTGCTATGGATGATCTTATCAGCAAAGGAGGAATTTTAGATGCTTAGAGAATATAGAACTGTAAAAGAAGTAGTAGGACCTTTGATGCTGGTAGATGGTGTAGAAAATGTTACTTATGATGAGCTAGTGGAAATACAAATGCATACAGGAGAAATAAGAAGAGGTAAAGTACTTGAAATAAATGAAGACAAAGCATTGGTGCAGTTATTTGAAGGTTCTTCAGGTATAAACTTAAAGGGAAGTAAGGTAAGATTTTTAGGAAAGCCTCTTCAAATAGGCGTATCTGAAGATATGTTAGGTAGAGTATTTGACGGACTTGGAAGACCTAAAGATAATGGTCCTAAAATAATACCAGATGCAAGAAATGATATAAATGGGATACCTATAAATCCTGTTTCAAGAAACTATCCATCTGAATTTATTCAAACTGGTATATCTGCTATAGATGGATTAAACACTTTAGTAAGAGGACAAAAACTTCCAGTGTTTTCAGCTTCTGGACTTCCACATTCAGATTTAGCTGCACAAATAGCAAGACAGGCAAAGGTGCTTGGTTCTGAATCTAAGTTTGCCGTTGTGTTTGCAGCTATTGGTATAACATTTGAAGAAGCCCAATTCTTTGTAGATGAGTTTACAAAGACAGGTGCTATAGATAGATCAGTACTTTTTATGAATCTAGCTAATGACCCTGCAATTGAAAGAATTGCTACACCAAGAATGGCACTTACTACTGCAGAATATTTAGCTTATGAGAAGGGTATGCATGTACTTGTAATAATGACAGATATAACAAACTACTGTGAGGCTCTTCGTGAAGTTTCTGCAGCAAGAAAAGAAGTACCAGGAAGACGTGGATATCCAGGATACTTGTATACAGACTTAGCAACACTTTATGAAAGAGCAGGTAGAATAAAAGGCAGTGAAGGTTCAATAACGCAAATTCCTATACTGACTATGCCTGAAGATGATAAAACCCATCCAATTCCTGACTTAACAGGATATATAACAGAAGGACAGATAATATTAAGTCGTGAACTTTATAAAAAAGGAGTTATGCCTCCAATAGATGTACTTCCATCCCTGTCAAGATTAAAGGATAAAGGTATTGGAAAAGATAAAACTAGAGAAGATCATGCAGACACAATGAACCAGTTGTTCTCTGCATATGCTCAAGGTAAGCAAGCAAAGGAATTATCTGTAATACTTGGTGAATCAGCACTTTCAGATACTGATAAGTCATTTGCTAAGTTTGCGGATGGATTTGAAAAGGAATATGTATCTCAAGGATTTTATGCAAATAGAACCATAGAGGAAACATTAAATTTAGGATGGAAGCTGTTATCCATACTTCCAAAAGGTGAGCTTAAGAGAATTAGAGATGAATATCTTGAAAAGTATTTACCGAGCAAAGAAAATAAAGTAGAAGAATAGAGGAATGATAACTTATGAGATTAAATGTCAATCCTACTAGAATGGAGCTCACCACATTAAAAAAGAGATTGGTAACAGCAACCAGAGGACATAAGCTTTTAAAAGATAAGCAAGATGAACTTATGAGAAGATTTATAGAGCTTGTGAAATATAATAATGAGTTAAGGAAAAGTGTAGAAGAAGAACTTCAAAAATCACTAAAGAATTTTGTGATGGCAAGAGCTGTGATGTCTTCAGAGTTTCTTGAGGAAGCAATAGCTTATCCTATGGAAAGTATTTCCTTAGAAATAGAGCGCAAAAATATAATGAGTGTTAACGTGCCTGTAATGAAGTTTAAAAGAAAAATGGAAAGTCAAGAAGGTAGTATATATCCTTATGGTTTTGCCAATACATCTGCAGAGCTCGATATAGCTATAGAAAAATTATATTTAATACTTCCTAAGCTTTTAGAGCTTGCAGAAGTAGAAAAAACATGTCAGCTTATGGCAGATGAGATAGAAAAGACTAGAAGAAGAGTTAATGCTCTAGAATATAGAACTATACCTGATTTACATGAAACCATTAAATATATACGTATGAAACTTGATGAAAATGAAAGAAGTAATTTAACAAGACTTATGAAAGTAAAGAGTATGATGGAAGAAAAAAGTGGATTATAATGCAATATCAATTTATAAAAACACACATGTTATAGAATATCATGTGTGTTTTTTAATGATGATTTTTTTAATATTGTTGCAAAAATATTAATTTAAGATAAAAGTGATGTTTAAAATTCTTAAAATAATATTTATAGAATATAATAATATTAAACGCGAAAATAAGTTAGAATTTTAAGTTTAATAAAAATATTAAGAAAATTTCAACAAAATTATTGACAATTATTTAACAAGAGTTGTATAATATAATTACATTATAAATTAATTCACAGGGGGGATTCCAGATGGTTGTAGACAAGGTTAAATCATGCATGATAGGGGAAAGTATTTTTAAAATAGGAGATCATACTACATTAGCTCAAGGATGGGGAAGGTATAAAGAGGAGTTAACTATAGAAGAGAGCATGAATTTAAAAATAGTTGATATATACTCCATTACAGAAGAGGGAAGACTTCCACAGTTTGAAGCATTGGTAAAAACTAATAAAGGAAATATGCTCAAAATAAAAGTTGAAGATTTACATGATGTAAGAAATACTCGTGAAAATCATGAAGAACTTAACAGGATAGGTTATGATTTTAATGAAGGCTGTATATACTGTAAAGGTTATGAAGAAGAAGATGGTAATTGGAGATTTTTTAATATTGGAGTTAAAAGTATAGAAGAATGCAATGCGTAATATTATGGTTAGGTGAATTTTCGCCTAACCATTTGTTTTTTAAAAATTTTAACAGATGATATTTACAAGTACAAACCTCTAGTGTATACTGATGTATATACACTAGTATACAAACGGAGGGATCAATATGAATCTTAAAAACTTAGTTTATGCAGCACTACTTACTGCACTTGCTATTGTAATACCTATTTCTTTTGGAGTACTTGCTGTAAATGTAGGACCATTTTCAGCCACACTAGGATCTCATGTTCCAATGTTTTTGGCTATGTTTTTAGGACCTGTGCCAGCGGCTATGGTTGGAATAGGGTCAGCAATAGGATTTTTGATTACTAAAGGCGCGGTCGTAGCAGCCAGAGCTTTTATGCATACATTTGTAGGAATGTTTGGAGCTTATCTTCTTAAAAAGGGAGTTTCATATACAAAAGTTGTAGCAATTACAGCTCCAGTTCATGGAATATTGGAAGCTTTAGTAGTTATTCCATTTGGATTTACAATGGAAAAAATACTTATAGTTGTAGGAGTAGGAACAATACTTCATCATATAGTAGATGGTGTAATAGCATTTTCTGTAGTAAAGATATTATCTAAGGCAGGAAACTTCTCATCAGTAAAAGCAACTCATTAAAAGGATATTACGACGTTTTTAATGCTCTGGGTCGTATAGAATTTTCATCTAGGAAGGCGTTCATTTCGCCGAGAACGGCTGATATTTATAAATTTAAAATCCCTAAGCCGCCTAAACTCGCTGTCGCTCAGACAGTAGGCTGCTCTTAACGGTGTTTTAAATTTATAAATAAAGCCGTTCTAAGGCTCATTCAATGCCTTCTACGATGAAAATTCTATGCTCCCAGAGCATTAAAAATGTCTTCATACTCACCGACTGAAGGAGGAAATTCAGTGAACTGAATTTCTAAAATATTTTAGAACTTAGCACATAAAGATCTTTTAGGGCGGCAGCCCTGGAGGTTACAAGAACTTGTACGGAATAAATGAAAAAATTTAACTTATAAATTAAAGATATGGGAATATGATAAAAGATTCTTGATAAAAAATAGAATGATTAGTATTTTACGACCTATCGGTCTGCGGGCCTACCAGCCCTTTGATAAGTATCCATTTAAAAGGAATTTTCGCCAAAGCGAAATTCCTTCCTTCAGTCAGTTAGCATGAGTCATATTTTTAATGTTGAACACAAGTATGGAATTTGCATTGTAGAAAGCATTGAGCAAGCAATTAAAAGCTCTTTATTTCTGATTTTAAGGTGCCGTATAGAGCCTTCTACTGTTTGAGCC
>NZ_OAOD01000054.1 GCF_900205925.1 Clostridium peptidivorans | reverse complement strand
AAAGAAGTAGTAAGACTTACAAATATTGAAAGATCAAAACAAGGTTTAAAACCACTAACATTAAATGCTGAATTAAGCAAAGTTGCTAGAATAAAATCTAAAGATATGGTTGATAAGAAATATTTTGACCATAATTCACCAACATACGGTTCACCATTTGATATGATGAAATCCTTTGGAATTTCCTATAGAGCAGCAGGAGAAAACATTGCTTATGGACAAAGAACTCCAGAAGAAGTTGTAAAGGGATGGATGAATTCCCCAGGACACAGAGCAAATATATTAAATGGTAACTTCACTGAAATAGGTGTAGGTTTCTATAATAATTACTGGACACAAATGTTTATAGGGAAATAATATACTTTTCAATATAGATTTTCAGTACAGAAGAAAAAGAAAAAATTAGTAAGTAAAATTAGAATATATAGACAATTCTTAATGTAATTTGTGGTATTTTTTAAATTCTATTAAAATTTACTGAAAAACATGTTATAATGACTTTGGTGAATGGCCAAGAAAAGTGATAGAGGAGGATTATCAATGAAAAGATTAGCAGTTTTGGTGTCAACAATTGCGATAATAGCATCCTTAGCTTCTGGATGTAGCAATTCATCATCCGAAAAATTAACAGGTGTTAATAAGGCCCCAATAGCAGTTGAAAATCAAGAAGGGGTTAAAGGCTCAACAGACGTTAAAGAAGAACTTTCAAAAGTTACAGGGAATAAAGAAACAAATAATGTAGAAGCTAAAGCAGAAAATAACAATAATGTATCTGAAGACAAAACGTCTACGAGTAATGAAGGTAAAAAAGAAGTAACTAAAACTGAAGAAAAAGAAGTTGCTGTACAAAATAATGCTGTACAAAATAATAATGAATGCATTTCTGGTACAAATAAGTGGACAAACACAGTAACTAAGGTTAAGAGACCACAAAAAACTAAACCAGTAACAAAGCCTGACGTGAAACCAGAACCTCCAAAGCCAACTACTCCAGATAACAATGCTGGACAAGCTGGAGATTCACAGGTAAATGAGTTTGAAAAAGAAGTAGTAAGACTTACAAATATTGAAAGATCAAAACAAGGTTTAAAACCACTAACATTAAATGCTGAATTAAGCAAAGTTGCTAGAATAAAATCTAAAGATATGGTTGA
>NZ_OAOD01000024.1 GCF_900205925.1 Clostridium peptidivorans | reverse complement strand
CCGGCACTCTAACCAACTGAGCCACTGGGCCATAATGTGGTGGGAACAACAGGGATCGAACCTGTGACCCTCTGCTTGTAAGGCAGATGCTCTCCCAGCTGAGCTATGCTCCCACATTAATGGTGACCCCTACGAGACTCGAACTCGTGTTACCACCGTGAAAGGGTGGTGTCTTAACCGCTTGACCAAGGGGCCTTATTTGCCGGGCGCTTCGCTTTGTTGTGTTAGCCACCCGACATAGAATATAATACAGGAAAGTCTCATAAGTGTCAACAACTTTTTCAAACTTTTTTTATATATTTTTTTATTTTTTGTTTTTATCCTGTTAAAGTGCTGATTTTACTATATTTCTACAGGTCCATATTTCTACAAAATTACACTTATTAAAATAAATTAATGATCTTTTGTTCCAATATAACCTATAGATTCCATTATTAAAAGTGCCGTATCTTCTATAGCTCTTTTTGTTACATCTATAACTTTACATCTTAATCTCCTCATTACTTTATCTGCAAATTCCAATTCTTGAAGTACTCTTTCCGCATTTGCATATTGTATTTCGGATGAAAGTTTGGCGAATTTATCCATTCTATGTTTTCTTATTTCTATTAATCTCATAGGTTCTATAGTAAGTCCCACTATCTTTTTATTATCTATTTCAAGTAACTCTTGGGGCATTGGGACTTCAGGCATTAAGGGAACATTTAACGCTTTTATACCCTTGTTAGCTAAATACATACATAATGGTGTTTTTGATGTTCTTGATAATCCAACTAATACTACATCTGCATGTTTTATACCACTATTGTCTTTGCTATCATCATATTGCATTGCAAATTCCATAGCCTCAATTTTTTTAAAATATTTAGCATCCATATCTCTAACTGCCCCTGGCTTGTAATCAGGAAGCTTATTTAAAATTCTAGAAGCAGTACTAATACAAGGTCCTAGTATATTTACAATACGTATTCCCTTTTCTATACACCTCTCAACCAAAAATTCTCTTACATCAACTAAAACTATAGTATTTATTATCATGCTATATTCAGGATCATTTATACTATCTATAAGCTCATCTACTGCCTCAAAAGTTTTTACATAAGTTATTCTCTTTACTCCTATATTTTCATTAAACTGCATTGCTGTAGCTCTTGCTACTTGCTCGGCAGTTTCTGCTATAGAATCTGATACCGCATAAATTGTAAACATTAAAATATCTACCTCTTTCTATTATAGTAGGAAAGTTCTACTAATGCACATCCCTCTATAGCTATAATACCGTTTTCTCTGCAAAAACTCAATATTTCTTCACTTTGTGCTCCTGGTTGAATTAATACCTTATCTATACCCAATTCCTTAGCTTCTATAAGCACTTTTTCACCTTGTATAGGATTGATGCATAAGTCTATAACATCAATGTTGTAAGGAACATTCTTTAATGATTTATATACACTTGCATCTTCACTATTAGGATGCACTCCTACAGCATTGAAATCATGCTCTTTTAAACTATTTAATATTCTATGAGCATACTTTTCACTATTTAATACATCTCCTACTACTACCCAATTTTTATATTCTAAAAGTTTTTGGCCATCCATAAAAAACTCCTCCTTAATTTTTATCATTTAAAATTATTATATGTTAAAAAATCATTGCTATAGTAATTATTTTTTACTATTTTTCAAAAAATATAATTGATAAAGTAAAATTTATGATTTACTATATTGATAAATAAACTTTAAAAGGAGAAAACTATCATGCATTATGATATTATAGTAGTTGGTGCTGGTGCTTCAGGTATTATGACTGCTATCACCTCTAAAGATCGTGGACTACAAGTAGCTATTTTAGAAGGAAACAACCGTATAGGAAAAAAAATACTCACCACAGGGAATGGTAGATGTAATATAACAAATAAATATTTAAATATAGAAAACTTTCACAGTTTAAATAATGTTTTTCCAAAAGATGTACTAAATAAATTTACAGTTAATAATACCTTAGATTTTTTTAAATCCATAGGTTTACCGCTAATAGAACTGGAAGAAGGAAAAATGTTTCCCTTATCCTTACAAGCTTCATCTGTATTAGATATATTAAGATTTGCCTTAGAAGAACGAAATGTACCTATACATTTAGATACGAAAATAAACAAAGTACAATATGAAAAAAGCATTTTTAAAATTTTTACAAAAGAATCTGAGACTTACACTTGTGACAAGCTTGTACTTAGCTGTGGAGGTTCATCTGCTCCAAGTACCGGTTCTGATGGAAGTGGATATACTCTAGCAAAAACCTTTGGGCATACTATAATCTCACCGGTTCCTGGATTGGTGCAATTAAAGCTTGATTATTCTAAAATAAAAGCTCTATCTGGTATAAAATTTCAAGGTTCCGTAGAGGCCTTTTCAAATAATAAGTTTATACGTAAAGAATGCGGAGAACTTCTTTTTACTGACTATGGAATATCAGGTCCCCCTATACTACAAATTAGCAGCTTTATTTCTAGAGATTTATATAATAAAAAACAAATAACATTAAAGATAGATATGTTCCCTCACATGAATTACCAAAGTATGAAAGACTTTCTTGATAATCATTTTGGGGTCTTTGGATATAGAAGTATTTCAGAATCTTTAATAGGGATATTGAATAAGAAATTGATACCTGTGCTTTTAAAAGAAGCCCAGATTAACGATATACATAAGCCTTGCTTTGACCTATCATGGAAAGAACGAGAAAATATATTAAATCTTATTAAATCATGGGAATTTAATGTATATGATACAAACTCTTTTGCAAACTCTCAAGTAACTTGCGGAGGAATAGATACTGCTGAAGTTAATTCTATTACTCTAGAATCTAAGAAAATAAAGAATTTATTCTTTACAGGGGAAATATTAGATGTAAATGCCGACTGCGGTGGATTTAATTTACAATGGGCTTGGAGTAGTGGCTATACGGTTGGAATGTCACTATAAAAAACAGATATCTTTAAGTAACTAGATACTAGTAACCAGTGGAACATATCTTATCAAAACATAACTACTGATTACTAGTTACTGGTTACTAAATTTCCTTTTCCCAAGTAGTTTCTGCTACAGTTAGCTTATTTCCTTCTTTATCTATAATTTTATGTTTACATATTGCTTTTCCATCTATCTCATGTACTTCAGCACAGGAATCTATAACTTCTCCATAAGTTGTTTCTTTTTCATAAGTTATAATTAAATTACTTAACATATATTCTGTCACTATATTTAATGGAACAGCTTCTAATATCCATGAGATATATTTAGAATTATTTACATGTCCATTTGTATCTATATCGCTATATCTTACATCAAAGGTTTTACAAAAATCATTTTCCTTAGGTGCTGTAATCTTTGGTATATCAATAACTTCATTATCATCTTTGCTTAAGCAGTAACCAGTATACATCTCCTCTTGTACCCTAACAGGCTTTCTAGTTTCAACATCTATTAAAAACCACAGTGAATCTGCCTCTACTAACACGTTTCCTTCAATATCTAATATGTAAAACTTTCTATATGCATAAAATTTCCTAAATGAATATGGAACTGTTCTTGCAGTAACCTTTTCTCTATAAGTTGGATATCTATGTACCTTTACATTCCATTTATAAAGCACCCAGGCCATATTGACTTTTTTGAGATAATCAAATCCCATATTTCTATCTTCAGATTGCTTACTTGATATATCTCCAAAATAATTCATTAAGCTAGTAAATAAGACTCTTCCCTTATAATCAACTTCATAAAAATGTATTTCATACTTTTTATCCGTTATAAGCTTACCCATTGTTATCCTCCCATTAACTAACTTTATTTTACAATAATTATATCACTAAAATATTCATATTTATAACTTTCTAATATAAAATTAATCTTTAAATAAATAATAAAAATACTCCTAGCTAATAGCTAGGAGTATTTTTATTATTTATTTAAAGCTTCCATTAACTGATTTAAATCTAATCCATGAACCATAGCAGCCTGTTCTACTGTTTCAGCTTGAGCTGATGGGCAAAATACACATCCCATTCCAAAGTTTGCTAACACTTCTGCAGCTTCTGGTTTATTTTTTATAACTTCACCTATAGTCATATCTTTAGTAATATTCATATTATTTACCTCGCTTTTGTTTAATTTATTTATTAAAGTATATAATAATAGTCTACTTTACTTAATTATATACAACTAAAATCGAAGTTTCAAGTACATATACTGAAATACTTATTAAATTTTAAAGCTCATTTACATTCATAGTTTGATCTCTCTTAGGCCCTACAGATACTATAGATATTTTAGTTCCTGTAAACTCTTCTATCTTTTTTAAGTATATCTTTGCATTTTCTGGTAGGTCTTCATAACTTCTAGCATTTTCAATACTTTCATCCCAGCCCTTAACTTCTTCATATATTGGTTCGCATTTTGCTAAATCTTCTAAACTTGCAGGAACATAATCTATTACTTTGCCATTAAAATTATATCCTATGCATACTTTTAAAGTATCAAGTCCTGCTAAAGTATCTATTTTAGTTACAGCAAAACTTGTAAGTCCTGAAACTCTAGCTGCAGTTTTTAATATAACTAAATCTAACCATCCGCATCTTCTTGCTCTTCCAGTAGTTACTCCATATTCATGGCCCTTTTCTCTTATCCATTCACCTGTTTTATCGGAAAGCTCTGTAGGAAATGGTCCTTTACCAACTCTAGTTGTATAAGCCTTTGCTATACCCACTGCATTAGTTATCATAGTTGGTCCAACACCTGCTCCTGTACATACTCCACCTGCAATGGTATTAGAAGATGTTACGTAAGGATACGTACCATAATCTATATCTAGTAGTGTACCCTGAGCTCCTTCAAATAATACTTCCTTTTTAGCCTTAATACTATCATATACTACTACGGAAGTCTCTGTAACATATTCTCTCATTTTTTCAGCATAATTCATATACTCTTCAAATACGCTATCAAAATCAAGAGCTTCTTCTCTGTATATTTTAGTTATAATATCATTTTTATCTTTTACATTTTCTTCAAGTTTTTCTTTAAACACCTCAGTATGCATTAAGTCACATACTCTTATGCCGCTTCTTTCCATCTTATCTGTATAACAAGGGCCTATTCCTTTTCCTGTAGTTCCAATATCCTTGCTTCCTCTAGCTCTTTCCTTTATACCATCTAATACTCTATGATATGGCATTATAAGCTGTGCTCTATCACTTATTAATAGATTTTTAGGTGTGATTTCCACTCCAAGTTCCTTTAAATATTCCATTTCTTCAAATAATGCCTTTGGATCTAACACTACACCATTTCCTATTATATTCAACTTATTTCCATAAAGTATACCTGATGGAATTAAATGAAGTTTATATTGTTTTTCTCCAACTTCTACTGTGTGTCCAGCATTGTTACCACCTTGATATCTAACAACTACGTCTGCATTTTCTGCAAGGTAATCTGTCATTTTACCCTTTCCTTCATCTCCCCATTGAGCTCCTAATACTACATATGCTGACATAAAAATTCCTCCTACTCCTTAATAAAAATTTTCTAAAGTTTTTTATCTATATCCCTAGCCACTACTACTCCTGTAACGGATGCTTGCATAAGTCCTCTGGTAATTCCAGCTCCATCACCTATTGTATAAAAGTTTTCTACATCAGTTTCAAAATGATTATTTGTTTCAAATTTACTTGAATAAAATTTTACTTCCACTCCATATAATAGAGTATTTTTACTATATAATCCTGGTGCTATTTTATCAAAAGCTTTTAAAGCTTGAACTATAGATGTCAGATGCCTTTGTGGTAATACAAAACTTAAATCTCCTGGTACAGCTGATTTTAATGTAGGAATTGTAGTTGATTTACTAAGTCTTGAAGCATCTGTTCTTCTTCCATTTAATAAATCTCCAAGTCTTTGAACCATAATTCCTCCACCAGTTAACATGTTGCCTAGCTTTGCAATATATTTTCCATAATCTATTGGTTGATTAAATGGTTCTGTAAATGTAGTGGATACTAATAACGCAAAATTAGTATTTTCTGTTCTAAGCTCTTTTTCTGAGTAACTATGGCCATTTACCACAGCTATATTTTCATCATAATGCTCCTCAGATACTACTCCTCCTGGATTCATACAAAAGGTTCTTACCTTGTTTTCAAATTCATCAGAATAATAAACAAGTTTTGCCTCATAAAGATCCTTTGTTAAGTGATCCATAATAGAATTAGGTACTTCTACTCTAACTCCTATATCAATTGCATTATTTTTAGTTTTTATATTGTGAGTCTTAGCTTGATTGTTAAGCCATTCTGCACCACCTCTTCCTGGTGCTGCTACAATATAATCTGCATATATAGTTTTTAATCCTTCTTTATTGTTAATAGTAATTCCTTTAATTTCTTCATCTTCAATTAATAACTCTTGAACTTCTGTTAACTCACTAAAGTCTGTGGTCGTATTATTAACTAGATGATAATACATAGCCCTTAAGACATTGTAAGCAAGCTCTGTACCTAAATGCCTTACAGGGCATTCAACAAGTCTTATGTTATGCTTACTTGCCTCATACTTTATTTTATCTACTTTCTCATTATTTAATCCATAAACTGTTTCATTTGCTCCAAATTTTAAATATATATCATCACAATATTTAATTAAGTTTTTACACTCTTCTTCACTAAAATATTCTAATATTCTTCCACCAACTTCAGGGCTTAAAGAAAGTTTTCCATCAGAAAAAGCCCCTGCACCAGACCATCCAAATGTTATTCCACAAGGATTGCAACTCACACATTTGCCTGTGATTCTAGCGGGACATGTTCTCTTTTCTATATTTCTTCCTTTATCTATTATTAGAACATTTACCTCTGGTCTTAATTTAGTAATTTCTAAAGCTGTAAATATTCCTGCAGGGCCAGCACCTATTACTATTATGTCATACTTATTTTTCATACTATCCCCTCCCGTATTATGGTAGCAAATTTAAAATCATCAGTCAATACATATACGAATATTTAACACAATATTTACTTTAAAATTCGCCAAAATCACCCATTACCACATTTCTTATATATTTTAAAAATTTATCTAATATTTTATGCAAATTCATTATCAATTATTATATACATTGTTATAATATTAATATAACCCTTATTAAAACCTACATTAATTATATAGGAGCGATATAAATGAATATTCCTAATTTACTTACGCTTTTTAGAATGTTTCTTATTCCAATATTTATTCTTATGTTTTTTTCAAATATAAATAATAGTTTTGCATATTCTATATATATTTTCTTTATAGCAGGATTTACCGATGTATTAGATGGATATATTGCTCGAAAACACAATTTGATAACTAAATGGGGAACAGTATTAGATCCCTTAGCTGATAAATTAATGTTGATTACAGTATTAGCTTGTCTTACATTAAAAAAATTAATTCCTAGTTCAGTTTTAATAGTTGTAACTATGAAAGAAGCCGCTATGATTATAGCAGGAGTTGTACTTTATAATAAGAACTTTATCATTCCTTCTAATATCTTTGGGAAAATCTCCACAGTTATCTTTTATTTAGCTATACTAGTTTTAAGCTTTAACATTTTATATGGAAAGTATCTTCTATATTTAGCGGTTATAAGTGCTCTTGTAGCATTTTTTAACTATTCAATACTTTATATTAAAAAAAGAGATGAAGCATAACTTGCAACATCTCTTTTACCATTTCACTAAATATTATTAATCCATAGCCACTAATTCAAGCTTTATTACATGATCCATGTCTCTAATTTCATCTAAAAATTCATTTAATTCTACATTTAAACTTGACATGTCAAATGTAATATTTACATTTGCTGTATTATTAATGGGAATCTCCTGATTTATGGTCAATATGTTTCCCTTGTAAAAAGCTACCTTATCTAATATTTTCGAAAGAGTTCCCGGTTCATGATCAAGGGTTAAGGCTATTATAACCTTTCTACTATTTAGGTTTTCTGAAACAGCAAATACATAATCTTTATATTTATAATAAGTACTTCTACTTATCCCAATAATTTTTACTGCTTCAGTTATTTCTTTTACTTTTCCTGATTTCATTAACTCTTTTACTTCTAAAACCTTTTCAAATACATCTGGCAATACACTAGTATGTATCATTAAAAATTTATTTGGCATAATTTCACCTCATCAATACTATAAGGATATGTTAATTATACAATAATGCTACCATATCTAAAATAAACATACAACAGCTTTATTTTATTTAGTATGAACAATTTAAGTTTAATTATAAGCTTTTTATTCATATATCCATCTTTAGATATTAAAACAAATTTGTCTGAATCAAAATAACACTTGTATTCACCAAATAAACACAAGTGGGTTTTTATATACTAAAAAAATGTTTAGATGTATAAAAAATGAGAGCAAATCTTGCTCTCATTTTTGTTTATATTATTTTAATCTTGTATTACTACTAAAGTATTACGTGGAATATTATCATACATCCATTTAATATATGCATCAGGTAATCTTATACATCCATGAGATGCTCTTGTCCCCAATTTTTTATATTCAGATGTCATTATAGAACCATCTAAGTTATGAAGTACACTATGGAACAAATAATCATAATTTATTCTAATAAAATTATAACATATATATCCTTTTTCTTGACCAAAGGATGGGCCTCTTCCCCCTACCAAATACTTTCCTGTAGGCGTAGGCGTATAATATCCTCCTGTTGAACATATAAAGCTTTTATAAAGCTGTCCTGCTTTATATATATATACCTTTTGATCACTTATATCTACTACTATGCTATATGAATTTACAGGAGTAGTCTTTCTAACGTAATCTTTTCTTATGTATCCCTTTATAATATTTGAGGTTTCATAATCTCTTGTTTGTACATAGTAGAAGTCCCCACTTGTACCCAATACATTTAATACTTGGGTACTTCCATAAACATATCCTAATATTTTAGAAGAAGTACTTGGACTTTGTCTTACATTAATTCGTTCAACTTCACTAGCATTACCTACATACACTGGCTCAATTTTAGGTGCTTCCGGATATGCTGGTTTAGGTGGTGCTGGTCTTTTTACAGCTTTTACATCATAACTTTGTAATGCATCATAATCTCCTAAGGAATCCTTATATTTTCCTGGTATATTAGCTTTTTTTACCCTAACTTGTATTTTATAATCTCCTAAAGCAAGCTTACCTGTTTCTATTTTTGCTTCTTGACCTCCCAAATATGCAGATGTATATGCTGAAGTTACTTCAGACCACTTTTTAGTACTATTTGAATATATAAAAACCTTATATTGAACATAATCATTAAAGTTAGAGGTTAACTTTAATGTTACTTTATCTCCTTCGTATACACTGCTTGAACTTAAAGTAGCCTTTAATTGTGGCAATATATCTTGCTCACATGTTATATCTAGTACTTTTAAATCCTCATATTTAACTTCTGTAGTTCCAATTTTCATGGATTTAGTTCCTTCTAAATTTAAAGGCTTTGCAAAAACATACAATTTATACTTGCCTGCTAAAAGTTGAGGCATTACCTTAACATAACTATCTTTAGCTTTAATACCTTCTGAATAATTAGGCGTAATGTCTGTCCATTCATTTTTATCTACGGACTGAAGTACAACCTTGTATTGAACTTCTTTCTCATAAGCAGATTTTATGATAAGTACTGCTCTATCCTTTTCAAAAATCCTTTGCTTGTCTATTCCTATTGTTGCATCTTTTAATATAGTATCTTCTTCTTTTATATCTCCCGGAATTTCTTCAGTAGTATTCGTTTCTTTAACATCATTAGTAATTACTGAACCTTCATTATCTTTTTCAGTATTATTTATAATTATTGTATTATCCTCTGCTGCTTTAACTTTATTAACAGGAAAATACATAATCATGCTAAATACCATTAAAATAATAAAAAATAAATTAATACGCTTTAACTCTTTAACCATACCCGGCCTCCATTTTTTATTTAAGTTAGTACAAGCTACGACTATATTATAATACAAAACTTAGCTTTTATGGTGATAAGTTTATATATTAAATTAAATTTAATAATTGCTTTATTGATAAAAATCACCCTAAAATTCTAATAACTTGGTGCTCCCGACAGGAATCGAACCTGCGACCTACTGATTACGAATCAGTTGCACTACCAACTGTGGTACAGGAGCATAATCTGTATATATATTTTATACCGCATTATTCCATTTATATCAATTGCTTAAAACACAAAAAAATATAAGTAGGTAAATCCCTACTTATATTTTTATTCTTGATGTATAACATCCAATCTTCCAAACTTACTATATTGTCCTAACCAAGCCAGTTTAACCGTTCCAGTAGGACCATTTCTTTGCTTAGCTATGATGCATTCTGCCACGTTTTTCTCTTCAGTTTCTTTATTATAGTACTCATCTCTATATAAGAACATAACTAAGTCAGCATCCTGCTCTATAGAACCTGATTCTCTTAAGTCAGATAACATTGGTCTATGATCTGTTCTTTGCTCAGGAGCACGAGAAAGCTGAGATAGTGCTATTACGGGGCACTGCATTTCTTTTGCTAGTGCCTTGATAGATCTCGATATCTCAGATACCTCTTGTTGCCTACTCTCGTTACCTCTACTTCCTGACATAAGCTGTAAGTAATCTACGAGTATTAAATCTATTCCATGTTCTATTTTTAGCTTTCTACACTTAGATCTCATTTCCATAACAGATATTCCTGCAGTATCATCTATAAATATCCTAGCAGTTGAAAGTGGACCTGATGCTTTTGCTATACTCTCCCAATCCTTATCCTCTAAATTTCCTGTTCTAAGCTTTAACATATCTACATTAGCTTGAGAACACAAGAGCTTATATGCTAGCTGCTCTTTGGACATTTCTAGTGAAAATACCGCTACACTTTTTCCTTCTCTAAGTGCTGCATACTCTGCTAAGTTAAGAGCAAAAGTTGTCTTACCCATAGAAGGTCTAGCTGCAATTAGCACCATATCTCCTCTTTGGAAACCAGAGGTTTTAGAATCCAACTCAGGAAAACCTGAAGGTACTCCTGTTACACCGCCTTTATTATTAAAGAGTCGTTCTATTTCTAAAAATCCTCTTTCAAGTACAGTATTCATAGCTTCAAAATCACTTGTATCTCTATTACTTCCTATATCAAAAATCTTTTTTTCTGCTATATCTACAACGGAAGCTACATCATCTTGCTTATTATAACTTTGTTCTATAATATCGGTAGATGCACGTATAAGTTTTCTTAGTGTAGATTTATTCTTAACAATCTTTATATAGGATTGAAGATTAGCTGTAGAGATAACTGAAGTACAAACCTGACTTATATAAGTTATCCCTCCAGCGCCTTCAAGTTTCTCATTTGATTGCAAATGTTCTGTGAGAGTTATTAAATCTACTGCTGTATCCTTTTGATACAAATCCATTATTGCATTAAATATTACTTCATGGGCATCTTTATAAAAATCTGAGGCTTGTAAAACTTCTGCTGATTGTGCTATAGAAGTTTTGTCTATAATCATGGAACCAAGCACACTTTGTTCTGCCTCTATATTATGGGGCATGCTTCTTAATACTGGTGTATCCAAACCTCATCTCTCCTTAGTCTTTAAACACTAACTTCATTAGTTCTTCTATATTTTCTACTGCTTTTACTTCTATATCTTTCAATCCAACAGGGACTTCCTTACTATTATCCTTAGGTATTATAATTTGTCTTATGCCCTTCCTTCTAGCACCATATATTTTTTCAAATATGCCCCCTACAGGTTTAATTTTCCCCCTTAAAGATATTTCTCCTGTTATAGCTATGTCTTGTCTTATAGGTTTATTTAACAGTGAACTTATTATACACATAGTAATAGCAGCACCTGCTGAAGGACCATCAATACGTCCTCCTCCTATTATATTTACATGTATATCATAATCACTCATATCTTTATCGGTTATTTTTCTTATTACAGATGCAGCATTAAATACTGAATCCTTAGCCATAGAACCTGCAGTGTCATTAAATCTTACCTTGCCTTGTCCTTTTTCTTTAGCATCAAATACAGCTGCTTCAATTTCAATGGTAGAACCTATATATCCACTAACTCCTAGCCCATAAATGTGGCCTACTTCATACTTATCTCCATTTTGTACTTCTTCATAAGGGGTAAGTCTGTTTATAGATATAACTTGTTTTAAATCCTCTAGTGATATACTTATTTTTTCATTAGCATCTATATTTTCCTTATATAATACATATCCATATACATCTGCAAGTATATTTACTGCTTTTCTTCCTTCTATAGTATATCTACTTATAGTTTCTGCTAATCCATCTTCCATTTTTATATTTAATTTTTTTGCTGCATTTTCAATTATAATTTCTATATCCTTTGGGGTTAATGGTTCAAAATATACCTCAGTACATCTTGATCTTAAGGCAGGATTTATTTCTTCAGGTTCCCTAGTGGTTGCCCCTATAAGTATAAAATCTGCAGGAGCTCCTTTATCGAATAAGTATTTAATATACTTAGGTGTATTTTCATCATCTGGATCATAATAAGAAGATGAAAAATCAACTCTCTTATCCTCTAAAACCTTAAGAAGTTTATTTTGAAGTATATTGTCTAGTTCCCCTATTTCATCAATAAATAAAACTCCTCCATGAGCCTCTGTTACCAGGCCTGGCTTTGGTTCAGGCACTCCGATTTCTGCTAAATCTCTCTTACTTCCCTGATATATAGGATCATGAACAGATCCAAGCAGTGGATTAGTGATTTCTCTAGGATCCCACCTTAAAGTAGTACCATCCACTTCAACAAAGTTTGACTCTTCTTTAAATGGAGTATTCTTCATTTTCTTTGCTTCTTCTAAAGCTAATCTTGCAGCAGTAGTTTTTCCCACTCCTGGAGGTCCATAAAGTATTATATGCTGAGGGTAAGGAGATGCAATTTTAGAAAGCAGTGACTTTATTGCTCTTTCCTGACCTACAATCTCATCAAAACACTCTGGTCTTAAAAGAGATTGAATATTTTTAGTAAGCTTTTGTGAATCTAAAACTTCTAACTCTGCATATTTTTTAAGAGTTTTTGCATTTTCTGGTCCTTTTTGCTTTTTTATTATTCCAAGTCTTATTTCATCTATATATTTTTCTTGCTTTTCATTTAAAAGAGTTTCTACTTCCTTTTCTATATTACTTTGAACATACCTTTTAGCAAGTACTTGTGATATCCATTCATTTGTATTTTGAAGGGCATCATATACACTTTTTTTATCTGGAATAATTTCTATACCTTTTCCATCACTTATTATTTTATTTAATGCATATAACCTTTTATATGCATCTCCACCACTAATACATTTTTGCAACTTATATTTTATTATTCGTGATTTTATAGTTTTTTCATCTACTATTTTTCCCAACATTTCCCATAGTACATTTACTTGTGTTTCCATGGATAGAGAATCAACTATATCTTTTTCAAATTCACCAACAAATTGAGATTTCAACTCATCTCCTCCTTATTGCTGGTCCACAACAACTTTAACCTTTGTAGAAATTTCAGGGTATATTTTTATTTCTACCTCATAAGTTCCTAACTGTCTTATAACATCAACTACTATTTTTTTCTTATCTATGTCTAGGTTGAACTTTTTCTTTAATTCCTCTGAAATATCTTTGCCTGTTATGGAACCAAATAATCTTCCATGTTCTCCAGTTTTAACTTTAATAAGTATTTCCTTACCTTGTATTTCTTTAGCTAATTTTTGTGCCTCTTCTATTTCTGCAGTCTTTTGTCTTCTCTCTGCTTCCTTTTTATTATTTAATACGTGCATATTAGAATCATTTGCCTCTATTGCTAATTTCCTTGGAAATAAGAAGTTTCTTGCATATCCGTCAGATGTATTAACTACATCTCCTTTCTTTCCTAACTTTTTAACGTCTTGTAATAATATTACTTTCATTTATTGTCACCCTCCCTTAAGTATTTATCTATAGCATTTTTTAATTTTTCTACAGCTTCTTCTATTGTATTAGACTTTAATTTAGCTCCTGCCATAGTCATGTGCCCACCACCACCTAAAGCTTCTAGTATTACCTGCACATTTATATCTCCTAAGGAACGACCACTTATGTGTATATCCTCTTCTATTTTAGCAAAAACAAAGGATGAATGAATACCTGTAATATTTAGTAGTTCATCCGCCGCTTGTGCAGCTAATACAATATTTTCCACTTCCGGTGGGCATATTGATATAGCAATTCCATTTATTACTTCAGCTGACTTTATTATCTCATATCTTTTCAAATAGGTGTCTAAGTCATCTGAAAATAATTTCTTAACATCTATGGTGTCAGCACCTAACTTTCTTAAAAAAGAGGCAGCTTCAAAGGTCCTCACCCCTGTTTTAAAATAAAAGTTTTTTGTATCTACACATATTCCTGCAAGCAATACTTCTGCTTCTAGTACCTTTAATTGTGGTTTGTCACTCATATATTGTATCATTTCTGTTACCATTTCCGAAGTGGATGAAGCATATGGCTCTATATAGCTAAGCAAAGCCCCTTCTACAAAATTAGAGGACTTTCTATGATGATCTATTATAACTATTTTCTTTGCCTTTTCTACTAATCTTATATCTTCCACATGCCCCTTACTATGAACATCTACTAATATAAGTAATGTATCTTCATCTAATTTATCCATAGCATCAATTGTGCTAATAAATGCATTATTATAATCCTTTTCATTTTCAAGTTTTCCCATTATTGTTTTAATACTGTTATTTACTTCATCTAATACTATATTACATTGCTTATTTAAAAAATTAACAGTACTATAAATACCAACTGCTGCCCCTAGGCAATCTATATCCATATTTACGTGACCCATTATAATAACTGTGCTACTTTCATTTATAAGATCTAAAAGGGCATGAGCTATAACCCTGGCACGCACCTTAGTTCTTTTTTCTACTTCCTTAGTTTTTCCTCCATAAAAAGAAAGTTTTTCTCCATTTTTTACAACTGCTTGATCTCCCCCTCTACCTAGAGCCAAATCTTTAGCTGATGCTGCAAACTTTTGATTTTCTATGGGATTTTTTCCACCTCGTCCTATGCCCATACTTAAAGTTACTGTAAGCTTATTTCCTATATCTATTTCTCGGATATTATCTAAAACATCAAACTTTCTTTCCATCTCGTTTTGAATATACTTGTTTTGCACAGATAACACATATTTATTTGAATCATACTTTTTTGACATAGCATTAAGGTTTTGAGAATAACTATTAATGCTTTTTTCTATTTCTGCTATTAAAATAGGTCTCTTATCTTCTTCAGTACTTTTTATTACTTCATCTAAATTGTCTACCTCAATAAGCATTACAGCTTCCTTATTTTCATCAACACTTGTCATCATATGATAAAAATCTGTTACATCATATAGGTATACAAGAATCATTTTTTCCTTATTGCTTACCTTATTTTCATTACCTTCAACTATATTAGTATAAATATCGAAGTAACTATCTTGTAATTTTACATATTTAAATGAATTTTTTTTACCTTCTAATACTTGCCTTATATTTAATTCCTTTATAAAATCATTTATATTTTTGTCTAATATATCTTGATCACTTAAAACCTGAGAAAAATTTTGATTATACCACAATATATTTCCCTTTTTTCCTATAATAAGCATTGGAAATGGGAGATTTACCAATGTATTTCTAGTAGCATTATCTAATTTAGAAGAAAAATTTTCTATAAACTTTATCCACTTGTTTTTCTTAGTTTTATTTGTTCTTATATTGTATACTATAAGACCAATATATATAAAACTAGCTATTAATCCTATCATAAAATTATAATAACTTATAAACATAACTAATATAGCTATCATTATCATATAAATTTTATTGGTAGTAAAAAAATAATTATAATTATTATCCATATGGGACCCCCATTAACTTGTTTTCCAAATCCTATTTGGGTCAAGCTTTCTAAAATCTGCAATGATATCTATTACTCCAAGTATTAAATACACAGTTACTAATTGAGAAACTGTTGTAAATATTATTATTGCAACAATAACTCCCTTGGATAAACTGAATTTATTACTAAGATAATACGTTACTAGTGCTATACCATCAAATAAAAATGCATATAAAAGCATTAATACCGAAGAAATTGATATATACTCACCTACAGTTATATTTAGCCTTATCAGTATTATTCCTATAAGCATTATTATAGCTAATATTGTTACAAATCTTATATCAACATACATTTTGGAAAACTTAGGCATTTGTTTTATATTATATCCTAATTTTCTAAGTATTAATCGAGTAATTATATAACTTAAAAACGCAAATATAACTGAAGAAATAATAAGAGCTGATGGTATAAGCTTTATCATATTATCTACTGTAAAAATGCCTATCATATCTTTAAATCTTTTAATTTGCTCTGCCGGCATTCCCATTTTCTCATAAAAACTTATACTCATATTCATAGATTCATTTATAGTCCTAACAATTTCACTCATAAACTTTGTTACACTTGTTCCACTAATTAATGTTATATATACAGTAAAATCAATAACAAAACCTATTAAAGATGCTAACGCTAAAATTATTATAGTGGTAGGTACACTTAATTCTCTTTTTATGCTATAACCCAATGCAATACCCGTAAGACCAAACATTATTGCACTAGTTAATCCAGATAACGGGTTGTTAATTAAAGAAATTAATATACCACTTGCAGCTAAAGCTGTGAATGTAATCTTTAAATTATGTCTTAGATATAATAATGTAACTGGAATTGGAAGAACAAACTTTAATACATATGAAAATATAGGCATGTATATATTTATTAACATTAAAATTAAAATAATACATGTCATAATTCCCGCTTCTACAGTACTTTTAGTAGCATATTTTTGATATTTCATATTATTTCCACCTTACTGCCTTTCCTTAAGATGAGAATATAATCTGCTTAAATCCTTATTTTCCTTTTCTACTTTATCTTCCTCAAGTATTCCCATCTTTAATTTTCTTTTCATATTTTCATCTACTGCAGTATAAGAATATCCAAGTCTTTCTGCTAATATATATAATACTGTTATTGCTCCTGCAATGCAGTCAAGTATAGCTTCTTGAGCTACATTACTTCCACGGGTTAATAATCTAAAAAAATCTCCTATTAAACATAACAATTCTGCCTTTAGTTCCTCTATTACTTTTATGTTATGCATTATATTAAAATCATCCTTTTTCATATTTTCACCTCTTTTAATTCCATTTTGTTAAAACCCACTTATCTAAAGTTATTCACATAATATAATTATAAGTTTACTATAAATATTTTACAATAATTATATTCTATTTTCCCATTTATAAACTTACATGTTTAAAATTACAGAATAAATAATGATTTAACATCTTTATATTGTGTATAAAAAAAAGAAAGGATAAATCCTTTCTTTAAGCAATCTATATAAACCTTATTATTCTGTTGTGAATGGTAATAAAGCTATGTTTCTTGCTCTCTTTATTGCATCTGTAAGCGCTCTTTGATGCTTTGCACAAGTTCCGGAAATTCTTCTTGGAAGAATCTTTCCTCTTTCAGTTACATATTTTCTTAATTTGTTTATATCTTTGTAGTCAATGCTTTCTGCTTTATCTACACAGAACATACAAACTTTTCTTCTTGATCTTCTCATTTTTCCAGAAGATCTTCTGTTTCCGTTATCTCTATCTCTATCTCTACCAGATTCTCTGCTCATTTTCAACCCTCCTTTATTATTAAAATGGTATCTCTCCATCATCTATAGGAGTGATATCATCGGAATAGGAACCATCAAATCCTCCTGGCATACCAGTCTGTGGGTAGCCTCCATTAGTTGGTTCTGCTGTGGATTGTCTGTTTCCCCATTCAAGAAATTGAACTTCTTCCGCAACTATCTCGGTTATGTACCTTCTAGTTCCGTCCTTAGCCTCATAACTTCTTGTTTGAATTCTACCACTAACCCCCATAAGCTTACCTTTGCTCATGTAATTAGCCGTAGATTCTGCTTGTTTTCCCCATACTACTACAGGGACAAAGTCCGCTTCTCTATTACCGTCTTTAGAAAATCTTCTATCAACAGCTAATGTAAAGGTGGCTACTGCTGTACCATTTCCAGGAGTAAATTTTAACTCTGGATCCTTGGTAAGCCTTCCTATTAAAACTACTTTATTCATCTTAGCACCACACCTTATTTTTCTTCTTTAACTATTATATGTCTTATAACTGAATCATTGATTCTAAATAATCTATCTAATTCTTTTGGTAATTCTGGGCCAGCACTAAAGTTAAATAGTGTATAGTAACCTTCGCTTATTTTATTAATTTCATAAGCTAATTTTCTTCTTCCCCAGAAATCAACATTTTCTACTGCTCCACCATTGCTTTCAATAACACCTTTAAATTTTTCCACAGTTGCTTTAACTGCTTCCTCATCTAATGATGGATTAAGTATAAATATAGTTTCATATTTTCTCATTAGATTTCACCTCCTCCCCTTGGACTTACGGCTGTGATTTTCACAGCAGGGACTACCGATATATTTTATCATCTATTTTTATAAAAATCAATAGTTTTTATCTCTATTTTATAATATCTTCTTTATTTTCTTCATTATTACATTTTACTACCTTCTTCATATCCTTCTCAAATTTACTTCTTGGAAGCATTATTATTCTTCCACATCCACAGCATTTTATCTTTATATCTGCTCCCATTCTTATAATTTCCCAATCCTTGCTTCCACAAGGATGATCTTTTTTCATTTCAACAATGTCTCCTAAATTAAAAATTTTAACCATTTTGTTCCTCCTTTATTATTTTCATCTTAGTATAAGGTCTCTTTATATTTTGTTTATCTAATAAATACATTACTTTTTCCCTTAGCTCTATTTCAACATCCCAATGTGTCAAAGGCTTAGCTTTGCCTGCCACTCTTATAGTAAATGAAGTTTCATTCATTGCTGTTACTCCTATAACCTTTGGGCCCTCTACTACATTTTTATTTTCTATTTTAAATTCCTTGCAAATTTCTTTTATCATATTCATTACATTATCTAAACTTTCATCATTTGAAATACTTATATCAAGCAAAAACCTTACATTTCCTCTTGAATGATTTGTTACATTGCTTACAGCCCCATTGGGAATTATATGTAAATCTCCATTAAAATCTCTTATTCGTGTTATTCTAAGTTCTATACTTTCTACAATACCAGCCTTGCCTTCTATAGTAACATAGTCTCCCACAGCATATTGATCCTCAAATAATATAAAAAATCCATTTATTACGTCTTTTATAAGATTTTGAGCTCCAAAACCTATGGCCACGCCACCAAAACTTGCAAACGTAATTCCTCTAATTCCAAATAATATCTCTACAATTATAAATATTCCTATAAAATATATGGAATATTTTAATATACTTTTAAGTATCGCTCCTAAGGTTTTAGATCTCTTTTCATTTAGTGAAAACCTCATACTACTTTGTTTATTTACAAATCTATCTATTGCACTATTACCTATCTTCCTTAATAGATACATTAAAATAATTATGATTAAAATCTTAATAGTTGTGTAAATTGCTCCATATATATTTAACTCATCTAAAAAACTACTTATATTGCTAAAACTATGCACTATATATTCCTCCCTGATAATTATAAAACATTATTCTTCATTATTATATATTCTTCTATATGCACTTTCCTCTCTTCCAAAGACAGTCTTTACTGTAAGTTTATTTTCTGTTATTAATTCTTTTATTTTATCTATATCATCTGGATTTATTTTAATACTTATGCCGCAGCTTTGAGTAATTCCTGTAGGGGTAGGCATTATAGTTATCTCTATACTATTATCTTTTAAAAATTTTTCTGCTTTTATTGAGTCAAGTGTATTTTTAAAAACTAAAATATAATACTGTGTCACTCTTATCACTCCATTTATAACTTTATCACTTTTGTAGAATTATTTATTTTCTCAACTATAAAATACATATTGGATATTTCACCTAATTTTAACTTTTCCTTTAAATTATAAAAATCTAAACATGTTCCACAACTTGAAATAACTATATCCTTTTTACTCATAGCCTCTAAAATATTTAATATTTGAGATCCTTCCGTTGTAAGAAAAACACCGCTGTTTAGAAATATTATATCCGTTGGAAGTTTGTCACTTTCTGAAAGGGCATAAAAATAACTTTTCATTAATATCTTTCCTAACTCCTCACTTCCCTCTCCTAATTTATCTGTAGTAACTAAAATAGTATACCCATCATTTAATAAATCCTTATCTTTTGTATTACCTGCTTCTTTAACCACTTTTATATAGTATAATTCACTTTCCTTCTTTATTATTTCTGATAAGTAATTATTATTTTTAGCAAACTTTATTATATTATTTTTAGCAACTTCATTATCTACTATTACTGTACCTTCTCCTTGATTAATAGAATCAAAATACTTTTTTGTATTAATTACAGGTTCTGGGCAATTAAGTCCCTTGCAATTTATTATATTATCCATTTTTTCACCTCTATCTTGTAAATTTAATAGTAATTACCTTATAATATATTTAACACTTTTATTATACTATAACTTTGTAAATAATTATTAATATCAATTTATTTTTACAAATATATTGACACAAAATTTATTAGATAATTAGGATGGTGATTACTATAAGTATATATTTAGATAATGCAGCTACAACCTTTCCAAAACCCAATGAAGTTACAGATTCTATGATAAAATACATGACTGAAATAGGAGGTAATCCTGGCAGAGGCGCTTATAAAAACTCAATTAAAAGTAGTGAAATTGTTTTTGATTGTAGATTAAAACTTGCTGAACTTTTTAACTTTGACAAGTTAGAAAATGTAGTTTTCACTCCAAATATAACTACATCATTAAATACTTTATTAAAATCATCTATAAAAGATGGCTGGCATATAATTACTACTTCAATGGAACATAACTCCATATTAAGACCTCTAGCATCTATGGAAAAATCCAAAAATATTCAGGTTGACATAATAAATTGCGATGAAAATGGAGTTATTGACATAGATATCTTAAAGGAATCAATAAGAGAAAATACTAAGTTAATTATCCTTTCCCATGCTTCTAATGTTGTAGGCAGTATACAACCTATTAAAGAAATAGGTGATATATGCAAAGAAAAGAATATATACTTTATTATAGATTCTGCTCAAACAGCAGGTAACTTATATTTAGATTTTAAAAATCTTAATTGTAGTGCATTAGCATTTACAGGACATAAATCACTATTAGGTCCCCAAGGAATAGGAGGATTTTTGCTTACAGATGAATTTAATGCGGAAATGACACCTTTCATAGAAGGTGGAACAGGTAGTGAGTCTTATAACACAGAACAACCTAACTTTTTACCAGATAAGTTTGAAAGTGGCACATTAAATATGCCTGGTATAGTAGGATTACTCTCTTCTCTAAAGTTTATAGAAAATTTTGGATTACGTAATATACAAAACACTGAACAGAGCTTATTTAAAATATTTATAGAAGAACTTTCAAATATGAATGATATAAGCATTATAGGATATAATAGTAACTTAAAATATGTCCCTACTATTTCCATAACCTCTTCCAAAGTTGATGTTTCTGAACTTGGTATGCTACTTGAAAGAGATTTTGGTATTATGACTAGAACTGGTCTTCATTGCGCTCCTTTAGCTCATAAAACAATAGGAACCTTTCCTACTGGAACTTTAAGATTTAGCTTAGGATTATTTAATACTAAAGAGCATATCGACTATACTATAAATTCATTATATAAACTTTTAAAAAGGGAGTGACATAATGGGACGGTTTTTACAACGATTTGATAGAACAATATTGTTCTTTATAATTTATACATTAATTTTTATAACTTTTTTTAAAACCTTGCAGTATACATTACCTTTTGTGCTAGCATTAATTTTTGCACTTATATTAAGAAAACCAAGTAAATTTATATGTGAAAAATTAAAGATAAAAAACTCAATATCTTCGTTGTTAGTTACATTGATTTTCTTTGCAGTAATTTTATTTCTCTTATATACTGTGATTTTTACTCTTACTAGAGAAGCTATACAATTAGCTAAAAATATTCAGCTATATTTAAATGCTAATAGTGATACCATAAACTACTTTCTTAAAAATTTAGAACAATATTATAATAATTTAGATTCATCTATCATAAATGTTATAGAAAAAAACTTATCATCTTATATATATAAGATTTCTAATTTAACTGTATTAATTACAGGGAAAATAATACAAGGAACTATATCATTTTTAAGTTATATACCTTATCTTTTTATGGTAGTATTATTCACCTTAATATCAACGTATTTTTTCACAAGAGACTTAGCCTCTGCCAAAACCAAATTTTTGCATGCTATAGAAAATGAGAATTCAGATAGATTGATTCATATATCTCATGAATCAAAAAAAATGCTTACAAATTATGCAATGTCATATTTGCTTGTAATCTCTATTACATTTATAGAAACATTAATTGGATTTACAGTTTTAAAAGTAAAATATGCTGGTATACTAAGTGTTATAGCTGCTATATTTGATATTCTTCCTGTGCTTGGAGTTGGTGGTATATATATTCCTTTAGCTTTAATCTACTTCTTTATAGTTAAAAATTACTTTACTGCCTTCGGAATATTAATATGGTATATAGTTGTAACTGTAGTAAGACAAATCGTTGAACCTAAAATAGTGTCTGCATCATTAGGCCTACATCCTGTATCTGTAATTGCTGCTATATTTATAGGTTTAAAAGTAAATGGTGTCTCTGGAATGTTTTTTTGTATCTTCTTAGTAGTTTTTTATAAAGTATTAAAATCTGTAGATGTATTGTAATTTATGTATAATAAACCTCCGTTTGGATATAATCCTAAACAGGAGGTTTTGCTTATATGGAAAAAAGAGTTATGTTTGATTCATCTGTTACATCTTCTATATTTTCTTTAAGAGATACCTTAAGTGAATTTTTAAGTCCTGTAGTTAAATCTAATAAAACTATTGTGCTATTATGTATAGGTTCTGACCGTTCTACAGGTGATAGTTTAGGTCCCTTAGTTGGACATAAGCTTAAATTCCTAACTAGAGAAAATTTTTATATTTATGGGAACTTAGAAAATCCAGTTCACGCTAAAAACTTATGTGAAACAATTGAAGAAATACATAAAAAATTTAAAAATCCATATATAATAGCTATAGACGCTTGTCTTGGGAGTATTCAAAACATAGGTAAAGTTTGCGTTGAAGAAAAGCCCTTGAGTCCTGGCTCAGCTATGAATAAAAATTTACCTGAGGTTGGGAATCTAAGTATAACAGGGATTGTAAATATTTCTGGTTCTCTAGAATTTATGGTTCTTCAAAATACTCGTCTTTATACAGTTATGCAATTAGCTGAAACCATATCTGAAGGTATATATCATTCTGTACTTAAAACCATAGGTGGTAAAAAATTCGAAAAAAGTAAAATGGTACTTTTAAACAATTAACATTTATAATTTGCTCTAAAAATGAGGAGATGCCTAATAATTTATGATAATTTATAATTTTGTTTTAATAATTATCATATATGATTTAAGCATCTCCTTATTTTAAATAATCTAAAATATAGAGCTATATGTTCTATTGTTAAGTATATATTCTATTTCATCAATATTTTTGCTTCCAAGGTCAATTATAAGGATCCCCTCATTTTTCAAAGTATGTTCCATAGTTAATTTACTTAATCCCCCATCCTTTAGATTGCATATAATAACATCACAACTACATTCTCCAAGGGATTTTATTATATTGTATCCTCTTTTTTTTAATTCATTTGATATATGATTAAGTTCTTCTGAAACACATATAACCATAGTAAAAAACCTCCTTTAAGGTAAATATTACCCTAAATGAGGTTTTTTATACTTATTCTTAAACACTATTCATTATCATTTATTGCATTTTTTAGTACTTGATTTTCTTCGTCAGATAATTCATATCTTGATATACCCTTATCTATTGGTTTCGCATAAGTTGTACTTTCATTTCTTCCATAAAGTCCAGTAAGAATTACTCCATTATTATTACTATCTAATAGGGCTATTGAATAGCTCAAATCACTTCCCACATCTTCAAATGCCCTATATCTTATAATTGAAAATTTTTGAATGCAGGTATTAATCTTAATACTTAACTCATTATACAGATCATTGATATATTCAGTTTTTTCTACAGATTCATCTATTTTATCTAAATAACTTGTTATTATTTTTTCTAAATTTTTATTGTCTACTCCTCTCATAAGTCTTTTATACTTTACTTCCAATCTACTTATTGCCTTCCCCTGTACAGTGATAGCTATAATTAATATAATTATAATTGCCACGAGAGTTATTATTATAAAGGGCTCAACTTCATTTAGTGCTGCAATTAAATTTTCCATATAATATCTCCTTTCATATTGTTTCACGTGAAACATTTTATAATTAATACTAAAGTTTTAATATATCTAATATTCTTTGAAGATCTTCTTCTGAATAATATTCTATTTGAATCTTTCCCTTATCATTATTACTATTTAAAAATACTCTTGTTCCAAATAATTCTTCTAACTTGTTTTTTATATCTTGATAATATTGATTAACTTGCTTATCATTTTTTTGTTTCTCTTTATCTCTATTTAGCGATTTTATTAATTTTTCAGTTTCTCTTACACTTAGCTTGTCATCAATAATCATCTGAGATATTTTATACTGTAATTCCTTATTTTCAATAGTAAGTAATGTTCTGCCATGGCCTTCAGTTAAAACTCCATCTATAACATAGTCTTGAACTCTTTCATCCAAATTTAAAAGTCTAATACAATTTGCAATGGCTGTTCTAGATTTACCTACTCTTTTACTTAATTCTTCTTGCGTTAACTTAAAATCTTCTAAAAGATTTTTGTATGCTTTAGCTTCTTCAATAGGATTTAAGTCTTGTCTTTGTATATTTTCTATTAATGAAATTTCTAAAATCTCTTTTTTATTTAGTTCCTTTATAATAACAGGTATTTCTTTAATTCCAGCAAGCTTTGCTGCTCTCCATCTTCTTTCTCCGGCTACAATTGTATATGTATGAACTTCCTCATCCTTTGTAATAAGTATAGGCTGAATAACTCCATATTGTTTTATTGACTCTGATAACTCCATTATCTTTTCTTCATCAAAACTTTTTCTAGGTTGAGTATTATTGGCTTTTATAAGTGAAATATCTATCTTTTGCATACCATTTAGCAAGGCATTATCTTCTGATATATCTTCAGGAATTAATGCACCTAATCCCTTCCCTAATCCAAATTTCTTGCTCATATTTTATTTCTCCTGCCTTTCTAAGAATTCCTTAGCTAGCTTTTCATATGCCTCTGCACCTTTGCATTTATTATCATATAACATTATTGGTAATCCAAAACTAGGTGATTCTGCCAATCTTATATTTCGTGGAATTGTTGTGCTATATACTTTGTTCTTAAAATACTTTTTAACTTCACTAACTACTTCATTTGAAAGATTAGTTCTGCTGTCAAACATACTTAAAACTACTCCTTCAATATCAATATTAGGATTTAATGACTTTTTAACAAGTTGAATAGTATTAACAAGTTGTCCAACTCCCTCTAATGCATAAAATTCACATTGTATAGGAATTAATACACTATTTGAAGCTGTTAAAGCATTAATAGTCAAAAAGCCTAATGATGGAGGACAATCAATAAACACAAAATCAAACTTTCCTTCTATATCCTTTATTTTTTCTCTCAATATTTTTTCTCTGTTAACTTTATCTATTATTTCTACTTCCGCTCCTGCTAAAGACATAGTTGAAGGAACTATGTAAAAATTATCTACAAATTCACACTTTACCATAGCCTCTTCTATAGATGTATCATCTGTAATTACATCATAAATAGATGTTTTGATTTTTCTCTTATCAAAACCTAATCCACTAGTAGTATTTCCCTGTGGATCTATATCTATAGATAAAACTTTGTATCCTTCCATTGCTAAGTAAGAACATAAATTAATATTGGTTGTGGTTTTGCCCACTCCCCCCTTTTGATTAAATACTGTAATTACTTTCACCATATTCACCGCCTCATAATAATACTTATAGTTTTATTATATAGTCATATAGTACATAAAAAAAGTACTTATTTAAAAAAGTTGTATAAAAATAAAAAACTATGTGCTAAAATGTTATTTTACATTATCACATAGTTTTTAATGTTTCACGTGAAACATTTATTATAAAATCATTTATTCTTTGGAATTGTAATCATAATTTGAATACTTTCTTCTGAATCTTGAGATGAATACTGTGCATTTAAACCATACTTATCAAATACTTGCCTAATAGTATTTATATAAACTTTAGGACTAAAAATACCTTTAATTTTTTTTCTTTCCTCTTTAGAAGAGCTCTTTTCTATTAGCTTATTTAATTCTTTTTCTATAAGTTCTTCTGATTTCTTTACGTTTAAATTCTTTTTAATTATAACGCTTAAAACCTTTTTTTGAAGTTCTTCTGCAGGTAATTTAAGAAGAGCTCTAGCATGCCTTTCTGTAAGATTATTTTCTATTAGAATTTTTCTAACTCCAGAAGTTAATCTTAATAGTCTTATTTTATTAGCTATAGTAGATTGCTTTTTACCTATTATTTCTGATAACTGATCTTGAGTATAACTATGTTCTTTTATTAAATTGTAATATGCCTCAGCTTCTTCTAAAAAATTTAAATCTTCTCTTTGTATGTTTTCTAATAAAGCTATTGCTGCTGAGTCCTTATCCGAGACATCAACAATTATAACAGGTACTTCTTGTAAGCCTGCCTTTTTTGCTGCTCTTAATCTTCTTTCTCCTGCTATTAGTTCAAACTTATCTTCACTAATCTTTCTTACAGATAAGGGTTGAATAATGCCATAAACTTTTATAGATTTTGATAATTCTTCTATGGCTTCTTCATTAAAAAATTTCCTAGGTTGATACACATTAGGAGAAATCAATTCAGTATTTACATAGCTAACTTTTTCTTCCATATTAACCCATCCCTCTTGTGCTTTCGTTTATTTAAAATTTCTCTATTAACCGTTAAAACTCCTTCTACATTAAACAAAATTTTTATAATAAATTATTTTAACTTTTATCTTAAAGGACTTTTAGTAACTAATCCAGCCTTTCTAGGATACTTACCTGGAGTTTCTTTTACTTTTTTTATAATAACTAAATTATGCTTTAAGTCACTTTCTTCTATATCAATCCCTATTATATCATCTATTTTCCCCCCTAAAGTACTTATTGCATTTTTAGCTTCCTTAATTTCTTCCTCTACCGCTGGTCCCTTCATTGCAATAAAGTATCCATTTAATTTTACAAATGGTAAGCAAAACTCACTTAATACACTCATATTTGCTACAGCACGAGAAACCACCCCATCAAAACATTCCCTATAACTTTTATCTTTTGCAACATCTTCTGCTCTTCCATGAATAGTTTCTATATTCTCTAGTTTAAGTGTATCAATAACTTCATTTAAAAAGTTTATTCTTTTATTCAATGAATCTAATAAAACTACTTGTTTCTTTTCATCAACTATTTTAATAGGCAGTCCAGGAAAGCCTGCTCCTGTTCCTACATCTATAATTTTTTTCATATCTTTTAAAGGAAAAAACTTATATATCTTTATGCTATCTATAAAATGTTTTTTTATTATTTCCTCATCATCAGTTATAGAAGTAAGGTTAATTTTTTCATTCCACTCTTTTAATAAATTTTTATACTGCATTAACTGGTTATACTTATTTTCATCAAAATCAACATTTATATCTTCACAAGAAGCCTTAAGTATATTGAAATATTGCATATTTATCCTCCATAAAGCACTTATATATGAATTTTATAATTCATATATAAGTGTAATTTAAAATTAATTTATTACTTTGAAAGTCTATATTTGTGTTCTAAATATATAAGAAGTACAGAAATATCTGCTGGAGATACTCCAGATATTCTAGATGCCTGACCTATACTCATAGGTTTAATTTTGCTTAATTTTTGTACTGCTTCAATTCTTAAACCATGTACTTCACTATAGTTGATTTCAGCTGGAATAAGCTTTTTCTCAAACTTCTTGAATTGTTCCACTTGCTCTAACTGCTTTTGTATATATCCTTCATATTTAGCCATAGTATTTACTTCATATTGTACTTCATATGGTAATTCAACTCTATCTTTATCTAATTCCTCTACTTTAAAATAATCTAATTCAGGTCTTTTTATAAGTTCATATAAGCTTATTGGTTTCTTTAATTCTGATGAATTTAAAGATATTAAAGTTTCATTTATCTCTTTTTTATTTGTTATCTGAAGAGCTTTTATACGATCTATTTCTCCTTCTATAGCTTCCTTTCTACTTATGAAGCTTTTGTATCTTTCTTCAGTAACAAGGCCTATTTTATGGCTCATTTCAGTAAGCCTCAAATCTGCATTATCCTGTCTTAATAATAATCTATATTCTGAACGTGAAGTCATCATTCTATACGGTTCATTAGTTCCCTTCGTAACTAAATCATCTATAAGAACTCCTATGTATGCATCAGACCTTTGTAATATAAAAGATTCTTGCCCTCTTACCTTTAAAGCAGCATTTATTCCTGCTATAAGTCCTTGTGCTGCAGCCTCTTCATAACCTGAACTTCCATTAACCTGACCTGCTCCAAATAATCCTTCTATTTCTTTAAATTCCAAGGATAATTTTAATTGTGTAGAATCAATAGAATCATACTCTATTGCATATGCTGTTCTTAAAAATTCTACATTCTCAAGTCCAGGAACACTACGATACATTGCAATTTGAACCTCTTCTGGTAAGGAGCTTGACATACCTCCTACATACATCTCTTCAGTATTTTCTCCTTCAGGCTCAATGAACACTTGATGCTTTTCCTTATCTGGAAATCTCATTACCTTATCCTCTATAGAAGGGCAATATCTAGGTCCTACGCCTTCTATAGAACCATTATATAACGGAGATCTATGTATGTTTTCCCTTATTATCTCATGAGTTTTCTCATTTGTATAAGTTAAATAGCATGAAACCTGATCTCTAGTTATTTCTTCACTCATAAATGAAAACGGAACTATTTTTTCATCTCCTGGTTGTTCTATCATTTTAGACAAATCTACTGTCCTTCTGTTTATTCTTGCTGGAGTACCAGTTTTAAATCTTCTTAAACTTATTCCTAAGTTTACAAGACTTTGTGATAAATCCTGTGCAGGAAATAATCCATTTGGACCACTGCTATAGCTTACATCTCCAATTATCACTTTACCTTTTAAGTATGTTCCTGTTGCAAGAATAACAGTTTTAGTCGCATAATATGCACCATTTTTTGTAAGTACACCTTTAATTTTACCATTTTCTACATCCAATGCAACTACTTCTATTTGTTTCATTGTTAGATTTTCTTGACTTTCTAAAACATTTTTCATTCTTTGAGAATATTTCTGCTTATCTGCCTGTGCTCTTAATGAATGTACAGCAGGTCCCTTTGAAGTGTTAAGCATTCTAGATTGAATATAGGTATTATCTATATTTATACCCATCTCTCCACCTAAAGCATCTATTTCTCTTACTAAATGTCCTTTTGCTGTTCCTCCAACATTAGGATTGCAAGGCATCATTCCTACACTATCTAAATTTATTGTACATACTAGTACTTTAGATCCCATTCTAGCAGCTGCAAGCCCTGCCTCACATCCTGCATGGCCTGCCCCTACTACTACTACATCGTAATCTCCTGCATAATACTTCATATATTCTCCCTACTTTCCTAAACAAAATTCTGAAAATATTTTATCTATAATATCTTCTTCTAATGTATCGCCTGTAATTTCCCCGAGCTTTGACCATGCATTTCTTATATCTATGGATGATAAATCTATTGCTAAGGTATTATTTAATGTATCTAGAGCTGAGCTTAAGCTTTCTTTAGCTCTAATCAATGCTTCTTTATGTCTAGCATTAGTTATAATTATATCTTGATTCTTTACTTCTCCTTTAAAAAACAATTCTTTTATAGAATCTTTAAGCTCATCTAATCCCTTACCACTTTTAGCTGAACTTTCAATTATATATTTTAAATTTAAGCCTATTAAGTCTTCCTTAACTACTTTATTTTCTAAATCACTTTTATTCAATAAAACAATATATTTTTTATCTCGTATATAATCCATTATTTCTTTATCTTGATCATCTAATTTCCTGCTTAAATCTATCATAAAAATTATTAAGTCAGCTTCCATTATTTTTTCTTTTGATTTTTCTACACCAATTTTTTCAACGATATCTTCTGTTTCTCTAATTCCTGCTGTGTCTATTATTTTAATAGGTACACCATCTAAATTTATATATTCTTCTATAACGTCTCTTGTAGTTCCTGGTACTTCAGTTACTATAGCTCTTTGTTCTTTTAATAAAGCATTTAATAAGGAGGATTTTCCTACATTAGGTTTACCTACTATAACTACATTTAATCCTTCTCTTAAAATCTTTCCTTCATCTGCTGTAATTAAAAGCTGGTTTACCTCATTTATTATATTTTCAATTTGAATACTAACTTGATTAGATGTAACTTCCTCCAAATCATCCTCCGGAAAATCTACTGTTGCTTCAATATGAGCTATGATTTGAAGTAGCCTATTTCTTAAAGAATTTATCTCTTTAGAAATTCTACCATTAGATTGAAGTACTGCTGACTTCATGGATAACTCTGTTTTAGCTCTTATTATATCTATAACAGCCTCTGCCTGACTTAAATCAATTCTTCCATTTAAAAAGGCTCTCTTTGTAAATTCACCTGGCTCTGCAACTCTTGCTCCTGCCTTTATAATTTCTTGAAATATTCTTTTAGTTGGTGTAACTCCACCATGACAATTTATCTCTACTGTATCTTCTGCAGTGTAACTTCTTGGTCCCTTCATATACGTTACCAAAACTTCATCTAATACATCTTCTGTTCCTTTTTCTATTATAAAACCATATCTCATGCTATATGGCTTTATATCTAATAAATTTCTATTATTTTTTCCTTTAAAAATACTATCTACAATATCTAAGCTCTTGCTTCCAGAAATTCTTATAATAGAAATACCGCCTTCACCTAACACAGTTGCAATTGCAGCAATAGTATCAAACTCTTTCATAAGTTTCACCTCATATTTAATAATGTTTAACTAATTAACTCATTTTACTATAAATTTAAAAAGAAAGCCATATTAGGCTTTCTTTAAATCTACTACAACTCTTCTATAAGGTTCTTCTCCCTCACTATATGTTTTTACTTCTGGGTCATTTTGAAGAACAGAGTGTATGACTCTTCTTTCGTAAGGATTCATAGGTTCTAGTTTAACAACCTTTCTTGTTCTTCTAGCCTTACTAGCTATCTTTAAAGCTAACCTTTTAAGAGTTTCTTCTCTTTTTTGTCTATAATTTTCCGTATCTAATATAACTCTTTTATATTCTTCTTCATGATCCTTATTTATAACAAGACTTACAAGATACTGCAGCGAATCCAACGTCTCTCCTCTATATCCTATAAGTAAACCCATTTCAGGGCCTGCAAGAATTATCTTTAAAGCATCCTGTTCTTCTCTAATTCTTATTTCAGCTTTTATCCCCATTGAATTTAAAACTTCTCTTAAGAACTCTCTTGCTTCACATGTATAGTCTTTTTTTACTGTTACTCTTATCTTTGCTGGTCTAGAACCAATTAAATTAAACAGACCCTTATTTCCTTTATCTAGAATATCTACCTTTACCTTATCTTCTGTAACATTTAATTCCTTTAAAGCATTTTTTGTAGCTTCAGCTATGGTTCTTCCAGTCATATCAATATATTTCATACCGTAGGCCCCCTTTTAAGCATTAAGTGCCTTATGTCTTTCCTCTAATTTCTTTGTAAGAATTGTCTGTCCCATTTGAATTACATTACTTATTACCCAATATAAAACTAAGGCTGATTTAAGCCTCCAGCTTATAAATATCATAAATAATGACATACTAATATTCATTGTGCTAGTTTGCTTAGCCTGAGGACTATCTCCTGGAGGTGCCATCAATAATGATGCATAGTATTGAGTGGCTCCAGCTAAAACTGCGAGTACTACATCTGGCTTCGCTAAATCTTTTACCCATAAAAAGCTTACACCATTTATTCCTGAAATATTATTAAATACATAATATAAAGCTATTAATATTGGCCATTGAATTAATATAGGTAAACATCCTCCTAACGGATTTATACCTCTTTCCTTGTAAAGCTTCATTACTTCTTGCTGGGATTTTTGTGGATCGTTTTTATATTTTTCTTGAATTTTCTTTGTTTCTGGCTGTATTTCATTCATTCTTACGCTAGAACGAATTGATTTAATATTTAAAGGTAATAATACTAATTTTATTATTAATGTAACTAATATAATGGCTATGCCATAGGAATAGTTAGGATTTGTAATCAAATTCGATATTAACTGATGAATGAAAACAAAGAATTGAACTAACGCGTTGTTTAACTTACTCATTATAAACCTCCAGTCAAATTATTCAACAGGATCATATCCGCCTTGATTAAAAGGATTACATCTTAAAATCCTTTTAACTGACATAAAACTTCCTTTTAATACTCCATATTTATTGATAGCATCTAATGCATATTGAGAACAAGTGGGGTAAAATCTACAACATGGTCTTTTAAGAGGTGAAATATACTTTCTATATGCTTTAATTACTAATATCATAATACTTCTCAATTCTTAATTAATCCTGCCTTTTCTAGCAAATTTAACAGAGATTTTTCTATAAGATGATAATTCTTATCTTTAGCGGGATTTCTTGCTATAATTACACAATCATATCCTTCTTTTATATTATTATATTTAAGACGTATATTCTCTCTAATTAACCTTTTAACTCTACTTCTTATTACACTTTTACCTACTTTTTTGCTAACTGATATGCCAAATCTACTATCTTTATTTTTATAATTTTTATACACATATAAAACTAATAATTCATTAGAAAAAGACTTTCCTCTTCTGTAGACCACTCTAAATTCTGCATTCTTTCTTAGCTTATACTTCTTCATATCTATTGCTCCTTTTTTGCGGTTGCAGAAAAAGGCCACAATATGCGGCCTTATGCTGTCAATCTCTTTCTACCTTTTTGTCTTCTTCTTTGAAGAACATTTCTTCCTGATTTAGTCTTCATTCTTTTTCTAAATCCATGTTCTTTCTTTCTCTGCTTCTTTTTTGGTTGGTATGTCATAAACATTTAGCTACACCCCCTTTTTGTATAATGTGTATAGCAATTAACTTACTACCTTATTTATAGTTTTACTATTAAATTATATATATACCTACCCTTTCTGTCAAGAAAAAGGGTTTGGGAATATTTTAAAATTATTTTTTGTGGATAACTTCTTGAATACCTATACACGTTTTGATATTATTAATAAAGGACTGTTAATAACCTTTATTAATATTGAACTTATCCACACTTGTGGATAAGTATGTGTATAAGTTGTTATATTTTTTCTTTTTATTTCCTATCATACATATTCTAGACTTGTTTTTACCTGATTATTCATATGTTGATAGTGTTATCAATTATTTATTAACACATGTTAATAAATAATTGAATAAAAAACTATGTACAAAAATATTAACATGTGAATATTTTTATTAATAATTGTCAACAACCTATAATGATGTGTATAAATTTGTAGATTTACTGTTAATTAGGGAATTTTCTATTTAAATTTAATATTTAATATTTTGAACTGGAGGATAAAATATGAATGCCCAATTAAAAGATATATGGGAAAATGCATTAACTATTATTAAAGGAGAACTTACAGAGGTAAGTTTTAATACTTGGATTAAAAGCATTGTTCCTTTAAAAATAGAAGCGGATTATTTTTATTTATGTGTCCCTAATGATTTTACTAAAGGCATTTTAAGTAGTAGATATAAAGATCTTATTATTAATGCTTTAAAACTTATAACTTCTAAAAGATATAATGTAGAATTTATAGTTTCTACAGAAGAAGTAATAGATTTAGAAAAAAGTCCTTCTAATAATATACCTGAAAAAAGTAATAATATAGTTGTAAGTGATGAAATGTCAGCTATGCTAAATCCTAAATATACTTTTAAATCCTTTGTCATAGGTAATAGCAATAGATTTGCTCATGCAGCATCTTTAGCAGTAGCTGAAGCCCCTGCAAAAGCTTACAATCCACTTTTTATATATGGAGGAGTTGGACTTGGAAAGACTCATCTAATGCATGCTATAGGTCATTATATTCTTGATAATAATCCTAACTCTAAAGTTGTATATGTTTCTTCTGAAAAATTTACAAATGAGCTCATTAATTCTATAAAAGATGATAGAAATGTAGAATTTCGTAATAAATATAGAAATATAGATGTACTTTTAATAGATGATGTTCAATTCATAGCAGGAAAAGAACGAACACAGGAGGAATTTTTCCACACATTTAATGACTTACATGAATCAAATAAACAAATAATTTTATCAAGTGATAGACCACCTAAGGAAATACCTACATTAGAAGATAGGCTTCGTTCTAGATTTGAATGGGGGCTTATTGCAGATATTCAAGCTCCTGATTTTGAAACTCGAATGGCTATATTAAAGAAGAAAGCAGATGTAGAAAATCTAAGTATTCCAAATGAAGTACTAGTATATATAGCCACTAAAATAAAATCTAACATAAGAGAACTTGAAGGAGCATTAATTAGAATAGTTGCCTTTTCCTCATTAACTAATAAAGAAATTAGTGTAGACTTAGCTTCAGAAGCACTTAAGGATATTATATCTAATAAACATTCTAAGCAAGTTACCATAGAATCTATACAAGATATAGTGTCTAGCTACTTTAATTTACGAGTTGAAGACTTCAAATCTGCAAGAAGAACACGTAATGTAGCTTTTCCAAGGCAAATTGCTATGTATCTTTCTAGAAAGCTTACTGATACTTCACTGCCTAAAATAGGTGAAGCATTTGGAGGAAGAGATCACACTACTGTAATACATGCATATGAAAAAATTTCTTCAAGTTTAAAGGAAGATGAATCTTTGCAAAACGCAGTTAGCGAGTTAAGTAAAAAAATAACTCAAAAATAGTTAACACTTGTGCATTATTTTTTTATTAATAGCTGTGGATAATAAAAAAAACTTTTATTTTTTATAATTATGTGGATAAAGTTAGTTGACGCAGAACAACTTATCCACAATTATTTTTTCTTATTTTTCGTTGATTTGTATAGCCTGATAGCACTTATTAACAAATCCACAGTCCCTACTACTATTACTACTATAAATATCTATTATATCTATTCTATCTAGAAAGATTATTTAGTGTTGATAATTAAGGAGGATTACATATGAAATTCACATGCGAAAAAAGCAATCTTCAAGAAGGTATATCTATTGCTCAAAAAGCTGTTACAGGAAAATCAACAATGCCTGTATTACAAGGTATATTATTAAAAGCTTCAAATTCATCTATTATATTAACAGGATCAGATATTGATCTAAGTATAGAAACTAAAATAAAAGCAGACATATTTGAAGAAGGGGAAATTGTTGTTGATTCAAAGATATTTGGAGAAATAATAAGAAAATTACCTAATGATATAATTGAAATAAGTACAAAGGACAATAATTCAATAGAAATAATATGTCAGAAATCTAAATTTACTCTAATACATATGAATGCAAAGGATTTTCCTGAACTACCAACTATAAATGAAAATACAATTTTTAAAATTCCACAAAACATATTAAAAAGTATGATAAAGTCAACCATATTTGCTGTAGCACAAGAAGAAACACGCCCAATACTCACAGGATTGTTATTTGAAATAAAGGATAAAAACCTTAATTTGGTTGCACTTGATGGTTATAGATTAGCAGTAAAATCTGAATACATTGATAGTGAAAGTACAATAAACGCTGTAATACCAGGTAAAACTTTAAATGAAGTATCTAAGATATTAGAAGAAAGTGAAGAAAAAGTTAATATAACATTTACCCCAAATCATATTTTATTTACAATAGGAGAAACTAAAATAATATCAAGACTTTTAGAGGGGGAGTTTATCAAATATAAGTCCATTATTCCAGATGAGTATAACCTCAAGGTAATAACTAAAAGATCTGAATTACTAGGATGTATAGAAAGAGCCTCATTAATGGGTAAAGACGGAAATACTAATTTAATAAAATTAGATATACAAGGAGAAAATATGATTATTACTTCTAATTCTCAATTGGGAATGGTAAGAGAAGAATTGAGCATAATTCTGCAAGGACAGCCGCTGCAAATTGCATTTAATTCAAAGTATTTAATAGATGCTCTAAAAATAATGGATGAAGAGGAAATCTCCATGGAATTATCTAGTAGCGTAACGCCTTGTATTATAAAAAATAATGAAGTAAATAATTGTACTTATCTTGTATTACCAGTTAGATTATTAAATAACTAAGGGGAATTAATGATATGATTGAAATAAAAATAAATACAGATATAATAAAGCTAGATGCTTTTCTTAAGTGGTGTGGTGCTATATCAACAGGTTCAGATGCAAAATATTTTATTCAAAATGAAATGGTGAAGGTAAATGGAGAAATTGAAACTAGAAGAGGAAAAAAGTTAACAAAAGGTGACAAAATAGAAGTAGATGGAGAAGAGTTTATAATAGTTTAATATAATTGGAGTTAAGAGAGTTTAAGATATATAAATAAAAGCTTTATTGAAGGCATAATTTTAGGCAGATCTTAACTCTTTTATTTATATTTAGGTGAATTGAAAATATTATGATATAATTGTATAATGGGTGTTTTGTATGTATATAAAGTATTTACAGTTAATTAATTATAGAAATTATAAAGAGTTAAGTATAGAATTAAGTAAAAATGTCAATGTTTTTATTGGAGATAATGCTCAAGGAAAAACCAACATTTTAGAAAGTATTTATTATTCCAGTATAGGAAAATCCCACAGAACAATTAGAGATAAAGAACTTATAAATTGGCAAGGAGAAAGTGCTTATATAAAACTTTACGTTGAAAAAGAAAGATTAGATAAGAAAATTGAAATAAAGATTTTTAAAGAGGGAAAAAAGGGAATTAATATAAATTCTATTAAGATAAATAAGCTTTCAGAGCTTTTAGGAGTATTAAATGTGGTAATGTTTTCTCCTGAAGATTTAAAAATTGTAAAAGAATCCCCGTCCTTTAGAAGAAAATTTTTAGATATAGAATTGTGCAAATTAAGTAAATCATATTATCATAACTTAGTTCAATATAATAAAGTTTTAAATGAAAGAAATATGATTATTAAACATAAAAGTGAATCTTTAATAAATATGTTAGATGTATATGATGAGCAACTGGCTAGTTATGGAACAGCTATTATAAGAGATAGAAAAAACTATATTAAAAATTTAAATAGTAAGGGCAAAATTATACATAAAGAAATAACATCTGGAAAGGAAGACATAAGTTTTTCTTATTGTTCATCTATAAATTTTAAGGAGTATAATAAAAATGAGTTTCTAGATGCAATTATAAGTAATAGAGAAAAAGATCTAGAAAAAAGAACTACTTCCTTAGGACCACATAGAGATGATTTTATTATTAAAATAAATAATATAGATGCAAGGAGTTTTGGTTCTCAAGGGCAACAAAGAACTTCAGTTTTAACTATAAAATTTGCATCCTTAGAAATAATAAAGGAAATTGCAGGAGAGTATCCAGTATTATTGTTAGATGATGTACTTTCAGAACTTGATTCTAAGAGACAAAAGTATATATTAAACTCTATTAATAATATACAGACAATAATAACATGTACTGGATTTAATGATATAAAGAATTATCTAATACAAGATGATTCAAAAATCTTTAAAGTAACTAATGGAAAATGTGTAGAAAAAAATCATACACTCTAGGTTAAGGAGGAATATTTGTGTTTTTACATTTAGGTGAAAATGTTGTAGTGCCCTTAAAAGATGTAATAGGTATTTTTGATATAGAAACTTGTATGTATAGTTCAGATACAGCACAATTTTTAAGAATGGCAGAAGAAGATGGATTTATATATCGCATAACTAAAGAAAAGCCAAAATCATTTATTATTGCAGAGGTAGATAAGAAGAGTAAAATATATCTATCTCCAATTTCATCGTCTACTTTAAATAAACGATCAGAAGTAATATATTATGAACCTTAAGGCTAAGGAGGATATATATGGAACAAAACAAGAATCAAGCATATGATGAAAGTCAGATACAAGTCTTAGAAGGGTTAGAAGCAGTAAGAAAAAGGCCTGGTATGTACATAGGAAGCACAAGCCTTAGAGGTTTACATCATTTGGTATATGAAATAGTAGATAACAGCATCGATGAGGCTCTAGCAGGGTATTGTGATGAAATAAATGTACTTATACATGAAGATAATTCTATTACAGTTAAGGATAATGGTAGAGGGATGCCTGTAGGTATGCATCCTAAAATGCAAAAACCAACAGTAGAGGTCATTATGACTATATTACATGCAGGAGGTAAGTTTGGTGGAGGAGGATATAAGGTTTCAGGAGGCCTTCATGGAGTTGGTGCTTCTGTTGTAAATGCTCTTTCAGAAACTTGTGAAGTTACGGTTTCAAGAGAAGGATATGTATGGAGACAAAGTTATGAAAGAGGTAAGCCAGTTACTGGGCTTGAAAAGCTAGAACCTACAGATGACCACGGAACTAGGACTTATTTTAATCCAGATCCAGAAATTTTTGAAGAAATTGATTTTGATTATGATACATTAGCTCAAAGACTAAGAGAGCTAGCATTTTTGAATAAGGGAATTAAAATTATATTAATAGATGAAAGAGTAGATAAAGAGAATGAATTCCATTATGAAGGAGGAATAAAATCCTTTGTAGCTTATTTAAATAGAAATAAAGAGGCTTTACATGATGAACCTATTTATATAGAAGGCAGTAAGGATGATTATATAGTAGAAATAGCCCTTCAATATAATGATAGCTATACAGAAAATATATTTTCTTTTGCAAACAATATAGATACTGTAGAAGGGGGAACCCATTTAACAGGTTTTAAAAATGCATTAACAAGGGTGTTTAATGATTATGCTAAGAAATTTGGATTTTTAAAAGAAAATGATAAAAATTTTTCAGGTGAAGATATAAGAGAAGGCCTTACAGCAGTAATTTCAATTAAACTAACTGATCCACAGTTTGAAGGACAAACAAAGACTAAGCTTGGAAATAGTGAAGTTAGAGGCATAGTTGACAATATAGTAGGTGAAGGTGTATCTATTTTCCTTGAAGAAAACCCTCAAATTTCAAAAACAATAATAGATAAATCATTAATGGCTTCTCGTGCAAGAGAAGCAGCAAGAAAGGCACGAGAACTTACTAGAAGAAAGTCTGTTTTAGAAAATACAGCATTACCAGGAAAATTGGCAGATTGCTCTTCAAAGGATCCAAGGGAATGTGAAATTTATATAGTAGAGGGAGACTCAGCAGGAGGATCTGCAAAACAAGGAAGAAATAGAGCATTTCAAGCTATTTTACCTTTAAGAGGAAAGATAATGAACGTAGAAAAGCAAAGACTAGATAAGATACTTAATTCAGATAGTATTAGATCTATGATAACAGCTTTTGGGGCGGGAATAGGAAAAGACTTTGATATTTCAAAAATAAGATACCATAGAATAATAATAATGACAGATGCAGATGTAGATGGTGCACATATAAGAACACTACTACTTACTTTTTTCTATAGATATATGAGAGAGTTAGTGGAGCAAGGGCATGTTTATATAGCGCAACCACCGTTATATAAGGTGACTAAGAACAAAAAAGAGCAATATGTTTATTCAGATAAGGAATTAGAAAAAATACTATTTGATATAGGTGGAAGGGATAATAATACAGATATTCAAAGATATAAAGGTCTTGGAGAAATGAATGCTGAGCAGCTTTGGGAAACTACTATGAATCCAGAACAAAGAATTTTACTTAAAGCAACGGTAGAAGATGCTATGGCAGCAGACGAAATATTTACTATACTTATGGGTGATAAGGTAGAGCCTAGAAGAGAATTTATACAAGAAAATGCTAAAAAAGTTAGTAACCTTGATATATAGTTGGAAGGTGAGAGATGAATGTTCAATGAGGGTAAAGTTTTAGAAGTAGATATAAAACAAGAAATGAAAAGATGCTATATTGATTATGCTATGAGTGTTATAGTAGGCCGTGCGCTTCCTGATGTGCGTGATGGTTTAAAACCTGTGCACAGAAGAATATTATATTCCATGTATGAATTAGGTCTTTCTCCAGATAAAAGCTATAGAAAGTGCGCAAGAATAGTTGGAGATGTATTAGGTAAATATCATCCTCATGGTGATTCTTCTGTTTATGATGCTTTAGTAAGAATGGCTCAAGACTTTTCTATAAGATACATGATGGTAAACGGTCATGGTAATTTTGGTTCTGTAGATGGTGATTCTGCAGCAGCTATGAGATATACTGAAGCTAAAATGAGTAAAATTGCTGTAGAAATGTTAAGGGATATTAATAAAAATACTGTAGATTTTACGCCAAATTTTGATGGTTCTGAAAAGGAACCAGAAGTAATTCCTTCACGTTTTCCTAATCTTTTAGTTAATGGGTCATCAGGAATAGCGGTAGGTATGGCTACAAATATACCTCCTCATAATTTAGGAGAAGTAATAGAAGGAATAGATCTATTAATAGATAATCCTGATACTACAGTATTAGATTTAATGTCTAAAATAAAAGGCCCGGATTTTCCAACGTCAGGAATAATACTTGGAACTAGTGGAATAAGAGAGGCTTATGAAACTGGTAGAGGAAGAGTAATTATAAGATCTAAGGCAGAAATAGAAGAAGAAGAAAAGGGAAGACAAAGAATTATAGTAACAGAATTGCCTTATCAAGTAAATAAAGCAAAGCTTATAGAAAATATGGCTGAATTAGTAAAAGATAAGAGAATAGAAGGAATTTCTGATATTAGGGATGAATCTGATAGAGATGGTATGAGAATAGTAATAGAAATTAAAAGAGATGCTAATGCTAATATTGTTTTAAACCAACTCTATAAACATACAAAAATGCAGGATACCTTCGGAATAATAATGTTATCACTTGTAAATAATGAGCCTCAAGTTTTAAATTTAAAGCAAATGTTAGTTTATTATATAGAATTTCAAAAAGAAGTAATTAGAAGAAGATGTAAGTTTGAGCTAGATAAAGCAGAAGCACGTGCTCATATTTTAGAGGGATTAAGAATAGCATTAGACCACATAGATGAAGTAATAAAAGTAATAAGAGGTTCTAAAAACACCGAAGAAGCTAGAAATGGACTTATAACTCAATTTGGATTATCTGAAAAACAAGCTCAAGCCATTCTTGATATGAGGCTTCAAAGACTTACAGGTCTAGAAAGAGCTAAGATAGAAGAAGAATATGCAGAGCTCTTAAATACGATTAATCATTTAAAAGAGATATTAAATAGTGAAGAGATGGTTCTAAGTATTATAAAAGATGAACTAAATGAAATAAAAAACAAATATGGAGACGAAAGAAGAACTCAGATTGAAAAGAGAATAGATGAAATAGATATAGAAGATCTAATACAAGAAGAAGAAGTGGTTATAACTTTAACTCACTCAGGATACATAAAGAGAATTTCTTCTGATGCATATTCCTCACAAAAAAGAGGGGGAAAAGGAATTCAGGCTATGACCACTAAAGAAGATGATTTTATAGAAAGAATATTTGTAACATCTACTCATAGTAATTTACTATTCTTCACTAATTTAGGTAGAGTATATAAACTTAAAGGTTATGAATTACCTGATGCAGGAAGAGTAGCAAAAGGAATTAATCTTATTAATCTTATACCATTAAATCCTAATGAAAGTGTTAGAGAAGTTATATCTATAGAGGATTTAAATGATGAGGGATATTTGATAATGGGTACTAAAAATGGAGTCATTAAGAAAACTCCATTAAGGGAATTTTCTTCTATAAGAAAAAATGGATTAAATGCTATAAACTTAAGAGAAGATGATGAATTACTAAAGATTAAGAAAACAAGAGGAGATGCAGAGATATTTATAGTAACTGCAGATGGATTTGCCATAAGATTTAGTGAAAAAGATATAAGACCTATGGGAAGAACAGCTACAGGAGTAAGAGCTATTACCTTGAGAAAAGGTGATATAGCTGTAGGTATGGATATAGTGGAAGAGGATAAAGATGTATTGGTGGTTAGTGAAAATGGATTTGGAAAAAGAACGCACCTATCCGAATATAAGGTTCAAAGTAGGGGTGGTAAAGGACTAATCACTTATAAAGTTACGGAAAAGACAGGTAAGATAACTGCAGCAAGAATTGTAAAAGATGAAGATGAAATTATGCTTATTAATAGTAGTAATATTGCTATAAGAATATTAGCTTCAGATATAAGCATAACAAGTAGAAATGCTATGGGTGTTACCTTGATGAAAACAGAAGAAAATGAAAAGGTATTGGCAATTGCAAAAATAAATACCTCTATAGAAACTGATATAGAAACTGAATAATTTAAATATAAAAACGTCCTTTAATCTAATTAAAGGACGTTTTTATATTTAAATTCAAGTACAACTTTTTCTGGTGTATCAATATGAGAAAAATCAAGAAAAAGTAAGAAAAATAATGAAATATAAGTATATTAATCTATAACAACGGATATAATAATAGAAGAATAGTGTATAGATGATAAAATAACACATGTCGTCACAAAAAACGACAGACAAGTCGACAAAGTTTTTTAAAAAAGATTTTAAAAAGTTGTTGACAAGAAGAAACAGAAATGTTACTATATAAAAGTCGGTTGGAGCGACAGGGTCTTTGAAAATTGAACAGAGAATAGAAACCAGTCAATTACTTAACAGTTAAATGTTAAGAAACGCGATGAGCGAAACAGATTAAACTTTTAAATTGAGAGTTTGA